>QHUB01000043.1 GCA_003221035.1 Gemmatimonadota bacterium
GAGCGTGAGCTCGGGCCAGACGTCGAGTTTACTGAACACGAGCGCGGTCGGCTGCAATGCGTCGAGCACAGCCGAGACTTCGGACGGGCGGTCGAGCGGGAGATAGTCGGCGATGTCGACCGGCAGGTTCCGGGCGAGCCGCTCCGCCGATGGCGAGAAAAATGTGAACGCGAGCTGCCAGTCCGGATGCTCGGCGCGCAGTGTCTCGAGCACGGGCTTTGCCTGCAAGCCTTCGCCGACCGAGGGCGCATGCATCCACACGAGCGGCCGCTTGGTGTCGCGCCGCGCGGCGGCCCACGCCGCAAGACGGGCGGCCAATCCGCGCCGCCCGTCGAGTCCTCGCGCCACCTTCTTGTCGAAGCGGGCGAAGAGGGGAGCTGCGCGCGTCGCCACATGCACCGAAAGCCGGTAGAGCAGCGAAGGCTTAATCACGGGTTGGAGCGCGTGCGCACTGCGTAGATCGAATCGAGCACCTGCCGCATGGGATCGGGCGTGTAGGGCGCGCCCTCGAGCAACCCGCCTTCGATATAAAAGGAAGGGGTGGCGTGCGCGCCCGAGCGCAGAGCGCGCTGGGCATCCGCCTCCACTTCCTTTCGGGCCGTGCCCTCGGCGATACAGGCGCGGAGCTTCGCCCGATCCACGCCGACGTGCTGGGCGATGGCGACGAGTGTGGGGCCGGGATCGGGCAGTTTGGCCCACGTGTCTTGTTGCGCGTACAGCGCGTCGTGCGTCTGCCAGAACTTGCCCTGCCGGGCCGCGCACATGGCGACCTCCGCCGCCGCCACCGCATTGGGATGCAGGCTGGTGAGGGGCAGATTGATGAACACCCAGCGGACCTTGCCGGTCGCCACGTATTCGCGCTCGAGTGTGGGCAGCACGGTGGCGGTGAACATCCGGCAGGCGGGGCACTGAAAATCGGCCATTTCGTAGACGGTCACCGGCGCGCCCCGAGCCCCTTTGGAGCGGGCCGCGAGCGGATCGTCCGGCTGCCGGTTTTGCGCGCTCCCCACAATGGGGAAGAGCAGCGCGGCGGCGAGACAGAGGCGAGTGAACGGAATGCTGCTCAGGGCTATGCCTGGCATGAGCGCGACCCATGCGACCGGTGAATAGGTGGTAGAGCGGCTCGGGCGGTATGCAACCTTCACAAAAGGGCCTGGCAATCCCGCCGGAGCATGGGACCGAAGGTAGGCACCCGTCGAACCGTCGGGCAAGGGCGTAGGGCTTCCCTTGCGAGCCTCGCGACCTGACTTCACTATATGGAGGGACGTTCGCCCAAGCCGTTGGGTGTCCCACTCGATTTCCCAAGCCCAGGAGGCGGCATGGATCAGATTTCCGTTCGCTGCGTTCTCCATTGTCAGCGCAACATCATCATTCCGGGTCGATGTAGTCGCTAGCGGCGGAGCCGTTCCGTCGCCCCGGCGTCGAACCGGCCGCGACTGTTCTTCTTCAACTCAACAGCGTGAGGATATCGACTATGCGACTGACTAGTGGTCGAGCCAGCCTGACTGCCGGGCTTGCCGCGGCTCTGCTCTTCGGAGGAGGAGCCGCCGCTACGCGACTGGCCGCGCAGCAAGCGCAACAGCAAGGCGGAATCAACGGGACGGTCACCGACCGTGTGAGCGGCGCACCGCTCGCGTCGGTACGCGTGAGCGTGCTGAATACCAATCGTTCCGCGTTTACCAACCAACAAGGGAAGTTCTTTCTTCAAGGCCTGCCGGTTGGAACCTATCAACTGCAGGCCTCGCTGATCGGCTACGGGGCCGCGACCGGTAGCGCCGCGGTAACGACGGGGCAGAATGCAACGGTCGATTTTGGGCTCAAGGCCGCGGCTGTCTCGCTCGACGTCGTCACCGTCGTGACGCCTGCGGGTGAGCAGCGGGCGCGCGAGGCCGGCACTGCCACGAGCAACATCGACATGCCGACGATCACCCAGAACCAGACCGTGACGACGTTCGCCGACGCAATGTCCGGCCGCGACGCCGGCGTGCAGGTGCTGCAGTCGGGCGGCACGGTTGGAACGGGCACCCGCATCCGCATCCGCGGTCAGACCAGCTTGTCGTTGTCCAACGAGCCTGTGTACTACGTGGACGGCGTGCGTGTCGAGTCTGGCGACAACTCGCTCTCCATTGGAACGGGCGGCCAGGCGCCGTCGCGCATCAACGACATCAATCCTGAAGACATTGCCAACGTCGAGGTTGTGAAAGGCCCCGCCGCTTCGACGCTGTATGGCACGCAGGCCGCGAACGGCGTCATCCGCATCACGACCAAGCACGGCGTCGCAGGACCGGCTCGCTGGCGCGTGTACGCGGAAGGCGGCGTGTTGAACGACAAGAATCAGTACCCGACCAACTTCATGAGCTGGGGTCACCGCGGTGCGACGACGGGCATCCAGTGCCGGCTGCTGTCATCGGTGGCGACGACGAATCCCTGCGTGATCGACAGCATGACGTCCTACAACGTGCTGATGGATCCGAAGCAGACGCCGATCGGCACGGGCTATCGCGGTCAGCTGGGCTTGCAGGTGCAGGGCGGCACCGATCAAGTGCAGTACTATCTGTCGGGCGATTACTCGGATGACCTGGGCATTTATCGCCTGTCGGACGTCGAATATCAGCGCCTGACGACGACCTTCGCGGGTTCGCCGCCGCCCTACGAGGTGTACCGGCCCAACGAACAGAAGCAGACCAGCCTGCGCTCCAACATTCACATTCTGCCGATGCCGCAGCTCGACATCACGGGCAACCTCGGTCTCGTGCAGAGCCGCGCGCGGCTGCCGCAGAACGACAACAACGTTACCGGCTTCTTGCCGAGTGGCCTGTTCGGTCGCGGCCAGGAAGGGTCGCCGAACATCTGGGGATTCTTCCTCCCCGGTGACGTCTTCCAGATCCTCACGCAGCAGGACATCAGCCGCGTGACGGGCAGCCTGGCGGGCAACTATCGCCCGACGACGTTCCTCACGGTCCGTGCGAACGTCGGCCTCGACTACACCGGCCGAAACGACATTCAATTCCAGGCGCGCGGCGAGGGCCCGAACTTCTCGAACTTCAAACAGGGCCGCCGCAGCGACAACCGCTTCACCATCTTCCACTACACGTCGGACCTGAGCGGCACGGCGCAATTCGAGCTGTCGCCCACGGTCAATTCGCGGACGTCGGTGGGGTTACAGTTCCTGAAAGACGACTTCTTCGGCGTCCTGGCGAACGGGCAGAACATGCCCCCGGGAGCGCATTCGATCACGAGCGGTGCGATCCGGACCGCCAGTGAGCAAACGACGCTCGCCGTGACCCTCGGCTACTATGCCGAGGAGCAGATCGGCTGGCGCGACCGCGTCTTCATCACCGGCGGCCTCCGTCACGACCGCAACAGCACCTTCGGCATCAAGACGCGATCGGTGAGCTATCCGAAGATTCAGGGATCATGGGTGATTTCGGACGAGGACTTCTATCCCCACAGCATGCCGGTCAGCAATCTGAAGCTCCGGTTCGCCTACGGCGCGTCCGGGCAGCAGCCGGGCAGCACGGATGCGCTGCTGTTCTATCTCGGCCAGACCGCCACCATCAACGGGAGCGATCAGCCGGGCATCGACCTGTCGGCGTTTGGCAACCCGAATCTGAAGCCCGAGTGGTCCTCCGAGGTCGAGCTCGGCTTCGACGCCGGGTTGTTCAAGGACGCGGCGCGCTTCGAGCTGACGTATTACAACAAGCGCACCAAGGATGCGTTGATCAGTCGCCGGCTGCCGCCGTCGCAGGGCATCAACCAGACGCGGTTCGAGAACATCGGTTCGGTGCAGAACCGCGGCATCGAGGCGCTGATCAGCGCGCGGCAGGACATCTCGCCGAAAGTGGGATGGGACGCGACGATCAGCATTGCCCGCAACACGAACAAGCTGCTCAAGCTCGGGGTCCCGCCGATCGTGAATGGCGAGATTCAGCAGCGCGAGGGCTATCCGTTGTTCGGCTTCTGGGACCGGCCGATCACGGGGTATACCGATGCCAACGGCAACGGCATCATCGAGGTCAACGAGGTTACGGTCGCGGATAGCGCGCTCTACCTGGGCTCGTCGATTCCGCGCACCATCGTCACCCTGAACGCGGGCTTCAACTTCCTGCGAAATCGCCTGCGGCTGTCGGGGCAGTTCGATTATCGTGGCGACTGGAAGGCGTACAACCTGACGGAGCGGTTCCGCTGCGTCGGCGCGGGGTTCAATTGCGAGGGCGTGAACGACCCCAATGCTCCGTTCGCGGAGCAGGCTCGCTCGGTGGCGGCGGGCAGCAGCGCACTCGGGTTCTCGCAGGCCGGCTACATCACGGACGGCACGTTCCTGCGGCTGCGCGAGGCCTCGCTGACCTATACCGCGCCGGACAACTGGGCGCGGACGGTTCATGCCCAGTCGATGCAGTTCTCCCTGACGGGCCGCAATCTGCTCAAGTGGACCAACTACGACGGGATCGACCCCGAGCTCAACGGCAACGGGCAATCCGACCTGCCGGATGACTTCCTCACCGCGCCTCCGATCCGCACGATGGCCGTGCGCGTATCGTTGGGCTTTTAGGAGGCGACCATGAGATACCACACTCGTTTCGGCCTCGTGCTCGCCGCGCTCGCCGTGTCGGCCTGCTCAGGCCTCCTGGACGTGAAGGATCCGGACATCATCAATCCCGGGGATATCCAAAACGCAGACGGTGCCATCGCGGCTTACAATGGCGGCATCGGCGACTTCGCGTTCGCCAATGACGGTGACAACGGCGGCACGGAGGGGCAAATCCTCGTGTCCGGCGTGATGTCAGATGAGTACATCGACGTGGAGACGTTCCCGACGCGGATTGAATACGATTCGCGCGCCATCAACGAGCGGAACGGCACGTTGACAAACGTCTTCTTCAACCTGGCCAAGGCACGGGTCGCGGTGGAGGGCGCCGCAACGGCGCTCGAGACCTACGTGCCGACGGACACGGCGCGCATCGGCGAAATGCTGGCGCTCGCCGGCTACACGTACGTGTATTTCGCCGAGAACTACTGCTCGGGGGTTCCGTTCAGTGAGCGGTTGGACAACGGCGATATCCAGTACGGGAGCCCGCTGACCACGGCACAAATCCTGGACCTCGCCGTGGCGCGGTTCGACTCGGCGCTGGGATATACGCAAACGGCGTCGGTCGTCCGTCTGGCCAGCGTTGGGAAGGGCCGCGCGCTGCTCGACAAAGGCGACTTTGTGGGTGCCAATGCCGCCGTCGCCGCGGTCACGCCGGGGCAATACCAGACGACGCATTCGCTGTCGAGCGGCCGTCAACAAAACGGCGTATTCGTCTTCAACAATCCCAGCGGTGCCCGGGGCGGCACGGCGCGCTTCGGCGTGTCCAATTCGGAGGGCACCAACGGCCTCGACTTCCGGACGGCGGCCGACCTGCGGGTCCCGACGCAGCAGATGGGACTCGGCTTCGACAATGCATCGCCGCTGTGGGTGTTCCTGAGATATGCGGATCGCACGAGTCCGGTCACCGTGGCCGGCTACGTCGAAGCCCGCCTGATTCGGGCCGAGGCGGCATTGCACTCGGCGCCCGGGACCAGGGCCGTGACCGATACGTTGAACGCGCTTCGCGCGGACGCCGCGAATAACGGCGGCTTTACGCTTACAGCGCTGGCCGATCCCGCTACCGACAGCGCGCGCACGGTCCTCTTGTTCCGTGAGCGCGCGTTCTGGATGTTTGGGCAAGGCCACCGGCTCGGCGATCTCCGGCGGTTGGCACGCGCCCCGTACAACTTCCCGGTCAACAGCATTTATCCGGTCGGGACGTATCCCAAAGGTACGGTATACGGAAACAACACCGAGTTGCCGGTGCCGTTCGACGAGCGTAACAACCCGAACTTCACGGGGTGCAACTACAACGTCCCGTAACGGGTGTAGCGTTGTACACGGTGTAGCGTTGTACACAGGGGTAGGGGTGCAGCGTGGTGTACACAGGAGTAGGGGTGCAGCGTGCAGAAAAGAGGGGTGCAGCGTGTAGAAAAGAGTAGGGGCGCAGCATGCTGCGCCCCTACTCTTTTTAGATGCTGCGCCCCTACTCTTTTTAGATCCTGCGCCCCGACGTCTTTTCTAGAACCCTTAATCCAGCGTCAGCTCCCCGCCCCCTTGGTGGTAATGCGGATCACGCCCTTGGTGGCGCCCGTGCCGTAGTACGTCGTCGCGTCGATGCCGGTCAGCACCTCGATCTGCTCGATGTCTGCGGCCGGCATGACCACCAGCGACGCGTAGTCGTTCAGCTCGACGCCATCCATGATGATCATCGGCTGATCGTGCAGCATGACACTGGAGCGGCCGCGATGCTCGACGCGTCCGGCGCTGCCGTTGTTACCGTCCTTGAACTCGAAGAAGGGGACTGTCCGCTGCAGCGCTTCCCACGCGGTGCGAGCACCGGTTTTCTCGATCGCGTCGGCATTGATGATGCGGCGGCCGTCCCCTGGATGCACCGACGAATCCGAGGGGCGATGGGGACGGTGGCAGGCGGACGACAACAGCAGCGTGGCGACGGCTGACACTCGAACCAGACGGGACATAGGACCTCGCGGCCCGGGGTGTCCGTGCATCATGGCCAGTGGGACGGAACGAGTCAAGGAGGCGGCGGGTCGACGACCACGGTGCCGATCATGCCGCTGTGGATCGAGCAGTGGTAGGGAAAGGTGCCGACGCTGTCGAATCGGATCTCGTACCATGCCGCGGGTGTCAGGCTGCCGCTCCCAAAGAGTCCGCTGTCGGACACCACGGTGTGAATCACCGCGCCCTCATTGGTCCAGCGCACCGGCAGGTGGAAGCCGACGTGAATGGTGTCCGGCGTGAAAAAGCTGTCCCGTGCCGCGACGAAGACGGTGCCCGGCCGGATGCCGAACACGGGGTCCGGTTTGCATGTGACCAGCGCGGCGCAGAGTCCCAGGACCACGACCACGCAAAAGGACGACAACCAGCGTCGGGTCGTCGTCCGGTTCACGGCATGCCTCATGCTGCAATCAATCCACGATCGCGTCCGGCAGCACGTACTTCATCGGGTCAACCGGCCGGCCATTCACCCACACCTCGTAATGCAGATGCGGTCCCGTGGATAGACCCGTCGACCCGACTTTCGCGACCGGCTGGCCGCGCTTCACGCGCTGGCCGCGTACGACGAGAATCTTGGAGCAGTGCGCGTAGCGCGTCACGAGCCCGTAGCCATGATCGATCGTCAGCATGTTGCCGTAGCCTTCGACCCACGCGACGTTCGTGATGACGCCGGCGGCCGGCGCGTCGATCTCCATGCCCATCGGCGCGGAGACGTCAATGCCTTCGTGCGGACGCGCGAGGTGGAGAATCGGATGGACGCGCTCGCGCGCGAACGCGCTGGTGAGCCAGCCCTTGGTCGGCATGATCGACGGCATCGCGGCATAGCGCGAGCGCTGGCTCGACGCCGAGTCGTAAGCTTCGTTGAGCGAGCGGACGAGAATGTTGGCACGGCGGGTCAGTTGATCCATGTCGATGCGCGCGGCGAGCGCGAGCTTTCCGTTCGCGCCGGCCGCGGACAGACTGTCACGCTCGACCCATTGGCCGGTCGGTCCGCCGATACCCGCCTGCTGCACATCTTTGTCGATCGGCGTCAAGCCCGCGAGCAGTCGCAGCGCCTGCTCGCGCTCGCCGAACACATTCAACGTGTCGCGCAGCCCCTCGATGCGCTCGCGCAGTCGCTGGATCTCACCCGCGAGCACGTCATTTTCGCGCTCGAGCGCGCGGCTCTTCGTGACGTTGACGCCGCGCGACAGCGCGGTGCCGCCGAGCACGAGCACCAGCAGCGCGAGCACGCTGCCGATTCCGACGAGCGCCTTGACGACCGTCTGCGACACTTCCACGGCACGGGATGAACCCGAGCCGTGCGGGACCAGCATGACGGTCCAGCGGCGCTCCGCCTGTTTCTTCTTCATATCGGGATGCAAACATACGCCCCGAAGCGCGACGGCGTCAAATCGCGCAATGTGCGCCGCGTCACGTTCCTCTCGGGCAACCGACTAATCCGTGCCGGGCTTGGGAAAAAGCGGCGGGGGCTTCGCGACCTTCCAGCCCGTGACATTCAGATTCGCCAGATCCCCCAACCGCACACGCGCGAGGGTGCGGTCTGCGCCCAACGCATTCCACGCTTCCTCGCTCTTCGAGGGAATGAACGGCGCGGCCAGGACCACGAGTCGCGCGACCGTGCGAATCAGATTTGCGAGGGCCGCATCGAGTTCGGCGTCGCGTTTCCCCTTCGCGAGCTTCCACGGCGCCGTCTCCTCGACGTAGCGATTGGCGCGTGTCGCGAGCTCGATCACGAGCGCCACGCCCTGCTGCAGATCGTTCGCGTCCATGGCGCGGCCGTACGCGGCGAGCGTCTTCTGGGCCGCGCGCTCGAAGTCGCCCCCGTCAGGTCCTGACGACGGGACAACTCCATCGCGATAGCTCACCGTCATCGACAGCGACCGCGACACCAGATTGCCGAACGTGTCGGCGAGATCGGCGATGTAGCGCGCGTCGAACCGCTCCCAGGTGAAGTTGCCGTCGTTCTCGAATCCCACCTCGCGCAGCAGGAAGTACCGCAACGCGTCGGCGCCATGGCGCTCGATGGCCGTGCCGAGGCTCACCGCGGTTCCCGCGGTCTTGCTCATCTTCGTGCCTTCCCACTGCACATAGCCGTGCGCCCACACCTCGCGCGGGAGCTCGAGACGCGCGGCGAGCAGCATCGCCGGCCAGATCACGCAGTGAAAGCGCGTAATGCCTTTCCCGATCACGTGCAGATCGGCCGGCCAGACCCGCTCGTACCCGGCCTCGGGAAAGCCTGTCGCCGAGAGATAGTTGATCAGCGCATCGAACCAGACGTAGACCGTCTGCTCGCCGTCGCCGGGGAAGGGAATGCCCCACGGCAGGCGCTGGCGCGAGATCGACACGTCCTGCAGGCCGTCTTCGAGCAGCCGGACGACTTCGTTGCGGCGGATCTCCGGCTCGACTCGCAGCGCGCCCGTGCGAATGCGCTCGAGCAGCTGCTGCCCGTACGCACTCAGCCGAAAGAAGTGATTGCGCTCCTTCGTCCTCACCAGCTCGAGCGTCGGATGCTCGATGCAATGGCCGTTCGCGATCTGCGCCGGCTGCTTGAATTCCTCGCAGCCGGTGCAATACAGGCCCTCATAGTCCGCGACGTACAAGTCGTCGGGCCGCTGCTGCTGGATGCGCTCCAGGAGCGCGACGACGCCGCGCACGTGGCGCGGCTCCGTCGTGCGGATCCAGTCGTCGTTGCTGCATTCCAGGCGCCGCCAGTAGTCGGCGAATGTCTGGGCCATGCGATCGACCCATTCGCGCGGCGTGACCTTGGCGCGTGCCGCCGCCTGGATCACCGACTGGCTGTGCTCGTCCATGCCCATGAGGAAACGGACGTCGTCGCCGCGCAGCCGCCGGTACCGGGCGATGGCGTCCGCGCCGACTTTTTCCAGGGCGTGCCCCAGATGGGGATCGCCGTTGGAGTAATCGATGGCGGTGGTGAGGTAGAACGTGCCCACTACGCGTGCAGCTGATCGAGCGCGACGACACGCGTCGCGCCATCCTCGGCGCGCAGCGTGACGCGCTCGCGGAAGATGTCGACGGCGATCACGCGCTCGTTTCCGGCGGACGTCTTGACGGTCTTGCCTTCTTTCGGGAAGCGCTTGCGTTGCTGGACATAGAAGTCGTGCTCGTAATGCAGGCAGCAGAGCAGCCGCCCGCACGGGCCGGAAATCTGGATGGGATTGAGCGACAGCCCCTGCGCCTTCGCCAGCGACAGACTCACCGGCCGCCCCTCCGGCAGCCAGCTGGCGATGCAGAGCTGCCGGCCGCAGCGCCCAATGCCGTCCAGCCGCTTGGCCTCATCGCGGGCCCCGATCTGGCGCAGCTCGATGCGCGTGCGAAACAGCCCGGCCAGGTCACGCACCAGCGCGCGGAAGTCGACCCGCTGTTCGGCCGTGAAATAAATCGTCAGCTTGCGCCTGTCCCATTGCCATTCGGCATCCGAGACCTTCATCGGCAGCGTGTGCTGGCGTACGCGGTCGCGCACCGTACGGCGGACCTCTTCTTCGTTGATACGGAGATCGGACGCGACCTTCCGATCGTCGGAGGTCGCCAGGCGGACAATGTTCCGAATCGCTGGAAGGTCGTTGCCCTTCTCCGCCTGCGGAGCGGTCGGGGGTTGAGTCCCCCCGCACGCGCCACAGCGAGCGCACTTCTTCTCCGCCACTTCACCCAACGCCGAAACGACCCCGAAGTCCTGCCCGCGTTCGACCTCCACGATGACGGGAGTGTCGATGCGGGGAGGAGAGGAGTCTGGAGACGGCCAGGTGAAATATTCGCGCCGGTTGCCTTTGAACCGGACTTCGATGACTGAGGTCAACTCACTTCTCGGTTAGCGCACCCATGGAAAGGTACTTCTCCTCGCGGCGTTTGAGGAGCTTGTCCGTTTTGAGCTTGCGGAGCTGGCCCAGATGGCGCTGCAGCGCGTCGCCGAGCGCGGCGGCGGCGGCTTCGGGATCGGAGTGGGCGCCGCCGGGCGGCTCGGGGATGATCTCGTCGATCACGCCGAGGTTGAGAAGATCCTGCGCGGTGATCTTCAGCGCTTCCGCGGCACGCTCGCGCTGGCTCGCGTCCTTCCACAGGATCGCCGCGCAGCCTTCCGGCGATATCACCGAGTAGACCGAGTTCTCGAGCATCAATACCCGGTCCGCCAGCCCGACCGCGAGAGCGCCGCCCGACCCGCCTTCACCGATGACCGCCGTGATGATCGGCGTCTGCAGTGACGCCATCTCGATCAGGCTGCTGGCGATCGCCTCCGCCTGGCCGCGCTCCTCCGCGCCGAGGCCCGGATAGGCGCCGGGCGTATCCACCAGCGTGATGACCGGTGCGCCGAACTTGGCGGCCAGCCGCATCAGTCGCATGGCCTTCCGATAGCCTTCGGGATGCGCCATCCCGAAGTTGCGGTACAGATTTTCCTTGGTGTCACGGCCCTTCTGGTGGCCTATGATCATGACGCTGATGCCGTCCAGCCGTGCCCAGCCTCCCACGATGGCGGGATCGTCGCGGTAGAGGCGGTCGCCGTGCAGCTCGACGAAATCGGTGAACACGGTGTTCACGTAGTCCAGCGGGTAGGGGCGGCGCGGATGACGCGCGACCTGCACGCGCTGCATGGGCGTCAGACTGCGGTAGATCTCGACCCGCAGGGTCGCGAGCTGCTCCTCGAGGGGCCTGAGGTTCTTGGCCAGATCGGCGTTTTCCCCGGCGACGCGCTTCAGCTCCTCGATCTGCTTTTCGAGCTCGAGGAGGGGTTTTTCGAAATCGAGGGTGTAAACCGCCATTCATGTCCGTTGTTGTGGGACTGAGCACGGGCGCAGCATGCTGCGCCCCTGCATCAACCAATCATCGTTCCTACGCCTTCACGAGCTGCACGCCATCGACCCCCACGATATTGCGTAGCGCGGCCAGCAGATCCTCCGCGCCATCGACGCGGAATTGGCGGCTGCGCAGCCGTACGGTCTCATTCCCTGCGCCGTTTGCACCGGTCCACTCCAGGAACACCGGGATCGGGCCCGGGTGCGCCGCGCACAGCGCCGCAATGGCCCGCGTGGTCTCCGGCTGGGGCGAATGTCCCTGGCTCCAACGGAGCGCGACCCCGATGGCGCCACTCGGCTTCAGCTCATCGAGCAGGCGCACCCCCTCGACGATGAACGGCGCCTGCTCTTCACCGCGATCGCGCGGGCTGTAGCTCCCGGTCAGCAAATACGCGCCGTCGGTCCGGATCAGGCTGTTCAGCTTCGACCAGGCCTCGGGGAACACCAGCGCCTCCGCCGCGCCGTGAAAATCCTCGAGCGTGAGGCGCGCGTATTCCGCACCCGTCTTCTTGGAGGTCTGCCGTTTCACAACCGTGACGACGGCGGCTACCGTCACCTTCTGAGCACTCCACATCCCCAGGGTGGCGGTGGTCCGGCTCCCAAAAAGCTCCACTTCCGGACGGTACTTGGCGAGGGGGTGGCCGGAAATGAAGAAGCCGAGCACGGCTTTCTCCCGAGTCAGACGCTCATGTTCAGTCCAGGGCGGCACTTCTGGGAGCCGGGAGCTAGGAGCCGGGAGCTGGGGCGTCTCGCCGAAGAGTGCGTGTTGACCGGTGAACCGTTCCTGTTGACGGACTTGGGCTTCGCTGAACGCGTGGTCGAGTGCCGCTACCAGCTGGGAGCGCTCCCCCCCAAGCGAATCGCAGGCGCCGGAGTCGATCAACGACTCGATGACGCGCTTGTTGCAGAGCCTGAGGTCGATCCGGTCGCAGAGCTCGACCAGCGAGCGGTAGTGTCCTGCCTGACGTCCCGCGATGATCGATGCGATGGCGCCTTCGCCGACGTTGCGGACCGCGCCCAGCCCAAATCGAATCCGCTGATCACCAACGACGGTGAACTTGTAGCCCGACTCATTCACGTCCGGGGCGAGCACCTGCAGATCGAGCTCGCGCGCTTCGTTGATGTACTGCACGACGCGATCGGTATTGCCGATTTCGGACGACAACAACGCCGCCATGAACTCGGCGGGATAGTAGACCTTGAACCACGCCGTCTGGTAGGACAGGATCGAGTAGGCCACGGAGTGCGACTTGTTGAACCCGTAGCGGCCGAACGTCTCGATCTGCGCGGCGATTTCCTCGATCGTTTTCTTGTCGTGCCCGCGCTCGATCGCGCGTTTCACGAAGTTGCCCAGCTCTTCCTGGATCAGCTCCTTGATCTTCTTCCCGACCGCCTTGCGCAGCACGTCGGCTTCCGCGAGTGAGTAGCCGGCCAGCGCGCTCGCGATCAGCATCACCTGTTCCTGATAGACGATCACGCCGTATGTCGGCGCGAGAATCTCCTCGAGCGCCGGATGCGGGTAGCGCACCTTCTCGCGGCCCAGCTTGCGGTTGATGTAGACGAGGTACATGCCGGTATCGAGCGGGCCGGGACGGAGCAGCGCGTTGGTGGCGACCAGGTCGTCGAAATGGTCGCACTTCATGTTGCGCAGGCAGTCGGTCGCGAGCGGCGATTCAAACTGGAAGATTCCGGCGGTGCGACCGGCGCGCAGCAGCTCGTAGACGCGTGCGTCGTTGAGGTCGGGATTGTCGAGATCGATCGTCACGCCGTGCCGCTCCTGCACCATCTTGGCGGCGTCGTGCAGCACCGTCAGCGTCTTCAGGCCGAGCAGATCGATCTTCAGCATGCCGACATGCTCGAGACCGACCATGTCGTATTGCGTGATGATCGCGTCGGTGTCGGACTTCGAGTCGGGCGCCGTGCATACGGGGACGTAATCGGTCAGCGGCCCCGGCGCGATGACGACACCCGCCGCGTGCACCGAAGCGTGGCGCGCGAGTCCCTCGATCCTCGAGCCGAGATCCAGCACTTTCCTGATCCGCTCGTCCTGGGCGGCGGCTGATTTCACTTCGGGCACCTTGTCGCACACTTCGGCGAGGGTGACGCTGAATGCGGGCCCCGACGGGATGAGTTTGGTGAGCCGCTCGACATCGCCCATTTCGACGCGGAGCGTGCGCGCGACGTCGCGGAAGGCGGCGCGCGCCTTCAGCGTCCCGAACGTGATGATCTGACCGACCGATTCGCGGCCGTAGCGCTCGCGCGCGTACTCGAGGATCTCGCCGCGCCGCTCGAAGCAGAAGTCGAGGTCGATGTCGGGCATCGAGATCCGCTCGGGATTCAGGAACCGCTCGAACAGCAGGTCGAACTTGAGCGGATCGACGTTCGTGATCTTCAGCGCGTAGGCGATCAGGGATCCCGCCGCCGAACCGCGTCCGGGACCGACGGGAATACCGCGATCGCGCGCGGCCTTGATCAAATCGTAGACGATCAGGAAATATCCGGCGTACCCCGTGCGCGTGATGACGTCGAGCTCGTACTCCAGGCGCCGTTCCACCTCAGCGGGCAGGGGATCGCCGTACCGCTCGGCGGCGCCCTTTCGTGCCAAATGCACGAGCAGGTCCCGGTCGGTCGCGAATTCGGCGGGTAGCGGAAATTGCGGCAGGAAATAGCGCTTCTCGAAGTCGAACTCGCAGAGCTCGGCAACGCGTGCGGTCTCCGCCAGCACGTCCGCGCGATTGCCGAACAGCGCGCCCATCTCCTTCTCGGACTTGACGTAGCTCTCCTGACCGAAAAAGCGGAAGCGCTTGGGATCGTCGAGGTCCTTGCCGGTGCCGATGGCCAGCAGCACGTCATGGGCCTCTGCGTCTTCCTTCCTTAAGTAGTGCGCATCATTGGTCGCGAGGACCGGCAGACCGAGCTCCTTGGCAATCCGGAACATCCCTTCGGTCACGACCTGCTCTTCGGCGATGCCGTGATTCTGCACCTCGAGCCAGAAGCCGTTCGGCCCGAACGTGCGCGCGAACCATTCGGCACTGGCTTTCGCGGCCTCGAAGTTCCCCTGCCGCAGATACAACGCGATTTCTCCCGACAGGCAGGCGGCGAGGCCGATGATCCCGTCGTGATACTGCGCCAGGACCTCTTTATCGATGCGGGGTCGGCGGTAATAGCCCTCGAGGAATCCTATGGAGGAAAGCTTGATGAGGTTCTGATAGCCCGTCCGGTTCTTGGCGAGCAGTACCAGGTGCGAATAGTTGGAGCCAAGCGGTGCGTCCTGGGCGGGTTTCTCGCGGCTCAGGCGGCTCCCGAACGCGAGATAGGCTTCGAACCCCAGGATCGGCCGGATCTTCCGCGCCTTGGCTTCTTCGTAGAACGACCACGCGCCGTGCAGGTTGCCGTGGTCGGTGATTGCGAGTGAGTCCATGCCCAGCGCCCGCACCCGGTCCAGCAAGTCGGGGATCCGGTTGGCGCCGTCGAGGAGAGAGTACTCGCTGTGGGTATGGAGATGAACGAACGGCATGGTTACAGCGCGGAATCTGCCGTATTTTGCGCGCTCATGCAATGGCTGATGCTGGTTGTCACGTTCATCGTCGCGGCGATCCTCAATCGTATCGCACGCGCATCAGGCGCACCGCTCGAAGCGCTCGCGACGCTCGCGCTCGGCAGTGTGATGCTCCTCGCGTACATCGCCGGCACGATCGCGCAACGGCTTCGGCTGCCGCGCATCGTCGGCTACATGCTCGCGGGTTTTATCGCCGGTCCCGCGTGGATCCGGTTGGTGCGCGGCCCCGAGCTCGAAGCGCTCAGTCCGATTGCCAGCGGCGCATTGACACTCATTGCGTTTGCCGTCGGCAATGAGCTGACCTTCGACGCGCTGCGCGTCGCCGGCGTACGGCGCACCGCTCTGCTGCGCATCCTTGGCGGAGCATCGGCAGTACCCTTTCTCGCCGTGACGCTCGTCGTGCTCACCGTCGGTCCGTGGTTTCCGCTGACGGCCCATCAACCGTTTCGGGATGTGCTTCTGGTCGCGCTGTCGCTGGGTACGCTGGCGGCCGTGAGCTCGCCGATCCCGATCTGGCCGGTCATGCACGATGCTCACGAGACGAACGGCCTGGCTGAGACGACGCTTCAGGTCAGTGTGCTCCAAGACCTCCTCGCTCTGCTGCTGGTCGTGCTGCTGCTTGCGGTGGCATTGCCGTTGGGGAGTGCCGGCGCGGTCGCGCCCGGAAGCGCCACGCATGCCTTGCTGATCTTCGCCGGCTCGCTCGTGGCCGGGATCACACTGGCGCTCGCGGCGTCGCAGTACCTGCGTGTGATCCGGGACCATTTGGCTTGGGTTCTGGTGATCCTGGCCCTGCTCGCGTCGCAAGTCGTGCGGTTGCTCGGCCTGGATGCCGTCTTGATTGGACTTGCCGCTGGGGTCACGCTGCGCGCCAGTGCGCCGAGTCACAGTGCCCGTGTCAGAGGTGAGCTCGAACGATGCGCGATACCAGTCTATGTCGTATTTTTTGCGCTCGTCGGCAGCAGCCTCCAGCTGGACGCGCTCACCGAGATCTGGCCCTGGGCCCTGCTCCTGATCGGGCTGCGCGTGGTCGGGCTGTGGGGCGGGATGCGATGGGCGGGCCGGCATCCGGCGGTATCCGGCGAATGGGTCGAGTATGGATGGTTGGGATTGGTGTCGCAGGGTGGATTGGCGATCACACTCGCTGCCATTTTCCGGCGCGCGTTTCCAGAATGGAATGTGTCGCTGCAGGCGCTGCTGGTGGCGATGATCGCCGTGCACCAGCTGGCGGGACCGATCTGCTTCCGCTGGATGCTCGGAGGAGGTTGGCGGTGGCGACGCAGCCGTGAGGTCACAAGGGAGGTTCATGAAGCACCTGCGACACCTTTTGCTCTTGACGGTAGTGGCGGGGGTCGCGTGCAGTAGCAGCACCGAGCCGCATTTCCGTGCCTGTACGGCGGCCGACAACGCCGTCACACTCGCAGTCAACCAGTACGCTTCGATCGACCCGGTTGTCGATAGCGGGTGCATGGTGTTTCCGGCCACGCTCGGTGCGGCCGAGTATCTCGTCATTCCGCAGCTCGGCGCCGGCGTTCCCGGCCAACTCGCCCAATTCCGGCTGGTGGGAGACACGATTCTTCCCGCGCCCGGGCCCTCGCCGGCGGTGGCGCCGGACCTCATGGATCTGAGTCCCGCCGAGCGGTTTCACGCGTACTTGAGATTGGGTGACGAGCGGCGCTCCTGGGGATTGGTGCCGGAACAGGCTGGTCCGGCAGCGCAATCGCAGCCGCAGTTGTCGATCGCGGCCGGGCCGCCGGGGATGGGCACGCTGCGCGTATTTCAGGTGTGCGCCAAGACCGATTGCTCGAAGTTCGATCGCGTCGGCGCGCGCGTGCGCGCGCTCAAGTCCAAAGTGGCTATCTACGTGGATACGCTGGCGCCCGCCAGCGGACTCGACTCCCTGGCGCTCGACAGCATCGCCGATCTGTTCGATCAGCGGCTGTACGCGATCGATACGGCTGCGTTCGGCCGCGAGTCGGACATCGATTCCAATACGGTCGTGATGGTATTGATGACCAACACGGTGAACAAGCTCGTGACGGCCGCCGAGTGCAACCGTACCGGTTTCGTTGCCGGCTTCTTCTTCGGCGCCGATTTGGATCCTGCATTCCGAAATGACTCTCGCTCCAACAAGGCGGAGATCTTCTACTCGATCGTGGCCGACCCGGCCGGTACGCTGAGCTGCCCGCACCCCGCCTCCGACGTCGAGAAGTTCGTGCCGGTGACGTTCATTCACGAATTTCAGCACATGATCAACTTCAACCAGCATGTTCTAATCCGTGGCGGCGGCGGCGAGCTGCTGTGGCTCAACGAGGGGCTCTCGCACTACGCCGAGGAGCTGGGGGGTCGCAGTTACGCGCTGACGCCCGATGCGACGGTCACCGACTGCGGCGCGGGCAGCGTCGAATGCCGGTTTTATGGCGGCGACCTGCTCGATGCCTATGAGTACATGGACACGGTCACCAAGCATTTCCTGTTGCCGACGGCCGGCATCGGATCGCTCGCCGAGCGTGGCGCGGCGTGGATGTTCGTGCGTTATATCGTCGACAAATACTCCGCCGGCACTACCCGTGCGGACTGGGACGCTCTGACCCGCCGGCTGGTAGGGACCGCGCAAATCGGGTCCGACAACATCGCCGCCGTCACCGGCGTCCCGTTCTCCACCACCGCCGCGCGCTGGGTGCTCGCCATCTACGTAACGGATCGAGGCGGCATCCCCCCGGAGCTGCAGTACGACTCGTGGAATCTTCACGCCGTCTACGCCGGGCTGCACGGGCGCGCGCCCGATGTCTTTCCAAAGACCTATCCGCTCGTGCCGCTCGTCTTCGTGGGTCGAACGGTTGGGCTCACCGGTACCATGCGCGCCGGGTCGGGCATCTATCTGAGTTTGACGCAGCCGGCGGGTGATCGGGGATTCACGCTCAGCTTCACGGGGACCAATGGGCTGCCCATTGGCTCGAGCTTCGGTGCGCGTGTGAATGTGATGCGGATGCAATGACGGCGGCGGTCGGGCGGTCGGCGGTCGGGCGGTCAAAAACCAACGGCGGCGGTCGGACGGTCATGATCGTCACGGCGCTCCTGATTGCCGGCTCGCGCAGCACGACCGCCCAAACCGAAGGCTCCATTCTCACACTTCTCCCCGGCACAACTCGCGCGGCCGCGCTCGGCGGCGCCGGTGCGGCCCTGGTCGGCGACGCTGGTGCGATGTTCAGCAATCCCGCCGGCATTGCGACGATCCGGCACCTCAGCATCGAAGGATCCTATGAGCCATATCTCGCGGGCTCCGCGGTCGCGACGGCGGCGCTCGCGTTGCGTGTCAGCCGCTTCACGTGGGGGTTGGGCGCCGAGGAGCTCGACTATGGTACCGAGCCGGAGATCGTTCCCGATCCTTCCACCGGCGGTCGCCGCGGCACGGCGACCGGCGCCTCGTTTCATCCGTACGAAGCGCTGGCCGCGAGCTCGCTCGTCTACCGCCGCGGCGTCGCCGCGCTCGGGGTCACGGCCAAGTACAACCGCCAGCAAATCGGGGAAGAGATCCGCGACGCGTGGGCCGGTGACGTGGGATTGGCGATCGCGGTCTTCGACATCATGGCGATGGGCGTGAGCGTCCAGAATCTGGGCGGCGATCTCGGCGGCGGCGCGCTGCTGCCGCGGCGCACCCGCGCCGGCCTCACTCTCAACTACACCGACCCCGAGGGGACCTTCCGCCTCCTCACCACGCTCGAGGGACAGTGGACGCGCGACCGGAGTGCCGTGCTGGTCCAGGGCGTCGAGGGCGGGGTGGTTACGAGTGGCGTCGGCCTGGCCGCCCGGGTCGGCTATTCCACACGGCCCGCGGTGACCGATGCATCACGATGGACATTCGGCGGCGGAATCGTCCTGGGGAGACTGGCGCTGGACTACGCATTCCAGGGCTATGACGCGCTTGGCGGCGGCACGCACCGCGTGGGCATCCGATGGACTCCCTGATCGAGCGGGCGCGGCCGCACTGGGGCCGTCTGCTCAAGCGCGTGCTGCTCATCGCGCTCGGCGCCTTGGCTGGAGGCGCGGTGTTGTTGCTCCTGCTCAGCGCCGACGCGCGCTACATCGCGCGCGCGGGAGTCGAGGAGGGGCGGCTGCTGCTGCGACGCCGCTCCATCGCCAAGCTGATCGCGGATTCCGCCACGCCGGCGCCGCTGCGGCAGCGACTCACGCTCGTGCTGGCGGCCCGCGCCTACGCCGTCGACTCGCTCGGCCTTGCCGTCGCGAAGACCTATACCACCTACGTGGACGTCGGCCGCGATACGCTGCTGCTGGTGCTCTCAGCGAGCCGCAAGGACAAGCTGCGAGAGGTCACCTGGCGCTATCCAATCGTCGGGATCGTGCCGTACAAGGGGTTCTTCAATGCCGACCGGGCCCGGCAGGAGGCGGACCGGCTCGACGCGCAGGGGCTCGACGTGTTCCTGCGTCCCTCCGGCGCATTCTCGACGCTCGGCTACTTCAGCGATCCGTTGTTCTCGACCGCGATGAGCCGGGATACGATGGAGCTCGTCGCGACCGTGCTGCACGAGCTCGCGCACAACACGCTGTACGTGAAGAGTCAGACGCCGTTCAATGAAAGCTTCGCCAGCTTTGTCGGATACCGCGGAGCGGAAGCCTTCTTTCGCTCGCGGGGTGACACCGTCGATGCCCGGCGCGCCGCGGCGCGCTGGCGCGACGAGCGCACGCTGGACGTGTTCTACGCCGAGCTGGCGCGCAGGCTCGACTCGGCATACACGAGCCCGCTGAGCGGGCCGGCGCTCGAGCAGGTGCGGTCGCAGCTGTATGGGTGGGCGCACGATCAGTTCCGCGGCGCGGTTGGGCAATCGCTCGAGACGTACGACTGGCGCTGGTTTGCGCAGGCGCCGCTCAACAACTCGGTCGTGATCGCCGAGCGTTTTTATCGAATGGATTTGAATTTGTTCGACGAAGTGTACTTGCAGAACAACGCGGACATTGCCGAGACTATTCGCGCGATTCAGGTCCGCGTCTACACGCAGCCCGGCGACCCCTACCAGGCTTTGTACTCGCGTCCGGGAATGAAGGTCGAAGACGACTAGTTTCCTCTGAGCCGCTCCGCATCGGCTACGCGCTGCAGCGCGATGCCGTAGGCCGCCGTTCTGAAGGTCACCTTCTTCTCTTTTGCCAGATCCCGCACCGAGACGTAAGCCTTCGTGATCGTCGCCTTCAGCTCCCTGTTCACTTGCTCATGAGTCCAGCGATACTGCTGTAGGTTCTGCGCCCACTCGTAGTAACTGACCGTCACACCGCCGGCGTTCGCCAGAAAATCCGGGATTACCGCGATCCCGCGCTCCTGAAGAATGAGATCGGCCGTCGGCGTGGTCGGTTCGTTCGCGCCTTCGACGACGACCTTGCAGTCGACCGTCCTCGCGTTGCTTTCCTTGGTGATCACGCCACCCAGCGCCGCGGGCACGAGCCACTCGCAGGGAATCGTCCACAGCTCTTCATTTGTAATACGCTTGCCGCCATTCCAGTCGGGGACCGGCTTGCCCTGCGCGACGTGCGCGAGCAGACCCGGAATGTCGAGTCCCTTGTCGTTGTAGACGCCGCCGTCGACCGAGCTGACCGCAATGATCTTTGCTCCGGCTTCCGTGTCGAGCAGCCGCGCGAGATGGCTGCCGACGTTGCCGAATCCCTGAATCACCACCCCACCACCCTTCAGCGGAATCCCGAAATCGCGAGCGTATTCCTGCATCACGTACATGACACCGCGTCCCGTGGCTTCCTCGCGGCCGAGTGAGCCTCCGAGAGCGACGGGCTTGCCGGTGACCACGGCGGGAGTGTAGCCCTGGCGGCTCGAGTACTCGTCGAGAATCCAGGCCATCACTTGCGCGTTGGTGTTGACGTCGGGGGCGGGAATGTCGCGGTAGGGGCCGAGCACGATGGCGATGCGTTGGGTAAAGCGTCGTGTCAATCGCTCGAGCTCCAGCTTGGACAGCTTCTTGGGATCGACCGTGACGCCGCCCTTGGCTCCGCCGAACGGGATGTCCATCAGGGCAGTCTTCCAGGTCATGATCGTCGCCAGGCCGAGCACCTCGTCGTGATCGGCCTCGGGGTGGTAGCGGATGCCGCCCTTGCAGGGCCCGCGCGCCCCGTTGTGCTGGATGCGATAGCCGGTAAAGACCTCGATCCGGCCGTCGTCCATGCGGACCGGCACCTCGACCTGCACTTCGCGGAACGGCGACATCAGGATCTTCCGCATGTACGACTCGAGGTTGATCAGGTCGGCAGCACGATCGAATTGATTTTGGACGATGGCACGGCCGGACATCGGCGCGCGACTGGGCCGCGGCGGGTGTTCAGACGGTGTCATGGCGCTCCGAGAATCTTACGTGGGTCGGAGGCGACGGCCGGCGAGCCGGCCGTCGGGATGTTGAGCGTCGATCAATGCCTGCGCGGGGTTGGGGGCGCGCTCGAGGCGGTTTCCGTCAGCGGTGAGCACGCCGATGACGTCGCTCGTGACGAGCGTAGGGGTCTCGGCAGGGTGCTCGAGCGCGAACACGAGCCCTCTCGCTGCGCTCGTCAGCTTTGAGACCATTCCGTTCCAGGTGCGGTCCGCCGGTAGCGGCCGCAGGCCCACGATCAGGGGACAGACCGTCTCATCGAGGGCGGCGGGGGTCACGAGCGGCGCTCCCAGCCGATACGCGAGGTCGTTGAGAGCGGGGACTTCGGGGCCGAGCAGGATCACCTGGCCGAAGTGCCAACCGCAATTGGTGGCGACCTCATGGAATGTCGCCACAATCGTTCCGTCGCTCGGAGCGACTGGGCCCGGTTGGGACGCCAGTACGACGGTGCCCGTCTCCGCGAAAAAGCGCTCGCTCGGCGTCAGATCATCGGGGCGGCGCGCGCCGTACCCGCCGTAGCGGCGGGTGGTGATGATCTCGCGCTCGGCGTCGGCGCGCTGCTCGGCGTGCTCCGCAGCCTGGGCCGCGCCCTCGAACGCAACCTCTGCCGCCTGATAGCGGCCCGCGTTGCGCAGGATCTGGCCGCGCAGCTTCAGGGTGTCGGTATGCGGCTCGAGTGCGAAGGCGCGGTCCAACGCCAGCAACGCCCGGTTCTTGTCGCCGAGCTTGTAGGCGGCATAGCCGAGCTCGTGCCAGACGAGCGCGAGGTCGGGGTCGACTTCAACGGCGCGCTCCAGTTCGGCGAGCGCTTCCCGGTACCGCCCGAGCTCCGTGAGGGCCGCGCCGCGCAGCGTGTAGGCAAAGCCGGTCTCGCCCAGTGCGCCGCGCGCGCGGTCGGCGAGCTGCAGCGCTTCCTCACCGTGACCGCTGGCTCTGAGTAACTCGAAGTACTCGGCCCAGGCCGGTTTCAATTCCGGCTTGTTCGTGAGCAGCTCATCGTAAGCGGATTGTGCGTCGCGCACACGCCCCTCGCGCGCCAGCCAGCGTGCACGCGCGAGCGCGCGTTCGCTGCGAGCATCGGGGAACAAATCGTAGGACGCCGTCGTCCGCATGCGGCTCAAATCTACCCGGCCACCACTCGCTGGCTAGCGGCGACTCGTCTGTCTACATTTCTGCCGCCATGGATCGCGACCGTCTGCTTGGCGAGCTGAACGAATTCCTGCGAATTCCTTCCGTCTCGACACTGCCTGCCCACAACACTGATTGCCGCCGCGCCGCCGACTGGGTCGGCGCGGAACTTCAGCGCCTTGGATGCAGCGACGTCCAATACCTCGGCAGCGAAACGCATCCGGTGGTCTGGGGGAAGGGGCCCGCGGTGCCGGATGCCCCCACGCTGCTCATTTATGGGCATTACGACGTGCAGCCGCCGGATCCGCTCGCGGAGTGGGTCACGCCGCCCTTTGAGCCTGCCGTTCGCGACGGCAAGCTGTTCGCGCGCGGCGCCGCCGACGACAAGGGACAAGTCTTTTGTCTGCTGAAGGCCATTGCCGCTTTGCCCAAGCCGCCGGTCAACTTCCGGTTCTTGATCGAGGGCGAAGAGGAGTACGGCTCGAAGGTGCTGTTCGACTTGTTGAAGCGCGAGCCTCAGCGTGTGCGTGCCGACGCCATACTCGTCGCGGATATGTCGTACGTCGCGCCGGGATGGCCCGCGGTCTACACGACACTGCGGGGTCTGGCGTACGCCGAGATCACGGTCCGCACGTCCAAAACCGATCTCCATTCGGGTGAGTACGGCGGCGCCGCGCCCAACGCGCACGAAGAACTCTCCCGCTTGCTGTCGCGGCTGAAAGGTGCAGACGGCAAGATCAACATTCCGGGATTTTACGGCCCGGTGCAGCGGCCGTCGAAAACGGAGCTGGCGGCCTGGAAGAAACTGCCATTCAAAGAAAAGGATTTTCTGATCAAGCGGGTGCAGGGCAAAGGACTGGTCGGACTGAAGCAGTACTCCGTGCTCGAGCGGCTGTGGGCGCTTCCCACGTTCGAAATCCACGGCATTACCGGCGGGTTCACGGGTGAGGGTGCCAAGACCGTCATTCCCGCCGAGGCGACGGCGAAAGTGAGCATGCGTCTCGTCCCGAAGCAGAAACTGGCGCCGGTTGAGCGGCAGCTCGCCGCGGCCGTCAAACGTCTGGCGCCGAAGCACGTGACAGCCACCGTCCGCTTTCTGCATGGCGCGGATCCGGCGCAAATCAAGGTGAACAGCCCCGCATTTCAGTTGCTGGCGCAGGCGTTCAAGGAAGTGACGGGGCGGGGTAGTGTGCCGGCGCGCGCCGGCGGGTCGATTCCCGTCGTTCCGGCGCTGGCGTGGGGCGGAGCGCCGGTAATCCTTACCGGGATTGGCCTGCCTGATGATCGGCTACACGCGCCTAACGAAAAGCTGGATCTGAAGCAGCTGTGGGACGGGATCGAGGTGTTCCGGAGATTCTATGAACTGCTAGGGAGCCTGGATTCTGAAGTCAGGAGTCGGGGCTGAATCGCTGACTCCCGGCTCCTGATTCCTGACTCCTCATCGCAGCCCGCCGTCGCAGGGATCGGATCAAGCCGCCCAGCATGTTGCCGATCGCCGCGCCCTTCCCCGGGGAAGGCTGCGGTAAGGCGGTAGATCTCCACCACGAGGTCCATCGAGTCTCGCCACACATGAAGATCGCGATATCCGCGGATCGCGTTGGAGGGAATGGCGATGGGAGAATCTGAGATCGCTTGGCACGTATCCAGCACCATTTCCATGCGACACGAAATATTTCTACGCGGACCCCGACTCCTGATTTCTAGATCCAGGCTCCGTCTTTAGCGAACTATCTTCTTGCTCGCGTTCCGGAACTTGTTGATCTCGTGCTGCGTCAGGCCGCGGCCGCCGTAGCGCTCTTCCTTCCACGGATCGCCGCGCATGTGGTAGCCGTTCTGCTCCCAAAATCCGGGCAGATCGTCGTCCAGCAGCTCAAAGCCCCGCACCCACTTCGCACTTTTCCAGAAATAGAGATGCGGCACGAGCAGCCGCGCCGGTCCTCCGTGTTCGGGAGTGAGCGGCTCGCCCGCCCAGTCGAGCGCGATGAGGTTCCCCGGCCGATCGAGGTCCGACAGCGGCAGGTTGGTCGTGAAGCCTTGCTCGGCCACGACCAGGCAATACTTCGCTTCCTTCTTAAGGCCCGCGCGCTGCAACAGGTCCTGGACGGGCACACCCGCAAAGTCGTTGTCGAGACGGCTCCAGGTCGTGACGCAATGAATGTCGCAATGCACGGTCTTCCGGGGCAGCGCCTGAAATTCATCCCACGTCAGCGAGAACGGACGGTCGACCAATCCCGAAACCCTGAACGTCCATTTGTCGGTATCGACCATCGGCACGTCGCCGTAGTGCAGCACCGGCCATTTGGTCGTTTGAATTTGGCCAGGGGGGATTCGCGGTGTGTCCGTGGGCTAAAGCCCCGGCTCGGCCACTACGCGAGTCCTTAAGGACTCGTGTCCTCGCCGAGCCGCCCCTTCAGGGGACGGATCAACCCCGAACGCTGATTCAAATCCTCTCACCACCGCGTCGACACTCTCATCCCACAACTTCTCCCCTCTCCCTTCTCCCTTCTCCTTTCTCCCTTCTCCCTTCTCCCTTTCTACAGACGTCATCTCCACGCCCTGAATCCCGCACGGCACAATGCGATCGAACTGCGACAGATCAGTGGTCACATTCAGGGCAAACCCGTGCCACGACACCCACTGCTTCACGTGGATGCCGATGCTGGCAATCTTCCGTTCCCGCGTCCAGACGCCGGTGAATCCCGGATTGCGCTGGGCCGGAATGTCGAGCAGGGCGAGCGCGTCGATCAGCGCCTGCTCGAGCGTGCGCAGGTACCAGTGCAGGTCCTGCTTGTAGTGTGTGAGATCCAGAATCGGGTAGCCCACGAGCTGCCCGGGCCCGTGGAACGTGATGTCGCCGCCGCGCTCGACTTCGTGAATCTCGATCCCCCCCCCGTCGCGCTGCAACAGATTCGCGGCGTGGGAGTTTCTGCCCATCGTGATGACCGGCGGATGCTCGAGCAATACGAGCACGTCATGGTCCAGCCGGCCGGCGATGCGATCGTCCGCAAGCTGCCGTTGCCATTCGAGCGCTTCCGCGTAGGGAACGGTGCCGGCGTCAATGATCTCGAGCGTCGTCATGGTGTGGCCGGTCCTGGACCCCGGCCCTCCAGAGCCCAGCGGGTCGCCAGGACACCGACCGCGATCCCCAGCGCGGCCCACACGATCAGTCCGACCATGTGCGCGAGGCGATATACCGGAGCGCCGATGAATCCGACCAGTAACGCTCCGAGGGCTGCGAGGACAGCAATGACACCACGGTGCCAGATGTTGTCGAGCGCGGAGCTCCGGTACCACGCGTAGGCGCCACCCACGCCGATCGCGAGGATCAGTCCAGCCGTCAGCGCCTTGGAGCCGACGTCGCTTGGATCGGTCGTCGCTGCGTAGTCGCGCACGACCGCGGTCACGACTTGGGATGCGCTCAGGCACGCGCTCCCGAATCCCACGCCGCCGGCGAGCGAGCCCAGGCCGAGGGCGAGCGGATCCCTGACCGAGTCTTCCGTCAAATGTGGATCACGCGGCCGAGCGAATCGAGCGCCGCCTCGGCGACGGCCTCGGACATGGTAGGATGCGCGTGGATCGCGAGCTCGACTTCTTCGACTGTGTACTCGTTCTCCCGCGCCACGGCCAGCTCGTGAATGATCTCCGATGCATGGGCGCCGACGATGTGCGCGCCCAGGATCTCTCCATACTTCTTGTCGCGGAGAATCTTGACGAATCCCTCGGTCTCACCGGTCCCGCGCGCGCGGCCGTTGGCGGAAAACGGGAACTTCCCGGCCACATAGTCGAGCTTTTTTTCTTTGCACTGCTCCTCGGTCATGCCGATGCTCGCCACCTCAGGATGGCAATACGTCACGCTGGGCACGTTGTCGTATTTGATCGGATGCGGCTTCTGGCCCGCCAGGATCTCGGCGACCACGACGCCCTCACGGCTTCCTTTGTGCGCGAGCATCGGCGGGCCGGCGACGTCCCCGATCGCGTAGTAGCCCGGCGCCGTAGTCTGAAGGTTCTTGTCGACTTTGATGAACCCGCGATCGGTGAGCTGAATCCCGCATTCCTTGAGACCGACGTTCTCGGTGTTCACCGCGCGGCCGGCGGCCATGAGGACCGCAGCCGCCGTCACCTGCTTTTTCTCGCCTCCCGCCTCGACGTCGAGCGTGACCTTGTCTTTGGCGACCGTGGCCTTGGTCACCTTCGCTCCCGCAATGACCTCGATGCCGCGCTTGCGATAGCTCTTGCCCACGGCGTCGGACGACTCGGCGTCCTCGAGCGGCAGAATACGGGGCAGGGCCTCGATCACGGTCACTTTGACGCCGAAGGCATTAAAGATGTCGGCGAACTCCATGCCCACCGCGCCGGCGCCGATGATCGCGAGCGCTTCAGGAATTCTCTCCATCAACAGCGCTTCATCGGAGGATATGACGGTGGTCTTGTTGATCTCGAGACCGATTTGCGCGATGCCTTTGACACGCGAGCCGGTGGCGATCACGACAGCCTTCTTTGCCTCGTAGACGTCGTTCCCGACTTTAACTTTCTTGCCGGGCTGAAGCGTGCCCGTGCCCTTCACGACCGTGATCTTGTGCTTCTTCATCAGGAACTCGACGCCCTTGGAGTTCTGCTCCGCGACGCGGCGCGAGCGCTTCATGGCGACGCCATAGTCGGTTTTCACGCTGCCGGCCTCCACACCGAAGTCCTTGGATTCCTTGAGCGCGTTCGCCAGGAAGGCCGAGTACAGCAGCGCTTTGGTCGGAATACAGCCGATGTTCACGCAGACGCCGCCGAGCTTCTCCTGCTCGATGACCGCCGACGCGAGGCCAAGCTGTGCCGCACGGATAGCGCAGACGTAGCCCGCGGGGCCGCCACCCAGGACGATTACGTCGAAACTATTCGCCAACGGTCCCCCCTCTGGAAATGCGGAATGCGGAATGTGGAATGTGGAATCTAGGGGCGAGTGTCATGCGCTTCGACGCGCCCCGGTCGATTCCGCATTCCGCATTCCCCATTTCGCATTACAAAAGCATCGCCAGCGGATTCTCGAGCATTTGTTTGAGCGTCTGCAAGAATCTCGCGCCCGTGGCGCCGTCGATCACCCGGTGGTCGCAGCTCATCGTCACGCGCATGCGCCGCCGCGACACGATGCGGTCGCCCCCCCCGTCAGGCACCGCCTGCGGCGTGATTGATCCGACAGCGATGATGCCGGCTTCGGGTGGATTGATCACCGCCGTGAAGTGCTCGATGTCGAACATGCCGAGGTTCGAGATGCTGAACGTCGAGCCGGTGTACTCCTCGGGCTTGAGCCGGCGATTGCGCGCGCGGCCGGCAAGCTCGCGCGCTTCGGCGCCGATCTGACGCAGGCTCTTCAAGTCGGCGTTTCGGATCACCGGCGTGATCAATCCATCCTCGATCGCCACCGCCATCCCGATGTGGACCTCGTTCCAGTACCGGACGTGATCCTCCTGGAACCAGGCGTTGCAGGCGCGATGCTGCACGAGCGCGAGGGCGACGGCTTTGATGATGATGTCGTTGAACGAGATCTTCCCGCCTTCTTCACCGAGCTGCTTGTTGAGCGCCTCGCGAGCTTCCGCGGCGCGCTCCATGTCGATCTCGGTCGTGAGGAAGAAATGCGGTACGGGGCCGAGCGATGCCGCGAGACGCTTCGCGATCGTCTTGCGGATCTGAGTGAGGGGGACGTCCTCGTAGGGGACACCCGTGCGTCGTGCGTCGTACGTCGTGCGTGGTGCCGCTGCAGGTGCCGCAGGGGCCCCTTCGACATCGCGCTTGATCACGCGACCACCAGGCCCGGAACCTTGCACGAGCTTCAAGTCGACGCCCGCGTCTCTGGCGATTCGTCTCGCGAGCGGCGAGGCTTTTACGCGGGTTGCGTCCGCAGGCGCCGCATCGCGTGCGGGTGCGGCAACCGCAGGCGTCGGCGCGGTGGCAGGAGCCGCGGCCGGTGCGGCAGCTGGAGCCTGTTTCGGAGCGGCCGCTGCCGGAGCAGGTGCCGGCTTCGGCGTCGCCGCTCCCGGCTCACCGCTCCCGGCTCCCGCTCCGTCTACTTTCTCGCCCGCCTTCCCAATCCACGCCACGACATTCCCGACGGGAACCGTCGTGCCTTCCTGCACAATCACCTTGAGGAGTTGGCCGTCGGCCCGCGCCACCAGCTCCATCACTGCCTTATCGGTCTCGACTTCGGCGAGTGTGTCACCGGATTTGACCTGGTCGCCCTCGTGCTTGGTCCACTTTACGAGGCGGCCTTCTTCCATCGTGGGCGACAGCGCCTCCATGTGAACTTTGGTGGCCATGGCGAGAGCTACTCGAGGTAGAGCACGCGGCGGGCAGCCGCCACGACCTTCTCGGGCGAGGCTTTTGCCGCGCGCTCGAGATGCTTGTTGTAGGGCATCGGGACGTCGGCCTGAGTCACGCGTTGCACCGGTGCGTCGAGATCATCGAATGCGTCGCGCTGGATGAGATCCACAACCTGCGCCCCGATTCCCGCGTGCGGCCAGCCTTCCTCGACAACCACCGCCCGGTTGGTCTTCCGCACGGACTCGAGGATCGCGGTCTCATCGAGCGGGCGCAGCGAGCGCAGATCGAGCACCTCCGCCTTCACATCCTGCTCGGCGAGCTGCTCGGCGGCCTTCAATGCAACGGTGAGTGTCTTGGAGTGGCAGACGAGCGTGACATCCTTCCCCTCCCGCTTCACCTCGGCCTTCCCGATCGGGACGATGTGCTCTCCATCCGGGACCTCGCCCTTGAGGTTGTAGAGCATCTCGCCTTCGAGCACGATGACCGGATTGTTGTCGCGAATCGCCGACTTCAAGAGACCTTTTGCATCAGCCGGTGTCGCCGGGGCGACGACCTTGAGCCCGGGGATGTGCGCCAGCCAGCTCTCCCAGGCCTGCGAGTGCTGGGATCCGAGCTGGAGCGCGGCGCCATTGGGACCGCGGAAAACGATCGGCACGTTGATCTGGCCGCCCGACATGTACAGCATCTTCGCCACCGAGTTCACGATCTGGTCCATCGCGAGCACCGCGAAGTTCCAGGTCATGAACTCGATCACGGGCCGGAGTCCCGCCATCGCGGCCCCGACGCCAATTCCGGCGAACCCGAGCTCGGCGATGGGCGTATCCACGACGCGCTTGGGCCCGAACTCCTCCAGCAGGCCGCGGCTGACCTTATAGGCACCCTGGTAAACGCCCACTTCTTCGCCCATCAGAAAGACGTCCTGATCGCGCTGCATCTCTTCGCGCAGCGCCTGGTTGAGCGCGTCCCGGTACGTGAGGGTGGCCATCAGTCGACCATCACGTCGGTGTAGAGCTCATCCGGATCGGGATCGGGGCTTTCGTCGGCAAACTTCACCGCGTCCTCGACCTCCGCGTGGATCTCCGCATCCATCGCGTCCAGTCCCGCCTGGTCGATCACGCGCTCTTCCTTGAGCTTGCCGGCCAGATGCGTGATGGGATCGCGCGCCTTTTGCTCCTCGACCTCGTCCTTTGTGCGATACACTCCGTGCAGCGGGTCCGACATCGAGTGACCCATGTATCGGTAGGTCCGGACTTCGAGCAATGTCGGCTGGCTCTGTTTGCGCGCGCGCTCGACGGCCCGCCGGGTCGCGTCGTAGACGGTCAGCACGTTCATGCCATCCACGAGCTCGGCCGCCATGTCGTAGCTGCACGCGTGCTCGACGATGTCTGTAACCGCCGCGACGCGCTCGAACGCGGTGCCCATCCCGTAGCGGTTGTTCTCGCAGAGGAAGATGACCGGAAGCTTCCACACCGACGACATGTTCAGCGTCTCGTGGAAGGAGCCGATATTGACCGCGGCCTCGCCGAAGAAGCAGACGCTCACCTTGTCGTTACCCTGGTACTTGCTGGCGAATGCGAGGCCGGCGCCCAGCGGGATGTGCCCGCCCACGATGCCGTGCCCGCCCATGAATCCCTTCTTGGCATCGAACAGGTGCATCGAGCCGCCTTTGCCCTTCGAGCATCCCGTCGCCTTGCCGAACAGCTCCGCCATGACTGCGCGCGCTGAGATGCCCTTGATCAGGGCCTGGCCATGCTCGCGGTACGAGCAGATGACGTAGTCGTCTTCTTTGAGAGCGGCCAGCGCTCCGACCCCCACCGCTTCCTGCCCGATATAGAGGTGGCAAAAGCCGCCGATCTTTCCGAGCGCGTAGGCTTCAGCCGCTTTTTCTTCGAAGCGGCGGATCAACAGCATATGGCGCAGCATCGTCAGCTGCAGCTCGGGAGGGACGGCGGACTGTGTGGCTGCGGGTTTCGTGGATCTGGCGGTAGCGGTCATCGCGTCGCGGCCTCCACTTGCTCCCAGGCGTGATAGCTCGAACGCACCAGCGGACCCGATTCGACATGCCGGAAGCTGAGCGACAAGCCATAGCGCTTCAGCTCGGCGAACTCGTCCGGCGTGTACCAGCGCGCGATGGGCAGGTGCTGGTCGGACGGCCGCAGGTACTGGCCAATGGTGAGAATGTCGACGCGCGCCGCACGCAGGTCACGCATGGCGGCGAGCAGCTCGTCCCAGTCCTCGCCCAGCCCGCAGATGATTCCGGACTTGGTGAGCAGCTCGGGATTCATGTCCTTGGCGCGATCCAGCAGCTCGAGCGCACGCGCATAGCGGCCACCGGGTCGCGCGATGCGATACAGCCGCGCGATCGTCTCGAGATTGTGATTCAAGATGTCGGGTTTGGCATCAACGATGAGGCGCAGCGCTGTGGGATTGCCTTTGAAGTCGGGGATGAGGACCTCGATCGAGGTCTCGGGCAGTCGAAGTCGAATCTCTGTGATGCAGTCGGCAAAGACTTCCGCGCCGCCGTTCGGCAAATCGTCGCGATCGACGCTGGTGATGACGACGTGCCTGAGGCCCATCTGCGCCACCGCATCCGCGAGCCGCCTGGGCTCACCGGTATCGAGCGGAGCGGGCGTCCCGTGCGCGACGGCGCAGTACGCGCAGTTGCGCGTGCAGACATCCCCCAGGATCATGAATGTCGCCGCCTTGTGCTCCCAGCATTCCCCGATGTTGGGGCAGTGGGCTTCCTCGCACACCGTATGCAGCCGGAGGTCGCGCATCATGTTCTTGAGCGTGATGTAATTGGGGCCCCCGGGGGCTTTCACCTTCAGCCACGCGGGCTTACGGGGCTCTGGAGCGGCAGCGGGCAGGATCTGAACGAGGGGCGCAGCCATGGAGGACGAAGATAGCCACTGCTGAGGGGGTGGGGTAGGCCATTTTTCAACCAGACGGTTGATCTCCGCCCCGATTCTTGAGTCGACGCAACTCGTCCTCGATTTCCGTCGAGGTCCCGAGCGTCCCGTCGGCGATATCAGCGATCTCCTCCGCTTCCCTCCATTGCCGTTCGAGCTCTGCGATCTCCGCCCGCTCGTCCATCGCCATCTCGAGCGCCAGCCCGCGTTCGGGGCGCAGCGAGCGCAGCGTCAGCTCGCGGCGCGCGATGTCCCTCACGAGATGATCGGCGCCGCCGACATGATCGACCTCGCGCGCGGCGTCTTCGGCCTTCCGGCGGCCTCCACGGTCGAGATTCAGAAACGTCAGCCCCTGTCGAAGAACCTGAACGGCATCCTGCCCCGTGAGCTGCGCGGCTTCCTGCCGGCAGGTTGGGCAGCTCAAGAGCACGGCCATGTCTGCATGACGGTCAGGGACGACGCGTGCGTGCTGCACATGCTTGGCGCGCAGCACCATGACGCTGCCGCAATGCGCGCACATTGGCGGCTCGCTCAGGATGACCCGCCGGCGACCTACCATGCCGACGTAGATCCGGTCGACGATGCGATGGACATTCCAGACGATGACACCGAATCCGCCGCCCGCCGCGACGTTCGCGGCGATGCCGAGTCCAATCGCGGCGATGGTGAGGGGAACGACCACCTTCATCCGTTCGCGCTGCCGGTTGCGCAGTCGCTCGCCGTAGCGCCAGGTCGCGAGCTCGACGCGCGGCGGTTTGCCGACGCGCACGAAGTCGTAGCGTTCCCAGCGAATCAGGGCGACCTGATCAGTGGATGCGGCGATGCGTCCCTGACCGGCAGCGCGCGCCACGGCTTCGATGCGTTCGAGTCGGTCGTCAAACGGGGTGAGATTCCAGCGAGTGCAGCGGGGACAGACGACCCAGAGCCGACCCTTCCACTCATCGAACGCGATGCGCCGGCCGACACCGAGGCCCGAAGGTCCGCCATCTCCGTCAAATGCGGCATTACAGAACGCGCAACTGCTGAACATGGCCTAGGAAGTAAAGCGCTCCGGGGCTAACGATGCAATCTCCACCTCTGATGCACCCGTCGCGACGAGACTGGCGATGATCTCGCCCGTGAGGCCGGCGAGCAGCACGCCGTTGCGGCCGTGGCCGGTCGCGTACCAGAGACCGCGCACGTCGGGGTCCGGTCCCACGATGGGACGCCCATCCGGCGTGAGCGGCCGCAGACCGGCCCAGGTGCGCGTCGGTTGGGCCGGGAGTTGAGGGATGATGCGCCTGGCTGAGGCCGTGATTTCGGCGATGCCGGCCGGTGTTACGCTGCCGTCGAAGCCCACGCGTTCCATGGTGCTGCCGAAAATTGCCTCGCCGCTGCGTGCCAGCACGTAGCCGTGGTCATAGTAGAGGACTGTCCGCGGCATGTTTTCGGGCCACGGCGCGGCTGCCATCTGGCCGCGCACCGGTTCGACCGGAAGGTGTCGCGGCAGATGATCGATTTGTGTCGACCAGGCTCCGGCGGCGATGACCACGTGTTCGGCTCTGATCTTGCCGGCGGGAATCTCGGCGCCCGTCACTCGCCCGAGAATTTTGTGAATGCGATTCACGCGTGTGGAAAACGTCCTCGCGCCGAGGCGCTGGGCATCCGCTCGCAGCGCCCGGGTCAGGGCAGGGGCGTCGACCGCGCCGTCTTCTGGCGCGAACATGGCGCCGAGACAGGGGGCGGCCGCGGGAAAACGTTCCGCAACGTCGGCGGCTTCGAGCCAGTCGCAGCGCAGGCCGGCCTGCCGCTGATCGGCCACGGCTTCCCGCAACCGCTCGGCTTCGGCATCGTCGAACGCGAGTGACGCGATGCCTTCGCGCCAGAGACCAATGTCGATCCCGGTGGCGTCCGCGAGTGCAACACCGAGTATCTCGTAGAGGTCGCGGCCGCGCAGGCCCAACGCGCGCAGCGCTTCGTCCGTCCGCTCGATTTGCGGTCCCAGAATCCCCGCGGAAGCCGCCGAGGCGGCGGCGGGATCGGGTCCAGGCTCGCAGATCGCGACCTTCAGGCCGCGCAGCGCGAGCGCGCGCGCGCAGGCGGCGCCGATGATGCCGCCGCCCACGACCAGTACTTCACACGACGAAACTTTGTGCGACATTTAGGCGTACGCTGCACACGCACCGGGCAACACGGAGGAAATCATGTTCCGGAGCATTTTGGGGTTCGCAATTCTCGCCGTACTCGCCTGGCTCGGCCTGAAGCTGGTGTTCGGCATTCTGGGCAGCCTGGTCGGCCTCGCGATGACGATTCTCTGGCTCGCGTTTCTCGGCTTCGTGGTCTATCTCGCATTGCGGCTCGTCAGCCCGAGGACCGCGGACCGCATCCGTGACATGATCAAAGGCCGTCCTTCCTCCTAAGGCTCCCACGGCAACGGCTGGCTGGAATGAGCGTGCACAATTTTCCAGCGGCCGTTGCTCTGTTTTTCCAGGATGATCGTGGCCCGGCCTGCCTCAGCGCGCCGCGCGGCTGCGTTCGTCCAGCGATAGTCCACTAACACCCACGCCATACGGCCCTCGACCGTCGCGCTCGCCACGGTCGTCGTCACACGTCCCGAACCGACCGAGATCCCCGCATAGCGCGGTGCCGCGAGGCGCACGCGCGCGTTCTCGATCACGAGCGCATCCGGCGCGTAGAGCGTGTCGGCGTGCGCGTCGCCGGCTGCATCGAGCGTCAGCGCAAGCTCCACCATGGACTGCACCTCGTCCGTCCCGCCGCTCGTCGCCGACCCCGCGTTCAGGGCCGTCACGGTGCCGGGTGTAACCGTTCGCGTGACGCACGCGAGCGAAAGTCCCACGAGCAATGCCAACGGGCGCTGCATGCAGATGGTGTTGATGCAGGGGCGCAGCATGCTGCGGCCCTACTTCCCCAGTTTCGCCAGCACAGCCCACGCGATCATCGGGAACAGAATCTCGTGGTGTCCAGTCAGCTGTATTCCCCGTCCTCCGGCCAGCGTGGGCCGCTCGACCACATTCACCCGCGGCCGGTAGTGACGCTGCATGTCGCAGTCGCATGCCGTGAAGTTCTTGGGGCGACCGCCGTTCAGGTTGCGCGCAACGGTGAGCGCTTTGAGAAAGACTTCCGGCATCAGTACCGCGCTGCCGAGGTTCAATACGACGCCCCCGCCGTCGAGATCGGGCAGAATGCCGGCGAGCCGCTTGAAGTCACGATGACTCGTCGCGCCGATCGCGGCGCCGTCGGCGGTCGGATGCTGATGAATGATCTCGGCCCCAAGCGCCGCGTGCACGGTGACGGGAACGCCGCTGGCCCGGCTCGCCAGCAGAACCGAGACCTCACGGCCGGGCAGCTCTTTGCGCGCGCTCAAGTACTCCGACAGCGCCTCTCCTGCTCCCTGTTGCGCGTTGGCCCCACGCGCCAACGCCGCGTTCATCTCGCGTCCGGTTTCCTCTGCCATGCCGAACGTGCCGTCGCCCAACCCGGCCGCCACGTCTTCGCTCGTTCCGCCAAACGCGGCGAGCTCGAAGTCGTGGATCGCGGCGCTGCCGTTCATGGCGATCGCGGTGATGGCGCGCCGCTCCATCAGGGCGATCAGAAGCGGCCCGAGCCCCACCTTGATCACGTGTCCGCCCAGCATCGCGACGATGGCGCGCTTGCCCGCCGCGGCCACGATCTGGTCGACGACGTAACGGAGATCCTGCGCCGCCAGGATCGCCGGGAGCGCGTCGAGGAAAGCGGTGAAGGAGCGATCGGAGGACTGAGGAGGGCGGGCGAGGAGCGAGGCATCGACTTTGTTGGGGCGTTTGGCAACGGGCACTGTCTTGAGGCGCGAGAAGTCGGCTTCGCGATACTCAGTCATGGCTGAGGCACTCCCGGGACCGCGTAGTCCTTGAGCTTCAGCGTCACCTGACCGAACGAGAAGTTGGACTGAATGGCGAGGACGATGCGTTGCGGATCGTCCGACAGCCAGATATGGGTCTCCGACTTCTCGGCGAAGATCCCGCGACCCTGCGGAATCCTGGGGCGGACCACGAGTGCCCTCCACTTCTTTCCGGCCACGCTCACGCGCTCGCGTCCCAGCACCTCGATGATGACGGGATTCCGGTCGGGGCGAAAGTAGCGCGCGTACTCGTACCGCTTCCCGACCTCGAGCTGCACCGTCCGGATCCAGTAGAGAAAGGCGGCGTCATCGAGCGGCTCGAGCACCGTGGCGAAAGTCGTGTCCTTGCCTTCCTCTCGATAGAACCCGGAGTCCGGATAGATGTCGTACCGACGCTCGCGATGCTTGTCGCGCTCGTCTTGCACGGTCGAAAAGCGGCGCGACCGAAAGTCGTATCGCCCCACCCAGGACTCGATCGTCTGGTCGAGGTGGTACCAGAACGCGCCGCCGGAGATGCGAAACCGGATATGCACCGTCTCGACGCCATGCACGGTATCGATCCCCATGACTTCCATCGCCGCGCTGCCGACGTTGAACACGCCGTACTTGGCGTTGTACGAGAACCGTTCTCCGACTGGAAAGGTCACGGCGGGGACGGGGTGCACAGCGGGACGCGTCGGCGCCGGAACGGGGGGAGGCGGGGACGGAGTGCACGTCGGCGGCGTGCCGGTGCATACCGAGTCCTGCGCCACGGCGCGGTTTGCCAGGCCAAGCAGCGCGAGGACAAGCGTAGCCGTGCCGGTGCCCTTGCGAACCGCGCGGATGAGCGCGCGCGAGCGCCACACGGCCAGCAGCTGCTGCCAGGGACTGGACCGCGATGGCCGCTGCTTGAGATCGTAGCGCGCGTCGCTCGAAACCAGCTCGACGCGTCGCGCATGCGCGCCCAGCCGCGCGAGCAGCTCGGCGTTGGCCGCCCAGCCTTCGGTTGTGAGCAAGGGCGCGTCCGGCGCTCCGCCCCGCGTCGCCTGGCGGAGCACGATGAGACGCAAGGCGATGAAGCCGGAGATCGAGTCCCGCACGCCGCTTCCGACGCGCAGCAGCCGGGGCGCCCAGCGCCGCGCCCACCGTGCCGGCCAGGCGCGCATCCCCTTCTCACGATGTTGCTCCGCGACGACCAGATCGGAGCCTGACTCCAGCCGCTTTACCATCTCTTCCATCGTCTCCGGCGCGTGCACAAAGTCGGCGTGCAGCGTGATCGCGCAGTCACGCTTGGGACGATCGGTCCGCTGCAGCGCCACCCGCAGCAGCTCTTCGAGGCTCCGCGCGTACCCCTGGCGGCTTCGGTGCTTGATGACCGTGAGCGGCAGCACGCGGGCGTACGAGGTCAGGACGTCGGCGCTCCCGTCGGTCGAGGCGTCGTCGCAGGCGATGATCTGGTATTCACGCTCGAATGCCGTGAAGACCTGCCGGACTTTCCACAGCACAAGCCCAACAGTGCTGGCCTCGTTATGAACCGGAATGCACACGTAGATCATGGCCCTGCAATCTAGAGAAGGCCCCCATAGACGTCCAAGACACCCTGCGCCATGACGTGCGCGGTGAAGCGCGGCGGCAAGGGGATGGCGACCGGGTGGTCGATCGTCTCGATGACCTTTTGCGCCAGCGCCTCGGGCGCCCCGACAGGAACCAGGGCCTCAGGCGGCAGGATCTCCGGAATACCGCCCGCTGAAGTCGCCACGACCGGACGTTCCAGCGCCAACGCATTCAGAATCACGCTGCCGAGACCTTCGCTGCGTGAACAGAGCACGAAAACGCCGGCCGCGGCGATCAGCGCGTCCACACGGTCGACGTGTCCGATCAAATGCACGCGATCGCTCAGAACCCGGCGCTCGATTTCCCCGGCCAGGGACTCACGGAGCTTGCCGTCGCCCGCGACGACCCAGTGCAGGTCGGGACGTGTCCCACGCGCATACGCCGCCGCTCTGATCAGCGTGCGGTGATCTTTCTCGCCCGTGAGGGCCGCGGCGTTCACGGCGATCGGCGCGGACGCCGGGATTCGAAGCTGGCGACGAATGTCGAGCGGCGGCTGCGCCGCCCGACGTACCGCGGTCACGTCAATTCCGTCGGGAACCACCACCACGGCATCGTGGGCGATCCCGTCCGCGACCAGCACGCGCTTCACCGCTTCGGAAATCGCGATGATCCGGTCGGGTCGGCGCCAGGCGCCAAATCGGCCGATACGAAATTCGACGCGCCGAGTCGCCACCACGGTTCTTCCACTCGCCACAGTCGCGGTGAGAGTCAGTGAATGACTATCGTGGACGTGGACGATGTCCGGCTTAAAGGCCCCGATGGTACGGCGCAGGTGCCACCAGGCGCGCGGGTCGAGGCCGATGTCCCAGGCGGTGCCGAGCACCTCGATGCCATCGGCTGCCGCGCGTTGCGCGAGCTCGCTTCCTTGTTTTGTGACGAGTGCCAGCGTGACGTCGCTCTGGCGTGCCAGCTCCTGACACAATAGCCAGACCTGGTTCTGGCCACCGCGCCAGTCGCGGCCCGAATCGACCTGCAAGACGCGCATTGCGCCCCCCGCCCCCCCCGGCCCCGGCCCGCCCCGGCTAGGCGGGGACCTTCACGACTCCGGCGAGTACGCGGCGCAGTGCGTCGAGCTTAAAGGGCTTCTGTAGGAACGGACGGCCCAGCTCTTCGAGAAATTGCAGCGTGTCGCCGCGAACCGTGTCGCCCGTGGCAAAGATGATCCTATCGGCCACCGTGGGATGCATGCGCGCGAGCGTGTGGAACATCTCGCGACCGCCGAGCCGGGGCATCCGCAGGTCGCAGATGATGAGGTCGAAGGGCTGCATCAAGGCGCGCTTCAGCGCCTGGCTGCCGTCGTTGGCGACGGCGACCTCATGGCCCCAGCTCTCGAGCGTGGCCTGCATGTAATGAAGAATGTGGGGCTCGTCATCTACAACGAGTACCCGCAGGTGTTCGGCCCGTTCGGGGCTACCGCCGCGCGTCGTGGCGTCGGCGTCGCCGGTTCCGGCCAGGGGACTTAAGCCCGCGCGCACTCCCGTCGGCAATTCGACTGTGAATGTCGCTCCCCGGCCGCTTCCGGCTCCACCGGGGTCTACGATGATGTCGCCGCCGTGTTCCTTGACGATCCCGAGACAAATCGATAGGCCGAGGCCCGTGCCTTCGCCTTCGGACTTGGTGCTGAAGAAGGGTTCGAACACGCGATGCGCGACGGCCTCGGGGATTCCCGGTCCGTTGTCCGAGATGTTTACCGAGAGCCCGTCCGGCTCGCACCGCGTCACGATGTCGATATGGCCGCCGCCGTCCTTATATCGTGTGGTCGCGATGGCCTGTGCCGCGTTGTTGATGATGTTGACGAAGACCTGCTTGATCTGGTTCGCGTGGACTTCGACTTCCGGCAAACCGGGCTCGAAGGTGAGCGTGAGCTCGACGTGTGCCGCGAGGAGCTGGTTCTTCAGCAGTTGGTGCGTCGACTCGAGGATGGGACGAATCGACTGCAGCTGGCGCTCGCCCTCCTGCCGCCGCGCGAACGACAGCAGGTTGCGCACGATCGCGGAGGCGCGCTCCGCTTCCTGGCGAATCACCGCCAGTGGCTCAGCGAGCCGGGGTGGCACGTCCGGCGCTTCGCCGAGCAGGTCGCTGAAGCCCACCACCGAAGCGAGCGGGTTGTTGAGATCGTGCGCGACACCGGCGATCAGCTGCCCGATCGCCGACATCTTTTCAGACTGCAGCAACTGGTCTTGCAGCCGGCGCTTTTCGGTTTGATCCTCGAACAGGAGCACTGTGGCGCCCGGTTCTCCGGCTGGAATCGCGGTCGCGAGGAGGACGCGGTCGCCCGCGCGGAGCTCCACCGACCCATTCGCACCTTCCGGCGTGAGCAGGCGCGCGATGGACTCGCCCCAGGAGGGCGGGAGGAGCGTGAGCCAGGGACGTCCGGGGAGCGCCGTCACCGGCAGCTTGATCAGCTCGGCAAACATCCGATTGGCGCGCCGCACCGCCCCCTGGGGACCGATGTAACAGATCGCCTGGTTGAACGCGTCAACCGTCTGCTCCCATTCCCGCTTGCCGCTCGACAGCAGCTCGACCAGACGCGCGTTCTCGAGGGCGATGCCCGCCTGGGCCAGCACCGCGCGCGTAAACACGAGGGCGCCCTCGTCCATCGGATTCTGCGTGTCGCCTTCCATCGCGACAGCGCCAATGGTGCGCGAGACCGCGACGATGGGGACGCCCAACCAGCTCGACGGCACGGGCTTCTCCACCGGGACGTCCAGTTCGGCGGCGCGCGCGGCGACCTTGTCGGAAAACACCAGCGGGCCGCGCCGCAGCGCGAGCTGCAGCAGCGGATCATCGGTGGTCGCGGGACGTGGACCGTTGTGGTAGGTCACGACCAAACGATTGCTGTCGACGTCGAGCAGCATGACCGACAGCCGTCCCGGCACGAGCTGCTCGGTGAGCACCCGCGCGACGATCTCCACGATGGTGGCCGGTCGAAAGGCCCCCGCGAGCTCCTGTGACAACGCGGTGAGCCGCGTCAGAATCTCGGCAACCGACCCCTTCATGCGCCTTCGTCGAGAAACCGCGTGGGCACGCGGGTCGCGGCATCCACCAACGCTTCCGCGGACTTAATGAAGCGCACCACAATCGGCAGCGAACCCTGCAGCGCCACCTTGCGCTGCATGATTCCGGCGATAGGGCCGAGCTCTTTCTTGAGGATCTGCTTCCAGTAGCGGTATTCGGCGGTGAGAATGAAGGGCGCCTGTTGCGCGTCCGACCGCTTCACGAGCTTTGCGGTGCGGCACACGCCTCGATCGAGATCGAGCAAAATCGCCAGGTCATCAGGCATGCCGAGCGCAGGTGCGGCGGGCATGACCAACGCGACCGACCCGTGCGTCCACTCCGTTGACGCCGAACGGTATTCATCGCTGCCGTTGATCGCCGTTTCGTACGCCGAGACCCACTCGGGCGACGGGAAGGGATGGAGTACCGCCCCCCCGTTCATGCGACCGCTCGCGCGAAGCCCTCGAACAGGGCCCGTTCCGTCAGGTCCTCTGGATGCCATTGTACGGCGACCGTCCACGGAGCAGCCGCGTCGGCAGGCTCCGCCGCCTCAATCACGCCGTCCTCGGCCCACGCTACGGCCTTGAGCGCCGGCGCGAGGTCGCGAATGGCCTGGTGGTGCCTGCTGTTCACGCTCGCGGAGCGGGCGCCGAGCGTACGTTCGAGCAGCGAGCCGGGTTCGACGCGCACGGCGTGGCGGCTCGTCTCATCAGTGTGGACCACGGACCCCGGCCGCTCGCTGTCCAGGTCCTGATAGAGCGTGCCTCCGAGGGCGACGTTGAGGATCTGAATGCCGCGGCAGATCGCGAGCACGGGCAGTCGGCGGGCACGCGCCGCCGCGATGAGGGCCAGCTCCGCGGCGTCCCGCACCGGATCGACGTCGCCCAGCCGTGGATGCGGCGTCGCGCCGTAGCGAGCGGGCGCGACGTCTTCACCCCCCGTCAGCACGAGTCCCTGCACGGCGGCGAGAGCGGCGGCGGCGCGTTCAGCCGCCAGCATGGTGGGAATGGCGAGCGGCACGAGGCCCGCGCTCTCGAGTGCCTTGACGTATGCGGTGTTCAGCGTGACGCGCTCGCGGCCATCGACCAATCGGCGGGGCGCCGTCACCACAACCGCAGGAGCCGTGCTCACGAAGTCTGGGTCGCGGGACCGCCGAACAGAGGGCAGCGGGGGTTGTTGACGCTGGCCCAGTCGATGCGCACGGCGTAAAGGTTCAACGCGTTGCTCCCCCCGATGACCGTGCCGATCGCAGGGTGGCCCGCCGGATCCTCCTGGTCGAGAATCAGGATGCCCATAGCGCGTTGGGAGGTATCGTCCACCACGAGCAGGCCGTATCCGCGCTGCGGGAACGCCGGCCCCCGAAACTGCATGGAGATCTTGCCGGCCGCATCGCGTCCGACGATGACGGCGCCACGATCGTTCTTCTGCTGGATCACGAGCGCGGGGAGCGAGTCGGGAAGGCCGCGCGGCGGATCGGTCACGACCGCGCGCGCATTGGAGAGCTGCGACGTGATCATGGACGGGCCGGCCAGAAGCGCGATCCCGCACGTCGGAGAGCCACCCGTCCCCCGATTGCAGGCTGCAGCTGCAGCCAGCATAAGTGTCGGCAGCGCCATGCGTTTCATAGCGGCAAATGTAACCTAATGCGACCAGATCGCCGTGACCGTAACCGCGCGCACCGGCGCGAGCGTCTCGGGCACCATGTTGTAGATGTAATTGAGAACGTTGGTTGCGAGGAGTCGCAGCTCCACAGGTCCGCGCGTCCACGAGCCCCGAAGATCCAGCACGCTCATCGGCACGCGCCGCGGGTCGACGAATCCTTCGAGCTCTATCGTTTCAGGGCGGCTCGCAAATCGATAATCCGCCCCGACAGCAGCGGCGCCGAGCGTGTAATCCGCTCCGAGCGTGAGCTGGTGCGGTGGCCGGAACGCGAGCGGCCCGCTCGTGCTGTCGCCGGCGAGCTGGCGGCGCGTGGACAGGTACATGTAGCCGAGCGTCGTGGTGAGATGCCCGGCGATCGGTGCGGCGATCACGCTGGCGTCGAGCCCCGCCATGCGAGCGCGGACGACGTTCTGCAGTTGGATCTTCACGTGCGTACCGGTGCTATCGGTGATCTGGATGACCTGCGGCTCGATCAGATCGCGCGCCTCGGTCCAGAACAGCGCGGCGTCGAGCCGGAGCGTGCGCAGCAGCGGTGCGCTGGTGTGCCCGAGCTCGAACGACCAGGCCGTCTCGGGCCGGAGCGTGGGATTCGGTATCACCTCGAATCCCAGCGCAACGGTGCGCACGAACCGCTCCGCCATTGTGGGCGAGCGGAAGCCTCGACCTATCGACGCCCGCAGCGTTCCCCCGTCGCGCGCATGATGGTCGGTCGGAACCGACAACCCGATTCGGGGACTGACCACGGCGGTCAGCGAGCCACCGTCCACCGCCAGGAAGTCGACGCGCGCGCCGCCGCTCACGCGCACCGTCCCGGCGCGCTGCTCGCTTTGCCCGTAAGCGGCGAATTCGGACTGCGTATGTTTGCCGAAGATGTCGCTCGTCACGTCGGAGAACGTGCCCTCGAGACCCACCACCACCGTGCGCGTGCTGTCGGGACGGTCTTCGATCTGCCCCGCCAGTCCATAGCGGTCGCTGAGACCGTACTCTGATGTGCTGCGCCGCACATCCGTGAAGTCAGTTCGGAGCCACGAGCCGCGCGCGCTCCACGCGAATTGCGGCGACAGGGTGGTGCGGGTTTGCGCGGTGACGTAGGCCTTTCTCGAGTCGGTGTGGGCGCCGAGCTCCGTCGTGTCCACCTTGAACGGCTGATAGACCTGGCCTTGATCGTCGCACTCCCCGCGGCTGCACCAGCTGAGCGGTTCGTCATAGCGGTCCGACGCCCAGGCGCCGGAGACATCGACCCGCGTGTTGTTGGTATGCCAGCGTCCTTTCGCGGCGAAGTGCAGGTGGTCGTCCTGGTCCTGCTCGCGGTAGCCGTCCGAATGGCGGTCACCGCCGGAGATGCGCCCCCCCAGTACGTCGTTGCCGTATGAGGCGGAGACATCGGCGGAGCCGAGGATTCCGGTGTTGTCGCGAAACCGCCAGATGCCGTGCGGCGGATCGCCGAGCGCGCCGCCGGTCAACCGGAGAGTGGAATGGAAGCCATCCGGAATGTCGCGCGTGGTCAGATTGATCACGCCGCCGAGCGCGGCCGATCCATAGAGCGACGAGCCGGCCCCCTTCAAGACCTCGACGCTCTCGATCTCGTCCACCGCGAGCAGATCCCAGTTGATCCCGCCGCGGTCGCCCTGATTCATCGGAACGCCGTCGACGGTCATCAGCACCCGAGAGTTCAGGCCCTGTACGTATCCGGTCGAGCCGCGAATGTTGGTCTGCCCGTTGATCATTTGAACGCCGGAGACATGCGCGATCGCTTCGTCGATCGTGGCGACGGCTCGGTGATCGATGTCTTCGGGCGTGACGTTCGCGACGCTGGTCGAGGGCCTCTCGCCGAAGTGGGGCACGCGGCTGCTGATCACGTCCACGGGCGGCAGGGCCAGCGGCTCGGCTGCCAGGGCAAAGTCCACGGTCGTCGAGTCGCCTCCGGTGAGCGCGACGACGGTGTCTGCCGCCGCATGTGCTATGGCGGCGGCATAGAGATGAACACGGCCGGCGGGGACCAAGACGATGCGAAACCGGCCCGCGGGATCGGTGCGAGCCGCGAGCGTGGTTCCGCGCACGGCGACGGTCGCGCTCGCGATCGGCGCGCCCTCCGTATCGCGGACCGTGCCGCGGACGACGCCCTGCGCACCTGCGCGCACGGGCGCCAGGACGAGCAGGAGCGCCGCTATTGCGCGGTACATGACACGAAATCGGTGGCGGGACGAAGGTTGTCGAAGTCGACGACGAAATTGATGTCACCGGGTGCAGGTCCGTTCGACACGGTGACGACCCCGGGCTGGGTGGTGTCGGCGGGATCGCGATAATAGCCGGCGACGCGCAGGAGCGCGGTATCGGCGGGTGTCAGCGTCAAGCTGCCTTGTTTCTTCCACACTGCCACCACCCAGTGATAGGTGTCGGGGGGGAGCTCGACGCTGTAGTCCGCCACCGAATCGGTATAGGGCACCGAGCCGGGTATGAGGGGGCGGCGGTTGGCGATGAGGTCGTTGCAGGTCTGGGGGAACGTGGCGTAGGCGGCGATGAAGACGTCGTCGGTGCTGTCGGGAATGGTGCCCTGAAATCGCAGCGTCCCGCACAGACCGACGAGCGACGGTGCGCAAATCGGCTCAGGCTGAAGACCGCCGCCACAACCGGCGATCACCAGAGCCACAAGGAGGATTGTGCGCATCCGCCAATTTGGGGCAGGCCGCTGAAGCGTCAACTTGACCGTGGTTTTGCGGCGGAATAACGTTTCGGCATGCCACTTTACGAATACCGCTGCACGGCGTGCGACGCGCAGTTCTCGCGCACCGAGACGATGGCGCAGCACTTGAACCATAAGCGGCCGGCGTGTCCGGAGTGCAAGTCGCGCGCTGTGGAGCCCGTCTTCTCCGACTTCTTCGCGAAGACCATCCGCAAGAGCTGATCCTGTTCGAGCGCCTGCGGGACGCGTTCCGCGCCGCTGTCGATGCGGCGTCCACGCCCGATCTGCGCTCGCTCGCGCGGCAGATGCGTGAGGCCGTCGTCGATGCCAAAGTCGCCGTCCAGGAGATTCAGGAGGCGGTGACGCGGACCGAGCGGGAAATCGCCGCGCAGCGACAGCAGCTCGCGGACGCGGAGCGCCGCGGCCGGCTCGCCGGCGAAATCCAGGATCAGGAAACCGTCGCGGTGGCCGAGCGTTTCGCGGCCAAACACCGCGAGCGCGTCGGCGTGTTGGAGCGCAAGCTGGTCGCGCAGCGGGACGAGCTTGGGCTCGCGCAACGCGAGCTGGACGACATGCAGGCGCAGCTCAAGAGCGCGGCGGCCGCACAGCCGAGCACCGAGCATGCCTGGCGCGATATCGAGGAAGCAGGCGGCGCCCGGCCCGGGACAGACCTGCAGGACGAGCTGCTCAAGGCGGACATGGATCGCGCGGCGCGCGAGGCCGCCGCGCAGCGCCAGCTCGAGGAGCTGAAAAAGAAAATGAGAAAGGACTGACCGTGCTGCTGCTCTCTCTCCTCCAGATCCTCCACCAACCTCCACAACCTCCACCATCCGACTTTCTCAAACGCGCTCACACCTACAGCATCGTCGCGTATGACTCGGCCACGGGCGATCTGGGCATCGCCGTGCAGTCGAAGTTTCCGAACGTCGGCGGCCTCGTGCCGTGGGCCAAGGCGGGCGTCGGTGCGGTCGCGACGCAGGCGTTGAGCAACACCGATTACGGCGAGAAGGGCCTGGAGCTGATGGCGCGCGGCGCGACGGCGCCCGAGGCCATGCGGATCATCATGCGCGGCGATTCCCAGCCGTCGCAGCGGCAGGTCGGGATGGTAGATGCCCGCGGGAATTCGGCGAGCTGGACCGGCGATTCGACGTTCGATTGGGCGGGAGGACGCGCGGGGGGAGGCGCGGCCGGCGGCAAGAATCAGCTGATCACCGGGCACGGGTATGCGGCGCAGGCCAACATCATGGTATCCGATGCGACCGTGCGAAACATGGCCGAGACGTTCGAGCGCACGACGGGCAGTCTGGCGGATCGGCTGATCGCCGCGCTCGTGGCGGGGCAGGCGGGCGGCGGCGACAAGCGCGGCATGCAATCGGCGGCGCTGCTCGTCGTGCGCGCGAAGGGCGGATATCTCGGCGGTACGGATCGGTACATCGACATCCGCGTGTATGACGCGCCGGATCCCATCAAGGAGCTGCAGCGGCTGTACGCGCTCCACAAGTTGTTCTTCTTCACGAGCGATTCGGCCGATCTGGTACCGATCACGCCGGCGCTGCAGAAGGAGCTCGAAGCGATCCTGCTGCGTGAGCCGGTCAATCAGTCGCAAAAGTGGCTCGACGCGCCGCAACCCAAGCTCAACCAGAAGTTTCTCACCGCGCTCGCCAGTTTCATGTATTGGGAGAACTACGACGTGCGCGTACGGATGGACGGCAGAATTGACCGTGTCGCACTGGATGACATCCGGAAGAATCGGAGTGTGCGCGGTACGCGGTAAGCGGTATGCGGGAATGCCCGCGCACCGTGCACCGCTCACCTGGAGGCTTCGATGGATGTAAAACGCGGCCGCATGGTGTTTCTCGGCTACGGAAAATACTGGCGCTCGGATCGCATCCTGGGTCTGACGCCAATCGAACAGGGGCGCGGCCCGGGCCAGCGCACCAATGTCTTCATCGAGGGCCAGACGGAGCCGGTCGTCGCTTCGCGGACCGAGCAGGCGATCCTCGAGGACATGGGCGCGTCCGACGACAGCTTTCAGCAGGAAGCGCTGCGCCAGGCGACGCGCGAGCTGCTCGAAGCGTTTCACGAGTTCTCGCCGGTGCTGCGGCGCGCGCTGCAGAACGAGCACCACTTCGACGTGGAGAAGTGGGAGGGGCGGCTCGGCAACCTGCTGGGGCCCACGGCGCAGCCGGACCTCGCTGAACAAGACGATTTGTTCGCTCGATGAACGGCGAACGGAAGTTCTTCGGTCATCCGGGCGGTCTCGCCACGCTGTTCTTCACCGAGATGTGGGAGCGCTTCAGCTACTACGGGATGCGCGCCTTTCTCATTCTGTACATGGTCCACGCGCTCGGATTCGACGACCGTCATGCCGGCCGCGTGTACGGCAACTACACCGCCGGCGTCTGGGCCGCGGCGATCGTCGGGGGCATCATCGCCGACTGGTGGCTGGGACAGTACCGCAGCGTTCTCATCGGCGGGATCATCATTGCCGTGGGGCACTTCACGCTGGCGTTTCACCCGCTGCCCTTCTTCTACACCGGCCTGTCGCTGATCGTGGTCGGTACCGGGTTGCTCAAGCCCAACGTCTCAGGCATCGTCGGCGCGCTCTACGAGCCGGACGACGCCCGGCGTGACGCGGGTTTCTCGATCTTCTACATGGGCATCAACCTCGGCGCGTTCATTGGGCCGTTGATCGCCGGGTGGCTGGCGCAGAAAGTGGATTGGCACCTGGGCTTCGCCTGCGCCGGTGTCGGCATGTCGCTGGGACTGCTGCAGTACGTGCTCGGGCGCCGGAGCCTGCAGCCGGCCATCGAGCGATTGGCCCGCCGCCCGAAGCCCGTCGTTACGGCCACGGCGGCTCCGGCGCCATCGGGCGGTTTTTGGGGATTCACCGCCACGGAGTGGAAGCGGATCGGCGCGATGGGAGTGTTCTTCGTCCTCGCGGCGATCTTCTGGGGTGCGTACGAGCAGGCGGGATCCAGTCTCAATCTGTTCGGCGATCGTTACACGACGCTGCGCATTCTCGGATTCAGTTTCCCGTCGAGCTGGTACGTCTCCATCCAGGCGATCTTCGTGATCCTGCTGGCACCCGCGTTCGCCTGGCTCTGGATCCGCCTCGGCAAGTACGAGCCCACGACGCCCACTAAGTTCGCCTTCGGCCTGTTCTTCGTGGGACTGTCATTCCTGTTTCTCCTGATTCCGGCGTCGGCGATTCAGGGGACGCCGGGACTTCGCGTCTCACCGTTCTGGCTCGTCGGCTGCTACTTCATCCAGGAGCTCGGCGAGCTGTGCATTTCGCCGGTGGGTCTGTCGGTGTTCACGAAGCTCGCCCCCGTGAAGATCGTCGGAATGATGCTCGGCGTCTGGTTCCTC
>QHUB01000106.1 GCA_003221035.1 Gemmatimonadota bacterium
GATGCGCGTGGCTTGCGCCGTTATTTCCTCCACGGGACGCACCGCCGACGACGTGAAGTGCCACGCGCCCATGAGCGTCGCGGCGGTGCCGGTCACGACGATCGCGGCCAGCACGAGCAAGAGGTCACTCCGGAGAACGGAGGTTGGAACATCCGCTTGCAGCGCCCGCGAGGCCGACCAATAGAACGCGCCGGTCGCGAGCAGCAACCCGGCAGCCATCGTCGCCGCAAACCGCAGCGCGAGCGTGCGGCGCAGCGACCCCGTCACGCCTCCGCTCGGTCGGACGCCTGCAGGCGGAAACCCACGCCTCGCACCGTCTCGATAAGCTCGTGGCCGGTCGCCTGACGCAGCTTGCGGCGCAGGTTGCCGACGTGCACGTCGACTACGTTGCTCTCGGGA
>QHUB01000107.1 GCA_003221035.1 Gemmatimonadota bacterium
CCGGCCCGTATCGCAGCAGCTCGGTGCGACCCGCGCCTCCACGGCGGACGAGCGCGCGCACACGCGCGAGCAACTCGTCGAATTTGAACGGCTTGGTGAGATAATCGTCTGCACCCGCGTCGAGACCTCGAACCACGTCTTCTGTGGTATCGCGGGCTGTCAGCATCAGGATGGGCGTAGGCCGCCCCTCCCGGCGGATCTCGGCGGCCAGCTGCAACCCGGTCTTCTTGGGGAGCATGACGTCCAACACGAGCAGGTCGTAGTCGTAGACATGGGCCAGCATCGTCCCCTGGTCGCCGTCCCCGGCGACGTCCACGACGTATCCCTCTTCGCGCAGACCCTGCTCGATGAATCCGGCGACCTTCCGGTCGTCCTCCACCACGAGAATTTTCATGAAGACAGCCTATCCATCGGGCGTTGAACCATTTCTAAAGGAATCATGAAGGAAGCTTCAGGATAAAGGTCGCGCCGCCTCCTTCTGTATCCTCCACCGACAGCGTCCCGCCAAGCGCCTCGGCGAGCCGCCGCGAGATCGGCAGCCCAAGCCCTGTGCCATGGCCCGAATGGGGATCGAATCGCTCGAACGGCTCGAAGATTCGATCGCGCAAATCGAGGGGGATCCCCGGTCCATGGTCCACGACGGAGAACGCGACCTGACCTCCGTTGCCGGACGCTTCGGCTTTCATATCGACCGATGCTCGCTCCGGGCTGTGCCGGATGGCATTGGACAAAAGGTTCACGAGGATCTGGTCGAGACGGACTGGGTCGGTGCGAATGGTCGCCGGCGCGCCTCCTCCGTCGGCCGTGATCGACAGATGCAGGTGCTTCGCGGATGCCGCGGGCTCGCTGTTCGCGGCCGCGCGTTGCAGCGCTCCACGGACGTCCACATCGCGGAGCACCGGCCGGACCTTTCCGGCATCCAGCCGCATCAGATCCAAAAAGTTGTTGAGCAGCGTGATCGTGTGATCGGCCGCCTCGTAGACTTCGCGCGCCGCCTGTTCGGAGATCTCAGGCGTTTTTCGGCGCACCAGACGTTCGGCCCAGCCAAACACACCGGTGAGGGAATTGCGCAGCTCATGGTTCATCATCGCGAAGAACAGGTCGCGCTGGCGCTGCATCGCGCGGATTTGCCCAAGGAGCTGCTCGGATTCGCCATAGAGCCGGGCGTTCTCGACGGCGACGGCCGCCTGTGAGGCAAGCAGCACGGCGATCGCTTCGTCCTCATCGTCGAATTCGGGCGCGCCGATCTTCTCGGTGAGATAGAGATTCCCGAACACGCCCGTCCGGCCCTTCACGGGAACCCCGAGGAACGAGGTCATGGGCGGGTGGTGGGGGGGGAAGCCATAGCGCTGCGGGTGTCGGTTCAGGTCGGTCGTTCGAATCGGCTTCGCTTCACGAATCACATGGCCGAGCAGCCCCCGTCCCTGCGGCGTGTCGCCGATTCTCGCCCGCAGCTCCGCGTCGATACCGGAGGTCACGAACTGCACCAGACTGTTCGCATCCGGTCCCAGGACACCGAGGGCGGCGTAGCGGGCGCCCACCACCTCGCGCGCGGCATCCACGACCTCCTGGAGCACGTGGTCCAAGTCGTGGCGCGAAAAAATGGCCACGCCCGCCGCGAGCAGGCGCTCGAATCGCTCTCGGATGCGGGTCGCTTCGAGCTGTGGGGTCACCGCGTGATAATGCCTCACGCGGACCACAGTGACAATTCACCAAAGGGCCCCCATTGTTAAGCGACGACACGCGCGCCGCCGTCACGCGCAACGACGCATTCCTCATCGCCCGAGGTGCTCATGTTGCGCTTCCAGACGTTGGCTGCGGTTCCCCTCGCCGCTTTACTCACCGCCTGTTCCGCCTCGCGCGCCCACGTCCCCATGGTCGGCGCGTCGACCGATGTGTCCGCGCTGGCAGGCGACTGGGTGGGCGAATACAGCAGCTCAGAATCGGGACGCAGCGGCAGCATCAGTTTCTCGCTGCGGTCGGCGACCGACTCGGCCGTCGGCGATGTCGTGATGATCCCGACAGGGCTAGGGAGTCCGCTGAGTCCGTGGCAACCCGACAACACCGTCAATACCGCCAATCCCAATCC
>QHUB01000014.1 GCA_003221035.1 Gemmatimonadota bacterium
GCCAGGCTGGCGCTGAGCGTCCGGGGATTTTGGAAGTTCTTGTCGAACACGAATACGTCCGGGTGGTTCACGGCATTCGGCGCCACGTTGTCAGGCAACTGGGCGTTCAAGGCAGGCACGGCACTGTTGAAATTCGAGTACGTCATGCCGATCGAGCCGTTCGTGCTGCGGCTCGACGCGAGGTTCAAGCCGGGGATTCGGGCATAGAAAACCCCCACGCTCCCGCGGAAGACCCTGCGACCGTCAGCCGCCGGATCGTAGGCAAAGCCAAACCGCGGCTGCCACATCTTTTTGTCGGACGGGATCGTCCCATCCGACGGGAACGTGCTGGTCACCCCGCCAGCGGTGACCGTCTGGCCAATGAAGGGCCCAAAGAACACCTGGGACGGCGGCGTCAACGGGTCAGGCTCGATCTGGGCTTCCCAGCGCAGTCCGTAATCCAACGTCAACTTGCTGTTTGGCTTCCACGTGTCCTGCAAGAACAGCGCGTACTCGGTCTGGGGAATGTTCTGCGTTCCGGCCTCCTGGACCGAGCGTCCGACGCCGGCCTGCTGGAGGAACAGCAGCAATCCACTGGCATCGCCGGTGCTTTGGAACGCCAGGAATGCGGGAACAGACGCGAAGATGTAGCGGGAGTTCGCAAACCCAACGAAGGTCTGAATCGAATGGACCTTGTTGTACTCGAAGCCTGCCTTGAAAAAGTGGTCACCGCGCGAAAGTGAAACGTTGTCCAGCAGCTGGGTCCGCGTGTCGTAATAGGTGACCGGCAGGAAGAACGGCATGCCGAACCGGTAGCCGTACGTGAAATCCATCGCGACATCCGGGAACGGCCGGTTTCCGCCATCCACGCGGTTGGGACCGAGCAGCGCACTCCGCGGCCCCGCATACGGCCGCGGCCGGTCCTCGCGCGAAAACTGGAAGCGGAACTCGTTGGTGAGATTCGGCTTCAGGAACGAGTTGAGGCTGCCGTTGATCGCGTTCGAATGATCCTGTTCGAGCCCATTGGCGCTGCGCGCCCAGTGATCGTAGTCGAACGTGCCGTTCTGCTGCTCCGACCAGGTGTAGTTGTACTTGAGCGACAGGTTATGCCGGGCCGAAAGCCGGAAATCCACCTTGGCCAGGAACGCCCGCGCATCATTGGTCCGGTCGATCGCGCCGTAATCACCGGCCAATGCGCCCCCGTACGCAGTATCCATCCACGCCCGCAACAGGGGATCGATCCGGTTTGGATCAGTCTGCTTCGTCTCATCGTAGATCTGCTGGTCATACGCAACGAAGAAGAAGGCGCGGTCTTTCTTGATCGGCCCGCCCAGCGTGAACCCGAACTGGTGCTGGGTAAAGTCCGGCGCCGGCAGAACCTCGCTCCCATGGTGCGGCTGCCCGGAAAGCGCGCCGTCCTTTCCATAGTAGTGGAGCGAGCCGTGCAGCTGGTTCGTGCCTGACTTCGTCACGACGTTGACGAAGCCCCCGCCCGAGCGCCCGAATTCGGCATTGGCGCCCGACGAGGTGACCACGATCTCCTGCACGGCGTCGAGGTTGAACGTGAACGGCGGACGCTGGCCGCCCCGCTGCTCGCCGAAGAACGGATTGTTGAAGTCGGCGCCATCCACCGAGACGTTGTTGTGAATCCCGCGCTGGCCGCTGATCGAGAGCTCGTCGCCGTCCGGTCCCTGCACCGTAGCCACGTGAGGCGTGAGCAGCGTCAGGTTCAGATAGTTGCGGCCGTTGTTCGGGAGACGCTGGACCGCCGCATCGGGCAGCCGAGTAGACGCCTCGACCTTCGTCGCCTCGACCACGGCCTGGGTCGCTTCGACCACCACGGCCTCCAACTGCACCGCCCCGAGCGCCAGGTTCAGGTTTACGGTCTCGCCGACACCCACTCGCACGCCGGTCTTGCTGGCCTCACCGAACCCCACCGCGCGCGCCGACACGTCGTAGGTGCCGAGGGGCATGAGCGGCGAGATGAAGATACCGCGGTCATTGGTCGTGACCTGCCGTTGGAAGCCGGTCTGTGTTTCGCGCAGCGCGACCGTGGCACCCGAGACCGCGGCTCCCGACGGATCGGTCACCGTGCCGCGAATGACGGCTGTCGTGGCCTGCGATTGTGCCGCGAGAACAACCGGAAATGCGAGAGCTACCGCCAGCGACGCAAGAAGCTTCCGCAGCATGCTGCTGCCTCCGAATGGGTGGGGGAAATCGGTGTGCGGCTAGCCTATCACGCGCCGGGAGAGATGGCAAGCTCGGAAAACCGGACGGTAGGGGATGGTAGATACGACGACGGTAGAAGACGGTAAGGGTACTTTATAACATGCAGAACGCCGAGATCGCACGATTGCTGGGAGACGTTGCGGACCTCTTGGAGATTTCCGCAGGCAATCCATTCAAGGTGCGCGCGTACCGCAACGCCGCCCGCACCGTCGCCGATCATCCTGACCCGATCGCCGAGCTGGTGTCGGGGGGGGAATTCGACCTGACCGACCTGGCCGGTATCGGTGGAGGAATCGCCAAGGAAATCACCGCACTCGTCGAGACGGGCGTTCTGCCCCAACGTCAGCAGCTCATTGCCGCAATTCCGCCCGGCCTGCTCGATCTCCTGAGGATCGCGGGCCTCGGACCGAAGCGCGTGAAGCTCTTTCACGACGAGCTGAAGGTGAACAGCGTGGCGGATCTGAAAGCGGCGCTGGATGCCGGCAACGTCGCCAAGCTGCCCGGCTTTGGCCCCAAGCTGCTCGAGAAAATTCGGGAAGGCGTGGCGGCGGCCGCGAGCGGCGACGGCCACAAGCGCATGGTGCTGCACGAGGCCGAGCAATATGCGCGGGCGATCGTGGAGTACCTGAAAGCCGGAGGAGGCATCGACGAGATCGACGTCGCGGGAAGCTTCCGCCGGCGCAAGGAAACGATCGGCGATCTCGACATCGTCGTCACGTCATCGAAACCGGCGGCCGTGATCGAGCGCTTCGGCAAGTACGGCGAAGTCACGCATGTCGCCGCGCAGGGCGACACGCGCTCGACCGTGCGGCTGTCGAGCGGACTGCAGGTGGACCTGCGCGTGGTCGAGCCGTCCTGCTTCGGCGCCGCGATGCAGTACTTCACGGGCTCCCAGGCGCACAACATCGAGTTGCGCAAGATCGCGCAGGCCAAAAAGCTGAAGCTGAACGAGTACGGCGTATTCCGCGGGTCGAAGTGCATTTCGGGCCGCACCGAGCGCGACGTGTATGCCGCACTCGGCCTCGACTGGATCCCGCCCGAGCTGCGCGAGAATCGCGGCGAAATCGCGCTCGCGAAAGCGCACAAACTCCCGGCGCTGGTCACGCTCGACGACATCCGCGGCGATCTGCAGATGCACACCGACGCGAGCGACGGAAAAGCCACGCTCGCAGAAATGGTCGAAGCGGCCCGCGGCCTGCGCTACGAGTACATCGCGATCACCGACCACTCACCGCGGACGTCCATGGCCGGTCAGACGCCCGCAGAAATCCGCGCGCAATGGAAGGTGATCGATACGCTGAACAAGGGAATGCGCGGCTTCCGCGTCCTCAAGAGCGTCGAGATGGACATTCTGGAGAGCGGCAAGCTCGACCTGCCCGACGACCTGCTCGCCGAAGCGGACTACGTCGTGGCGACAATCCATTACGGGCTCAAGCAAACCGAACGGCAGCTCACCGACCGGGTGCTCGGCGCCATCGCGAATCGCTGGGTGGATGCGATCGGCCACCCGACGGGGCGCATCGTGCCGGTGCGCCCGTCCTACCCGCTCGATTTCGACGTCGTGGCGAAAGCCGCGGCAGCCGCGAAATGCCTGCTGGAAATCAACGGCAGCGAGCGTATGGACTTGCCCGACACGCTGGCGGTGGCCGCGAAATCGCACGGCGTGCGGTTCGTGCTCTCGACGGACGCGCACAACACGCGCGAGCTGGGATTCATGAAGTTTGCGGTCGCGGTGGCGCGACGGGCGGGACTCGAGGCCGGCGATATCGCCAACACGCGGCCGCTCCCGGAATTCCTGAAAGGGTTACGTCGCAGCCGAAATCATTAACAGCTCGATCTGCGCGACGGGCTCGAAGCTGTAGCGGTGATGGCGCGTGGGACCGAGCCGCTGGATGGCGTCGAGGTGCTCGGGCGTGGCGTAGCCCTTGTTCGTATGCCAGCAATAGCCGGGATAGCGCGCGGCGAGCCGGTCCATCAACGCGTCCCGCAAGACCTTCGCGATGATCGAGGCGGCGGCGATCGAGTGACATTTCGCGTCGCCATCGACGATGGCCTCGTGCTCGCAACCGAGCTCGGGACAGGGCAGGCCGTCGATCAGCACGTGCGCGGGCACACAGCCCAGGCGATGCAGCGCGCGTTCCATCGCCAGGATCGACGCGCGCCGGATGTTGAGCCGGTCGATCTCGCGGACGCTGGCGGCTCCGATCGCAACGGCGAACGCCCGCTCGCGGATCTTCGTCACAAAACGCTCGCGTTTCGCGGCCGTCAGGACTTTGGAGTCGTCGAGCCCGCGGATCGGCTTGGCGCCCACCGGAAACACGACGGCCGCGGCCACCACTGGACCGGCCAGTGGGCCGCGGCCGACTTCATCGATTCCGGCGACGATGCCGCAACCTTCACTCCACAACGCCGCCTCGCGTCTCAGCGATGGGCGGCGCTTGTTCACGCCGGCGCTTGCTCCTGATCCGACGAACCGACACTCGGGACCGTTATCGCCTGGCCGGCGCCGCGCTTCTCGCGAATCCGGGCCGCCTTTCCGGCGAGCCGGCGCAGGAAGTAGAGCTTGGCGCGCCGCACACGGCCTTTGCGCATCAAGCCGATCTCGGCAATGGACGGCGCGTGCAGCGGGAAAATCCGCTCGACGCCGACACCCGCGGAGATCTTGCGCACGGTAAAGGTCTCGTTGATGCCGCCACCGCGCCGGGCGATGCAGATGCCCTCGAACGCCTGCAGGCGCTCTTTTTCACCCTCACGCACGCGCACCATGACGCGCACCGTGTCCCCGGGAGCAAAGGCCGGAATGTCAGCCCGCAGGTTCTCCCTGGCGATGTCCTCTAGGAATCGTGTCTTTGCCATAAATCCGGTCTCCGTTCACGCGTCAGGCGTTCGGCCTCGGCCTCGCGCCACGCCGCAATCTTGTCGTGGTCGCCACTCAACAATACGTCCGGGACGTCGTGCCCGCGATAGCTGGGCGGGCGCGTATAGCTCGGCGGCGCCAGCAGACCTTCATAATGCGAATCGGTCGACGCCGATTCATGGTCGCCGAGCGCGCCCGGCAGCAACCGCACGACCGCGTCGATGATGCAGAGCGCCGCCGGCTCGCCTCCCGACAACACGAAATCGCCGATCGACACCTCTTCCGCGCTCAGCACGTCGACCACTCGCTGATCGACATCTTTGTAGTGCCCGCACAGCAAGGTCAGCTCGCTGCCCAGCGAATAGCGAACCGCGGCGTCGTGCGTGAACACCTTGCCGCGCGCGGACAGCACGACCGTCGGACCGTCGACCACCCGCAGATCCTCCACGGCCTCGACCATCGGCTCTACTTTCAACACCATGCCGGCGCCGCCGCCATAGGGCGCATCGTCCACCTTCTGATGCTTGTCGTGCGTGTAGCCGCGCAACTGCACGACACGGTATTGGACGATGCCTGCTTGTGCCGCCCGGCCCAGAATGCTCGATGCGAGCGCCGCGGTGAACCAGTCCGGAAACAGCGTCACCACATTGATCCTGAGCATCGCTACTCATCCACCGCGACGAGCTGGTCCCGCCACCCTTCGACCGCCGCGCGCGACGTGACACCCTCGAATCCCAGCAACCATTCGCGGTGATAGGCGCGTCGCCGGGCCACCACCAGCGGGCCGGCGAGCACCTCACGCGCCTCATTCAGCACGTACATCCGCGCCTTGGGGACGAACACTGTCCCGGGATTCTCGACGAGGGGAATCACCGACACCTCGCCCTGTTGCCCGTGCGGCTTGCGCAGCCGCCCGACTACGCGGCGGGCGTTGCCGGGCGAGCCGATTTGCCTAGTACGCCGGCCTTCTTCAAGAGCGAGCGCACGGTATCCGTCGGCAGCGCGCCCTTCTCGAGCCAGGCCCGCGCCTGCTCGGCGTTCACTTGGATCACCGCGGGGTTCGCGCGCGGATTGTAATTGCCGATCGTCGCCACAAAGCGGCCATCACGCGGCGACTTGGAATCCGCGACGACGATGCGGAAGTACGACTGCCCCTTGCGTCCCTCGCGGCGTAGACGAATTCGAGTTGCCATAGTGTGCTCTACATCCTTTTCAAGAACTTGCCCATCTTGCGCATCTGCTGGAACTGTTCCAGCAGGCGATTCACTTCCTGCACGGTCCGTCCCGAGCCCTTCGCGATCCGTAGCTTCCGATTGCCGTTCAGCAGACCGGGATCGGCTCGCTCTGCCGGCGTCATCGAGAGGACGATCGCCTCGACGTGCTTCAAGCGCTTGTCGTCCATCGAGACACCCTGCAGCGCCTTCGCGTTGAGTCCCGGCAACAGCCCCAGCACCTGCTTCAGCGGACCCATGTTCTGCATCTGCTTCAGGGCGACCAGAAAATCCTGCAGGTCCATCCCCTTTTTCGACTTCACTTTTTGCTCGAGCCGCTTCGCAGCGTCCGCGTCGATCGTCGCGGTCGCTTTCTCGACGAGCGCGACGACGTCACCCTGACCGAGGATCCGCCCCGCCATCCGGCCGGGATCGAACGGTTCCAGCGCTTCGGTCTTCTCGCCGACGCCGATGTACTTGATCGGCACGCCGGTTACGCCGTGAATCGACAGCGCCGCACCGCCGCGCGCATCACCGTCGAGCTTCGTCAGAATCACACCCGTGAGCCCGACGCCGTCGTGAAAGCCGCGCGCGATTTTTACCGCGTCCTGCCCCGTCATGCCATCGGCGACGAGCAGCACTTCCTTCGGCGACACCGCCGCCTTCAGTGCCTTGAGCTCATCCATCATCTCGGCATCGATCTGCAGGCGACCGGCGGTATCGACGATCACCGTGCGGGCACGCGCAGATTCGGCCTCGCGCAGCGATCGCTTCACCAGCGCCGGCACATCCGAGTCCCGGCTCCCGGCTCCCGGCTCCGGCAGCACCGGCACGTCGATCTGCTTGCCGAGCTGCCGCAGTTGCTCTGCCGCCGCCGGGCGATAGATATCCGCTGCGACCAGCGCCGGCGCCTTCTGCTCGAGCTTCAGGCGCCTCGCGAGCTTTGCCGCGGTGGTGGTCTTCCCCGATCCCTGTAACCCGACAAGCAGAACAACCGTCGGACCTACGGAGGCGAATTCGATGCCGGCTCTGGTGCCGCCAAGCAGCGTCGCGATTTCGTCATGTACCAGCTTGACGACTTGCTGGCCGGGACTCACGGACTTGACCTGCAGCGCTCCCACGGCTCGTTCGCGGACCCGCTCGACGAAGCCGCGCGTGACCTCGAAACTCACATCCGCCTCGAGCAGGTGGCGGCGAATCTCGCGCAGCGCGTCCGTGACGTCGCTTTCCGAGAGCACCCCGCGACCTCTGAGCCGGCTCAATACGCCGGTCAGCTGCTCGGAAAGGGCCGTAAACATAAGCGTAGCAAGCTAAACCGCGAGTACCCGTAAACCAAGTGGGGGTCTTATTTTGGCGGTAATGCAGACGCCACAAACACCGCAGACGCAGCAGACGCCGCAGGTAGGCTCGCCGCCAGCCGTCCCGACGCCCCAGTGGGAGCGGCCGGATGATGCCGCGCGCGAGGCCCGCCTGAATGCCATGAAGCGACGCGCCACGGGGTTACTGCTGGTGGCGCTCGCCATCTTCGTGGTCGCCAGCCTGCTCGAGGCCCAGTACCCCTGGCTCGGCTACGTCAGAGCGACAGCGGAAGCTTCTCTGGTCGGCGGACTCGCCGACTGGTTCGCCGTCACCGCGCTGTTCAAGCATCCGCTGGGCTTGCCGATTCCGCACACCGCCATCGTGGCGACGCGCAAAGAGCGCATCGGGCAGATCCTTGGCAACTTCGTACAGAACCACTTCTTGTCGCGTGAAGTCATCGCGGCAAACCTGCGGCGCGTTCATCCCGCCGAGCGGGCGTCGCAATGGCTCGCCGACCGGAAGCATGCTCAGCAGATCTCCCGGCAATTCGCGAGCGGCTTGATGAAGACGCTGGATGGCTTGCCCCCGAACGAGCTGCAGGATCTGCTCAGCCAGGTCGTCCGCAATCGCGTGCGCACAATCCGCGTCGCGCCCGCCCTCGGCAAGACACTCGCGCTCGCGCTCGCCGACAACCGGCAAGAAGAGCTGCTCAACGCGACCGTGAAGCTCGCCGCCGAAGCGGTACGCAACAATCGGGAGTTGATCCGTGAGCGCGTGAAGCAGGAGACGCCGTGGTGGGTGCCGCCCGTGGTCGACGACAAGATCTATCAGAAGATCATCGTCGCGGTCGAACGGCTGCTGCAGGACATGGTGATGGATCCGGCGCATCCGCTGCGCACGGCGTTCGACAAGGCGCTCAACGATTTCATCGAGCGGCTGCAGCATTCACCCGAGGTCATCGCGCGCGCCGAAGCGCTCAAGGAAGAGTGGCTGATGGGCGCGCAGACCGATGAGCTCGCGCGAAAGCTCTGGGACGGCGTCCGCGAGGCGATCGACAAGTACGCGACGAAGACCGATGGCGGCGAGAGTCCCAATCCCCTCGACAGCGGCCTCGCGGAATTCGGCATTGCCTTGCTGTCGAACCCGACGCTGCTCGCCGACATCGACGACCTGCTGATCGATCTCACGGCCGGCGTCGTCGAGCGGTACCGGCACGAGATCGGCGATCTCATCGCCAAGACGGTCGCGAGCTGGGATTCTCAAGCGACGTCACGGCGGTTCGAGCTGGCGGTGGGGCGTGACCTGCAGTTCGTACGAATCAACGGCACGCTGGTCGGCGGGCTGGTCGGCCTGCTGATCTACACGATCACTCGTTTCCTCCGCTGAGCTTCACGGTCGGAATCGCGGACCACCCCTTCCACGTCGCCGGCGCATCGACCAACCGCACGACCGGTCTGCCGTCGAGAACCAGCGGCTTCACGTCGGCCCGCCGGCCCGGAACGCCGGCACGTCGCTTTGACCACGCGCGTTGGAGTCCGGCCGTGAATCGGCTCGCGGCCGCCGGATCGTCCCACACGCTGTACCACACGAGTGCATCGCTCTTGGGGCCGAGCACCTCGTAGCGGTCTCCGTCCCATCCGCTCGCGAGCGTCACCGCCTCCGTCTCGTCGCCTAACAATTGCTGAAACAGCAGCCTGGTCTCGTACTCACCCAGATTGTCTTCCCACTGCACCGTGTCCACGCCGTCGACGAATCGCAGCTCGGTCGGCTCGTCGTGCAGGGCGAATTTTTCGGGATGCAGAATCTGCTCGGTGGAGTGCGGGATCGAATCGAGGACGGAGACGCCGAAGTACTTGTGCCGGAACCACACGATGAAGTCGGCGCCCCCGAGGTAGGGGAAAATCAGACCTTCACGGATCCACAGCGGCGCGTGCGCGTACTGCTTCATCTGATTCTGCTGCGACGCCATCGCCGAGCGCTGGTTCCAGAACCAGCCAAGCGGAAGCGTATCGGGCTTTTGCTCCGGCATCAGCACGGGGATCTGGGCCACCGTCGCCTGGCCCTCCAGAATTGCCTGCGCGGCGGAGCGACGATCATTGGCGTGGCGCTGGCTGATGATGGAGTCGAGACGCACATACTGATCCTGGAGCGCGTGCACGAGCTCGTGCGACACGACGATCCGCAGCTGAAACGGCTCGATGTCCGCGGGGATGTAGAGGGCGTTGGAATCGGGATCGTAGTAGCCGGCGACCTGTTCGGTGAGCACGTCGATCATGGTCGGCCGGAGCTGCAGCGAATCGGGGATCAAGCCGAACAGCCGCAACGCCGCCTGCAAGCCGTTGAGCTCGGGGGCTGGCAGATCCTCGTCGAACTTGTGGATCAGGTAGTCGCGAACCTGCTCCCGCGAGCGCCGCAACACCACCGGTTCGCTCTTGAAGCGCAACCCGGTTGTTTGAGCCACGGCGGGCATCATGCGATGCACCATGTCCTTCAGCTCCGCCTCGCCCTGTACCGCCTGCGCGCGCTCGCGGCACGCCAGCGTCAACGCCGCCACGGTGGCAGCCGTTGCGAATCGGGTCAGCCCGCCCACTCGATCCCTTTTCCGGCGGCGAGCCCCACGACGCGCGCGATATCCTTCCCTGTGACGACGAGCCCCTGGCGCTCGAGCTCCTGGCGGAGCTTGCGATCCAGGTCGGATCGCTGGTCCTCGAGCGCGGGCGCGGGAGGGCGGTCGGGGGCGGGCGCGGGCGGAGCCGTGCGCTCACCGCCCTCGTCCGCCCTCGTCCGCCTTCGCCCGCCCAGCAGGTCTTCGATTTCCTCACCGAATCGCTGCAACACCGTCGCGAGATCCGGCACGGGCTCTTCAGGTCCAGCCTCTTCCTCGACCGTACCGAGGCGCAGCGCCGCTTCGACCTTCTTCCGATCGCGGATCAGCCGGTCGAGCTCGGGCGTCACTTTCGCCGTTGCCTGTGCGTGCGCGCACGCTTCGTCGAGCACGTCGATCGCCTTGTCGGGCCGCGCGCGCTCCGGGACGAAGCGATCGGTCAGCACGATCGACGCTTTGAGTGCGTCATCGGAAATGGCCACGGCGTGGTGGCGCTCGAGGCGGGGCCGGCGAGCGACCAGCACCTCCCACGTCTGAATCGCGTCCAGCTCTTCGATCGTAACCGGCTGGAAGCGACGCTCGAGCGCGGGATCGCTCTTGACCCACTTGTTGTATTCCTCGCCCGTGGTCGCTCCGACCACGCGGATGTCGCCGCGCACGAGCGCGGGCTTCAGCATGTTGGCGGCATCCATGGCGGCGCCCATCGCCGTGCCCTGGCCGATGAGATTGTGCAGCTCGTCGACGAACAGAATGAGATTGCGGTCCGCCTGCAGCGCCTGCACGAGGCGGCGAATCCGCTCCTCGTACTGCCCGCGGAACGAAGTGCCCGCCAGCATCGAGACGTGATCGAGGCCGATGATGCGCGCGTCCTTGAGGGCGGGCGGCACGTTGCCCGAAGCGATGCGGTGCGCGAGTCCCTCGACGATCGCGGTTTTCCCGACGCCGGCTTTCCCGACCAGGGCGGCATTGTTCTTTCGCTGCCGCAGCAGGATATCGACCACGCGCGCGATTTCCTCGTCGCGGCACCGCACCGGCTCGAGATCGCCGCGGCGCGCCTGTGCGGTGAGGTCGATCCCCACCCGCGCGAGCACGTCACCGGAGTCAAACAATCCTTCGAACGGGTTCCCCATGTATGTCAGTCACCCTTCAAGAAATGCCCGTACCAGGCGATGATCGCGTCACCGAACACGAATGTCACGACCGCGCCCACCGCGAGGAATACCCCGAACGGGACGAGTCGCTTCTTCTTGATAGACAACGGAATAAAAATCAGCGAACCCAGCGCGGCACCCGCAAACACCGTCAGCAGCACCCCCTGCCAACCGACGAAGCTGCCGACCATGGCCATCATCTTGACGTCGCCGCCGCCCATCGCGTCTTCCTTGAAGACCCACGTGCCCGCCATGCCCACGACCCACACCAACACGAAGCCCACCGCCGCGCCGAGCAGCGCCATGAGAAATCCGTGCACGCCGCCGCCGACGGCGAGCAGGAGGCCGATCACGAGCCCGCCCCAGGTAAATTCGTCGGGGATGATGTAGTGGCGGGCGTCGGTGATTGCGATGCCGAGCAGGATCGAGCCCAGCAGCGCGGCGCTTACCGCGCGCAGCGTCGGGCCGTACACGAGCACCGAGACACCAAACAGGATGCCGACGAGCGCTTCGATCAGCGGGTATTGCCCCGAGATGGGCGTGTGGCACCAGCGGCATTTGCCGCGCAGCCACAGCCAGGAGAACAGCGGAATATTGTCGCGCCAGGCGATCGGCTGCTTGCAGTTGGGACAGGTCGAACGCGGCCGCAGCAGCGATTGATCACGCGGCAGCCGCAGAATACAGACGTTGAGAAAGCTGCCGACGCACAGACCGAGCAGGACCGCGGCGGCGACCACCACCGCGTCAGTGCCCACGCAGGACCTCGTAGAGCAGAATTCCCGCGGCGACCGCGACATTGAGCGACTCGGCGCCACGCGCGAGTGGAATTGCAACGCGTTCCGCGGCGATCGCATTGAGTTGCGGCCGGATTCCTGCCCCTTCGTTGCCGACGATCACCGCAATGAGCTCCTGGCTCGAGGTCCGATTGTCGAGCGCCCGCGGCAGCGGCACACCGTCCGCTGCGGCGGCCCACAACGTGAACCCGCGCTCGCGGGCCCAGGTGATGAATGGCGCGTCGTCGAGCTGCACGACCGGATGACGGAACGTCGCGCCCATCGCGGCGCGCAGCGCCTTCGCATTCAGCGGATCCGCGCTGCCGCGAAGCAGCAGGCTCGCCGCGGCACCGAGTGCGTGCGCCGTACGGATCAACGTCCCGACGTTCCCCGGGTCCTGCACCCCGTCGATCACGAGCAGGGGTCCTCCGGGAATCTCCGTCAGCGTCCAGACGCGCGGCTGCACGATCGCCAGCACACCTTGCGGCGTGTCGGTGCCTGCCAGATCGGCGAATATGCGCGAGCCGACTTCTTCGACTGGTACGGCGTGACTGGCCAGCTCGGTCGCGAGTGCCTGGCCGCGCGTGGTGCGCGCGAGCTCGGGAGCGACGAGCGCACCCTTGAACTCGAGCCCCGCCGACAGGGCCTCTTCGACCAGGCGGACGCCCTCGACCACGGCCAGCCCGCGCCGGCCTCTGGCCTTGCGGCGTTGGAGATCGCGAACGGTCGACTGCAGATTACTGCGGATGCGGCCTCTTGTGCTGGTCACGTGTCACCTAAGATGATCTGGCCCTATTCATGCGGATAGCCCTCACGATCGGCGGCTCGGATTCCGGAGGCGCGGCGGGCATTCAGGCGGACCTCAAAACCTTCCATCAGTTCGGCGTCTTCGGAACGAGCGCGATCACCGCCGTGACCGCGCAGAATACGCGCGGCGTCACAGACTGGCAGGCCATGCCGCCGGCTCTCGTCGCCAAACAGATCGACGCGCTGACCGAGGACCTGCGGCCCGCGGCCCTCAAGAGCGGCATGCTCGGATCGTCGGCGATCGTGGAGACCGTCGCAGAGCGAATCGCCCGGTATCGACTCGCCACCTACGTGCTGGACCCCGTGATGGTGGCGACATCGGGCGACCGATTGCTCGATCGCGACGCCGAGCAGCTGATCGCGCGACGGCTCGCGCCACTCGCGCTCCTCGTGACACCGAACCTCAACGAAGTCGAGATCCTGATCGACGGCGAGGTGCGGACCCCGGATCAGATGGAGCGAGCCGGTCGTGCGCTGGTCAGCATGGGCGCGCGCGCCGCCCTCGTGAAGGGCGGTCATCTCGAGGGGACGACGCTGGTCGACGTGCTGGTACACGAGGGACGCGTCCGGCGCTTCACGCATGAACGGATCGACACGACGTCGACCCACGGCACCGGGTGCACGCTGTCGGCCGCGATCACGGCCGGGCTCGCACTCGGCCGACCGCTCGAGCAAGCGGTGGCGGATGGCTTGGACTTCGTGCACCGCGCGATTGCCGCAGCGCCGGGGCTCGGAAGCGACGAGGGGCACGGGCCACTCAACCACTTCGTGCCCGCGCCCCCCCGACCGCCAACCGAAGGTTGTTAGGTTACGGATTCCACCAGTACGTCGCCTTGATCATGAAAATGTTTTCGGCCGGCGCATTCATCATCCGGTGCATCGACTGCCCGAAGTTGAAGTCGCCGTTCGCCTCGTAATCCGACCGGTTTTGCGTCCACACGAAGTACAGCGTCGAACCCGGCATGTACTCCCACCGGAGCACCGCATTGCCGCGCAGGGATTTGACATTGAAATCCTGTCGCGCAAACGACATCGGCAGCGCGGGACCGGCGCCATCGGGATCGACGGTGTACGAGTTCGTCGAATCGATGTACGTGATCGTCGAGCCGTTGTCGCGACCGTAGCGGATGAAGTCGTTGCTCCGCGCCTTCGCGAGCTCCTGGTAGTACGGATAGGCGCCGGCCGAGATCAGCGGCTGCATGTACAGCTGGAGCGACAGCTTGGGTGTGTACGTCCAGTTGAGACGGATCGACGCCGACAGTTCGGTCTGATCGAGCCCGCCGAATACGTAGTGGCTGTTGTACGTATTCGGCGCACCGCCCGTCGAATCGGATATCGTGGCGACGTACTGATAGGGCTGCGTCTGCTTGTACAGGTTCGGACCGAACGCGACCGAGACATTCGCCGCGGGACGATACTGCACGTTGACGTAGGTCGACCACTCGACGTCCTGGGATGAGCGGAAGTACGTGAAGGCACCCGCGCTCAGCGTGAGTGACTTGCGACTGTCGGAGCCGAGGTCGATCCCGAACTGATAGCCCGGCGGCATCAGCATCAGCGGCCCGCCGCGCGTGCGTCGATTGTCGACCGTCCAGGGATTGTACGCGATGTTCCAGTTGATCGAGTAGTAATTCTTGAGCTGGATGTAGCCGAAGTTGAACACACCCGACCAGTTGATGTTGCCGTCCCAGTCGTAGTTGCGAAACAGCGCGCCGCCCGTTTCCGCGTAGCGGAAGAGCCCCGGTTTGCTCCACGTGCGGCCGCCGCCGAAATGCATGTTGATGTAGCCGGCGCGCGACAGGAATCCCAGGTCGTTCACCTCGAAGCCCGGCGAGATCATGCCGACCGCGGAGTTCACGAAGGTATTGCCGCGCTGCTTCGCGAGTGTGAGCCGCGCCGCGGTCCCGGTGAGTGACGTTGCATTGCTGTCCACGCCCAGGCTCGGTGCGTCGGGCCGCTGGAAGTAGTGGACCGAGCTGGTCTGCACGTCGGTCATCCGCTCGCGCGTGCCGTCGACGCGCGACGCTGCGACCCATGCCGTCGTCACCCACGTCTTCGACGTGTCGAGGAAGATCCAGCCGTCCGAACCGGCGCTGACGGCGTCGTTATTCCGAACGAGGCGGAGCGCCGGATCGTCGAAGGAGCGGCCGGCCAGCGTCGACATGAAGCCGAGGCCTTGCCTGCCCTTATCGAACTCCTTCTGCGCGCGATAGACACCGTAGGCCGAGAGCGGCTCCATCTCCTGACTCCAACGCACTCCGGTGCTGTCCTGGATTGTGGCGTGCTCGCGCGCCGTCACGGCGGTGAGCCCCCCCACGTTCCAGCTGCCGGCAACTTTGCCGGTGAGCTTGACGGCGCCGAGGATGTGGACGCCGTCGGGTCCATCGACGTAGCCATCGGCGGGAGCGCCCGGCACGGACAACGACCGACCGATGCGCCGGCTATAGAAAAAACTCGGCCCCGACCAGTTGAATCCCCAGAAGTTGCTCTGGCCGCCGAATCCAAACTCGAAGACCGACGATCCTTCGATGAAGAAGGGCCGTTTTTCGTTGAAGAAGGTCTCGCGGTCGCTCAGGTTCACGACGGCGGGATCGACTTCGACCTGACCGAAATCGGGATTGATCGTGGCGTTCAGCGTGAGGTTCGAGCCGAGCCCGATCTTGGCGTCCGCCCCGAACCCCTGCTCGATTTTCGAGCCGTCGTTGAAGGGATTGCCCGCCGGCTGCTGGGTGAATGCCGCCCGGCTGGTCACGTAGGGCAGGATCTCCCGGCGACGGGGCGGCTGGATCTGCTCGATCCCGATGAGATCCGGGAACCGTGAGACGAAGCCGCGGCCGTCGCGCGGTGTGTAGGCGATGAAGTCGAATTCGTTCTTGCGCGCGATATCGCGCCGGAAATTGATGCCCCAGACGTACTGGCTCCGGCGCACGAACCGCAGCTGCGAGTACGGGATCCGCATCTCCGCGATCCAGCCCTCGGCGTTGCGCGTCACCTTCGCTTCCCAGACGCCGTCCCAGGTATTGTCGTCCCAGTCGTCGTTGTAGAGCGTGCCGTCGTACAGCGTGCCCGCGGCATTGACGCCGAAATAGAACCCGCTGCGCTTGTCGTGGTAGGAATCGATGTACACCTGGAACCGATCGGAGCTCGTTCCCTCATCGCGGCGCGCGAGCCGGGCGACGATCGAGTCGGGATGCGCGTCGTAGAGCTTCGCGCCGATGTAGAGCGCGGCGTCGTCGTAGGCGATGTAGACGACCGTGCTTTCGGTCGGCACCGCGCCCTGGTTGGGATCGCGCTGGGAAAAACCCGTCACGCGCTCGGCAGACTGCCACAATGCCTCGTTGAGCACGCCGTCGATGTTGATCGACTGCCCACCCCCGAGGCGGATCGCGCGCAGCTGCTGCGGCGCTGGAGGGGCAGGTGGTGGCGAATCGACTGGAGCAATGGGCGGCTGGCCGGCAGCCAGACCAAGCAGCAGCTGGAGCATCGTCGGCATATGCGTCCCGGTGCGGAGGTGAAAGCTGAATCCCGGTCGCGAACGCTGACGGCGGGCGCGCGGCGGTTATCGGTTCATATGACAGAGCAGGAAGGAAAAAGGTTGCACACGAACGGTCAGGAACGGATCAGCAGTCTATCCGACGCAGGATGCCTTTCAACACGATGGCCAACTGCCGGGCGACCTGCTCGCTTACCGCGAGCACCTCTGTGTGCGACAGCGCCTCGCCCGTGATCCCGGCCCCGGGGTTCGTAATAATGGAAAAGCCCAGACACCGCACCCCCCGCGAGCGCGCCACCAGCACCTCCGGAACGGTGGACATGCCGACCGCGTCCGCGCCCAGCCGTTCGAGCATGCGCACCTCGGCCGGCGTCTCGTACGAGGGTCCGAGCAATCCGGCGTAGACACCCTCCTCCATCGTGATCTTCGCCTCGCGCGCGACTGCCCGCGCGAGCGCGCGGAGCTCGGGGTCGTACGGTGCATGCATGATCGGGAAGCGCTGCTCGCCGGGCTGGGGTTGGCCGATCAATGGATTGCGCCACATCAAGTTGAGATGATCGGCGATCAGCATGAGCGTCCCGCCCGGGAAGGTGCGGCGCACGCCGCCGGCGGCGTTCGTGACGATCAGGATCTGGACGCCGAGCTCCGCGAAGACCCGCGCGGGCAGGCCGGCGACCTCGGCAGGATGTCCCTCATATAGATGAAAGCGACCGGCTTGTACGAGAACCGGCACGCCCTCGAGCGTGCCGGCCACCAGCTCTCCCTTGTGGCCCGCGACGCCCGGCTCCGGGAAGCCGGGAATGGTGCTGTAGAGGATGCGAACCGGGTCGGCGACTGCGTCCGCGAGAAACCCCAGGCCCGAGCCCAGGACGATCGCGACGCGCGGTTTGAGCGTGCCCAGACGTTTGCGTACCGCCGCGACGGCCGCACTCGTCCCTCCCTCGTCCCCCTTCCCCATCAGAGCAGGATGCCCGCGAGTGTCGCCGAGAGGAAGTTGGCGAGCGTGCCCGCGATCATGGCGCGGAAGCCGAGCCGCGCGAGGTCGTGCTTGCGCTCGGGGGCGAGCGCGCCGATGCCGCCGATCTGGATGCCGATCGAGCTGAGATTGGCGAAGCCGCACAGCGCGAAGGTGGCGATCGTGAAGGACACGGGATCGAGGCTGGCTTTCATCGGACCGAGGTGCGCGTAGGCGACAAACTCGTTGACCACCATGCGCTCGCCGAGCAGCGCCCCGACCCTGCCGCTGTCGTGCCACGGCACGCCCATCACCCACGCGATGGGTCGGAAGATCCAGCCGAGCACCGTCTGGAGTGTTTCGGGAAACCACGAAATGCCGCTGTGGATCCAGCCGAACAGCCCGTTGACGAGCGCGATCAGCGCGATGAAGGAGATCAGCATCGCGATCACGTTCAGCATGAGGTGCAGGCCTTCGCCCGTCCCGCGGGACGCCGCATCGAGCACGTTCACATCGGTGCGCGGGATGTCCACCTTGACGCCGCCGAGCGTCTCGGGGACCTCGGTCTCCGGCTCGAAGATCTTGGCCATCATGATCGTGCCCGGCGCCGTCATGATGACCGCCGTCAGCAGATGACGCGCCTCGATGCCGAAGGCGATGTACGCCGCCATGATCGAGCCGGACACGTGGGCCATGCCCGCCGTCATCACCGTCATCAGCTCCGAGCGCGTCATCCGCGGCAGGAACGGCCGGATGGTGAGCGGCGCCTCGGTCTGTCCCATGAAGATCGACGCCGCCACGTTGAGGCTCTCCGCGCCGCTCGCACCCATGATCTTATTCATCACGACCGCGAACGCCTTCACGACCACCTGCATGACGCCGAGGTAGTACATGATCGCGAACAGGGCGGACACGAAGATGATCGCGGGCATGATCTGGAACGCGAACACGACGCCCAGGCTCGAATGCTGCTTGCCGATTTCACCAAACACGAATTCCGAGCCGGCGTAGGAGAAACTCAGAATCTTGGTGACGGTTGCGCCGAGCCACCGGAAGATCGTTTGACCGATCGGTACGCGCAGCACGAAGATGGCGAAGAGGAGCTGCAGGCTGACGCCCCACGCCACGATGCGCCGGCTGATCGCGCGCCGGTTGCGCGAGAACGCCACGCCGATCCCGAGGATGAGAATCAGGCCAAAAATCCCCGTCAGCCGGGCGCCCAGCGACCGGGGCGTCACGGCGACGGGCGCCGCGGGCGCCTGGGTGAGCGGGGCCGGCGGCGCGGGTTGGGCCTTGGTGGTGTCCTGGTGCCGGGTGGTGTCCTGCGAAAACGTGTGAAGTGCCGCGCCGATCGCGCGGTTCATGTAGCGGGGCAGCGTAAAGACGATGGCGGCACAGACGAACGTCGCGGCAAAGGCGACGACGGAACGGCGCCAAAGCATCACGGAGTTCTCCCTCCCAGCTCGTCGAGTTCACTCTGCACGCGGGACACCAGGGCAACCTTCTCGTACTCGGGAAGAAACGCGCTCTCGCAGCCGTTCAACACGACGCGCTGCAACTCGTCAGGCGAGAGACCCAGTACGGCATGGGCCAGGAAATACTCATCGGTCAGCGTGACGCCGTCGGTCAGCGGGCCGTCGGTGTTGAGGGTCACGACGACGCCCTGCTGGAAATAGCGCTGGAAGGGATGTTCCGCTACGGACGGCACGACGTGCGTGTGGACGTTGCTCGTCAGACACATCTCCAGCGGGACGCGGCGTTGAACAACTTCGTCGAGCAAGGCCGGATCTTCAAAGAGGCGCGTCCCATGGCCGATGCGCTGCGCGCCGCACTCGTGCAACGCTTGATGAATCGACTGCGGGCCGTCGCCTTCGCCGGCGTGGCAGGTGCAGGCCATGCCGTGCGCCGCCGCATACTCGAACGCCGCACGGTGGTCCTTGGCCGGATGACCGCGCTCGGCGCCGGCCAGATCGAACGCCGTCACACCCGCCGAGTGATATTCCGCCGCCACGCGCGCCAGCTCGAGTGATTCGGCAGGTGGCTTGGTGCGCATGGCGCAGACCATCAATCCGACTTTCGTGCCGGTTTCGGCGGCGGCGCGTTTGATCCCGGCCAAGGGCGCTTCGATGGCCTGCGCGAGGGTCAGCGCGGGGCGATGCAGCAGGGGCGAGTAGCGCACCTCCATGTACCGGACATTCTCCGCTGCCTTGTCGATGACGAATTCGTACGCAACACGCTCGAGTGCCTCGGCGGTCTGCAAGACGGACAGCGTGATTTCATATTTCTCGAGATACTCCTCGAGATTCCTGGCGTGGCGAACGAGCATCGCCTTGGCGAGCGCGTCCGGCGTATCCGCCGGCAGCGTGATTCCCTGGCGGCGCGCGAGGTCCAGCATCGTGGCCGGCCGGAGCGCCCCGTCGAGGTGGACGTGCAGCTCGACCTTGGGCCACCGCCTGAGCGCGTCCTTGGTGAGGCGCGGTTTTTCCGCGCGTCGCGCCGAAACGACAACCCGATAGACGGAGCCGGCTTCGCCGACGGCGTCGCCGGCATCGATCGTCCGGCCGGCGGCGTCCGTGACGTAGGCGGCGCTATCGAGCAACCGCGCGAGACCGTCGTCCGCCTGCGCGACCGCGTCGCGCACCCGGGCGCCCCGCGGGACGTCGACCGCCTTGTCGTTGACGAAAACCCGCATCAGCGACCGGCGGGAGCGGCGCCCCCATGGAAGCGGACGTCGTTCGGGGCCTCCACGGGAGTGCGCAGGGTTCCCAAGTACCGCGTGAGCGCGTCGATATCGACGACATCGAGATCCTCGCGGGGCGCGCCCGCCAGCATCCGGAATCCGGAGCCGCCGGTCGCCATAAAGTCGCTCACCACCAGCGTGTAGGTGCCGCCCTGGTCGATGCCCTTCCCGCTGGGAAGGCGCGTGCGCTCGATCCGGCTGCCGGGTTGCCGGTGCGCGTCGTACCACACCTCCACGCCCGCGATGTGGCAATCCGGAATGTGATCGCTTCCAGCGACGCAATGCTCGAGAGCCTCCTGCAGAACCGATCCCTTGACGGTCAGGCGCATCAACCGGTTCTGGAAGGGCTGGACCTGATAGACCTGACCCCAATTGATCGTGCCTTCGGCGAGATCGGCGCGGATACCGCCGTTGTTCATGATCGCCACGTCGGCGCGACCGGCTGCGCGCTGGGCGTCCGCGATCAGACGACCGAGCCCGTACTCGTCGCCTTCGCGCTTGAGCGGAACCCGCAGCACCGCAACGACGCGCTCGGTGACGTTGCGGACCGCCTGCTGTTGACGATTCAGCGCGTCCGTCAGCGCGATGTCCGGTCTCACTTGATCGACGTAGGGCGTCACGAGCTGGGTGCGGACCGCGCGGCGCCCGCCGCTGCGCATCAGATCCACGACGCCAATGGAGCGCGCGCTCGACTGCGCCTCGATGATCGGAATGCCGTTCACCGTCTCGTTGACGCGGATATGGGTGTGACCGGCGACAATCAGGTCCACCGACCCCGAATCGAGCTGGCGCGCGAGGTCGATGATCTCGCCGTGACACGACGCCATGGTGCCGCCACCGGCGCTCGAATCGCACAGCGCGCCCGCGTGCGCCACGACGACGACATAATCAGCCGCGGCACGCGCTTCAGGCAGATATCGCTTGACCGCCTGCGCCTCGTCACCGAACGCGAGGCCCTGGATGTTCCGCGCCGCGGTGCTCGTCGGCGTTTCAATGGTCGTCAGCCCGATCACGGCGATCTTCACGCCGCCTTTCATCACGAGTTTCCACGGCGTCGCCCAATCGGGCCGTCCGGTCCCGCCGCTGTTCGTGATGTTGGCCGACAGGAACGGATATTTCGCTTCGCGCATTCTCGCGCGGAGCGTATCCACAGACCAGTCGAATTCGTGATTGCCGATCGCCGCGGCATCGATGCCGAGCTCGTCGAGTGCGGCCACGGTGCCTCGGCCAAAGGTCGCGTTCGACAACGCCGTGCCCTGCATCTCATCGCCCGCGTCGAGTCGGACCGATGTGCAGCCGCAGGCGTTGGCGAGACTGTCGAGCCACGGCTTCAGCGCCGCGACGCCGCCCACCTGCCGCCCGCCCGACCAGTCCCAGACGCGCGGCTCGAGCTGGCCGTGCAGGTCGCTGAGCGCGAGGACTCGCAGCAGTATGCTGTCGCGCGTGGGAATCGTGGCGATCCCGGCCCCCGCCCCTGCCCCTGCCGCCGCCCCAGCCGCAGCCGCCGGACCGAACGCCGCACGCGCGGCAGCCCGCGCGGAATCCGGAATAATGGCCCAGCTCGGACGCAGATACGCGGCCGTCTGCAGTGTACCCGCGCGCTTGATCTCATCGACCAACAGCTCGCGGATGTCCTCGCCCTTGTCGTAGACCACCGGGGCGCGCGTCACCATGTCGTAACCGCCGCCGCCCACCTGGCGATAGTTGTTCAGCGCCATGACGAAGCTGTCGGTCGGCTGCACGATCTTGCCATTGTAGGCGAGGCCGCGGATACGCAGGCCGGCAGGCCGCGAGAGGTCGATGTTGTAGACCACCCCACTCACGACGTCGTAGTTGTAACCCGGGAAGCTGTCGTTGAGAATCGTGGTGCCGGCCTGGTAGCTGCGGAAATAACGCGCCGAGTGCTCCAGGTACTCGCGGAGCTGCTGGCCGGAAATCTTCACGGCCCGGAGCACGTTCTCGTACGGATAGATCCCATACACGTCGCGCTGATGCACGTCGCCTTCGGGGAGGCCAAGCTGGACATCATAGGCGGCCGCCGCGGACAATTGGGCGCCCGCGCGCCGGCGCTGCACCTCATTGACGAAGTCCAGGAACGGCGTGTCCTGCGCCCGCGCGTAGCGCGCATCGAATCCGGGTGCGGCGCTGCCAATCGCCGTGCCCGCCCACAGGCGCGCGGCCTGATGCGCGGCGCTGAACCGCTGCACATAGCGCGGAGACTCCGCCACGTTGCCGAGCTGGATCAGGTCGGAGCGCACACCGGTCACACGGTAGCGGTTGGTGCTCGGATCACGCGCCAGCGAGATGTGCACCACCGCCAGGCTCTGCACCCAGTTCTTCGGCTGCACGAAATGCACACCGTTGATGACCGAGTCACGCATCTCGCGGTGCGTGTGACCGACGATCACGAGATCGGGCTTGGGCGTCACCGCCGCGAGCGCTCCGGCATCGTTCTCGGGACCCACACCGGTCGTGTCGTAGTACGACTCGCCAAACCCACTGTGAATGACCACGATCTTGAGATCGACGCCCTGGCGCTCGAGCGTCGTGAGCGCGGCGGGGGCCGCCTCGGCGATACGTCGGACACGCGCGCGACCCGCCAGCAGCCACTTGTCCGAGACCATCACACTCGGCGTCGTGAAGCCGGTGATGCCGACTTTGACCGCTCCACGCGGAAAGACCACCGTGGTGGCGAACATCGCCTTGCCGCTGTCGTCCGTGACGTTCGCCGAGACGTAGCGATAGGTCGCCTGGCTGGCTGCGCGCCGCAGGAAATCGACACCGAAGTCGAAGTCGTGGTTGCCGGGCGTGACCGCGTCGTACTGCAGGTAGTTCATCGCATCCACGATCGGCTGCGGCTGCCGCTTGTCGTAGCGGCCGTAATAGACGGCGAACGGATTGCCCTGCAGCAGATCGCCGGCGTCGAGGAGGACGACCTGGCCGGGATAGCGGCTGCGCAGCGTTTCGATGGCCGTCGCGGCGCGGGAGAGGCCGCCCGGCGCGGCGGCATCGCGGACATAATCCCAGCCCATGACGCGGCCGTGCACGTCGGTCGTCGCGACGACAACGATGTGCGCGGTGTCCGGGGCTTGTTTGGCGGCTGCAGGTGTCGACGCCTGGAGCGCCAGCAGGAGCGCGGACAGAAGGAGCATAGTCCGCACAAACTATCGTAATCAGCCGCCTGGCACGAGCACCGGAATCGTCGTCTCGACCTCGAACCGCACCTTGCCCTGCCGCGGTCGCTTTTCGTCCGGCCAGACCTTGTCGTCGATATGCCCACTGTCGCGGGTCCGCCAGGGTGCGATCTCGACCGAGCGGACGCGAATCGGAACGACGGGGCACCGGGCGCGCTTCCCGGCGGCCAGGCGTTCGAGGTATCGGGTGAACGCATTTCGATCCGAGTCCCCGACCAATACCAGATCGAGGCTCCTGTCTCCCGGATCGGCACCGGGCGCGTAGACGACCCGCGGGCCCACCGCATTGATGTTCATGACGTGGACGACTACGTAGCGACCGCTCAGATCGCGGTCGCCGGCACGGATGCGCAGGTCGTGGACGGCCGCCGTGCGGAATTTGGCGCGCAGCACACCGAGTGCGGCCCGTAGCGTCGCTACCTCGGTGCGGAGTAACGTCGCGAGCGGGCCAATACCGGCGGATTCCACAAAGCGCACCTTCCCCCACGGGCTGCGGATTAATCCGATGGCCAGGCGCGCATTGGGCGGCTGCTCGATGGTCCGCGCCAGCTGCGACACCGAGCCCGACGCGCCGAGAGCGCGGGCGATGTTGTTCGCCTTCCCGCCGGGTATAACGGCAAGCGGCGTCTCGAGACCGTGTTTCGCCAATGCGATCGCGACTTTCGCCACCGTCCCGTCGCCGCCGGCCACGACGATGACCTCGGCCTTGGCGAGACGACGCTTCCAGTGCGGTTTGTGCATCGATCGGTAGCGGACCTCGTGGCCCGCTCGCTCGAACGGCTGGACGAGATTGGCCTTTGAAAACCGGCCGCGTCCCGCGCGTTCACTGTGCAGAATGAGAACCCGCATTCCTTGAGGTACCCGCATGCGACTGCTATTGGTCAACGACGATGGGATCTACAGCCCGGGGCTGCTCGCTCTGGCGCGCATCGCGCGCCGTTTCGGCGAGGTGCGCATTGTCGCCCCTGATGTGGAGCAGTCATCCATGGGCCAAGCCATCACACACAGCCGACCCCTGAGCATCAAGCAGACGCCGATCGGCGACTTCGATGCCTGGCGGGTGAACGGCACACCCTCCGACTGCGCCGCGCTCGGCCTCAATGCCTGGAGTCAGGTCCACGCCGTCCTGTCCGGCATCAACCTCGGCCTGAATCTCGGCAATTCCGCCTGGCACTCGGGGACGCTCGCCGCCGCGCGGCAGGCCGTGTTGCTCGGATGCCGTGGCATCGCGCTGAGTGTCGTCGTCGGCGATGGCGAGCCCGACTTCGCAGGTCTCGAGCCATTCCTGAATCGGGTGCTCGAACTGCTGCTCACAGGCGATGCGCCGAGGCTTGTGAATGTCAATTTTCCCCGCGAGCCGGAGGGATTGTACTGGACGCGAGTCTCGGTCCGGCACTACGACGGCCGCGTCGTTCCCGATAAAGATCCGTACGGCCGCGAGCTGTTCTGGCTGGCCGTCCGTCCGGTCGAGGAAGTCGAGCCCGACACCGATCGCTGGGCCATCCGACACGGCCTCGTGTCGCTCAGCCCACTGCGTCTCGACCTCACAGACGAAGAGGCTCTGGTCCGCATGAAGCTGCCCAGAGCCTCGGAGACATCCGTCCTCGCTACCGCGCCGCCCGTGTAACGACGACGAACAGCGAGCGGCGCGAAGGCTCGCGCCGGTGTGCAACCTTCCGTTCACTTGTTTTTCGTGCGACGTTGTCGAGATGCAATTGCTCGTTGTCCGTCATGCGATCGCTGAAGAGCGGGAGAAGTGGTCGCCGCGTGACGACAAGCTGCGGCCGTTGACCGATGACGGGAAAAAGAAGATGAAGGAAGCGGCGAAAGGGCTGCGCGCGCTGGTTCCAAAAATCGACGTGCTCGCCACCAGTCCGCTGACACGCGCCGCGCAGACGGCGCAGCTCCTCGCGAAGGTCTACGAAACCGGCGAGCCCGTGACCGTGGAGGCGTTGGCGCCGGGCCAGCGGCCGCCGGCCCTCGCCACCTGGCTTCGCACGCAGGCGGTGCAGAAAACCGTGGCGATCGTAGGACACGAGCCAGGGCTGGGCGCGATCGTCAGCTGGCTCGCCGCCGGCACGGAGCGGTCGTTTGTAGAGCTCGGAAAAGGCGGGGCATGCCTGCTCGACCTGGGGGAGCGGATCGACGCCGGCGTGGCCATGTTGTCGTGGCTGCTGCGTCCCAGCCAGCTCCGCGCACTCGACTGATGGCCCCCGCCCCCGCCCCCAGCCTCGCCCCTACCCCCGGCGGTGCCCAATTCTCCGCGGACCTCCTCGAGCAGCCGGCGGTCCAGGCTGCATCGATGGTTGCGCTGGCGCACCTCGACGCCGCCGCCGCGGCCGCGACGCGCCTCACCGACCCCACCGATCACGACGCGTTGCACGATTTTCGCGTGGCGATCCGGCGGCTGCGCGTCACGATCCGGGCGTATCCCGGCGTGCGCGAGAGCATCGCCAAAAAGCAGCGGCGCCGCCTTCGCAGGCTCGCGCGCGCGACCAACACCGCGCGCGACACCGAGGTGCAGCTCGCGTGGTTCCGTGCGCGCCTGGCGCGATTCGCCCCGGCCGAGCGCCGGGCGCTGGCGCCGTTGCGCGTGCGTCTCCGCGCCCGGCGCCGCCGCGAGATCGCGCGCACACAGCCGGAGCTGCTCCGTCAGTTCGGCAAGATCGAGCGTAAGCTGCGGCGCCGGCTCATGGCGGCGCGGGACTCGGGCGCGCACGAAGCACAGTTCCGCGGAATTGCCGCCGCCACGCTGGTGCAATACGCGAATGACCTCAGCACGCGCCTGCGCGTCCTCGCGCCGACCTCCAAGGCGACCGACGTGCACGCGACACGGATCGCCGCCAAGCGGCTGCGCTATCTGCTCGAGCCCCTGCGCGCGGTCCTGGCGGATGCGGCACCGATCGTCGATCGACTCAAGGAGCTGCAGGACCTGCTCGGCGAGCTGACGGACGGACACACACTCGAGGCGGTGCTGCAGGAGGCCGGCAATGTCGCCGCCGCAGCGGGGGCGGAGTTCCTGCGCGCGGAAGCCGGGAGGCTGTTTTCGACCCTGAGACAGTCATGGTCGCAGGCGGGACCGGAGTTCGTCCGAGCAATCGATGTGGTGGCGCAACAGCTCCGGCCCGTGATCACGGCACCCGTCCCGCCCTCGCTGCGCCAGCGCGCGCGCCGGCGGCGGCAGACCGCGACGGCCTAGGATCCCTCGTCGGGGGGCTTGCGGCCGCTCGCGCCTTTGGCGCCGCGGCGCGTGCGGGGCCTGGCGACGGTGCGCCGCGCTTCGCGCCTGCCCTCTCCATTTCCGTTCCGCCTGAGCACCGGCACAAACAGCCTCCGGCCCGGTTCGATGACCTGCGCGGAACCCCGCGCCTGGCTGTGCAGCGCCACCTGCGATCGCACCGCCGGCTGCCCCTCCGCCGGCGCCGCCCGGCGATAGGACCCGTCCGGATTCTGCACGCGCGCCTTCACGTTGTCGCTGAGAATGGTGGGCAGAATGGCTTCGCAGACCCGCGCCTTGAGCTGTGCGTCTTCGACCGGGAACATGACTTCGATCCGCCGGAAGAAGTTGCGCGGCATCCAGTCCGCACTGCCGAGGAGTACTTCGGGATTGCCGGCGTTGGCGAAGTAGAAGACGCGGCTGTGTTCGAGGAAGCGATCGACGATGCTCGTCACACGGATCCGCTCGGACACACCGGGCAATCCGGCCCGCAAGCAGCAGATGCCGCGGATGATGAGCTCGATCTCGACTCCGGCCTGCGACGCCCGATACAGCGCATCGATGACCGAGACCTCGACCAGCGCGTTCATCTTGACGATGATCCGCGCGGGCTTGCCGGCCTCCGCGTGGCCGCGCTCGCGCTCGATCAGTGCAATGACGCGTTCGCGCAGCGCCACCGGCGCGACCACCAGTTTGCGCCAGCGACGCCGCTGCGAATACCCCGTGAGCAGGTTGAACATCTCGCTCACGTCCTCACCGAAGTCGGGGTTCGCCGTGAACAGGCCGAGATCGGTGTAGATGCGCGCGGTGGTCGGGTTGTAGTTGCCCGTCGCGAGATGCACGTAGCGCCTCAGCCCGCTCTTTTCCCGCCGCACGACCAGCGCGGCCTTGCAGTGCGTCTTCAGCCCCACGATGCCGTACACGACGTGCACCCCGGCCTGCTCGAGCTCCCGCGCCCAGACGATGTTGTTTTCTTCGTCGAACCGCGCCTTGAGCTCGACGAGCGCGGTCACCTGCTTGCCGTTCTGGGCCGCGCGGGCGAGCGCGGAAATGATGGGACTCGCGCCGCTGGTGCGGTACAGCGTCTGCTTGATCGCGAGCACCTGCGGATCGTCGGCGGCGCGATCGATGAAATCGACGACCGCGCCGAACGACTCATACGGATGATGGACCAGCACGTCCTGATTCCGAATGACGTCGAACGGATTCTCGCCGCTCGCGAACGCGGGCGACGGGCGTGGCAGCAGCGCGTCGTCGCGCAGCGCACGGAACCCTTCCCCGCGATGCAGCGCCATCAGCGCGGTCAGGTCCACGGGCCCGCCGACGCGGTACACGTCGCGCTCGCGCAGGTCGAGCGCGCCCATCAGCACCTGCGCAAACCGCGCGTCGCCGGACGCGAGGATCTCGAGCCGCACCGCCTCGCCGAGGATGCGCTGGCGCAGCGTCTCTTCGATGGTCTGCAGCAGGTCTTCGGCTTCGTCTTCGTTGATGACGAGATCGGTATTGCGCGTCACGCGGAACACGGTATGCGCCAGCACCCGGAAACCGCCGAACAGGTCGCCCAGGTGCGCGGCGATGACCTCTTCGAGCAAGACAAACCGCAGCCGCTCCGGCGCGTCGGCGCCCGCACCCGGCAACGCAACCACGCGGTCGAGCAGCGCGGGCACCTGCACCACCGCGTAGAGCTGCTGGCCCGACTCCGTGTTCTCCACCAGCAGCACGATGTTGAGACTCTTGTTGTGCACGTGCGGGAACGGGTGACCCGGATCGATCGCGAGCGGCGTCAGCACGGGATAGATCTCCCGCGCGAACAGGCGATCGACGTACTCGCGCTCTGCCGGCTCCAGCTGGTCCAGCGAGACGCGCTGGATTCCGGCCGCGGCCAGACCCGGCATGACCTCGCTGTCGAGCAAACGGTGCTGTGCGGCGACCAGGGCATGCACGCGGGTCTCGATCCGGGACAGTTGATCCATCGGACCGAGGCCGTCCGCTCCGTAGTCTTGCGGCTCGATGCCCGCGTAGAGCTGCTGTTGAAGTCCCGCAACCCGCACTTCGAAGAATTCGTCGAGGTTGGAGCTGAAGATCGCCGCGAACTTGAGCCGCTCGAGCAGCGGATTGGTCGGATCGGCTGCCTCTTCGAGCACGCGCGCGTTGAACTCGAGCCAGCTCAGCTCGCGATTCAGGTAGTGGTCGGGAGGAAACGCCGGCTGGTAGGAAGCCATGATCAGCTCGCCGCGAGCCGCAGCCGCGGGGAGCGCTTCTCGGCAGCGCGTACCCAGACGAATCGCGGCTCGAGCTTGAATGCACGCTCGAACAATCCCGCCTTGCGCTCGGCGTCCCAGATTTCGACCCGCGGATCGGTGCGCGCGTGCACCGTCAGCTCCGCAAAGCCGCGGTGCACGGCACACAGGGCGTCGCTGATGCGCTGTGTATGCGTGCGGTCGAGGCCGTCCGCGACCCGCAGAATGCCCGCGAGCTTGCGCACGAGACGACGGTCCCCGCGCTCGAGCCGCGCGAATGCCCCGTGGCGCTTGGAGGGGTATGCTTTTCGATGGTATCGCGCCACGCAGGCGACGATCTCCAGCTCGCGCTGCGTGAACCCCAGAAGGTCGCCGTGCAGAATGAGGTGGTATGCGTGCTTGTGATGTTTCGCGTGGTTGATCACGTAACCGATGTCGTGCAGCAGCGCGCCGGCTTCCAGCAGCTCACGCCCTTCTTTCGGGAGCTCGAACCGCTCAGCCAGTCCGTCGAACAGCTGCGTCGCGAGTCGCGCGACCTGCTCGCAGTGCCGCTCGCTCGAGTGACACTGGCGTGCGAACGCGCGGGCGGAGTCGAGACGGTACGGCCGGCGGCCGCCCTCTCCGTCGGCCGCATCGCGCGGCCGGTGATCCGCGATCATCGCGAGCAGCAATCCGTCCCGCAGCCCACCACCGTTCACGAAGATCTGCTGGGTGTCGAGCCGCTTGGCGAGCCGTGACACGGCAGCGGCGCCGGCGACGATGATGTCGGCGCGCTTGGGGTTCAGTCCCGCGATGTCGCGGCGCTCGGCGAGCGTGGTCGCGCGCAGCCGGTGCAGCAGATGCACCACGTCCGCCCGCGACATCGCATAGCCCTGCACGGTGCGCAGATCGCCCTCGCGCTCGACTTGCACCATCTGCGCGAGGTTGGTGAATGTCCCGCCGCTGCCGATCATGATTTCGGGATGGAAGGGCGGCTTGCGCAGCTGCGCGTCGAGCACGCGATCGATGCCGCGTCGCAAGCGCCGCCAGCGCCTGGGCGACAACGCGTCGTCGCCGCCGTACCGCTCGCTCAATCGAACGGCGCCAAGCGGCAAGGTCCAGACTTCTTCGACTACGGCGCCCGCGGTCAGCGTCACCTCCATGCTGCCGCCGCCGATGTCGACGATCGCGACGGAACGGCCGGAGAGGTCGAAGTGATGCAGCGCGCTGCGCAGCGCAAGCTGGGCTTCTTCTTCTCCCGAGATGATCTCGACACGCAGGCCGCACCGCCGTCGCACGTCCTGGCAGAACGCCCGTCCGTTCGACGCCTCGCGCACCGCGCTCGTGGCCACCGCCCGCAGCTCGGCGACTTCGAAGCCTTTCGCGATCGTTTTCATCTTGGCGAGCACGGCCAAGGATCGCTCCATCGGCTCACTGAGGAGGCGGCCCCGCTCGAACAGGCCATGACCCAGGCGGGTCATTTCCCGTTCTTCCTCGAGCACGCGATAGTGGCCGTCGCCATCCACCTCGGCCACGACCAGCCGAATGGAGTTCGTGCCGATATCGATTGCGCCGAGGCGCAGAGGATCCGGGGAAACGGCGCTACGGGAGGAAGCGGGCATACCTCACAAAAGTACCGCAAAACAGAAGGGCGCGTCGAAACGGCATTTGTCACGAACTAGCTACATTCATGTAACCGCGTGATACATGAGGCCGGTAGGCCGATTGCGCGGCAGTGTGTGCCGGATAATTTCAGCGCGACGCGACGCCCTTGCGCGTCACGCAACGTTGGGAATGTCAAAAGGAGAATCCGGTGACTGCGCGTCCCGTCGCTGATCTGCTCGTCACGCTCGCCGAACCCAGGCGGCTGCGTCCCGAGACTCGTGTCCCGGCGTCCTGAGACCGCCGAGCCACATCGCATCCTCGTCGTAGACGACGAGCCCGATATCACCGCGCTCGTCGCCTATCATCTGGCCAAAGAGGGGTATCGCGTCACGACCGCCGGCACCGGCGCGGACGCGCTCCGGTCGGCGCGCGAAGAACGGCCCGACCTGGTCGTCCTGGATCTCATGCTCCCCGGACATTCGGGATTCGAAGTCCTGGCCGAGCTGCGCCGTCGCGAGGAAACGCGGGACGTCGGCGTCCTGTTGCTGACGGCGCGCAAAGAGGAACCCGATCGCATCAAAGGACTCTCACTCGGCGCCGACGACTACCTCGCCAAGCCGTTTTCTCCGAAAGAGCTCGTGCTGCGCGTCGGCGCCATCCTGCGGCGGCTCGCGGCGCCGCCCGTCGCGAGCGGCGGCCGGCTCGTCGGCGGACCAATCGTCCTCGATCGGACCGCGCATCGCGTGACCGCCGACGGCAAGGAAGTCGAGCTGACCGCCACCGAATTCAAGTTGCTCGAGCGCCTGATCGAGCGCCGCGATCGCGTGCAGTCGCGATCGCAGCTGCTGGAATCCGTCTGGCAGGCGCAGCCCGATATCCAGACCCGCACCGTCGACATGCATGTCCAGCGCCTGCGCACGAAACTCGGCGCGGCGGGCGACTGGATCGAAACCATCCGCGCCGTCGGCTACCGCTTTCGCGAGCCGGTCGCCGCTGCCAAACGCCCCACGACGACACCGCCCTCGCGCCGGCGGCGCTCATGAGACTCGTCACGCGGCTGTTCGCGAGCATCGGGCTGCTCGTGGCTGCCGCGGTCGTTGGATCTATCATCGCCGCGGACGTACTCCTGCGCCGCTATCTCGAACAGGAAATCGCGTCCGATCTGGCGCGGGAGGCGCGCCTCATCGCCGCATTCGCGCCGGCGGACTCCGCCCGGTGGCCGGACTTCGCGATGCAGGCCGGAGCCCGGCTCGGGCGCCGCGTCACCCTCATCGATCCCGAGGGACATGTGCGTGGCGACACGGAATTCGATCGCGGCTCTCTCGGACAGCTCCAAAATCACCGCAGCCGTCCTGAAGTCATGGCGGTGCTCGATTCCGGACGTGCCGTCGGCGTGAACGAACGGCTCAGCGCAAGCACGAACGAGCCGCAGATGTACATCGCGATCAAGGACGGCCCGCCCGGCCTCGCGGTCGTGCGCGTGTCGACGACACTGGCCGTCGTCGACACGCAGGTTCACGCGGTGCAGCGAGCGCTCGCGATCGCCGGGCTCCTGATGTTGCTGGCCGCCTGGTTCGTCGCCTGGTTCCTCGCGGCCGCGCTCGCACGCCCCCTGGTCCGCATCGCGGATGCGGCCCGCGACATCGCCGCCGGCCGGCCCGCCGAATTTCCCGACGTGAGTGGACCCGAGCTCGCGCATCAGGTCGATGCCCTGCGCGCGATGCACCACGAGCTCGAGCGCCGCTTCGAAGACCTGCGGCGGGAGCGCGAGGAGTCGCGAACCCTGCTCGACGCATTGTCCGACGGCGTCCTGGCCGCGGATAAGCGCGGCGTCGTCATCTCCACGAATGGCGCCGCCCGCCGCCTGCTGGGCTATCGCGACGACGAGGCGCTGCCACCGCTGGGTGAGCTCTTTCACGATCGCGCCCATCGCGCCTTGATGCGGGAAGTTCTGAACGGCGCCGTCGTGGAAGAGGGTGAGCTCGATCTGGGCGACCGCACCGTGCTGGTCTCGGCGCGCCCCCTCGAGGACGGCGGCACACTCCTGGTGATGAGCGATGTCACCGACGTCCGCCGGCTCGAAACGGTCCGGCGCGATTTCGTCGCCAACGTCTCGCACGAGCTGAAAACGCCGCTCACCGCGATCGCGGGCTATGCCGAGACGCTCGCCGCCGAGTCGACGGATTCGCAGCTGGGCGGTTTCGCGCAGACGATCGTCGACAACAGCAGGCGCATGCAGCGCCTGGTGGACGACCTTCTCGACCTGTCACGGATCGAGTCGGGCGGCTGGCAGCCCGAGCCGCGCAAGATCGGCGTGGATGCGGCGGCACGCGAAGCCTGGCGTCCCTTCGCCGAGCGCGCCGAAAGCCGGACGATCGATTTCGAGACCAAGGCGGATTCTGCGTCCGTGAACAGCGATCCCGAGGCTTTACGGCAGATCTTCACCAACCTGTTCGACAATGCCTTGCGCCACACGCCACCGGGCGGCCGGATTCGTGTCCTGGCCCAGCGCGCCGGCAACGCGCTGCTGATTCGGGTAACCGATACGGGCTCCGGCATTCCACCGGATCACCTGCCCCGCATTTTCGAGCGCTTCTATCGCGTGGATCCCGGACGGTCGCGCCAGGAGGGGGGCACCGGGCTGGGTCTCGCGATCGTGAAGCACCTCGTGGAGGCTCACGGCGGTCGCGTCGAAGCCGAAAGCGAAATCGGTCGCGGCACCACAGTCCTGTTGTACTTCCCGACTTAGCTCCCGTTACAATTCCGCACCGCAGGTCAACGGCGTCACGAAATGGTCGCGCCGCGCTATCCGGGGCACCCATCGGATGACGCGAACGAGCCGAGAGCCCCTCTGCCTCGTTGCCGCGGTGGAATGCTGTATGAGCCGGCCCGTTACCCGATCGTGACATTCTCGACTCAAGGCGGTGATGGCGACCGTCCAGCATTCCCCTCGTTGCAGATGTTCATCCTTCATCCGTCTTGAGGAGTAATCGTGCACGCAAGACTCGTCGCCGCATTGTGCGCGCTGAGCGCGACCGCACTCCCCGCGTTGGCCCAGACGAGCGGCAGCCAGGCACCGCCAGTCACGGTCGGCGGCGTGGTGTACGGCCAATACCAGTACAACCTCCAGGACAGCATCGGGGCCGGCGGGCTCAACACCGGGAAGCAGAACTACTTCGCGATCAAGCGCGCCTACATCAACGTGATCGGGCGCTTCAGCGGCGGGTTGCTGACGCGCATCACCGCCGACATCGCGCCGGCGGGCACGGGAAACCAGGTCTACCGCCTGAAATACGCGTACGCCGCCTGGACGCCTACCAACAGCTCGCTCACCTACAAGTTCGGTTTGATCCACACACCCTGGCTCGACTGGGAAGAGGCGCTCTGGGACTATCGGATGCAGGGCACCATGCCAATCGAGCGCGCCGGCTACGCGACCTCCTCGGACTTCGGCGCCGGCATCGACGGCCACTGGAGCAGCGAGGGGGTCAACGCGCAGCTCACGCTGGTCAACGGCGAAGGGTACTCCGGCGGCACGGGCGACAAGGGCAAAGACGTCCAGCTGCGCGTGTCGGTTCGGCTCAGCAAAACCGACGATGCGAGTCGAGTCGGTGGTCTCCGGCTGACCGGGTATGCGGGTTACGGCAAGCGTACCGGTGGCGGCGACCGCAACCGCTTCATCGGACTGATCTCATACAAATCGAAGCAGTTCACCGTGGGCGGCGAATTCGCCTCCACCAAGGACACGGTTTCGCCGGTGGCCGCGGACAGCTTGAATCTCGGCGGCGGGGCGAACGCGACCGGCACAGTGCTCGCCGCCTATGGCGTGCTCCACTTCACCAACAGCCCCGTCGCGGTGATCGGGCGCGTCGATGTGAGCGATCCAAACACGAGCACCAACCCGAACAAGCTGACGCGGGGCATTGCGGGCATCTCTTATCAGCTCAATCCCAATCTGCGGATGCTCGCGGACGTCGACTTGCTGTCGTTCGAGGCCACGCCGACGAATACAACCAATTCGACGAGGCAACAGGCGCTCGTCCAAATGCAGTTCACGTTCTAACAAGGATTTGGAGAGAACTCATGAAGCTGACTCGATTCCTCGCGGTCGCCGGGTTGCTGGGCGGTGCCACGCCGCTCGCCGCGCAGATTCAGTTGAACGGCGCGGGAGCGACATTCCCGAACATCATCTACTCGGACTGGATGCTGACCTATAACCAATCGCATCCCGACGTGAAGCTGAACTATCAGTCCATCGGCTCGGGCGGCGGCATCCGCCAGTTCTCCGACGGCACCGTTGATTTCGGCGGGACTGACGCCCCGATGAGTGACTCCGCCATCGCCGCGATCCAGGGCAACGTGCTCCACATCCCCACGGTCATGGGCGCCGTGGTGGTGGCCTACAATCTTCAGGGCCTGTCGCAGCCGGTGAAGTTCACGGCCGACGTGCTCGCCGACATCTTCCTCGGCAAGATCACAAAGTGGAACGACCCGCGCCTCGTCAGCATCAACGCCGACGTAACGCTGCCCGCGACAGATATCGTGGTCGTCCACCGCGCCGACGGCTCGGGCACGTCGTTCGTGTTCACAGACTATCTCTCGAAGGTCAGCTCGGAGTGGCAGCAGAAGGTCGGCAAAGGCACGTCGGTGAACTGGCCGGTGGGGCTGGGCGGCCGGGGGAACGAAGGCGTGTCGGCCACGGTGAGTCAGACACCGGGCGCGATCGGCTACGTCGAGCTCGCCTATGCGCAGAAGAACAACATTCCGTTCGGCACGATGCGCAACAGCGCCGGCAACTGGATCACCCCGAGTCTCGAGGCGGTGACGGCGGCCGCCGCCGGTGCGATGAAGGACATGGGGCCAAACACGGACTTCCGCGTGTCGATCACGAACTCGCCGGGCAAGCAGGCGTACCCGATTTCCAGCTTCACGTGGTTCTTGCTGCACAAGACCTACGCCGATGCCGATAAGGCGCGCGCGCTGGTCCAGTTCCTGGCGTGGGCGGAGGGCGAGGGCCAGGCCAAGGCCTCTTCGCTCGGCTATGCTCCCCTGCCCAAAGAGCTGCACCCCTGGATCGAAAGCCGTTTGAAGACCATCACGGCCGGTGGGCGGGCGGTCTGGAAGGCTGAGTAACTCGCGTTAGCCGCAGTGACACATCCGTTACACCGCCGTGACGGACACTTCGGCGCGCACCGGTAGGTTTTCCGGCGCATGTCAAGCTTCCCCATCGAGGGTGTTCCCCCCGGCCGGCCCAGTGCCGAGACGCGTTGGCGCTCCCTCGTTGGAAACGATCGTAGCGATCGTGTCTATCGCAATGTGCTCACGGGTCTGGCGCTCGCGCTCCCCGCGCTGATCCTCATCATCCTGGGCGTCCTGTTCATGGGCGCGCTGCCGGCGCTGAAACGGTTCGGGCCTTCGTTCATCTGGACGTCGACGTGGGATCCCGTGGCCGAGGTCTATGGCGCCGCGCCGATGATCTTCGGCACGCTCGCGTCCTCGTTTCTCGCCCTGCTGATCGCGGTGCCGCTGGCGTTGAGCGTCGCGATCTTCCTGACCGAGTTTTCCCCCCGCTGGCTGCGACAGCCTGTCGGGTTCGTGATCGAGCTGCTCGCGGCAATCCCCAGCGTCGTGTACGGCACCTGGGGCATCTTCGTGCTGATCCCGTTCCTGCGCGCGCACGTGGTACCGCCGCTGAAGGCGGTGCTCGGCTGGACCCCGTTCTTTCACGGCGTGTTCTACGGGAATTCGCTGCTGGCCGGCGGCATCATCCTCGCGATCATGATCGTGCCATATATCGCCGCGGTCTCCCGCGAGGTGCTGCTCGCCGTACCGGGGAGCCAGCGGGAGGCCGCGCTCGCGATGGGGGCGACCCGCTGGGAGGCGGTGCGCTCGGCGGTGCTGCCCTACGGCCGCGCGGGACTCATCGGTGCGGTGATTCTCGGGCTCGGCCGCGCTCTGGGCGAGACGATGGCGGTGACGATGGTGATCGGCAACCGGCACGACATCGGCGTCTCCGTGTTTCAGCCCGCGTACACGATGGCCGCGGCGATCGCCAACGAGTTCTCCGAGGCGACGACCCACTTGTACCTGTCCGCCCTGTTCGAGGTCGGCCTCATCCTGTTCGTCCTCACCGTGGTCGTGAACGCCATCGCCCGCATCTTGATTTGGCGGGTCGCGCGCGGGCAGGCCGTCGGGAGCCAGGCCCTATGAGCACGCGCGCGCTGCGCCGCCACATCACCAGCCGCATCATGACGGGCCTGGTCATCGTGCTGTCGTTCACCGCGGTGCTGGCGCTGTTCCTGATCCTCGGCAATCTCATCATCAAGGGCGCATCGTCCCTGGACTGGGCGTTCTTCACGAAGAGCCCGGTGCCGGCCGGCCAGAGCGGCGGCGGCGTCGCCAACGCCATCGTCGGAACGGGCATCGTCGTCGGCCTTGCGGCGATCATCGGCGTGCCGCTCGGCGTCGGCGCGGGGATGTATCTGGCCGAGTACGGCTCGGGCCGGCTGGGCTGGCTGGTTCGCTTCATCGCCGACGTGCTCAACGGCACGCCGTCGATCGTCATCGGCATCGTGGGCTGGACATTCATCGTCAGGCCGACCAGCCGCTTCTCGGCCGTCGCGGGCGCGGTCGCCCTGGCGATTCTGATGATCCCCATGCTCGCGCGTACCACGGAGGAGATGGTGCGGCTCGTGCCCCATTCGCTGCGCGAGGCCGCGCTCGCCCTCGGCTACCCGCGCTGGCGCACGTCACTCAAGATTGTCGCGCGCACGGCGCTCGGCGGCATCGTGACGGGATCCCTCGTCGGCATCGCCCGCGTCGCCGGCGAGACCGCGCCGTTGCTGTTCACGGCGCTGGGCAACCTCAATTTCTCGGTCCACATCACGCAGCCGATCCAGACGCTGTCGCTCCAGATCTACGTGTATGCCACCGGGCCGTTCGAGGAATGGCATCGCCTCGCGTGGGCGTCCGCGCTGGTGCTGATGGGGCTCGTACTGATCATCTCGCTCGTCGCCCGCTGGGTGACACGGCAGCGCTATGGTCGCATCCGCTAACGCGCGGCTCCGCCTCGAGACCGTCAAATTGACGGCGCTGTTCGGCCAGCACCGCGCCGTCCGCGACGTCTCGCTGCTGTTCCCGGCGCACACCGTGACGGCGATCATCGGACCCTCCGGGTGCGGCAAGAGCACCATGCTCCGCTGCCTCAACCGCATGCACGAGCTCACACCGGACGCGAGCGTCACAGGCGAGGTGCTGCTGGACAACGTGAACATCTATGGCGGCGCCGTGAGTCCCGTCGAGCTGCGCCGCCGCATCGGCATGGTGTTCCAGCGACCCACCCCGTTCCCGACGATGTCGATCTACGACAACGTGGCGGCGGGGCTGCGAGTGAACGGCCGGCGGCCCCGAACCGAGATCGACCACGCGGTGAGCCGCGCGCTGCAACAGGCGGCGCTGTGGGACGAAGTGAAGGACCGGCTCCATACCAGCGCGCTCGACTTGTCGGGCGGGCAGCAGCAACGCTTGTGTATCGCGCGCGCCGTGGCGCCCGAGCCTGAGATACTGCTCCTGGACGAACCGACGGCGTCGCTCGATCCCGCGGGAACGCAGCGCATTGAGGAACTGTGTCACGTCCTGAAGCGGCTGTACACGATCGTGATCGTCACGCACAACATGCAGCAGGCGGCGCGCGTGTCGGACTACACCGCCTTCATGTACCTGGGCAGCCTGATCGAGGTCGGCAAGACGAACGAGCTGTTCACAAAGCCCACGATCGATCAGACGGAAGCGTACATCACAGGGCGGTTCGGATGAAACTTGCGTCGGACAGTCGGACGGTCGGACCGTCGGACCGCGCCGCGCAGGTCAGTCAGACTGTCAGACCGTCCGACCGTCCGACCCCTGTGCTCGAGTCACGCGCCTACAACTTCTGGTACGGGACCAACCATGCTCTGCACGATATCTCGATGGGGATTCCCCGGCGCGCCATCACCGCCCTGATCGGCCCATCGGGCTGTGGCAAGACGACGTTCCTGCGCTCGATCAATCGGATGCACGATCTGACGCCGGGCGCCCGGCACACGGGCGAAATCCTGCTTGATGGCGCCTCGATCTTTGGGCCCGGAACGGACGTGGTGACATTGCGGCGTCGCATTGGCATGGTGTTTCAGCGACCCAACCCGTTTCCGAAATCGGTCTACGACAACGTGGCGTACGGGCCGCGCCTCAATGCGCTTGCGCACGCGCGCGAGCTGCCTGATCGGGTCGAACGAGCGTTACGGCAGGCGGCGCTGTGGGAGGAAGTGGCCGACCGCCTGCGCGAGCCAGGCACGGCGCTCTCCGGCGGCCAGCAGCAGCGCCTCTGCATCGCGCGCGCGCTCGCGAACGAGCCCGAACTGCTGCTGATGGATGAACCCTGCTCCGCCCTCGACCCGATCGCCACGCAGCGGATCGAAGAACTCCTGGTCGAGCTGAAGAAATCGTATACCATCGTGATCGTCACGCATAACATGCAGCAGGCGGCGCGCGTGTCTGATTACACCGGCTTCTTCTACGTCGGCAACCTCGTCGAATTCGGCGTGACACAGCAGCTGTTTACGCGTCCCAGTGATGAACGGACCGAAGCATACATTACCGGAAGGTTTGGATAGCCATGAACGTGCAAGCAACGAGTCACCGCCATTTCCACGACGAGCTCTCCGAGCTCAAGGTCGCGCTCCTCAACATGTCGGGCGAAGCGCAAGGCGCGCTGGCGACCGCCGTTGAGGCGGTCTTGACGCGCGACGGCGAAAGCGCCGCCAAGGTGATCGAGGGCGACACGGAAGTCGACACGCTGGAGCTCGAGGTCGAGGAGACCGTGATCCGGCTGCTCGCCACCCAGCAGCCGATGGCGCGCGACCTCCGCTTCCTGACGGCCGCGATGAAGATCGCCAACGACCTGGAGCGTGTGGGCGATCACGCCGTCAACATCGCGCAGTCCGCCGAGCGCCTGCTGCGGGCGCGCCCGATCGTGCCGGAACCCGAGCTGCTCGAGATGGCGCGCCAGGCGCGCACCATGCTGGCCGACGCCCTCGATGCGTTCGTGCGGGGTGACGCGCAGGCCGGCCGCGCGATCTGCCGCCGCGACGACAGCGTGGACGCGCTGCACCAGTCGATGTTCCGGATTCTGCTGACGCACATGATGGAGGACCCGCACATCATCGGGACCGCGATGGAGCTATTCCTGGTGAGCCGGAACCTCGAGCGTGTCGCGGATCTGGCGACGAATATCGCGGAAGACGTCGTGTTCTTGGTGGAGGGGAAGTCGATCAAGCATCACGCGGAAGGATAGGAGCCGGGATCTTGGAGTCGGGATCTTGGAGTCGGGATCTTGGAGTCGGGATTCTGGATCCTAGCTCCCGACTCCTAGTAAGTTCGATACCGGTAGTACGGCGGCGGCTGCACGGGCCGCCGCTTGAGTGCGTCCTCCGACGCGAACAACTTGACGAGCACCAACCCTGCGATGAACCCACCCACATGGGCGAAGAACGCCACCCCACCCTTGTCGATCTCGCTGAGACTGCCGAGCCCGCTCAGCACCTGCAGCAAGATCCAGTAGCCGAGCATGACCCAGGCCGGAAGTGCGACGGTGGTGATGTAGATCGGCAGGATCACCAGGGTGTGCACGCGTACCCGGGGGTAGAGCAGCAGATAGGCACCCAGGACGCCACTGATCGCGCCTGAGGCTCCCACCATGGGGACCACCGAATGCGGGCTGACGAAGACTTGCGCGGCGGCCGCCGCCGTTCCGCACAACAGGTAAAAGATCAGGAACTTCCCGTGCCCCATGACATCTTCGATGTTGTTTCCGAACACCCACAGAAACAGCATGTTGCCGATCAGGTGAAACCAGCCGCCGTGCATGAACATGGAAGTCAGCACGGTCCAGTATTTCGGGACCGCGTCCACCATGCAGATCATGCCGGGCGCGAGCTCGACGCCGCTTCCGGGCCGCACGCTATGGAGCACCTCTCCTGGGATTAGGCCCAGATCGCAGACCGACCGCGCCAAAGGCCCCTGTGCCCCCGCTCCCTGTATAAGGATGAAGGCGAGCGCGTTGGCGACGATGATTGCAACGGTGATGACGGCGGGATGCTCGGTGGGGTTTTCGTCTTTATAGGGGAACATGGACTAGGAGTTTGGAGCCGGGAATCTGGGGTGGGAAGGGCCAGATCCTGACTCCCAAATCGTCAATCCTGCCTTAATGACAGCGAATCGAGGCATGATGCTTGCCCTCTGCGACCCCCAGCAGTGGACCGGCATCAAAATCCCTACCAGGAGACTGAAAGTATGGCTGAGAAGATCATCGGTATTGACCTCGGGACGACCAACTCTGTCGTAGCGGTTATGGAAGGTGGCGATCCCGTCGTCATCCCGAACGCCGAAGGTGGCCGCACGACGCCCTCGGTTGTGGCCTTCACCAAGGACGGTGAACGGCTGGTCGGGCAAGTCGCCAAGCGGCAGGCAGTGACTAATCCGCAAAACACGATCTTCTCCATCAAGCGATTCATGGGACGGCGCATCGAGGAAGTCGATCAGGAGATCAAGCGCGTTCCATACAAGGTCGTGCGGGGCCAGAACAACCTGGCGTCGGTCGAGGTCGGCGGGAAGCAATACACGCCGCCCGAGCTCTCGGCGATGATCCTCCAGAAAATGCGGCAGACGGCGGAAGACTACCTCGGCCATAAGGTCGAAAAGGCTGTCATCACCGTCCCCGCCTACTTCAACGATTCCCAGCGACAGGCGACCAAGGACGCCGGCAAGATCGCCGGACTCGACGTCGTCCGGATCATCAACGAGCCGACGGCTTCGGCGCTCGCCTATGGGCTCGATAAGAAGAAGGAAGAGAAAGTGGCCGTGTACGACCTGGGCGGCGGCACCTACGACATTTCGATACTCGAGCTGGCTGAAGGTGTGTTCGAGGTGAAGAGCACCAACGGCGACACGCACCTGGGCGGCGACGATTTCGACGCGCGGGTCATCGAATGGTTGGTGGGCGAGTTCAAGCGCGATCAGGGCATCGACCTCTCGAAGGACCCGATGGCGCTGCAGCGGCTCAAGGAAGCCGCCGAAAAGGCCAAGATGGAGCTGTCGACGGTCATGCAGACCGAAATCAACCTGCCGTTCATCACGGCGGATCAGTCGGGTCCCAAGCATCTGAACCTGACGCTCACGCGTGCCAAGCTCGAGCAACTCGTGGACGATCTGGTGAAGCGGACGATTCCGCCGATGCAGCAGGCGCTGACCGACGCGGGGCTCAAGCCCAACGAAATCGACGAGGTCATTCTCGTCGGCGGTCAGACCCGCATGCCGAAGGTCCAGGAGATCGTGAAGAGCTTCTTCGGGAAGGAGCCGCACAAAGGCGTGAACCCCGACGAGGTCGTCGCGATCGGCGCCGCGATCCAGGGCGGCGTGCTCGCCGGCGAAGTGAAGGACGTGCTCCTGCTCGACGTCACGCCGCTTTCGCTCGGTATCGAGACGCTGGGTGGCGTCACGACGGTGCTCATCCAGCGCAACACGACGATTCCGACGAAGAAGCAGGAGACGTTTTCGACCGCCGAGGACAACCAGACCACGGTGGAGATTCACGTGCTCCAGGGCGAACGGCAGATGGCGCAGGACAACCGGACGATCGGCAAGTTCCAGCTGACCGGGCTCCCTCCCGCTCCGCGCGGCATTCCACAGGTTGAGGTGACGTTCGACATCGATGCCAACGGGATCCTGCACGTCACCGCGCGCGACAAGGCGACGGGCAAGGAGCAGAAGATCCGGATCGAAGCCTCGTCCGGATTGGGCGACAAGGACATCGACAAGATGGTAAAGGACGCCGAGTCCCACGCCGCGGAGGACAAGAAGCGGCGCGATGTTATCGAGCAGAGGAACCGGCTGGATAACATGGTCTACCAGGTGACCAAAGAGTCCAAAGAGTGGGTCGATAAGCTGGAAGCCGGGCTCAAGTCCCGGCTCGATGCGGCGATCCAGCAGGCCCAGCAGGCGCTCCGGAGCGGAAATGCTGACGAAATCAGCAAAGCGCTGGAGGAGCTCCAGCAGGCATATTCCGCGGCAGGGGCATCGTTGTATGCTGCGTCACGCGGAGCCGGGGCGGCGGAAGGCGGCGAAGGGGCGGCGAAGGGCGGCGATGGGCAACCCGGCGCCGAAGCAAAGAAGGATGAAAAGGTTGTCGATGCGGATTATGAAATCGTCGATGAGGATAAATCGAAGAAGTCCTAAAAGGGGGCGCTGATGTCGGTGAAGACGCGGGACTGGTTGAAGTTTGGGACGCTGGTGGCCTTGGCGTTTGCGCTGGGTCTGGCATTCGCTTCGGCCTTCAGGCTCCCGACACGGGGCGAAGCGGCTGTCCGGTCGGTGCTGCAGGATACGAGCCGACCAGTGCCTCAGGCCAAGGCTGCGGTCGACCTCGGTGAGGCGTTCGCGTCCGTTGCCGAGCACGTGAAGCCGGCGGTGGTCTACATCAAGTCGGAGCGGCGCGAGCGGGTGTCGAACCGCCGTCTGCCGCCGGGGTTCGAGGATTTCTTCCAGGTACCGCGTCGCCCCCAGATCGAGCAGGGCTCAGGCTCGGGCTTCATCGTTTCGCAGGACGGGTACATCCTGACCAACAATCACGTCGTGCAAGGCGCGGATCGCGTCACGGTCCGGCTCTATGACAATCGTGAGTTCGAGGCCAAGACCGTCGGGACCGATCCGAGTACCGACGTCGCGGTGATCAAGATTCAGGCGACGGGCCTGCCCACCGTCCGCATGGGCGACGCCGATTCCACGAGAATTGGCAACTGGGTCCTGGCCATCGGCAATCCACTCGGTGAGAACTTCACGTTTACCGTGACGGCCGGCATCATCAGCGCGAAGGGACGGTTGCTTGCGGGGCTCAACCAGAGCCGGTACGCCATTCAAGACTTCATTCAGACGGACGCCGCCATCAATCCCGGAAACTCGGGAGGTCCGCTCGTCAACGTGCGTGGCGAGGTCATCGGCATCAACTCGGCCATCGCCAGTGAGACCGGGTTCTACGCCGGGTACGGGTTTGCAATCCCGATCAACCTCGCCCGCACCGTGATGACACAGCTGATTGCGACCGGCCACGTCGAGCGCGCCGTCATCGGCGTCTCGATCCACGCGATTACGCCGGAGGACGCGGAGAACGCCAAGCTGTCGGAGATCCGCGGCGTGGTCGTCGACCAGTTTTCGCCACCCGATGATTCGCCGGCGAAGCGCGCGGGAATCCAGGAAGGGGACGTCATTATCGCCGTGGATGGTGAGCAGATCGGATCGGTGGCGCAACTGCAGCAGAAGGTCGGGTTCAAGAAACCCGGGGAGACCGTGCAGGTCACGGTCGTTCGAGAAGGCGGCGTAAAGAAGACGCTGCCGGTCAAGCTCGCAGCCGCCCCGACGAGCGAGCCGGAAGAAGTGTCGAGCAACGACGACGCCGCGAGCTCACGGGATTCGGCGCCGATGGAGAGCAAGCTGGGGATTTCGGTCGAGCCGCTCTCGCAGGAGACTGTGCGCGATCCGGATCTCCGCCAAGTGATGCGGTCGGGTGGCGGTCTGATCGTGTCCCAGGTCTCTCCCGATGGACCGGCCTTTCAGCGGTTGTCCGACGCGAGCACCAACTACCCGGACATCATCCTGAAGGTGAACGGGAAGGCGACCACGTCACGCGCCGAGCTGCGGCAGGTCATGGCCGCGGTGAAGCGCGGTGACATCGTGACGCTGACGGTCCTCGTCAGCACGCCCGACGGGTGGCAGCAGCGGATTGTGCGGTTACGCGCGAGTTGACGGCGATGGTAGGGGCGCAGCGTGCTGCGCCCCTACACGGCGTTCGGCCAGCATCACCACGGCCGTCGCCGTCAGCCACAGGACGAATAACCCCTGCGCGTAATACATGTAGTTCAGGAACTCACTGAAGATCAGGGCCACGGCGGCATTCACGAGCGCCACGACCCAGGCCATCCAAGCCAGCCACCGCGGCCACACGCGACCGTTCCGGACCGCCCAGCCAAACATGTAGGCCACGAGGCCGAGCATGAAGGTGGCCAACCGTTCGGCCGCGAGACCCATGGGATGCAGCATGTCGTACACGAACACGGCGTGCGTTCCGGTCAACCCGGCGTCGGACACCGTGTAGGAGCGCGCGAGCTGATACCCCGCCCCGACCATGAACAGGATGTTGATCGACCAGACGGAGAATGCGAACGCGCCCATCCGCACCGCCGCGCGACCGGGTGTCGCGCCGGGAGTGTCGTTGTGCCTCAGCGCGACGCCGATCACGCCGGCGTACATGAACGCGAGTCCGAACAGCAGCGCCCAGTGGATGAAACGCCAGCGCGCCGTGTGCGCGATGATGGAGAGCTGCGCGGCGCCATCACCGGAGAGCACCGGGTGCATGAGTCCTGCGATTCCAAACAACAGCACACCCACGAGAAGGCAAAGCCCGTAGAACAGCGGACGACGCGTCATGAGGCCCTAATCTAGCACGCGGTTGCCCCGACGATATATTGTGCCGCAATGGACCTCAATCGCATTCTGCGCGAGGGCTTCATCGCCGGGTGCATCGGCGCCGCCGCCGTCGCCCTGTGGTTCCTCATCGTCGATACGATCAACGGCCAGCCCCTCTTCACTCCCGCCATGCTTGGCAGCGCGGTGTTTTGGGGGGCGCCGAGTCCCGCACACGTGCTGATCGAGCCCGCCCGCATCTTTGGCTACACGATGATCCACGTCAGCGCGTTCGTCGTCGTCGGCTGCATTTGCGCCGCGCTGGCAGCCGAAGTCGAGTACGCGCCGTCGACGTTGTTTCTGGTGGTCGTAGGGTTCTGCTTCTTCGAGGTCGGCTTCTACATCCTCGTCGCGTTGATTGCCAAGCCGCTGCTGGGCTATCTGGCCTGGTGGAACGTGGCGATTGGCAACGGCTTGGCGGCGTTGGCGATGGGCTATTATCTCTGGCGCGAACATCCGCGAATCGGCGAGGACCTGCGGCGCCATCCGCTGGGGGAAACGGAAGACGGCGAATAGGGCTGGGGCCTGGGGGCTGGGGCCTAGGGCTTACCGTTCAGGCCCCGAGCCCGAGGCCCTAGCCCCGTAGGCTTCTTCCGGAACTCTCGTTTCAGCATCCGCTCTTTGGTCCCACACGGAATAACGGAACCAGATAACAGTCATCACGATCCACAGCATCAGCCCGCCGAGTACCCACATCAGGAGTCCACCGACCTGCTGGTCGTCCAGCGGTGACAACGCGCTCACCCGTGGCGCCGCCGCATAGAACGGATAGAGCACCGAATCCGAGAGTGTAATCAGTGCGCCCGTCACGGACATCGGGATTCCCAGCAGGAAGAGATAGAGCATCTGGATCAGATGCTGCGCGCGTGGCAGCTCTGGCACCGGCGACAGCACCGGCCACCACATGATCACGGCGGTGGTGAGAAAGACGAGATGCTGCACGATGTGCAGGCCGTGGTGGCGGAGTGCGGCTTCGTACAGCGCCGGCACATGCCAAAGCACGATCGGTGCCGTGAAGATGAGCGCGGCGGGCAGCGGGCGCGTCACGACGCGCGCGACCGCCATCACCCACCGTGGCCGAAGTATCGGCCGAACGACATGCGCCGGCGTCCCGTAGAGCAGCAGCGGTGGAAACACGAGCGTCAGCAACAGATGCTGCGCCATGTGCGCGCTGAACAGATAGGTGTCTGAGAGATTGTGGAGCGGTCCGTTCAGCGCGACAAAAAGCACCGCCAGCGCGCTGGCAAAGCTTACAACGTATCGACGTGGCGACTTATGACCGCCTAAATAGACGTAGAGCCCGCCCAACAGGACGAGCCCGATCACGACGCTGGGATGAAGATCCCACCTATTCCACGTGTTCACGTTCCTGTCCGCAGGCGGACCGCTCCATAGAAGATGAAGAGGAGACTCACGACGACGGCCAGCGCCAGCAGCAGCGGGCCTCCAAACAGAAACACAAAGAACCGGTTGTCGAACTTGAGATGCATGTAGAACATCACGACGAGCGTGAATTTCACGGCCGACAGCACCAACAGCGCCGGTACCAGCACCGCCTGGAACGCGGGCACGTAGAAGACGCCCACCTCGATCAGCGTGATCATCACGAGGATCGCGGCGATCCGCAAATACGTCCCGGTCGTGGCGTGCGCCTGTTCGCTCATCGAGACCCCTATTGAATCAGATAGACGACCGTAAAGATCACGATCCAGACGACGTCCACGAAGTGCCAATACAGTCCCGTGATTTCAACCGTCATCGCGTTCGCGGGACCGAGCTTCCCGCGCAGCGCTTGCACCCACAGCGTCAGGAGCCAGATGACGCCTACCGTGACGTGCGCTCCGTGCGTTCCCGTGAGCACGTAGAACGTCGAGCCGAACAGGTTGGTCGTGAGGCCGAGCCCTTCGTGCACGAAGTGGCTGAATTCCCAGAACTGGCCGCCGAGGAACACCAGGCCGAGGAACGCCGTCACGAAGAGCCAGATCTTCCCCTGCTTCATGTCGCCGCGCTGTACCGCGGCAAGCGCCAGCACCATCGCCAAACTCGACATCAGCAGGTCGAACGTGCTGAACGACGTGAACGGGATGTTCAGAATCTCGTGCGGGAATGGGCCCGTCAGGCTGCGTCCTTTGTAGATCAGATACGTCGAGATGAGCGAGCCGAAAAGCAGGCATTCCGAGCCGATGAACGCCCAGAAGGCCATCTTGCGGCTGTCGAGCCCCAGGCTCGTGCGGTGCGCCTCGTGCGCGTGCGCCATTTACATCTCGAAGGGCTCAAAGGCCCAGCGGTAGATCCCCACGATGACGACTGCGACGCCGACGAACACGACGGGCAGGGTGCGAGAGATCGCGCCGATCGCCAGGATCGGCAGGCCGGTCGCGGTGATCATCGGCCACCACGAGCCGCCGGGAACGTGAATCGGCGCGGGTGGCCGCTCGGGCAGCGGCGGCATCGGCGCGTGCCGCTCCGTTTTCCAGAGCGGCATGCGGCTCTCGACGGTCGGAATGACGGTGAAGTTGTAGACCGGCGGTGGCGAAGGGATCGCCCATTCGAGCGTTGAGCCGCCCCAGGGGTTGCTCGGCGCCGTGATCGGCTGCCACCGCGTCCGCAGGAGGTTCCAGAAGAACACGAGCGTCGCGATCCCGACGATGAGTGCACCGATCGTGGAAACCTGGTTGAGCCGCGTAACGCCGAGCTCCGCCGAATAGGTGTAAATGCGCCGCGGCATGCCGAAGAGGCCGGAGAAATGCATCGGGAAGAACGCGAGATTCATCCCGATGATCGTGAGCCAGAAGTGCACCTTCCCGAGCGACTCCGAGAGCAGGCGGCCCGTCATCTTGGGCCACCAGTAGTAGATCCCCGCAAACAGCCCGAGAATCGTTCCGCCAAACAGCACATAGTGGATGTGCGCCACCACGTAGTAGGTGTCGGTCTGTTGCAGATCGGACGGCGCCGAGGCGTGGGACACGCCGGAGAGGCCCCCGATGATGAACATCGCGATGAATCCGAGGGCGAACAGCATGGAGGTCGTGAACCTGATCTGCCCGCCCCACAGCGTACCGATCCAGTTGAAGATTTTCACGCCCGTCGGGATGGCGATGAGCATCGTGGTGCCGGCGAAGACCGAATCGGCGATCGGGCCGAGGCCGGACGAAAACATGTGGTGGCTCCAGACGCTCCACCCCAGAAACGCGATGACGACGCCCGAGTACACGACGACGGTATAGCCGAAGAGCGGTTTCCTCGAAAACGTCGGCAAGACCTCGGAGACCACACCCATGGCGGGCAAGATCAGGATGTAGACCTCGGGGTGGCCGAACATCCAGAACAGGTGCTGCCACAGGATCGGATCGCCGCCGCCCTGCGGCACAAAGAAGTGCGTGCCGAAGAAGCGGTCGAACATCAGCAGCACGAGCGCGACGGTGATGACCGGGAACGCCGTAATAATCAGGAACTGGGTGACCAGCGCCATCCAGGTGAACGGCGGCAGGCGCAGCATGCGCATACCGGGCGCGCGCATGTTCAGAATCGTGACGATGAAGTTGAATCCCGCGGCCAGCGACGCGATGCCAAGGACCTGGAGTCCCAGGAGCCAGAAGTCGACGTTCGGACCGGGCGAAAACTGGCGCGAGGTGAGATTGGCGTAGCCGAACCAGCCCGCGTCGGGCGCGACGGAGAGCCTGTCGGCGCCGAACAGCGGTCCCGCAATGAAGCTCGCATTGAGAAACAGGCCGCCGAGCAGGAAGACCCAGTAGCTGAACGCATTGAGTCGCGGGAAGGCGACGTCGCGCGCGCCGATCTGCAGCGGAATAATGAAGTTGAAGAACGCGGCCGACAGCGGCATCAGAGCCAGGAACACCATCGTGGTGCCGTGCATCGTGAACAGCTGGTTGAACGTCTCGGCGCTGACGCCGAGCCCGCCGTCCGGTTTGATGAGCTGCGCCCGGATGATCAGCGCTTCGAGTCCGCCGATCAGGAAAAAGCAGAACGCCGTCCAGAAATAGAGGAGGCCGATCCGCTTGTGGTCGGTCGTCGTCAGCCAGCTCTTCATTTGAGGCTCTGGAGGTAGGCGACGATGGCGTCGAGGTCCGGCGCCGACAGATTCTGCGGCGGCATCAGCGCGCCCGGTTTGAGCGACGGCGCGTTCATGATCCAGCGGTGCAAGCTCTCGGTCGTATTCGGGAACAGCGCCCCGGCAATCGTCGTACGGCCGGCGACGTGACTCAGCTCCGGCCCTACCTTGCCCTGCGCGACGCCTTCAATTGTATGGCATCCGATGCACGCGCTGCGCTTGAACACCTGCTGCCCCGTCTCGGCGGGAGAACCCTTCGCCGGCACGGCAGGCGGAGCGCGCTGCTGGTCCACCCACCGCTGGAATTGCGAATCGCTCTGCACGAACACCCGGAGCCGCATGTTGGCGTGGGACGCGCCACAGAACTCCGCGCATTGGCCCCAGTACTCACCGGTCGAATCCGCCTTGAACGCGATGCGGTTCGTGCGGCCCTGAATGAGGTCGCGCTTGCCACCCAGGGCGGGCACCCAGAAGCTGTGAATGACATCGCCGGACGTCAGCTCGACCTGAATCGGCGTGCGAACCGGGACGTGCAGCTCGTTGTACGCGCTGATTTTCAGTGTGGGATATCGGTATTCCCACCACCACTGATGGCCGATCACCTGGACCCGCAGCGCCCCTTCCGGAGCGTGGCCGGCGGTGTCGAACACGGTGCGCATGGTGGGGACGGCGATAAAGACGAGAATCAGCGCCGGCGCGAGCGTCCATCCGATCTCGAGAACCGTATGCCCGTGGACCGGTTTTGGCTCGGGCGCGCCGGGACGGGCGCGAAACCGCGCGATCGCGATCAGGAGCAACGTTTCGACGACGAGGAACACCACCACCGCCCACCAGAAGATGTTCTTGAACAGCCCGTCCAACTCGGCGCTGAAATCGGAGCGCGGAGCGAAGATCGTCTGTGGGTGATGGACGCCGGCGCAGCCGGCGAGAACGAAGAGAAGGGCGACGAGTACTAATCGCACGGCGTCAAAGTAGACGGGCGCTACAGGCCCCGCAACCCATCAACGCCGCGTTATCTTAGCCGGCAATGGCTGAATTATCTGAGCGGCTGCAGACCGCACTCGGGACCGCGTACCGCGTCGAGCGAGAGCTCGGCGGCGGCGGCATGAGTCGCGTATTCGTCGCGGAAGAAACGCGGCTCGGCCGGCGCGTGGTGATCAAGGTGCTGCCGCCTGACCTCGCGCTGGAAATGCGCATGGACCGGTTCAACCGGGAGATCCAGCTGTCGGCCTCGTTGCAGCATCCGCACATCGTGCCGCTGCTCGCGGCCGGTGGAGCGGACGATCTCCTGTACTACACGATGCCGTTCGTCGAGGGCGAGCCGCTGCGCGCGAAGCTGAGCCGCGATGGCGGGCTGCCGGTGCGCGACGCGGTCCGCATTCTGAAGGACGTCGCGGACGCGCTCGCGTACGCGCACGCGCGCGGTGTAGTGCACCGCGACATCAAGCCGGACAATGTCCTGTTGTCCGGCCATCACGCCGTCGTCGCCGATTTCGGGGTGGCCAAGGCGGTCAGCCAGGCCAAGACCGAAAGCGGGCTGACGTCCGTCGGGGTGGCGCTCGGCACGCCGGCGTACATGGCGCCGGAGCAAGCCGCCGGCGATCCCAACATCGATGCCCGCGCCGACATCTACGCGTTCGGCGCGATGGCGTACGAGATGTTGACCGGGCGCTCGCCGTTCGCGGGACTCGCGCCGCATCAGATGCTCGCGGCGCACATCACCGAGCCGGTCGTGCCGATCACCGACCGCCGTGCCACCGTGCCGGCGCCGCTCGCGAGCCTCGTCATGGCCTGCCTCGCGAAGAACCCGGCGGACCGTCCGCAGACAGCCGATGAGATTCTCGCGACGCTCGAAGCGATGGCGTCGCCCAGCGGGTCGGTCCCGATTACGTCGCCGGTCACGACGGTCCGGCACATGCTGCGCCGCCCGCGCAATCGCGTCGCGGCCGTCGCGGTGCTCGTCCTGGTTCTCATCACGGCAGGATGGCTTACGCTGCGCGCGCGCGGGGGCCTTGTGCTCGACCCGAATCGTGTGGCCATCGCGCCCTTCGACGTGCTTGGCGGAGGAGCGGACTTGCAGCTGTGGCGCGAAGGGCTGGTCGATGTGCTCTCGCGGAGTCTGGACGGCGCCGGCCCGCTGCGCACCGTTTCGCCTACCCTTATCGTGCGCCGCTGGGGCAGCCGACGCCCCGACATACCTACCGCGCAGACCCTCGGGCGGGAGACCGGCGCCCGCACGGTCGTGTCCGGAATACTCATCGGCGCAGGTGATTCCGTCAGGATGCAGGCGTTCGTGCTCGACGTGCCTGGCGGGAACGTGCTCGCGGCGTTCGAGCTGCGCGAGAAAGCGGATCGGATCGACCGGCTCGCGGACTCGCTCACGGTCGCGGTGTTGCGTGAGCTCGGACGCACGCGGGCCATCGGACTCGTGCGCTCCGCGTCCCTCGGCTCGCATTCGCTGCCGGCGTTGAAGGCCTTTTTGCAAGGCGAGCAGTTTTTGCGGCGCTCCGAGTGGGATTCGGCGCTGGCCTATCATCAGCGCGCGATCGGGCTGGACTCGAGCTTCACCCTGGCCTGGAGCCACGCGGGCCAGGCGGCGGGCTGGACACACTCGGCGCAGGATTCGGTTTCGCGCACCTACAAGCTGCGCGCGGGCGCGCTCAATCACGGGCTCGCGCCGCGCGAGAGTCTCATCGTGGTGTCGGAGTCGCTCGCATCGGTCGTATACGCGGGCCCGCAGCAGATCGCCGGCGCCTGGTGGACCTACGGCAAGCGCCTCATCGCGACGCTCGACGACGCGGTCCGCCGCTATCCGAACGATCCCGAGCTGTGGTACATGCTGGGGGACGCGCGCTTCCACGCCGGTGCACTCGCCCGGGTGTCGCCGCGAGCGAGCCTGGAGGCGTTCGACCGCGCCATCGCCCTGGATTCGGCGTTCACGCCGTCGTACGTGCACGCGGTGCCGCTGGGTCTCGAATACGGCAGCACCGAGACAGGGCGGCGATACGCGAAGGCATTCTTGGCCGCCGGCGCGATGGGGACGTACGCCCAGAGCACTAATCTCGTCTTACAATTGCTGGATCCGTCGACGCGCGGCGCGGCGATCACCTATCTGGCCGACAGCGCCGACAGCCACCTCTTCTCGACGGTGTGGCTCGCGATCGGCCGCTGGATGGACTCGTCGGAAACTGTCGTGCAACTGGTGCGCGCCCGTGGCGAGGCCGAGAAGAAATCGGGCAACAAGTCGAATCTCAGTGTGTTCGCGCTGCCAAGCTCGCTTGCCGCGCGCGGGCACATCCACGAAGCGATGTCGCTGACGACATTCCCTTCCCTGCTGTCCCAGTACGCGATGACGGGAGCGATCCCGGCCGACAGCGGGGCACGGATCGCGCGCGCGTGGGTGACCACTGCAACCGACGGCTTGCTGTTCGCGATGCCGCTGCTGGCGAACGCGCGCGACACGGCCGCGATCGCCGGCGCACTACGGCGGACCGACTCGATCCGCGTCCATCCGCCGCGGAACCTGCCGCCCATTGCGAAGGATTTTTTCGGCTATGTGCTTGCGTCGCAGCGGGCCCACCTGGCCCTCGCGCGCGGTGATACCACAGCGGCGCTCCGCCTCTTCGAGGCGCGCCCGGACACTGCGGCGTTCGGCGGATCCAGTCTCGATGATCTCGTGTACGCGCAACTGCTCGTCTCGCGCAAGCGCTTCAACGAGGCCGCCGCGCTGCTCGAGCGGCCGACGGTTGGATTCAACCCCGCCCCTACACCCGTGGAGATCCTGCGCGCGCTCCAGCGCGGCCGCGTCTATGAGCAGCTCGGCAAGAAGGACCTCGCCGTCGATGGATACGGCTTTGTGGTCCGGGCGTGGCGCAACCCTGATCCCGCGCTCCAGCCGTATGTGGCGGAGGCACGCGCGGCGCTGGTACGGCTCGCGGCGGAAAAGCGCTAGATTTCGCGCCGGACAGGCGACCGTGGCGGAACTGGCAGACGCGCCAGCCTTAGGAGCTGGTGGGGCAACCCGTGGGGGTTCGAGTCCCTCCGGTCGCATTCTGGGGACTTGGGATTAGGGACTGGGGGTCGGGCTCTGACGACTTAGAGCTCCCCAAACCCTAGGCCCCAGCCCCTAGACCCCGCAGTTAGATTTTCCACCACATGCCAGAGATTCTCGTCAAAAAAACGAAAGTCGAACCGGGAGAGGCCTCCCTTGAGGTCACGATCCCACCCGACAACGTGAAGGCCGCCGAAGCGCGCGCGACGAAGTTCTATCAGGAGCGCGCGCGCCTGCCGGGCTTCCGTCAGGGGAAAGTCCCGGCGGCCGTGGTGCGGAAGAAATTCGCCGACGGCATCCGGGAGGAAACGCTGCGCGAGCTCGTGCAGGAGAGCTGGCGCGTGGCGCAGAAGCAGGAAGAGCTGAAGCCTATCGCCGATCCGCACATTCACAACCTGAAATGGGAGGACGGTGCTCCCATCACGTTCGAGTTCCACGTCGAGCTCAAGCCCGAGCTGAAGCTCGAGCGACTCGGCAAGTTCAAGCTCACGCGCAAGGTTGCCGCGGTCACGGCGGCGCAGGTGGATGCGCAGCTCAACGCGATGCGCGAGCAGCGCGCGCCCTGGACCCCGATCGCGGGTGAGAAGCCGAAACCCAAGGACCTCGTCGATGTGACGATCGCCACGCGCGAAAACGGCGAAGTGAAGGATCCGCAGCCCTTCCAGTTCGTGCTCGGCGAAGGGCGCGCGATTCCCGACGTCGAAGAGCGAGTCATGAACCTGCTGCCGGGCGAATCGGTGGACGCCACCGTTCGCTTCCCCGACGACTTTGCCGAGGAAGCGAAGCGCGGCCAGACGCGCGACATCCAGCTCACGCTCCGCGAAGTGAAGCGTCAGGAGCTGCCCGCCCTCGATGACTCATTCGCGCGCGAGATGGGCGACTTCGAATCGCTCGACGCGCTGCGCACGGCGATCACGACCGACCTCGGCAAGGAAGCCGAGCGGGAAGCGGACGCGCGCATGCGCGCCGAGCTGCTCGAGCAGATCGTGCAGGCCAACAATGTCGTGGCGCCGCGGCCGCTCGTCGAGCGCGTGCTGGGCATGTACGCACAGGCGTACGAAGTCCCCGAAGAGCGCGGCGAGCAGTTCACGAAGGAATTCCGCACCGTCGCCGAGTCGCAGGTCCGGCGCGATCTGGTGATGGATTACGTGGTCGAGTCTCAGAACCTGCGCGCCACCGAGGCGGACCTGGACCAGAAGATTCAGGAGCTCGCCGAACGGCGCGGCATGAAGCCGGCCGAGCTGTACGCGTCGCTGGAAAAAGCCAAGCGGCTCCGCGATGTCGCGCGGAGCATCACCGAGGAGAAGGTGTTCACCTATCTCCTGTCGCAGTCCACCGTGGAGCAAGCGTGACGACGAGCGAAAGCCATATCTATCCGCCCTACATCATCGAACGCTCGAGCCGGGGCGAGCGCACCTACGACATCTTCAGCCGCCTGCTGATGGACCGCATCGTGTTCCTCGGCACCTCCATCAACGACGACGTCGCGAACATCATCATCGCCCAGCTCTTGTTCCTGGATGCCGACAATCCCGAGCGCGACATCTACCTCTACATCAACTCACCGGGCGGCATCGTGTCGTCCGGAATGGCGATCTACGACACCGTGCAGTTCCTGCGCGCGCCGGTGAACACGATCTGCATGGGGATGGCCGCCTCGATGGGCTCGTTTCTTCTGGCCGCCGGCCGCAAAGGGAAGCGCTCCGCCCTGCCGCACGCCAGGATCATGATGCACCAGCCCTCGGGCGGCACCCAGGGCACCGCGGCGGACATCGAGATCCAGGCCAAGGAGATCCTGTTCCTGCGCCGCAAGCTCAACGAGCTGTACGCCAAGCACACCGGCAAGACGGTCGAGCAGATCGAGAAGGACATGGACCGGGATCGCTTCATGTCGGCCGAAGAGTCGAAGGAGTACGGGCTAGTGGATCACGTCATTTCGAACTACGAGGAAATCAAGGAAGACGGGAAGGCCAAGAAGTGACGCACTTGCGCCGCTAGGCACGCGTTCCCATACTAGGAAGACGATGTCGCACGATAAACACCTCCGCTGCTCATTTTGCGGCAAATCCAAGGATTCGGTCCGGAAGTTCATCTCCGGCCCGTCGGTCTACATTTGCAATGAGTGCATCGCGCTTTGCAATGAGATCCTGGCCGAGGATGAAGAGCGCGAAGTCGCCGAAGCGATCACGCAGGTCCCCATCCCGTCGGAAATCAAGGACGTGCTGGACCAGTACGTGATCGGGCAGGACCGCGCCAAGAAGACCCTCGCGGTCGCCGTGTACAACCACTACAAGCGCATCAATTCGCACTCGGGCCGGGACAACGAGGTGGAGCTCGACAAGAGCAACATCCTCCTGATCGGTCCTACAGGTGTCGGCAAAACGCTCCTGGCGCAGACGCTCGCCCGCATTCTGGACGTGCCGTTCACGATTGCCGACGCGACCACCCTCACCGAAGCCGGCTATGTCGGTGAAGACGTAGAAAACATTCTCGTGCGCCTGCTGCAGGCTGCCGACTTCAACGTATCCGAGGCCGAGCGGGGCATCGTCTATATCGACGAGATCGACAAGATCGCGCGCAAGTCTGAAAACCCCAGCATCACGCGCGACGTCTCGGGCGAAGGCGTACAGCAGGCGCTGCTCAAAATCCTGGAGGGCACGGTTGCCAGCGTGCCCCCTCAGGGTGGCCGCAAGCATCCGCAGCAGGAGTACATCCAGGTCAACACCAAGGACATCCTCTTCATCTGCGGCGGCGCGTTCGACGGGCTCGAGAAGATCATCGAGTCGCGGACCGGGCGGCGGCAGATCGGCTTCACCAAAGAAGAGGTGGCCGAGGGCGTCGCGGCCAAGGTCAAGAAGAATCCGTTTGGGGACGTGGAGCCGGACGACCTGCTCCGCTACGGGCTCATTCCCGAGCTCGTGGGCCGCCTGCCGGTCACCGTCCCGCTCGATGCCCTCGACGAAGACGCGCTCGTGAAGATTCTCACCGAGCCCAAGAACGCGCTCGCCAAGCAGTACCAGAAGCTGTTCGACCTCGAGGACGTGCGGTTGACGCTCGAGAAGGAAGCGCTGCGCGCAATCGCGCAGAAGGCGATGAAGCGCGGCACGGGCGCGAGAGGGCTGCGCGCCATTCTCGAAGAGATGATGACCGAGATCATGTTCGAGCTGCCCAGCCGCGATGACGTTCGCGAGGTCGCGATCACGGCGGAATGCGTCACATCCGGCCGCGCCCCACTGCTCGTGACCGAGCGCCCACGGCAGAAGAAAGAAGCCTGACCGACCCGAAGTTCATCGGCTCCTTCCCTCGAGCCGACACGCAGCTCGATCCCCCGCTCCCCGAAGTCGCATTCCTCGGCCGATCGAACGTCGGCAAATCGTCGCTACTCAATGCCCTTGTGGGTCGGAAGATCGCGAAGACCTCCGGAACGCCGGGCAAGACTCGGGCGCTGAACGTGTTCCTCATCGAAATCGGGAGAAGGGAGAAGGGAGATGTACATCTCCCTCCTCCCATCTCCCTGTACTTCTTGGACCTCCCCGGCTATGGCTATGCGCGAATCGGCAAAACCGAACGCACCGCGTTTCGCGGGCTGCTCAAGCATGCGCTCCGCCGCGAGCGCCTCCGCGGCGTCGTGTGGCTCCTCGATATCCGCCACCCACCCTCGGTTGACGATCGAGCCATGCAAGAGGTCATGGTTGATGCGGAGATCAATGTCCTCGCCGCATTGACCAAGAGCGATAAGCTTTCCCGGGGCCAGCGGGAGACCCGCGAGCGGGAGCTTGTCGCGGAGCTGGAGCTGCCGGAAGACCAACTGATCGTGACGAGCGCGAAGACGGGGGAAGGGATTGTGGACTTGCGGGAAGCTATTGCCGGGTTAGTCGGAGCGGCCGAATGAGATGGAGGTCGGCACGTCTGCACGTCGGCACGATACTGCTGTGTCTTGCCGTCGCGCCGATGTGCAGACTTGAAGCGCAGGATACCGTCCCGAAGAGTTACGGCACATTACGCCGCGACGACATCACCGTGCAGTTCAGCAATGAGACCGTCGAGATCCAGGTGCTCCCGCTCGAGGAGCAGGTGATCCGGCTGCTCGCGCCCGATACCTATCGTTCGCTCAGCCAGCTGATGTACAGCCGCGCCGCGGACATCGCCGACGCCGCGCGGCGCGGCGGGACGGAACACCCGACCCTCGTCATGGTCACGTTCCTCGGGGTGGTGCCCCAGGCGCGCTTCAATCCCGACGAGCTGAACATCACGAGCCGGGGCCGCTTATTCCGGCCCATCGGGATCGTGCCTCTGTCACCGACGTGGAGCTCGTTTCAACTGGATGCCCGCCAGCAGGCGGCGGCGATCTACCTGTTCGAGCCGGGGATCAGCGTGCGTGAGCAGCTGACCGTCACGTATGATGGACTGTCCAGTGACGCGTGGAGCCGCTCGCTGCGATTGCTCGACCAGGAACGCGCCCGCGTCAGGGCGCGCGCGCCGCCGGAAGTGAAACACGATTCTGGAGTCCCGTAGCCCACCGCACTCCCGTCGAATCCGCGCAGAGCGCGTGCATACCCTGTTGTGCGATCGGCAGCGCGCGATCGCATCCTAACGCGAGAAACGCCGCCGCCCAGGCATGGGCCGTCAGGCCGTCGTCCGCCAGGACCGTGACGGAGCGCGCGGCGCCATGCGGCGCGTTACGCTGCGACTGCGTCCGCACCGAGCCCCCCTGCAGATCGACCACGGCCAGCGTGCGCAATGTGTTGTCGGGATCGGGAACGCCGACGGCGCGGTGTGTGCCGCGGCCCGGAGGACCGAACCACGAGTACTGGCCTCCCAGATCGAGGAGCACGCTGTCGACGTCGCGGCCGAGGCCGAGCATCGCGCGATCGAGTGCGTATCCGGACGCGAGGCTGTCTGCGCGCAAGGTGATGCCGGTGCGGCGGCGGATCTCGGACCGCATCGAATCGATCGCGCGAATCGCCGCATGGCGCTGCATCAGCGAATCGACGCGATCGACAGAGTCGTACGCCGCTTCGAGCGCGTGCGCCACGCGTATGCTGTCCGGTCCCCACCCGGCGGCGGACATCATCGTGCCGAGCGCCGGCCAAACACGCGCGACGGCAGGCGGCGCGTCAGTGCGGCAAGTCCGGACCGCACCGGCCGCGCTCCCCGAAAGGGTCACGCAGAGGAAAAGATTGATTCTCAAGATGGAGAGGTGAATATAGATGGCCATGGACGTCCTGCTGCGACAATATCCACTCGCCTACACGACTGCCGGCGTCACGCTGGCGCTGGTGATCGTCGGCGTCGCGTTGTGGCGTCTGCGGCAGCGTCTGGTGAAGTCCGAGTTGGAGCGGCGCCGCGCCTCGGAGGAGCTGAATCGCAGGCTGTCCGAACTGTTTTCGCTGCAAGAGCTGTCGTACGTCCTGTCCGACTCGCTGGAGCTCGATCACATCGTCGCGCAGGTGGTGCGCTATGCGGTGCGGTTCCTCGACGCGCAGGGCGCGCTGCTCGCGCTGCTCGGTGAGGCGCCCCAGGACCCGCTCCAGGTAGCGGCCGCCGAGGGCACGCTCGCGCCCCTGCGCGGGCAGAGGATTCAGCGCGGAGACGCGGGTCTGATCGGGCGGTCCACCGGGCACGAGCACCTCGAGCTGGTGCGCAACTCCGGCGCGGGGGCGGTCCCGACGCTGATTGCGGAAGGATTCGAGGCGGCCGCGGCCGCGGCGGTGCCGCTGCGCTCGCACGGGACCGTGATCGGCACCCTGATCATCACCGACCCCAGAGAAGGCGTATTCGTCCCCGAGGACATTCGCCTGCTGTCGACACTCGCGACGCACGCGGCCGTCGTCATCGCGAACGCGCGCTTCTTCGAGATGGTGCGCCGCGCCAAGGAGCAATGGGAGACGGCGTTCGACGCGCTCAGCGAAGGCATTGCCGTCGTTGACGATGAGGGCCACGTGCGGCGCTCCAATCGCGCGCTGGCGAGCCTCCTGGGCATGCCGCTCCAGAACGTCGTCGGCGCGCGGCTCGGCGAGGCGCTGCTCGGCAACCCCGGCGTGCTGCACGAGCTCCTGGCGGCTACGCGCCGCGGCGAGCGCCCTGCCCCGCTGGTCGCGCGCTCCGAGCGCCTGAACCGGACGGTTCGCGTGAACGCCGCCCGCATTCCCGGCGCCGCCACCGAGCAGAGCACCGTGGTGATGGTCGAGGATGTGACGGAGCAGCAAGCGCTCGAAACGCAGCTCGTGCAGAACGAAAAGCTCGCCGCCGTCGGCCAGCTCGTTTCCGGCGTGGCGCACGAGCTGAACAATCCGCTGACCTCGATCGCGGGCCTCTCGGAGTTTCTGCTCGAGCAGAAGGAGCTGGGGAAGAAAGACCGCGGCCACCTGCAGGTGATTCACGAACAGGCGGAGCGCGCCGGGCGCATCGTGCGCAACCTGCTCACATTCGCCCGCAAAGGCTCGGCCGAGCGCGTGCCCGTCGACCTCAACGACGTGATCCGTCGCACGCTCCAGCTCACCGCGTACGACTTGAAGATGAAAGACGTCACGGTCGAGCGTGAGCTGAGTGGCGCGCTCCCCGAGGTGCTCGGCGACCGGCACGGCTTGCAGCAGGTCGTCCTCAATCTCGTGACCAATGCGGCGCAGGCAGTCTCGGAAAATCCGCGCGAGCGAATGCGCGAGATCACGATCTCGACCTGGTTCGACGGGCAGGTGCACCTGCGCGTCGCCGATACGGGCCCCGGCATTTCCGACGAGATCGCGCCGAGCATTTTCACGCCGTTTTTCACGACCAAAGAGCCCGGCAAGGGCACGGGGCTTGGCCTCTCGATCACCTATTCAATCGTGGAAAGCCATGGCGGGCAGATCACGCTCGAGCCTCGCACCGCCAGAGGCGGTGCGGCATTCCGGGTGGATTTCCCGCCCGCCCCGGCGGACGCGGTGCGGCCCGAGCTCACGCCCGTTCACGGGACCTCGATACCCAACGCGTCGCCCGGCGTGAAGCGCACCATCCTGCTCGTCGACTCCGATCCCGCCGTGCAGCGCACGATCAAGGCCCTGTTCTCGGGCGACGGGCACGAGGTGGAAGTCGCCGGCGATCCGAAGCGCGGGCTCGAGCTCGCGCAGCGCGGGGGATTCGATCTCGTCATTACGGATGCGCGCGCGATGGCGCCGGGAAAGCGTGGGACGCTGCTGGCGGAGGAGCTGGTGGCGCGCATGCCGGCGTTACGGGAGCGCATCATCGTCGCCACCGGCGACGTGCGACCGGCGACCGAAGAGACGCTCGCGCGTCTCGGCGTGCGCTACGTGCGCAAGCCTTTCAACCTGCGGGATCTGCGTGTGGCCGCGGCGCGCTTGTGGGAAGCGACGGCGCTGTCGTAGGCTTCGGACGGCCATCCAAACGTCGAGAGATTGACCGCGCCGCCGGGCGCGAAGCGCACGCCCTCGCGCAGCAACAGCGCGCGCTGCAACACCGCGCTGTGATCGTGTCCGGAAAATGAAATGCGGCCCGCCGCGTTGATGACGCGCCACCACGGCACATCATTGTCTTCGGGAAGCGCCGAGAGCGCCCAGCCGACGGTGCGCGCCGCGCCGGGCCGTCCCGCGAGCCGCGCCACGATCCCGTACGTCGCCACGCGTCCCTTGGGGATGTGACGGACCACGCGGTAGATCCGATGATAGAATGGATTCACTTGGGAGCCTGCTACTAGCTTACGCGCAGGACGTCTTCAAGCAAGCCTGCGTCGCCCCCCCCCACTATTGACAAAATGTCCTCCACTGCTCTCCGCTCTCTGGGCCAGGCAAACCGCTTGACGGCCTCGGCCGCGCTCAACCACTCCGCGCGATCGTGCTCCTCCGACAAGCGGACGCTCGCGGTCGGCGGCACGAACGCGGCGAACACGGGAATCAGCGCCATCTCGTTCGTGCGATGCTGATAGAATGCTTCCGTGCGACTGAGATTGTAGAATTTGTCCGGCACGAGTCCGGTCTCTTCCCGCAATTCGCGCAGCGACGCCTGCTCGGGGCGCTCCCCGGCTTCGATCGTGCCGTGAATGGTTTCCCACGAGCCGATGTTGCGTCCCGCGGTGCGGCGCAAGGTGAGGATCTGCAGGCGCTCGCCGGCGCCGCGCACCGCGTATGTGTCGACGAACGCGACGCGAACCGTGGTCAGCGGCGGCGGCCGAGAACGGCTTCGAGTCGCGCCGAGAGCGCGCGGGCGCGGAACGGCTTGGTGAGAAAATCGTCGGCGCCGAGCTCGAAGACGCGCACTTCGTTGTCTTCGTCCCCCTTCGCCGTCAGGACGATCACCGGAATGCCGGCGGTGGCGGGCCGCGAGCGGAGATGGGACAACACGCCGTAGCCGTCGAGACCGGGAAGATTCAGGTCGAGGACGATGATGTCGGGACCGACGCGGTCCACCTGGTCGAGCGCCTGGACGCCGTCGCGGGCCTCGGTGACGACATACCCATCGCGCTCGAGCAGGTCGCGCATCACCTTGCGCAAGCTATCCTCATCGTCCACCAGCAGTACCTTCGAGGCCGGCAAACCGTGCGCACCCGAGCGCCGCGCCGGCGGCACGTGCTCCTCGAGCAGATCGAAATGCGTCGAGACGGTGGCGGGAACGGCGGTCTCGGGCGGAATCGTCACCGTGCCGGTGAACCGCTGCGCGTCGGACATCCCGGAGTTACGCCCCGGCCCGGAGACGCCCTTCCCCGCCGGAGGGGAGCCGGGCTTCTCGCCATACCCATCCGCCTCTGATTCGTCGGCCGGGATGTCCACCACGCGCGTCAGCTCGTCGAGCGTGGATTCGCCCCGCGTGACGTGCGCGAGCCCCGAGTCCCACAGCCCCTTCATCCCGCCGCGCCGCGCCGACTCGGCGATCCGATCGGCGGCCTCGCCCGCGGCGATCCGCCGCTCGAGCTCCGGCGTCATCGTCAGAATCTCGAGAATCGAGAAGCGGCCGCGGTAGCCCGTCATCGCGCAGTCGGGACAGCCGCCGGCGCGATACAGCGGCGTGCCCTGGGGAATCCAGCGGCGCAGGCGCTCGGGCGGCGCTTCCATCCACACCTCTTTGCAGGTCGGACACAGCTTCCGCATCAGCCGCTGGGCGACGACCCCGCGCAGCGAGGCCGCGATCTTGTAGGCCTCGACGCCGATGTCCACGAGGCGTGTGACGGCATTGGCGGCGTCGTTGGTGTGCAGGGTGGAAAGCACCAGGTGCCCGGTCAGCGATGCCTGGACCGCGATCTGCGCCGTTTCCTTGTCGCGGATCTCGCCGACGAGGACCACGTTCGGGTCCTGCCGCAGGATCGACCGCAGCGCCGCTGCGAAGGTCAGGCCTGCCTTCTCTTGCACCTGGACCTGTACGATGCCCTGCATCCGGTATTCGACCGGGTCCTCCACCGTCACGATGTTCACGCCTTCGCTCTTGATCTGATTGATGCAGGAGTAGAGCGTCGTCGTCTTGCCGGAGCCCGTCGGGCCGGTGACGAGTAAAATGCCTTCGTGGTTCTCGAGCAGCCGCTTGATCGCTTCGGCTTCGCCGGCGTTGAGGCCGAGCGAGTCGAGCGACTTGACGGTCGCGCGGGAATCGAGAATGCGGATGACGACTTTTTCGCCGAGCTGAGCGGGGAGCGTCGAGACGCGCAGGTCGATCGGCTGGCCGTTGACCGCCACGCGCGCCCGGCCGTCCTGCGGCCGCAACCGGTCGGCGATGTCGAGTGACGACATGATCTTGATGCGCGAGATCAGCGGCAATCCGGCCTGGCGCGGGATCTTCATGACCTGGCGGAGCACGCCGTCGATGCGGTAGCGGACCGCGACGCCGCCCTCCTCGGGCTCGACGTGGATGTCCGACGCGCGCGACAGGATGCCCTCGGAGATGATCATGTCCACGAGCCGGACAACCGGCTTCTGCTGGGCGTCCGCCTCGGTGATTTCATCGACCGGCGTGTCGGGCAGGGTCTGCAAGATGTCGGCGTCGCCCATGCCCTCGAGCAATTTGTCGATCGCTTTGTCGGGCTTATACAGCTCGTCCAGCTTCTCGCTGATCTTGGAGGGCGCGAGCAGGAACAGCCGGATTTCGCGGGCCGTGTTGAAGGCGAGCGCCTTCTCCGCATCGAGATCCAGGGGATTGGCGGTGCCGATCTCGAGGTACGAATCGGTGAGCCGCAGCGGCAGCACGTGGTGGCGCCGCGCCAGCTGCTCGGGCACGCCGTCGCGCGCGATTTTATCGATCTTGGAGACGTCGGCAATCTTGAGGCGGAAGCGGTGGGACAGCTTGTCGACGATCTCGGCATCGGTCGCCAGCTTCTCGGCGACGACGCACTCCCACAGCGTGCGGCCGGACTCCGCCTTCCCGCGCAGCTCCTGGAGCCGCTCGGGGGTCAGGCCCTCCACGGACTGGGCCAACCATTCGTCGGGGAACTGAGTCACCGGCATGAGGGTGCCTCCAAGCTAGTCCAGCCGGCCGATCATGCCAGTATCAGAAATCACAAAATGTCCCAAAAATCACGCGTGACGTCGAAGGTGACGTGCAGATTGCGGCTCTGGACGCCATAGCCCGCTTCGAGCCGGAACACCCCCAGCCATTCGGCACCGAGTCCCACGGTCATGCGAGTCCCGGGGGTGGCCAGCCACGGCGTGAATATGAACGGCTCGGCCGCCCATCCGGTCGCGACGTACGGCGCGAGCGTAAGTGTGCCCGGCGTGCGGGCCGGGCCAACGCCCACGCTGAAGAAGGGCACCGGCACGCGCCATTCGACATGCACGAGGGCGGCGCGCTTACCGCCCCACTCGCGGAATTCATCCCCGAGCAATGTCGCGCGCCCGCCGAGGACAAAGATCCGATGCTCCGGCAGCCTGTCACTTCCGAGTCCGAACTCGATCCGAGTCAATAACCGCGTGGATCCCACGGGGACCAACACATGGCCGTTGCCGCTGAAGCGCAGGTAATGCTGGCCGACCTCGAGCGTCGTTTCCCCGGCGACGTCGCGCCGCACCGCAAAGCCCTCGCTGCGGCGGCGCAGCGTCACCGTTCCGGTCAGATAGTCACCCGTTGCGATCACGCTGTTTTGTCGATACTCACCGTTGGCCGGCGTTGCGTGTGTCGCGAGCCCAGCGAGTTTCTCATATGCCGTGCTGAGCCGCCATTCGCCGCGCGCGCCGATCCCTCTGCGGATACCCAGCTCGGCGCCGCTGGCGCGATAGTAGTCGCCATAGTCGTCGCCGAATTCCTGCGATGTGATGGAATTGATCAGCGGCGCAATGACGCGCGTGTCGCCGATGTCCCGCAACTGACGGTACACGGAGAGCTCGAATCCATCGGCGGACGTCAGCGCGATGACGCCTTTCCCCTCGCGGTCGCTGAACCCATAGCTGCCCAACAGGCGCAGCTCAAAACCGTCATCCGCGGTGCGCTTCACGAATCCCGCGCCGAGCGCCAAGCCCTCGACCCGATTGACGTGCACCAGCTCACTGAGCGAGCGGGCACCCAGACGCTCGTGCTTCAAGCCGTTCATCGCGCGCCGCCCCGCGATCCGGCCGACCTCCGCGCGCACGCGCTGCAGATCGTTCTCACGGACCGGCTCGGCAATGTCCTGGATGGCGGCGCTGAGCGGGACTTTCCAGGGAAACGTGTCGCGCACGGCTTTGGGCAATGCGACGATTTCTTCGCCGAGAAACTGGGTTTCGGAGAGCCCCACGTTGAACTGATAGCCGTCGATCTCCCAACGGCCGCGAATGATGCCCCGCGCCGGAATGTCGAGCCACGTCGCGCGCCGCCGGATCTCGACTTCCTGGCGGTACGGCAGCCAGAACCGATTCTCGAGCAGCGCATTGTCCAGCACGATGCTGACGTCTTCGAGCGAGGCGTCGAGATAGGCCTTGGGCGTGAAGTTGAACGCCATGCGCACGAGATCGGCCGATTGCACGTCGACGTACAGCGTCCCGACGATTGCCGCCGAGGCGAAATCCCTGGGGCGGACGCGCAGCGCAACCACGCGCACCTCGCGCGCCGGCAGCATGATGGCCGACGTGTCGCCGAGCGCAAAGTCGTACAGCTCGATCCCGCGAGCGCTGAGCGGATGCGGCACGTCGCGGACTTCGTCCCCTTCGCCGAGCCGGATGGCGCTGCCGAAGTTGTTCTGGACGATCCCCAGGTGGTCGCGGTGGTAATTGATGTCGGTGGGGAGCTCGGCGCGGTCGCGCCAGCCGATGATGCGCTGCTTGCTGAGCCCCGGCGCCTTCCAGTACACTTCCAGCTCCAGTTGGTCGGCCTTCACGAGCCGCGGCGGCTCGGTGAGCCCTTCGCCGAACTGGCCGAGGAAGAAGAGAAACCCGTGAGCTTGAGCCTTGTAATCACGCAGCGCGGTGTCGGCCGCGGCGTGCGCGCGGCGGTCGCTGGCGCGCCGCGCCAGCGCCAGGGCGGAATCGCTGTTCCAGTCCTGGGCGGCGGCACGGGTTGCGACGAGCAGCAGGAGCGCGGCAGACCAGCGCATCGTCGCCCAATTTAGAGCATGGACCCACGCGACGCATTCCTGGAGCGCGCCACGGCGGCCGGCGGCGGGATCGTGCCGGTGATGCGCGAGATCGTCACCGACGCGGACACCCCGGTGGCGGCCTTCGCGAAGATCGCGCGCCCCCCGTTCGCGTTCCTGCTCGAATCGCTCGTCGGGGGTGAGCGCTGGGCGCGCTACACCTTCCTGGGCACCGAGCCGCGCGAGGCGTGGCGCTATCGAGGCGAAGAGATCGAGCGCTGGACGCCGGCCGATGGCTGGGAACGGGCCGGAAAGACGAACGATCCCATCACGCATCTCGCCGACCGCATGCGCGCGCTGCGGAGCGTCCCGGTGCCGGGACTGCCCCGCTTCATGGGCGGCGCCGTGGGCTATCTCGGCTACGATTTGGTGCGCTCCATCGAGCGTCTGCCGCCCGGTCCTCCGGACACGCTCGGTGTGCCCGACGCGGTCGTCATGATCGCCGATTCGCTCGTCATTCTCGACAATGTGTTCGGGCGTGCGATCCTGGTGGCGAACGTCGAGGTGCCGGCGAACGCGTCGTCCGCGCAACGGCTGCGCCTCTACGACAGCGCGCAGGAGCGCCTCGACGCGCTCGTCGCGCGCCTCGGCACCACCCATCAGCTCGCTCCGCTCTCGCTCGAGGGCGATGTCCGGCTCAAACCGCAGTCGCGGTATTCGCAAGGGGATTTCGAGCGCGACGTCGAGAAGATCCGCGACTACATCGCGGCCGGCGACGTGTTCCAGGCCGTGTTGTCGCGCCGCCAGGTCGTGCCCGGCGCCGTCGACCCGCTCCGGTTGTACCGCTACCTGCGTGCGCTGAATCCCGCTCCGTACCTGTTTTATCTCGCGCTCGACGACGTGACGTTCGTCGGGAGCTCTCCCGAGGTCCTCGTGCGCGTCGAAGGCAATGAGGTGACCGTCCGTCCGATCGCCGGCACGCGCCCGCGCGGCGCCACGGCGGTCGAAGACGAGGCGCTGGCCGCCTCGCTGCGATCGGATGCCAAGGAGCTGGCAGAGCATCGTATGCTCGTGGACCTGGGGCGGAATGACGTTGGCCGTGTCGCGCAGTACGGCACGGTACGTGTGACGGAGTCGTTGCAGATCGAGCGCTATTCGCACGTGCAGCATCTCGTGAGCGAGGTGCGCGGGCAGCTCAAAGACGGCTACGACGCGCTCGATGTGCTGCGCGCGTGCTTCCCCGCCGGCACCGTGAGCGGCGCGCCGAAGGTGCGCGCGATGGAAATCATCGACGAGCTCGAGCCCGAGCGCCGCGGGCCGTACGCGGGCGCCGTCGGGTACGTCGGCTGGGGCGCGACAACGATGGACACGTGCATCGCGATTCGCGCCGCGCTCGCGCTGAAAGACCAGGTCGTGGTGCAGGCCGGCGCGGGAATCGTCGCGGACTCCGAGCCGGCGCGCGAATTCGCGGAGACGGAAGCCAAGGCGCAGGCGGTGCTGCGGGCGCTCGCGCTGGCCAAAGCAGGCGACTAGAAGCTGCAGGGGAGTCCGGCGCAAACTATATTCTTGCGCCGTGTACAAGCTGCTGAGCACCTCCGGTGAGCAAGCGATCGACCTCCAGCTCGGGCGCAAGCTGGTGGTCGGACGCGCCGTTACCAGTGATGTCCCGATCTACGATCCTACCATCTCCCGCCGGCACGCCGAGATCGTCCTCACCGAGAGCGGGGTCCGCGTCACCGACCTCGGCTCCTCCAACGGGACGTTTCTGAACGGGGCCAAGATCACCGAGGCGGAAGCCGGCGAGAACGACGTCGTGACGTTCGGCAAGGTCGCATTCCGGGTCAAATCGGTGACGGCCCCCGCCCCGCGGCCGCAGGTGGTGCCGCCTCCGGCTGAGTTCAAGTCGAGCAAAGGCGGGGGCGTGGCCGGCGGGACGATCGTGCGGCAGCTCCCCGTCAGCGTCTCGGGCGGCGTGCCGGCCATCGTCATCGACGAGCCGCAGGGCTCCTCGCACCTCAAGGTCAAGGCCGGCAATCAGGAAGAACGGCGCGAGAAGAAGCTGTCGTTGCTCCTCGAAGTATCCAAAGAGCTCTCGAAGCAGCAGGAGCTCGACCGCCTGCTCGACAAAGTCGTGGACTTCACCTTCCAGATCATGAACGTGGATCGCGTCTCGATTCTGCTGCTGGACGCCAAGTCCAACGAGCTGATTCCCCGCATTTCCAAGAGCCGTACCGGCGATGCGAGCGCCGCCAAGCACGTCCCACAATCGATCGCCCGCAAGGCAGTCGAGGAGCGGGTGGCGATCCTGTCGGACAACGCGGCGGCCGACGAGCGGTTCAAGGGCAAGTCGATCCTGATCCAGAGCGTACGCAGCGCGATGTGCACGCCGCTCATGGGATCGGATTCCAAGGTGCTCGGCATCCTGTACGTCGACAACCTGACGGCCACACATTCGTTCGCGGATGAAGACCTCGAGTTCCTGATCGCGTTCGGCGGGCTGACCGCCGTCGCCATCGAGAACTCGCAGCTCTCGGAGCGTATCCGGAGCGAAGCGCTCGTGCGGTCGAATTTCGAGCGCTACTTCTCGCCCAACATCGCGCAGGTCATCGCGCAGCAGCGGGAAGCCGGACGCTTGCCGAGCGAGAAGCGCCCCGTCGTCGTGTTCTTCTCCGATATTCGCGGCTTTACGCCGATGTCGGAGACCATGAGCCCCGACGAGATCGCGCGTCTGCTCACGGAATACTTCACCGAGATGGTGGACAAGGTGTTCGAGCACGGCGGCACGCTCGACAAGTTCATGGGCGACGCCATCATGGCGCTCTGGGGCGCGCCGATCGCCCACGAAGACGACGCGGACCGCGCCATGCGGTGCGCCATCGCGCAGCTCACGGAGCTCGAAAAGCTCAACGCCAAGTGGAAGGCGGAGGGGCGGACGGAAGTGCAGATCGGGATCGCCATCAATTTCGGCGAGGTGTTCGCGGGAAACATCGGCTCGGACCGGCGGCTCGAGTACACCGTCATCGGCGACGCCGTGAACACCGCATATCGCCTCTGCGGCAAGGCGGGTGCAAACGAGATCCTGATCTCGGAGCCGTTCTACGAGCAGCTCAAGAAGAAGCCTCCCGTCGAGGCGCTCGAGCCGATCCAGGTAAAGGGAAAGACGAAGAAGGTGCCGGTCTATCGCGTGAAGCGGTAAGGCCGGCCGAATCTCGCGAGCAGATCCAGCGCCAGCCGCAGCGGCAATCCCATCACGCCGAAGAAATCGCCTTCGACGCGCTCGATGAGCGGCGCGCCGAGTCCCTGAATCGCGTAGGCGCCGGCCTTGTCGAGCGGCTCGCCGGTAGCGACGTACTCCTCGAGCGTCTGGCGGTCGTTGGGCCGAAATGTCACGCGCGAGCGGTCGAGTGCCTGCTCCAGCCGGCCGTTCTCCGCCACCGCGACCGCGGTGAGGACTTCGTGCGTCTTGCCCTGGAGCTGCTCGAGCATCTCGACGGCATTCGCGGGCGACGTGGGCTTCTCGAAGATCTTGCCGTCGAGGACCACGGTGGTATCCGCTGCCAGCACGACTTCACCGGGGACGCGCGCGACCACGGCTTGCGCCTTGGCGCGCGAGAGTCGCGTCACGTAGGCGTCGGGTTTCTCGCCGGGCAGGACGCGCTCGTCTACGTCGGGCGGGATGACCCGGAACGGGATCCGCAGCATTTCGAGCAGCTGTTTGCGGCGCGGGGAGCCGGAGGCAAGGACGATCGGATGCACGCGAAAAAAGATAGCGCGGAGTAAGTTTGAGCGTGCTCTGGACCTTGTTGCTCACGCTGCAGGCGAACGCGCCGCCCGCAACCGATATCTACGTCGCCGACCTGCGGCTTGCAGGCCGCAAGATCAGTGTCGGTACGCCGGTCAACGCCACCGCGAGGGCGGGCTACGACAATCAGCCGTTCTTTTTGCCGAGCGGCCATGCTTTCCTTTATACCTCCGTGCACGAGGATGGTCAGGCCGACATCTACCGCTACGATCTCGACCGGAAGACAAGCAGCCGGATAACGACGACGCGCGAAAGCGAGTACTCGCCGACGCCGCTGCCGGAGGGCGCCGGTTTCTCGGTGGTGCGAGTCGAAGCCGACTCCACGCAGCGCCTCTGGGCGTTCGATGCCGATGGCACGCATCCACGCCTCGTGCTCGACTCGATCAAGCCGGTCGGCTATCACGCCTGGGCCGACGACCACACGCTCGTCCTCTTCGTCCTCGGCACCCCATCGACCTTGCAGATTGCCGACGCCCGCTCGCCCGGCGCGCACGGTGCGGTGCTCGCGCGCGACATCGGCCGCTCGTTGCAGCGCGTCCCCGGTCGTCCGGCAGTCAGCTTTATCCAGCGCGATTCCAGCGCGGGCCCCTCGCTCCAGGAGCTCGACATCCGCACGCGGCGCATCACGACGCTCGTGCAGCTGCCGGCGGGAGCCGATTTCGTCGCCTGGACGCGAGACGGCATCGCGCTGGCCGCCAGTGGAACGACCTTGTACCAGTGGGATCAGCAGCGCGGGGGCGATTGGGAGACGGTCGCAGACCTGGCCCCGGCAGGCCTCACCAACGTCACCCGTCTCGCCATCAGCCGGAAAGGCGATCGCATCGCGATCGTCGCGGTCCCGAAAAGTCCTTAGCGCTCCAGAATCAGCGTGACGGGCCCGTCGTTGACCAGCTCGACGTCCATCATCGCGCCGAACTCGCCGGTCTCGACGGGAATTGTGCCGCCGGATTTTTCCTTGAGCAGTGCCACGAACTTCTCATAGAGCGGGATCGCGAGGTCGGGCGGGGCGGCATCGATGAAGCTCGGGCGCCGCCCCTTGCTCGCGTCGCCGTACAGGGTGAACTGCGACACGACCAGTACGCCGCCGCCCGTGTCCGCGAGATCGCGGTTCATCTTGCCTTCCGCGTCCCCAAACACCCGCAGGCCGAGGATTTTGTCGGCCATCCAGGAGAGTTGCGCGTCGGTGTCCGTCGGGGCGAAGCCCGCCAAAATGAGAAAGCCGGGACCGACCTTTCCGGTCACCCGGCCTTCCACTCGAACCTCCGCGCGCTTGACCCGCTGGAGTACTACTCTCACTCCACCGTCACCGACTTCGCCAGGTTCCGGGGCTGATCGACGTTACAGCCCCTCCGCACCGCGATGTAGTAGGCGAGCAGCTGCAGCGGCACCACACTCAACACCGGCGTCAACAGATCCAGAGTCTCCGGGATCTCGATCCGATAATCGGCCAGCTTGTCGAGCTCGCGGTCCCCCTCCGTCACGATCGCGATGACGCGGCCGCCGCGCGCCTTCACCTCCTCGATGTTGCTCACGACCTTCTGGTGCACGCCGTCCTTCGGCGCGATGAAGACGACGGGCATGAGATCGTCGATCAAGGCGATCGGCCCGTGCTTCATCTCCGCCGCCGGGTAGCCTTCGGCGTGGATATAGGAGATTTCCTTGAGCTTGAGTGCGCCTTCGAGCGCGACGGGAAAATTGTAGCCGCGGCCGAGGTACAGCACGTTCTGCGCGCGCACCAGCCGGTCGGCGATCTGCTCGACCTGTGACGCCTTCGCCAGAACTTGGCTGACGAGCTCCGGCAGCTTCGCCAGCGCCCGGACGACTTCGCGGCCCTGCAGAATCGACAGCGCGCGCAGCCGGCCCATTTTCAGGGTCAGGAGTGCCAGCGCAATGATCTGACTGGTGAACGCCTTGGTGCTGGCCACGCCGATCTCGGGTCCCGCGTGCAGATAAATGCCGCCGTCCACTTCACGCGCGATCGTGCTGCCGACCACGTTGATCAGACCCAGCGTCCGGGCCCCGCGCCGCTTGGCCTCGCGCAGGGCGGCCAGCGTGTCCGCGGTCTCGCCCGACTGCGAGATCCCGATCACGAGCGTACGCTCGTCTACGATGGGGTTGCGGTAGCGAAACTCGGACGCGTATTCGACTTCCGTCGGAATGCGCGCCAGCTCTTCCATCATGTATTCGCCGATCAGCCCCGAATGCCACGAGGTGCCGCAGGCGGTGATGACGATCCGCTGAACCTTGAGCAGCTGTTCGTCGGAAATGTTCAAGCCGCCGAACCGGACAGTCCCCTCTTCTTCGAGCAGGCGCCCGCGCATCGTGTTACACACGCTCTCGGGCTGCTCCATGATCTCTTTCAGCATGAAGTGGGCATAGCCACCGCGCTCGATCGTCGCGAGGTCCCACTCGACCTGCATGATCTCCTTGTCCTTCTCGACCGATGCGAGATCCATGATCCGGTACTCGTTCGGCCTCACTTCCGCGATTTCGCCGTCGTCCAGGTACACGACCGAGCGGGTGTGCGCGAGCACCGCCGACGCGTCGGAGGCGACGAAATTCTCGCCATTGCCGATGGCGACGAGCAGCGGCGAGCCGCGGCGCGCCGCGACCAGCGTGTCGGGCTCTCGACTCGAAATCACCGCGATACCGTACGTCCCTTCAACCTGTCGCAGGGCTTCGGCGGTGGCGTCGACCAGCGGCGTGCCTTTGGTGTGGGTCTCTTCGATCAGGTGGGAAAGCACTTCGGTGTCGGTCTGCGAGCGGAACACGTGACCGCGTTTGCTCAGCGCCAGACGCAGCACACCCGCGTTTTCGATGATGCCGTTGTGGACCAGCGCGAGAGTGCCGCCGCAGTCGGCGTGGGGATGCGCGTTGACGGTGTTGGGCACGCCGTGCGTGGCCCAGCGCGTGTGCGCGATCGCGGTCGTGCCCTCAGGTAGCTGGCTGCCGAGCTCGCGTTCGAGCACGGCGATCTTTCCGGGGGCGCGAAAGACTTCGAGTCCGCCATTGACGACTGCGAGACCCGCGGAGTCGTAGCCGCGGTACTCGAGGCGCTTCAGGCCTTCGAGCACGACCGGCGCCGCCGTTCGCTTACCTGTGTACCCTACGATGCCGCACATAACCGCCGCCCTTCCTCGATCAACTGCTGCGCATCGCCGGACGAAGGTGCTTCGGCGATGAAACGAATCATTGGTTCAGTGCCCGAAGGCCGCACGTGCAGCCAGCGATCGGGCCATGACAGTCTCAGTCCATCCTGTGTATCCGCGACCGCCTCGGCAAACCGCCGCCGCAGCGCTGCGTATACGGTGTCGAGCTTCCCCGGCGCCCGGTTTCCGGCTCCCAGCTCCTGCTTCGCCTTCACGATCGTGTACTGCGGCGCGCGCGCGACCAGTTCACTTACGCTCGCTCGCGCGCGCGCGAGCAGTGTCAGCACCAGCGCCCCAGCCACCGGCGCGTCACGACCGACGTGCAACGCCGGGTACATCACCCCACCGTTCCCTTCACCACCGATCACCGCTTTCAGCTCGATGATCTTCCGCGCGACGTGTGCTTCGCCGACCGGTGCTCGCACCACCTTCGCGCCGAATTCCTTCGCCGCATCTTCGACCACGAGTGACGTCGACAGGTTACAAACGACCGGCCGACCGGCCGTCCGACCATCCGACCATCCCAGGACTGCCCTGATCGCGAACGCGAGGGTGTAATCCTCGCCGATGGGTCGTCCCTTCTCGTCCACAATCGCCAGTCGATCGACATCCGGATCGACGGCGATGCCGATGTCGGCCTTCTTGCGCCGCACCAACGCGCCGAGCGCCTTGAGATTTTCGGGCACCGGCTCGGGCGGCCGCGGGAACAACCCGTCAGTTTCCAGATTGATCGCCGCGACCCGGCAGCCCAGCCGCTCGAACAGCTCCGGCATCAGCGCGCCGCCCGCACCTCGCACCGTATCGAGCGCGATTCGAAACTTGCGACGCCGAATCGCGCGGATGTCGACTCCGCGAAGCGCGAGCACGGCGGCGAGATGGCGGGAAATCGCGTTGGAATCCGCCTCCACAGCGCCGATCGCATTGTAGTTGGCTCGTGGCAGGGACGCCCCCGCCGCCAATTCGCGTACCCGCGTGCCCGCTATGGTATCAAGAAAGATGCCATCGGGGCCGACGAACTTGAGGGCATTCCATTCGATGGGATTATGGCTTGCCGTGAGGATGATGCCGCCGGCCGCCCGGTGATGCTCCACGGCAAGTTGTACCGTAGGAGTTGCAACTAATCCCACATCGATTACATCGCATCCGACCGAGTTTAGCCCCGCTATGGCGGCCTGGGAGAACATGGGGCCTGAGGTGCGGGCATCACGGCCGATAACGACCGGTTTCCGCTTTCCGGTATGCGCCCAGGTGCCAAACGCTGCGGCCCAGCGAGCGACGACTTCGGGAGTGAGATCTGTGCCGACGAGACCGCGAACTCCCGACACGCTCACCATCAAGGTGTCGGACATGGCGCTCAATCTAATAGACGGTTTAGGCCCTTCGAGCCTCCATCACCCTCATCGGCAGGCGCAACGGCTGCAGCTGGGGCGTTGGGATGGGCAGGGATGCACCTTCCTGAAAGGCACGCAGGAACGCATTCACGATGTCGGGATCGAACTGAATGCCCTTCCCTTCCTCGAGCTCCCGCATCGCATGGTTCACCGCGAGCGACGGGCGATACGGGCGCACGCTCGTCATCGCGTCGAACGCGTCCGCCACGCTGACGAGCCGCGCCTCGAACGGGATCTGCTTGCCCTTCAAGCCGTCGGGGGAGCCGCTGCCGTCCAGCCGCTCGTGATGCGACCGCACGATCGCGAGCGCTCCGGGCGCGTCGCGCATCAACGGACCCAGAATCCGCGCGCCGATCACGGTATGCTCCATGATGTGGCGATACTCGGCGTCGGTGAGCTTGCCCGCCTTGTGCAGCACACTCTCACTCACGCCGATTTTGCCGACGTCGTGCAGCTCCGAGCCCAGCGCGATCGTGTCGATGAGATCGGAGTCGAGGGCGAGCGCGCGCGCGATCTCGACGGAGTAGTTGGCGACGCGCATCGAGTGACCGCGCGTGTACGCGTCCTTCGCCTCGAGCGCGTACACGAGCGCGTGCACGCCTTCGAGAAACAGCTCTTCGATCCGGCGCGCCTGTGCCTCGACGCGGTCCTCGAGACTCTGCTGGTAGCTGCGGTTTTCGGTGATGAGCCGGCGCTTGTCGAGTGCTTGCGATACGCGGGCGCGCACTTCGTCGAGGTGAAACGGCTTGGCGACGTAATCGAGCGCGCCCATTTGGAGGCAGGCCACCGCGCTCTCCACTTCGGCGACCGCAGTCACGACGATCACCGCCGTCTCGGGCCAGCGCATGATGATCTCGCGCAGCAGGGTGACGCCGTCCATTTCCGGCATCCGCAGGTCGGAAATCACGAGCGGCGCCGGTTCCTTCTCCAGCTCGCGCAGCGCTTCGACGCCGGAGCCGGCTTCGGCACAGGTGAAGCCTTCGCCCGCGAGCAGCCGCACCAGCACGCGGCGCAGGCGCGGCTCATCGTCCACGACCAAACACCGCATTCCAGTGAAGGGAGGCACGTCGCCAAGGTAAAGGTCGCTTGCCCATCAGGAAAGCCGCCCTTACGTTCCGGCCATGACGCGCGTTGCCGAACAAGACCTTACCCGCCGCATTGCGACACGCGCTGTCCACGCCGGGTACCTAGGTGATCCCCTCAGTGGCGCGGTGATGAGTCCTATCTACCAGACCTCGACGTATATCCAGGAGGGGTTGGGCAAGAACAAGGGCTACGAATACGCGCGCACGCGCAATCCCACGCGCGAGGCGCTGGAGCGCAACGTCGCGGCGCTCGAAGGCGGCCTTCATGGTTTCGCGTTCGGCTCCGGGCTCGCGGCGCTCGATGCCGTGATGAAGCTGCTGTCCGCCGGCGATCACGTCGTGAGCGGCGAAAATGTCTATGGCGGCTCGCACCGGCAGATGACGCACATCTGGTCGCGCCTGGGACTCACTTTCACGTTTGTCGATGGCGGCGATGCGCGCGCCGTCGCGCAGGCGGTGACCCCGCAGACCAAGATCGTCTACGCCGAGACACCGACCAATCCGATGATGCGGCTGTGCGACCTCGCGGCAACGGGCGAGATCGCGCGGAAGGCCAAGGCCTTGTTCGTCGTGGACAACACGTTCGCGACGCCGGTCTTCCAGCAGCCGCTGCAGTTCGGCGCCGACATCGTCCTCCATTCGACCACGAAATATCTGAACGGCCACTCCGACATGGTCGGCGGGATGCTCGTGACGGCCCGTGACGACGTCGCGGAACGCCTCGGCTTCATTCAGAACTCCTCGGGCGCGGTGCCGGGCCCGTTCGATTGCTGGCTCGCCCTGCGCGGCACCAAGACCTTGGCGCTGCGCATGCGCCAGCACGACGCGAGCGGCCGGCGGATCGCCGAATGGCTGGAGCATCATCCGCGCGTGCAGCGCGTGTACTATCCCGGCCTGCAGTCCCACGCGCAGCACGAGCTGGCGGCACGGCAGATGACGGGCTTCGGCGGCATGCTCAGCATCGAGCTCGGCGACACGGGCTTCGCGCGCCGCTTTGTCGAGCGCACGCGGATCTTCGCGCTCGCGGAGTCGCTCGGCGGCGTCGAAAGTCTGATCGGCCATCCGGCATCGATGACGCACGCGAGCGTGCCGCTCGAGATGCGGCGGCGGATGGGCCTCACCGACAGTCTGGTGCGGCTGTCGGTGGGGATCGAGGATGTCGAGGACCTGATCGGAGATTTGGCTCAGGCATTGGCGGATGATTGATGCAGGGGCGCAGCATGCTGCCCCTACTCGAAACACGGGATTCGCCACACCGTAGGTGTGGGAATCCCCTAAGGAGACAGGCATGACCCAGCCAACGAACAACCTTCCCGCGGCTCGCCCGCGGAAGACCTTGACCCAGATTGCCGCCGTCACGTGGGAACATCCCGCGGACCGCGCGGCGTTGCAGTCGCTCCGCTCGATTCCGGGATTCGATCTCATCGTCAAGAAGATCTCGGGCTTTATCGGCGAGCGCGGCATTCGGCTCCTGTTCCAGGCCGACGCTGTGCGGGTCGGACCCAAACAGTTCCCGCGGCTCAACGACCTCTATACCGACGTCCTGACCACGATGGACTGGGAACCGCGGCCTCCGCTGTTCGTGTCGCAGACCCCATTCGTCAACGCCGGCGCGTTCGGGATGGACAGTCCCTTCATCGTCATCAACTCCGGAGCGCTGAAGCTGCTCGATGACGAGGAGATGCGGACGCTGCTCGGCCACGAGCTGGGTCATGTGATGAGCGGTCACGCGCTGTATCACACGGTTCTCGTCCTGATCCTGAACTTCAGCTTTGCGACGCTGCCCTTCCTCGCCGGCATCGCGCTGCTGCCGATCCGCATCGCGCTGCTCGAGTGGTTCCGCAAGAGCGAGCTGTCGTCCGATCGCGCCGGCCTGCTCGCGACGCAGGACCCGCATGCCGCGATGCGCATGTATCTCAAGATGGCCGGCGGCGGCGACATGAAACAGATGGATCTGAACGAATTCCTGATTCAGGCCAAGGAGTACGAGGAAACCGGCGGCGCGCTCGACCGCATCTTCCAGATTCTCAACACACTCGACCGCACCCACCCGTTCAACACGCTGCGCGCCGCGGAGCTGCACCGCTGGATCGAGGCCGGACACTACGAGCGCATTCTGAGCGGCGAGTACATCCGCCGCGGCAAGGACGCCGATGAGCGGCCCATCGACAAGGACATCGATGAGGCCCGCGAGCACTATATGAAGGAAGCCAAAGCCGTCGTGACCGACGTGGTGGATTCCGCCAAGCGGGCCGCCCAGGCGTTTTCGGACGCATTCAAGAAGAGGTGAACGTACTGGTCGTCGGAGGGGGCGGTCGCGAGCACGCCCTCGTATGGGCGCTGCGACGCGACGCACCCTCCGACACCATCTTCGCCGCTCCGGGGAATCCCGGGACCGCGGCGCTCGCGACCAACCTTCCGATCCCTCCCACGGCTGTCGATCAAATCGTCGGCGCCGTACTGCGGCATGACATCGATGTCACCATCGTTGGTCCCGAGGCGCCGCTCGCCGCGGGCCTCACCGATCGCCTGCGCGAGCAGGAACGGGCAGTGTTCGGCCCGTCGGCCGCCGCGGCGCAGCTCGAATCTTCGAAAGCGTACGCCAAAGAAGTCATGCGCCGCGCCGGCGTCCCGACCGCGGCCAGCGCGACATTCGCCGACCTGACGCCGGCGCTCGCGTACATCCACGATCACGCTGAGCCGCTGGTCGTCAAGGCGTCGGGACTCGCCGCCGGCAAGGGCGCGGTCGTGTGCGCGACGCGGGCCGACGCTGCCCAAATCGCGCGCGCGATGATGGGAGGGTCACTCGGCGACGCCGGCAGAGAGATCGTGATCGAGCAGTTCCTGCAGGGCGAAGAGTTGTCGGTGCTGGCGCTGACCGACGGCGAACGGCTTCTGATTCTCCCGCCGGCGCAAGATCACAAACGGCTGGGCGAGCGCGATACGGGTCCGAACACCGGCGGGATGGGCGCGTACTGCCCCGTCGGGATCGCGACGGACGAGCTGCTGGCGCGCGTGCGGACGGAGGTGTTCGAGCCCGTGCTCCGTGAAGTCGCGGCACAAGGAACGCCCTACGAAGGCGTGCTCTACGCCGGGCTGATGATCCTGCCGGACGGCACACCGTCAGTGCTCGAGTTCAACGCCCGGTTTGGTGATCCAGAGGCGCAAGCGCTGCTCCCTGCGCTGTTGCCCGGGTTCAGCGAGCATCTGGTGGCGATCGCGCAGCGCCGTTGGGATCCGGTCACCAGCCAGCAGGCATTGACCGTCGAGCGCGCCGCGGTGACCACGGTGCTCGCTGCGCGCGGCTATCCCGAAAGCCCTGAAAAGGGTGTGGCGATTCGGTTGCCCGGTACCGCCGAGCTGGGTGACGATGTGCTCGTCTTCCACGCCGGTACGTATCGAGATAATGAAGGCCGGCTGAGGACGTCGGGCGGCCGGGTGCTCAGTGTGACGGGACTGGGCCAGACGGTGGCGGTGGCCGCGGAAGCGAGTCGCCGCTGTGCAGAGAAAATAGCCTTCGAGGGCAAGACGTGGCGGCGCGACATCGCCTGGCGTGAGATCCAGCGTGCCGGAGCTGCCTGAAGTCGAGACGATCGTGCGCGAGATCGCCCCTCAGCTCGAGGGGTCGCGCATCGCGCGCGCCGAGCTCAAGAAAACGGACGTGTTGCGCGAGGTCACGAAGCCGCGGCTGATCAAGGCACTGCAGGGCGACACCATCGAGCAGGTCTACCGCCGCGCCAAGCACATCGTGTTCCGACTCTCGAGCGGCCACCGCATGATCATTCAACCGCGCATGACGGGCTCGGTGATCGTCTACGAGCGCGAGCTCACGCGCGACGAGCTCAAGTATGCCGTCCTGATTTGCACGCTCAGCGACAAACGAAAGTTCGTCTACCGCGACGTGCGCCGCCTCGGCACGATCTGGCTACTGGATGAAGCGGGCTGGATCGGGTACACCGGCCGCATCGGGCCGGAGCCGCTCGAGGAGACGTTTACGCCGTTCGTGTTTGCGGACCGGTTGAAGGGCACACGCACGGCCGTCAAGAAGGCGATCATGGATCAGCGCCGGCTGGCCGGCGTGGGCAACATCTACGCGAACGAGGCGCTGTTCGACGCTCGGCTCAATCCCGCCAAATCGACCCACAAGCTGTCGGTCGAGGAGTTCGCCCGGCTGCACGCCGCGATTGTCGACGTGCTGCAGCGGGCGCTCGCTTCTTCGGGCACGACACTGCGCGACTATCGCACCGGTCGAGGCGAGCGCGGCCGGTTTCAGTTCGAGCTGCGGGTGTACAAGCGTGGCGGCGAGAAATGTGTGCAATGCGGAAAGACACTCGTGGAGACCCACGAAATCGACATGCGCACGACAACGTACTGCAAAAAATGCCAGCGATGACTAGTGCGCCCCTTAGCGAGTCGCCGACGCCTGCGTGTTGCGCCAGAATATTGCCCGAACCTCTCCGGTACCATATCCGATGGAGGGTGCCGCGTAGCCCAGGATGTCTCCTCTCGCGTTGATGTCGGTGACCCATGCTGCTCCAAAACCATGCGGGCCTGTACCGAGATCGATCATGCCGCGTGACTGCGACCAGAAGAAAACATGTTGCGCGGCGGCATTGAGGAAGACCGTGCCGACCACGTCCCCGTTGTCGTTCAGGCCGACGATTCGCATCGTCCCACCGAGCGTGGGCAGCGTCACCTTGTTCCCATCGCTCCAAAAGTACGCGTGGTCACCCGCAGCCCCCGCGATTTGACCATGCTCGTTGATGACGACGGTCGCACTGAGGGCCGCGGGGCCCAGGTCGTGAACTGTATCACCTTCCCACAATACGAAGTGATAGCCACCGGAAACGTCAGTACTGACCCCGACAACTTGCCCGCTCTCATTGATGTCCATGGCGGCAGAATAGGTACAATCGCTCGACGCGGAGTAGGCAACGCAGGCCTTGACCCCGAGGTCGCGCACCGAGCCCTCGGACCAGATGGCTGCGTGAGAGCCAGTTGTGCCCACCACGTCGCCGCGATCGTTTATTGCGTATGGAAACGAGTTCCGCCTATCGCGACTCAAGGGCTGCCAATTCCCGTCCCGCCAGAGCCAGCCAAAGTTGCCGTCCGTCCTCGCGACGTGAGTCCACGCCACGTCGCCCCCCTCGTTCATGGCCAACACGCGAAGGGGAGGACCTGGTTGCGTACTATCGAGAAGCATCCCAAGACGATTTTGCCAGAGCGCGCCGATGGGACTACCGAGGTAGTCCGCGGAGCGCTCGGCGGGTCCGTCCCAGCTCTGCCGATATTTGGTCCATACCGTGCCTGCAATCGTGCCGGCCTCGTTGATACGAACCGCTTCACTGCCCTCATGTCCCAGCGTCCCCAAGTCGTGCATGCCCGATTCGTCCCAGAGGAACGCGTGCGTTGCGCCGTTGGCGACCGAGCTCGCGCCGACGATTTGCCCCCGGTCATTCAGGTCCCACGGCTTCGCGGAGTTACCACCCAGTGTGCCGAGGTCGAACACTTCATAGCCGGCTACCGTCGTCCGTTCGTCGGCATTGAACACCAACACCGCATTGGGAGCGGTCATCGAGCTCATGCCACCGTCATCGTCGCGCACCGTGACGCTTGAGAAGTAGGATCCCGGTTGCGCATACACATGGAACACCGTGTCGCCGGCTATCCCACCATATGGATCGGTAATCCTGCCATGGAAGCTGCTGTCAACCGCGATACTCCGGCTCGTCCCGTCTCCCCAGTCCACGGTAATCGTGTAGCGATCGGCCGTCCCGGGGTCATCGAATTGGACTTCGACACTCGCGGGAATACCGACCGCTTGTTGAGCCGGGCCCCCATACATCTGGATGACGGGCGCGACGTTCTCGATGGTCACCGTCATCGACGCGGTATCTGCAGCGCCTGAGGGGTCGGCGACAATGAGAGAGACGAGGTACCTCCCGTCATCCGGAAACCGCGTTACGCATGGACCACCCGGGTAAGTTGGTCCGAAATCGTAGGGCTTGAGTCCATCATCGGATACACAGGTTATCCGCAGGGAGTCACCGTCGGGATCGGTCGAGCTGGCCCCGGAAAACGCGCGCCATTCACCCTCGCTCCCGGTTGCCGGTCCGGTGATGTGCGCGACGGGCGCATGATTCGCATGCGGACCCACGGCGCTGATCGGATGGTCAACCGCCAGCTTCGTTACGCCACCGTCGTTGTCCCGGGCCGTAATCTCGACCGCGTAACTGCCCGGCGTTGCGTACGTGTGAGCGGCGCTCGCATTGAAGGCGGGCAAGACGCTATGCGGCGTGAGCGTCGCCGTGGACACCGTTCCATCTTTCCAGTCCACTTGCGCTGTCACCGAGTCCTTAACGCCTGCGTCCTGGACCCTGAAGCGAATCTCAGACGACGTCCCCACCATTATCGCGCCTGCCGGTGTCACAACATATAAAATCGTGGGGGCGACGTTCACAACCGTCTCGTCCACCTCCGCCGTGTCGCTGGCTCCATGCTGATCGGTGACGATCAGGATGACCTCGTATGAGTCCTCATCGTAGTACGCGGCCACATTCGACCGAGCCGTCCGTGCCGATCCAACTCCCCAATTCCAGAGATAGCTCAGGGAGTCGCCATCGGGGTCGCTGGAGCTCGTCGCGTCGTATCCAACCACCGTCCCTTCGGGGATTGGACCGGGGGGGTGTGGGGTGGTGATCTTTGCTGTTGGCGCGCGGTTCCCACTGGGATCGGTCTTCGCCACCACGACGATCGGTTTGTCGATGACACGTTTGGTAACGCCACTGTCGTTGTCCTGCGCTGTAACCTCGACCGGGTACGTGCCCATGGTCGAGTACGTATGGGCAGAGCTGATTTCCGGCTGGTCCTGATGGTATCCAAGTGTGTCGACGGTTCCGTCTTTCCAGTCGATCCGCAACGTCAACACGTCACCGCTTCCCGGGTCGCTCGCCGTGACTCGAATCGCCGTCGGATTTCCCACGCCTATCGGCCCGGCCGGGCCCTCGATGCGCTTGATCACTGGCGGCGCATTGACGACCAAGACAAGCGTCGTGGCGGTGTCGCTCTCCCCTTGCTGATCCGTGACTATCAGGGTGACGGCATGGGAGCCCAGCTGGTAGTACGACCGCTTGGCCACGGGTCCCGTGGCTGACAGCCCGTCTCCAAGATCCCAGATGTACGTCAGCGAGTCACCCTCCGGATCGCTCGAGGTGCTGGCGTCGAACGTCATCGGCGATCCTTCCTGAATCGAATCGGCGGGAACCGTAACGATCTTTGCTGTGGGTGGCCGGTTTGCATTGGAGGGAGGCCCGGCGACTTCCGGAGTACTGCACGACAGCACCAAACCGATGCATAACAGGAGCGAGGAGAGGCGGCGCAACATGGCAACACCGGGCCGGACGGGGGTCGCCATGCCGCTGCCGCAAGGAGCATGCTGCGGGCTGGGACGTGCCTAATACCTGCCAACTAGTCCACGAACGCCCACAGCAGCTCCCTGCTCTGCTTGTCTAACCGCTTTGGTTCCACCAGATGGTACAGGTCTCCAGCCAAGTCCCGGATCAACAGTCCGCCGTGCGGCAAGCCGCGTGGCCAATCATCGAGCCGCGTCTGAAACGCCCGCGGACCCTGCCGGGTCTCCACCAGCCAGCGCCGTATTTCGACTTCCTCCTCGATCTCCAGCACGCGCGTGACCTCGAATACGAAGCCCGCCACCTCGAGCGCTCGTTCGAGCGCCGCGCGCGAGCGCGGATCGAGCTCGGCCGGATCGCGGACGAACGCAAACTCCTCTTCATCCGCGTCACGCAGCGACAAGTGCCGGCCCGGCTCCGACCAGGGGAAGCACCGCCGCACCGAGACGGCACGCTCCTCCTCGCCGCGAACGGCCCACAGCGAGCCGTCGGCCCGCCACTCGAGCGTCAATGCTCGAGTGACGGTAGCCGATTTGCCCAGTGTCAGCGTCATGGCACCTCCTTCCCTATTGGAGCTGCAGCTGCAGCTCGTACAAATGCCGGTACTTCCCGTCTCGAATGTTGAGCAGCTCCGCGTGCGTCCCGTGCTCGACCAGCCGGCCTTCCTCGATCACGAACAGCCGCGACGCCTTGCGCAGCGTCGACAGCCGGTGCGCGATCGCGAACACGGTCCGTCCCGCCACAAGCCGCTCGAGCGCCTGCTGGATCTCGCGTTCGGTCTCCGTATCCACGCTGCTCGTCGCCTCGTCCAGAATGAGGATCCGAGGATCGTGCAGGATCGCCCGCGCGATCGACACGCGCTGGCGCTCGCCGCCCGACAGCGTGTGCCCCCGCTCCCCCACCACCGTGTCGTAGCCGTGCTGTAGCTTGGTGATGAAGTCGTGCGCGTTGGCCGCCTGCGCCGCCGCCACGACCGCCGACAGCGGCGCGTCCGGCAATCCGTAGCGGATGTTGTCCACCACCGTGCCGTGAAACAGGTACGGATCCTGGAGCACCATCCCCATCTGCCGGCGGAAATGGCCGGTATCGAGGCGCCGGATGTCTACGCCGTCGATGCGAATCGCTCCCCCGGTCACGTCGTAGAAGCGCGCGATCAGGTTTACGATCGTCGTCTTGCCGCCACCCGACGGCCCCACCAATCCAATCAGCTCGCCCGGCGCGACGTCGAAGCTGACGCCCCGCAGCACCTGGCGGACGCCGTCGTAGCCGAACGTCACGTGCTCGAACGTCACTCGGCCGTGCACCGGCTCGAGCCGCACCGGCTCCGCCGCGTCGCGGATCTCCGGCTCCGTGTCGAGCACCTCGAACACGCGGTGCGCCGACGTCGTCGCGCGGTTGATCGTGCGCGCCATTTGCCCGATCACGTCGATCGGCCCGAGGAACATCGTCGTGTAGAGCAGGAACGAGACGAACGTTCCCACCGGCAGCTGCACGCCGTGCCCCAGGAGCCGCGGCATCGCGAACACCCACACTGTCACCGTCATCGCATGCACGCCCAGCACGAGCAGCGGCCAGAACGTGGTCCACGAGCGGTGGATGCGGTTGAACTCCGCCGTCACGTCCTCGTTGCGTCCAGCAAAGCGCTCGATCTCGCGCTCCTCCTGATTGAACGCCTTCACGACGCGGATTCCGGGGATCGTGTCCGACAGCACGTCCGTCACGCGCGACCATTTGCGCCACGCGCGAATGAACAGCCGCGCGATGTTCTCGCCGTGCCGGTAGATGAACCAGCACAGCACCGGCACTGGCACCGTCATCACGAGCCCCAGCCGCCAGTCGAGCGTGAGCAGGACCGCGCCGAGGCCCGTCAGCATCACGAGCGAGAGCGAGACGTCCACGACGCCGAACGCCAGGAACTCCCACAGCCGGTCGGTATCGGCAGACACGCGCGTGATCAGGCTGCCGGTCCGCTTGCGCGAAAAGAACGACAGGCTGAGCCGCTGGATGTGTTCGTACAGCTCATCCCGCAGGTCCCGCGCGACCCACTCGCCCAGAATCGCCATCAGCCTGAGCCGGATATGGGCCGCGGCCTGCTTCACGAGGTACACGACCGCCATCGCGGCGACCGCGATCCGCGCGATCGTCCATGCGCGCGTCAGCGGCAGCGCCCCTGCCTGCGCCGGCCGCACCACGCGATCGATGAGGTATCCCGCCAGATACGGCGGTACGAGACTGACCAGCGTGATCACCGTCGCCGCCGCCATGCCGAGCGTCAGCTGGCGCTTGTACGGCGTGAGATAGCCGAGCAGGCGCCGGATCACAGCGGTCTGCCGCCCCGACACGAGCGCCTGCGCATCCCGAATCGGGCGCGCGATACTCTCGGCATACAAGCGATCCGCATCCGCGGCGTCCAGCTTCCGCGCGTGCCCCTGGATATGCTCCTCGAGCACGAAGCGGATGTTCTCGAACGCGCGGCGCTGGCGATGCGTGTAACGAAGCAGTGCGAGCGCCGGCTCGCCCGGCTTGCCCAGAATCGTCAACGTGTTCGCCGACAACCCGGGCGCCTCGCGAACCGCTTCGATCCGCAAGCGCTCGATACTCCGCACGTCCCAACCCTCGCTGTCGCGCCTGGCGATCGCGACGTGGCGCGGCCCCAGCGCCAGCCACGTTTCGGTGAGCCGGAGACTCTGGTCGAGATCGGCGAGCGCGTACAGCTGGACCGGTGCGCCTTCCCAGGCGCGCTCGATCTCCCGTCGCAGCTCCGCCGGGAGCCGCGTCGGTTGGGCCGTGTAGCGCGCGATGATGTAGTCGTCGAGTTGTTGCAGCGTGCTCATCCTCACCCCCTGACCCCCTCTCCTTTCACGAGAGGGGGGACGTGAATCCGCGAAACAGAACGGCCCCCCAGGTCCCCATAAAGCACCCGGAAGGCCGGATCACGGCATGAGTGAGATCCGATCGACTTCTAGGGTGCTCCTCCACCTCCACCGGCGCCGGCAATGCCCGACGCAATACGCCCGCGGGCATCGGCAAACGGCGCGGGCAGGCACTTGGTGCCCATCCTCGCCCGGATGCGACGCAGCATTGCCGGGGGCGTAACGGTGGAATACCGAATCATTTCAGTCCGAGTCCCTTTCGATTGTGATGCTGAAAGCTGCTAAGAGCAAAGTAATGACGACCTACGGGGACGGTCAAGCTGATGGTTTCATCTGGGGCGCTGCGCGCCCCAATTGCCCAACACGATCGCGACGCCGCGCAAGCGCTCGCTGTGCGAGCAGATCACTTGAATCATGACCGTGAGCGGGACGGCCATGATGGCGCCGACGATGCCCCACACCCATCCCCAGAAGAGCAGCGACAGCAGGATCGCCACGGTGTTGAGCGGCATGCGGCGGCCCATCACCATCGGGCTCACGAAATGGCCTTTGATCAAGTCCAACAGAAGGAACCCGCCGCACGCCAGCAGCACCTGCTGGGTGCCGTCGTACGTCGCGAGCGTCACGATCCCGATGAGGACGACCGTGACGAATGCCCCGACGTACGGAATGAAATTGAGCACACCGGCGACCGTGCCCCAGAGTACCGGATTGGGGACGCCGATAGCCGCGAGCAGAGCCCAGGTGCCGCAACCAAATCCCGTACTGATCAAAGTGTTGAGCAGCAGATAGCGCGACATCTGCCCCTCGATCTCCGCGAGCGCGCGCTTGATTCGCGTTCGATGCGTTCCGCTCGGGAACAGATAGGCGATCTTGCGCCTGAACATGGATCCCGACGCCAGCAGGAAGTACGTCAGGAAGAGGATCGACAAGATCCCGCTCACGAGGCGCGCCGTGGTCCACCCCACACGTTCCAACGGTCCTCGGCCCAGCGTGTTGATCTGGATCCGCGGTATAGTCGAGTCCGGGCTGGTCGCATTGCCGACCCCCGCGAGCCGGGCCAAGCTCGTCGCCGTCGCCTGGATCTCGCTGACCGGCTCGATCGTGCGGAGCTTGTCCTCCACTTGCCGCATGGTTGCGGGGGCTCGCCGCAGCCATTCGGTGGCCGGTGCGGACAACACGACCATCACTGCGGCAATCAGCGAGAGGGCGCCGAACACGATCAGCGCCGCCGCAACAGGCTCGGCGACGCCGTAGCGGGTCATTCCCCGAACCAGGGGCCCGAGCAGCAGCGTCAGGAGCAGTGCCACGGCGACCGGGATGAACAGACTGCCGGCGTACTGCAGCCCCGCGATGGCGAGGATCGCGAGAATGGCCGCCAGCAGCGGGACAACAAGGCGGGAAGACAACGCAGGGGGAGCCAATCGCATGAGCCAATTGGCCCCCCCTGAGGTCGCTCCCCCGCTCCCGCTCGGCGCTTCGATCAATTCTTGTACTTGCACTGCCGTGATTCCTAGGCCGTTTTGGCCGCCATGCTTGGGTGTGTACCTGCGGCACGCGCGTTCACTTCCGCCGTGGCGATCAGCGACAACTTCTTGTCTGCTGCCGTCTCCTCTTCCTGACTCTCGTTCAGCAACTTCACGATCTCCGAAAGTCCCAGCAGCGCCGCAAACGCCTTGGCCGAGCCGTAAGCCGATATTTCGTAATGTTCGACGCGCTGGGCGGCGGCGATGATCCCCGCGTCGAGCACTGCGTCATTGCCGTCCTCGTCCAGAATCTCGTCGGTTTCCGCGACGAGACCCTCCATCGCCCTGCACTTCACCCCGCCGGAGCGCTCGCCCATCATCTCGAACACTTGATCCAGCCGGGCGACCTGATTCTCGGTCTCTTCCAGGTGCTCCGCGAACGCCTTCGCCAGCTCCTCGGTGCTCGCCTTCTCCTTCAACTTCGGCAGCGCCTTCACGAGCATCTGCTCGGCGCTGTAAATGTCCCGCAACTGGTGTATCAACAGGTCCTGCAAGCTGTCGAACGACATAGCTAACTCCGCCGTTGATGTGTAGCAGGAAACGTACCGGGCCGTGACTTCCCGCAACCATCGGTCACATGATCTCTTTGGATTAACTCTTGCGACTCCATTCTGGCGCTCCCTTCTGGCTCGTGGCGGATGGACTTCGGGACATGGGCGACTCCAGTCCGCCACCTCGGGACTGCGACGTCGTCGTGATTGGCGCGGGGATCACCGGCGCGCTGGTCGCGGATACGCTCGCACGCGACGGGCTGTCCGTGGTCGTGCTGGACCGGCGCGCCCCTGCAGGCGGGAGTACGGCCGCCAGTACTTCGCTGGTCAGTTACGAGATCGACGTCAGTCTGAAGAATCTGGCCGAGATGATCGGCGAGGAAGACGCCGTGCGAAGCTACCGGCTGAGTCTCGACGCTGTGCACGATCTCGGAACGATCGCCGCGTCACTATCGGAACAGACCGGGTTTGCCCCGTGTCCGAGCATTTGTCTCGCCTCGCACCGCAAGCATCGCCGCGATCTGGAGCAAGAAGTCGCCCTCCGGCAGCGCCACGACTTGGACGCCGAATTCTGGACCGCCGAGATCGTCGAGCAGACGTACGGTTTTCCCTCGCACGGCGCGCTGCATACCGGCACCGCGGGCGTCCTCGATCCGGTGCGCTTCACCCGGGCGCTGCTGGATCGCGCCGTCAGCCGCGGGGCTGTACTGCTGCCCCGAACGCCGGCCCGCGATGTCCGGCAGGACGGAACGGCTCTGGCCGTGGTGACCGGCCGGGGAACGCTGCGCGCGCGCTGGGTGGTCTATGCGATGGGCTATGAGATGCCCGCGTCGCTGCGAGCTGGAATGGTCGCCCTGCACACGACGTACGCGCTCGTGACGGAGCCGCTCGCCGATCTGGGGCCGTGGCAAGGGAAAAGTATTGTGTGGGAAACCGCGCGGCCATACGGCTACATGCGGGCCACGGACGATGGCCGGGTGATGATCGGCGGGGCCGATACGCCGTTCAAGGACGAAGCGTGGCGCGACCGCCTGATGCCGAGTCGCACGAAGCGGCTCGAGCGGAAGCTCGGGCAGTGGCTACCAACCGTCCAGACTGATACGGCGTTCGTCTGGGCGGGGACGTTCGGCGAAACGCGCGACGGCTTGCCATACATCGGGCCAATGCCGGACTGCCCGCACGCGCTGTACGCGCTGGGCTATGGCGCGAATGGCATTACGTTCGGCGCGATCGCCGCTCGAATCGTCTCGGGACTATGTCTCGGCCGACCCAACGACGACGTCCGGTTGTTTCGTCTCGACCGATGATGCGTGTTTAAGGCTTCCGCCAGAGCGTCGCGCGTGTCTGATCGGGTGTCCGGCATTCGTCTGCCTGAGAAGGATACCGGACGCACTCCGCACTGATGCCGATCACATCTCCCCGACTATTGATCCCCGTCGCCCACGCGCCGCTCAGACCTTGAGGACCCGTTCCCAAATCGATCATGCCCCGCGCTTCCGACCAGACAAAGACGTGTTGCTCGCCGTTCGCCGTGCTGCTCATCCCGACAACCGTCCCGTCCTCATTGAGGTCAACAACGACAGTATGACCGGCCCCAAGCGAGCCGATTGATCGCGCGACGCCGCCCGTCCAGAAGAACGCCTGGCCGCCCGCCGAACCG
>QHUB01000108.1 GCA_003221035.1 Gemmatimonadota bacterium
CGACACGGTCGGGCCGCAACATCCTGGAAGGCGAACTGCGGACCTCCTTCGAATCGCATCAATTGAACGGCTCGAATCTGATTCCGGGCGAGATCGGGAGAGAGCTGGATCACCGGTGGGAGCTGGACGGCCAGGTTCGAGGCCCACTCGTCCCCGACCGGCTGCACTTCGCGCTGTTCGGGAATCGCGTGGAGCAGACCGACATCGTGCCGAACTATCTGCCGGCGTCGAGCGGCGAATTCGTGCCGAATCCACCGTCCGCGATCGACTATCGCGGGCTGGCAAAACTCAGCTGGAAACCGAGCCGGCGCGATCTGGTCGAAGGCGGACTCATGGGCCGCCATGTGTCCGGTGAGCGCACGGGACAAACGGGCTACGAGGATGCGGCCGCGACGATCCGTACACGGAACTGGGGCCTGTCGGGCAACCTGACGTGGCAGCGGAGCTGGTCTGCGGCCAGTGCGCTCTCGGTGCGCCTCGGCGGGTACACGAGTCGCGATCACCGCGACCCCTACGCCAGCGCCACGGTCCCGGGGATCGAGCTGCTCCGGCACACCAACCCGCCGCGGTATCAGAACGCGCCGTTTCGCTCGCTCGGCGCGCCGTCCAGTTATCAAGCCGCCGCGGTGTGGTCGCGTACGGTGCGCGCGGGCGGAGCCACTCACGACTTCAAGCTCGGCGCCGATTACGAGCTGGGGAGCTGGTACTTCAGCAGCCAGCGCAACACCGCCATGACGTGGCAGCCGCTCCCGGTGCTCGGCTTCGATCCGGCATCGCCGCCGAGCTGGGTGTACGCGAATGCGATCGGGACGGGATGGGGCGGGGACGTGCGGCTCGACTCACGGACCGGGAGCGGTGCCCTGTTCATTCAGGACCACGCCACAATCGGATCCTGGCTTTCGCTCAATCCTGGACTGCGATTCGGGACGTGGTCGGGCACGCTGATCTCACCGGCCGGCCAGCGCATCGCCGTGCTGCGCGATCATGGCGTCGAGCCTCGGATCGGCGTGGCGCTCAGGCTGGACCCGCAGAACGCGCTGATCGCACGAGCGCACTGGGGGCGCTATCACCAGCCCGTGTTTGCGGGATTGTTCGACCGGGCGGGCGGCGCCGACGTCTATCACGACGTCGAGATCTGGTCCTACCTCGGCACGCCGCCGAGTGACCCGACGATGAGCTTCACGGTGCCGCAGCGCGATTCGCTGGCGGCGGCCGGACTGTTTCGACTCGACGAAATCGAGCGACTCGGAGCGTCCGGCCGCGTCGAGAACCTGCACCAGCCCTACATCGACCAGCTGGTTCTCTCGCTGGAGCGCGACCTGGGGACGCAGTGGAAAGCGGCGGCGGTGTACGTGAACCGCCGTAACAAGAAGATGATTGCGCTGGTGGATCGGAACATTGCCTCGAACTACACCGTGGTCGAGAACGTCATCGTGCGCGATCGCTTCCATCAGCCGGTGATCTTCGAAGGCCAGCCTCTGGTGCTGCAGCAGCTGGCGATCTCGAACGAAGACATCCTGTACGTGCAGGAGCTGATTCGACGGGGCCAAATCCTGAACGGCAACCAGCTCCTCGTGCCACCGGGCGCCGACCTCGGCACGCTGCGATACGAACCCGACCTGGTACTCACGAACGTCCCGGAAGCGACGCGCCGCTTCTCGCAGCTGCAGCTCCGGCTCGATGCACACTATCCGACCTGGTGGGCAGGCGCTTCGGCGACGTTCACGAGTCTGAACGGCAACATCAATGTCGTCTCGGGACCCGACGACTACACGACCGGCGGGCCCGGTCCGTGGGTGCGGTTGAACGAGCAGTTCGGATTCTACGGCGCGTTGAGCAACCAGAGCCAAATCGAGGCCAAGCTGTACGTCGGCGCCGTGCTACCCGCGGGACTGCGCGGCGGCGGATTCTTCTCGCTCGCCACGGGCGACCGTGTCGCCCCGACGATGCTGATCTCTGGACTCGTCAGCGAGTATGCGCTGGAAGTGCCGAACGCCTCCGATTCGACGCAAATGGATACGGTTGCCTTCAATCCCAACTTGTTCCGCACTACCGCCGGTCACCGGATCTTCATTCTGCCGCGTGGCACCTATCGCTACCAGACACACAGCTCGCTCGACTTGCACCTCGAGCGAAGCTTTCCGCAGGGTCACACCGAAATCGTCCTGGTGGCGGATGCGTTCAATGTGTTCGGCGCGCAGGACGTGTTGGCGACGCAGACAGTCGTGAACAGCGTGGCGGGGTTTGTGGGGAGCGATTACGGCCGAGTGCTGGGACGGGTGCCGCCGCGGACGCTGCGGCTGAGCGCCGGGCTGCGGTTCTGAACGGCAGCCGTCTCCCTTAGCTTGTCACTATGGCGTCACGCGGCGAGTCGATCACGCGCAATATCGGCGGCATTGAGGTCCCGATCTCAAACCCGCAGAAGCTACTGTTCCCCAAGCCCAAATACACCAAGCTCGACCTGGTCGACTATTACCTGGCGGTCGCGGACGGCGCGCTGCGAGGCGCCGGCGGTCGGCCGAACATGCTGGTACGGTTTCCGAACGGCGTCGGCGCCGAGTCCTTTTATCAGAAGCGCGCACCCGAGTCGCGCCCGCCGTGGATCGAGGTCGTGACGCTGCGGTTTCCATCGGGGCGGACGGCGGACGAAGTCGTGCCGCGCACGCCCGCGTCGCTCGCCTGGCTCGCCAACCTCGCCTGTCTCGAGTTGCATCCGCATCCAGTCCGTGCCGGCGATCTCGATCATCCCGATGAGCTGCGGGTGGATCTCGACCCCGTGCCCGGCATTCAATGGCCCCAGGTGCGGGAGGTCGCGCACGTCGCGCGGGCGGTGCTTGCGGACACGGGGCTCGTGGGCTGGCCCAAGACATCGGGCTCGCGCGGCATGCACATTTACGTGCGGATCGAGCAGCGCTGGGGATTCGATGAAGTGCGTCGCGCGGCGTTGGCGCTGGCGCGTGAGGTGGAGCGTCGAGCGCCGGCCATCGCCACGAGCAAATGGTGGAAAGAGGAGCGGCAGGGCGTGTTCGTGGACTACAACCAGAACGCGAAAGACCGAACGATTGCATCGGCCTATTCCGTACGGCCGCTGCCCGACGCACGCGTCTCCGCGCCCCTCACCTGGGACGAAGTGGATGCGGTGGATCCCGCGGACTTCACGCTCGGCACGATGCCAAAACGCTTCGCGGAGGTCGGCGACCGGCATGCGGGGATGGACCAGCGCGCCGGCTCACTCGAGAAGCTGCTGGAGCTCTCGGCGCGGCAGGAAAAGGAAGGGCAGGGCGACGCCCCGTGGCCGCCGCACTATCGCAAGCAGGCGGGCGAACCGCCCCGCGTGCAGCCGTCCAAAGCAAAGGCGCGCGCCGCGAAGTATCCGCTGATCGAGGTGAGCCGCGGCAAAGACAAAAAGGAAGCGTTGGCCGGGCTCGCCAAGTGGCGCAAACGCCATCCGCGCGTGGCCAAGTACCTCGAGCCTGCCGATGTTCTCGTGGATCAGATGCGGGGCCGCTTTTCCGCGTGGTACCGCATCCGCATCAACCTGCAGCACGTTCCTGAGAAGATCAGGCCCCGCGGGCGGAAAACACCCTCTTCAGCTCGTATGCCGGAGTGACTTCGAGCTGATCGTAGCGGCAGTCCTTGGGGTTCTTGTCGGGGCGCCAGCGTTGGAAGATCGTGGCATGCCGGAAGCGATCGCCTTCCATGTGATCGTACTTCACCTCGCACACGCGCTCGATGCGCAGCGGCTCCCAGGACAGATCTTTGCCCGCGCTCCAGCGGCTTTGCCCGCCGGGCATGCGGCTCGACTCGGCCTGAGCGTCCGCCCAGTCGCGCCAGGGATGATTCTTGAGCGCGTGCTTGCGGAGGG
>QHUB01000109.1 GCA_003221035.1 Gemmatimonadota bacterium
GAGGCGAAGTCGGTCGCCGTGCGAGTCCGGGGGGCGGGGAACAAGCAGGTCGTGATACCCATTGGCGAGTTTGTGGAGAAGCTCAAACAAGAGGTACACAGTAGGAGTCTGAAGCCATTAGTTTGAATGCGGAATTCGAAATGCGGAATGCGGAATTGACCCTTTCAATTTCATTCCGCATTCCGAATTCCGCATTTCGCATTGAGGATCTATGAACGACGCCGCCACCACACCCGTCATCCTCTCCGCCTGCCGCACCCCCATCGGCAAGTACCTAGGGGGCCTGTCGCCGCTGGCCGGTCCCCGCTTGGGAGCGCTGGTCATCCGCGAAGCCGTGCGTCGCGCCGCCGTGGCCGACAGCGCGGTCGGCGAAGTCATCATGGGCAACACGCTCCAGGGCGGCGAAGGGCAGGCGCCCGCGCGCCAGGCCGCGATCCATGCGGGACTCCCGGGCATCATTCCGTCGCTCACGATCAACAAAGTCTGCGGCTCCGGACTGAAAGCCGTGATGCTCGCGGCGCAGGCGATCAAGGCGGGCGACGAGCAGCTCGTCGTGGCCGGCGGGTTCGAGTCGATGTCGAACGCGCCGCACTACGTGTACGGCATGCGCCGCGGGATCAAGGCCGGCAACTCGGAGCTCGTGGACGGCATGATTCGCGACGCCTTGTGGGACTCGTTCTCGAACACGCACATGGGCAATCTCGCCGAGTATACGGCCAGGAAGGCGGGCATTTCACGCGAGGCGCAGGACGAGTTCGCGCTGCAGAGTCACCGCAAAGCGGTGCACGCGATGGAGTCGTGCTTCTTCAAGGCGGAAATACTCCCGGTCGAGATTCCAGGAAAGAAGGGCGTGACCGTCATCGAGAAGGATGAAGGCCCGCGGAAGGACACGACGCTGGAGGCGCTCCGGGCGCTGAAGCCGTCGTTTGAACAAGACGGCACCGTGACGGCCGGCAACGCGCCGGGACTCAACGACGGCGCGAGCGCGCTCGTCGTAGCGTCGCTCGAGTTCGCGAAGTCGCACGGCGTGAAGCCCATGGCGAAAATCACCGGCTACGCGACCGGCGGCGGTGAGCCGAAAGATCTGTTCTTCGCGCCGATCGTCGCGGTGCAGAATCTGATGAAGAAGTCGGGAGCCGGGATTCAGGATTTTGATTTGATCGAAGCCAATGAGGCATTTGCCGTCCAGGCACTCGCCGACGGCAAGGCGCTCGGCTGGGACTGGTCGCGAGTAAATGTGCACGGCGGCGCGATCGCCCTCGGCCATCCGATCGGCGCATCGGGCGCGCGCGTGCTCACGACACTGCTGTATGCGTTGAAGCAGTATGGGAAACGAACCGGCCTCGCTACCCTCTGTCTCGGTGGCGGAAACGCTGTCGCTCTCTCCGTGGAGATGCTCTAATGGAACAAACGGCTATCGGCTATCGGGTACCGGCTATCGGGGCACGGGTCGCTGCGGTTGTGCTCGGCGCGCTCGTCGTCGCCGGCGCGTCGCAGGTGTCGATCCCGCTGCCCGGCACACCAGTTCCCATGACGCTCCAGCCGATGGCCGTGCTGCTGGTCGGCGGCCTGCTCGGCCCGCAGCTCGGCGCGCTGAGCATGATCCTGTATCTCGCGATGGGCGCGGCGGGGCTGCCCGTCTTTACTCCGACCGTGCCGCTCATTGGGTTCGCGAGACTCTTCGGGCCCACGGGGGGATATCTGCTGGCGTATCCGGTGGCGGCTTGGGCTGTGGGGACGGTGGTCCGTGAAGGATCGCGCATGTGGCGTGTGGCATGCGGCGTTTTTGCCGGGCTCGTGCTCATCCACCTCGGCGGCCTCGCGCAGCTCGCGATCATCACCGGCAGCGTCGCGAGCGCGGCGCAGCTCGCCACCTGGCCTTTTCTGCTGGGAGACCTGCTCAAGCTCGTGATCCTGGTGCCAGTCCTGGCCAGGCTCACTCCCACGGTTCGCGCGCGCCTCTGATGGCGCGCGTTTCGTTTGCGGCTGTGAAGCGCGTCGCGATCGCGCTCGGCTGGGTCGTCCTGTTTGTCGCGCTTGGCGTCGGCGTCACCATCGGCCTGTCCGAGCTCTTGCCGGGCTGGGGCGGGCGCGATTGGGCGATCGCGCGCAACAGCGTCTACGAGGTCATCGCCTTCGCCCTCGCGACGTGGATCGTGGGACGCCTGCTCAAGGGATATTCGTGGACCGCGCTGGGCTGGCGCCGTCCCGTGCTGACGCCGTGGCTGCGCGGCCTCGCGCTCGGCGCGATCATGTCGTCGTCCGCGATCGGGCTCGCGGTCCTGCTCGACGGCGCGCGCGTACACTTCACGGGCGACTGGAGCCTGTGGCCCCACGTCGCGCTGCCGCTGCTCCTCGCACTCATCCTCGCCGCGGTCGGCGAAGAGCTCGCCTTCCGCGGCTTTCCGCTGCGCAGGCTCTCCGACGCGCTCGGCGTGATTCCGGCGACCGTGCTGCTCGCCTGCCTGTTCGGTCTCGCCCACGCGCGGAATCCCAACGCCACCGTCTTCAGCACGATCAACGTCGCGCTCGCCGCGATCTGGCTGTCCCTGGCGTTTTTTGCGAACGGCGGCATGCAGCTCGCGTGGGGCGCGCACTTTGGCTGGAACGCCGGCCTCGCGATTCTCTTCGACGCGCCCGTCTCGGGCTTTGTCTTCCAGGTGCCCGTCGTGGAGTACACCGCGGGCGCGCACCGCTGGGTGGACGGCGGCGCCTTTGGCCCCGAAGGCGGCATCGTCGCGACCATCGCACTGC
>QHUB01000044.1 GCA_003221035.1 Gemmatimonadota bacterium
AGGCCTCGGGTGCGTCGATGACCAACTGGAAAATCGCGCCGGCGGTGAATGATTCGGTCGCCGTGTACGACGAGGGGGCGAGCATCAGCCCGACCGATGACGGCTGGCGCCTGGCCCGCATCACGCAGGTGACGCTGGTGACCGTTCACACCGCCACCGCCGGGTGCCCCACGACGACGAGGCTGACGCAGGCCGCCGACCTGGTCGCAAGCAATCCGAGTTATCAGTTCACGCTGTCGCCGGCGCCCGTCGCCTCGACACTGCCGGGTGCCTCCGTCCGGTTCTTCCGGCGCGTGCACTACAGCCTGTGGAAATGGGTGACCGACGGGCAATGGTATCTCGCGTACTACGACTGCGTGCCCAACCGGGTACCGGTCTGCGCGACGCCGCAACCGATCGCCGGCCCCCTGCGCCCCTACGCCGCGCCCGGGACGACGAGCGGCCTCGAGTTCACGTACTACGACTCGACCGGCGCGGTCACGGCGAACCGGCTGCTGGTCGCGCGCATCAGTGTCGTCGCGCGCGCGCAGGGCCAGTCAACGATCAATCTCACGGGCGCTGCCGCGATTCCGCTGCGCGATTCAATGCGCATCGAAGTCGGCCTGCGCAATCGCAACTAGACTGAGGAAACGAGGGACTTATGAAGCGGACACTTGGGTCGGAACGCGGCGTGGCGCTGGTTGCAGCACTGGCGGCCATCGTCCTGATCGGCGTGATCATTGCGGGGGTGTTGTTCTCCGTCACTCAGGACTACCGCATCAGTGACAACTCGTTGCGCCAGTCCCGCGCCACGTCGACCGCCGAGCTCGGCCTGAATCGCATCGTCAACGAGTGGAGCCTCCCGTGGAACCAGAAGCTCACGGGCGATACCCTGAAGCGGGCGTACACGACGTCCGGCGGGGGGATCGCGAGCGTCATCGTGACGAAGCTCAACGGCCCGTTTTTCTGGGCGGTCTCGGAGGGCGTCTCGGGCGCGTCGCGCAGCTCGTTCCAGGCGCGGCGCCGGTATGGCGTGCTCCTACGGCTGGATACGCCGCAAATGAACTTCCTCGGTGCCATCACGACCCAGGGTACCACGACCGTCAACGGTAACGTGACGATCAACGGCAATGATGCGGCGCCGCCGTCCTGGACCGCGTGCTCACCGGGCGCCAACGTGCCTGGCGCGGCGATCACCCCGACGACCACGGCCACCGTCAACGGTAGCGTGACGCTAAACGGCAATCCGCCGATGCTCTCGACGCCCGCGGCAGGCGATTCGAATACGTACTTCAATTACGGCAACACGAACTATTCGAGCATGGCTGCCGCGGCGACCATCCAGTACCCGGGCGGCCTGCTCCTGAACGGCGTTGCGCCGATTGTGGCAGGGGGCACCTGCGCGGCCAGCACGATCCCCGCCAACTGGGGCGAGCCCAATCACGCGGTCCCGGCGAGTCCCTGCGAGAGCTATTTCCCGGTCATTCACGTCGCCGGCAATCTGAAACTGACGTCGGGGCGTGGGCAGGGGATTCTGCTCGTCGATGGCGATCTGGAAGTGGCCGGCAATTTTTCATTCATGGGCGCCGTGATCGTCCGCGGCGGCCTGAAGATGTCGGGCACCGGTAACAAGATCGTCGGTGCGACGATGGCGGCGACGGTCTCCGTGGACGACAACGTCTCGCTGAGTGGTAATACGTCGGTGCTCTATTCGTCGTGCGCCCTGCTGGCTGTCATGTCGGCAAATGCCTATCCCAAAGCCGCCCGGCAACGGGGTTGGGTGGACGTCTTCTAGCGAAGCAAAGACGTCCAATGACGTCGAATGAACGACGTCAAATCGAAGGCGTCGAAAGAGGCGTCGTAGAGAATCGTGGATTCTCTACGGTGCCTCTTTCCGTATCGGGCGATGTGCTGCGGTAGAGCAGCAGCCGGTAGGATTTGTACTTCTTGAAGTTCGCGCCGTTGCGGCGACCGCTGAAGTGCTTGCCCTCGTAGCGCTCCATCTTTTTCCGGAATTTCCATTTCACGAGCTTCATCACCCACGGATACTTCGCCTCGAGCCGCGAGAGGAGCAGCTGATACGCCGGCTGAATGGCCTCGCGATAGGCGGCGTCAAGCAGATCGAAGGTCGGCGCGATGCCGTCGGTCATATCGAGATCGAGCATCGGGTCGAGCCGATAGCGCGCGATCGTTTCGCGAAAGCGCGGCAGCTCGTGCCCACCACCGATGGGACTCTTGCCTTCGGCCGGCACGCGGAAGATGTCGGTGATCAGGACGTAGCCGCCGGGATTGAGCAGCGCGAGCGCCTTGGTGAACGCGTCCTCGAGCGGAATGAAGAGCAGGCTCTCGCTGAACAGAATGAGATCGTAGCGTCGATCGGTTTGGAGATCCTGAAAGCGCGTCTCGAAGATGTCGGCGCGTCCTTTCAGGACGTGCTTTGCGACGTCCGTCAGCACGCCGTTCGGTGACACACAGTCGACCGTGAAGCCGCGCTCGAGCAGCTTGCGCGCTGTGTTTCCCGCGCCGCACCCCACGTCCAGCACCGACTTGACCCCGGCGGGGATACGCGACATCAGAAAATCGGTGTAGTGCGCCTGCGCCCGCGCCAGGTTCTGCGGGGCGCGCGCCAAATCCTCCGGCCAGTAGCCGTAATGCAGGTCCTGCATATTGAAGAAGTGATGCCCGATCACGTATCCCAACGCGAGACCGAATTCGCTGGACGGCAAGTTGCCGTTTGTCGGAATGGGTGTGGTGGCAGACGACAGCTGTGAGTCTACGGCCGTAAATCCTCCTGGTTAGTCATAACCTACGCGTCAGCGGGCAACGCGCAAAAAGTAACGCGCCGCCCGTTGATAGCGATGTGGGGTTAATCCCTGCAGGCCGCGGCAGCCCAACGGCGACCAGCGGTTGCGCGTCGCGCGCGGGCCTGTAGTCTAGGCCCATGCTCTGGCTGCTGCTGGCGCTCCGCGCCGCCCAAATCCCTCCGGTCCCCCCGGCTTCCCCGGTCCCCCTTCCTGAGCATCCACGACCGGACCTCCAGCGCGCCGAGTGGCTCAATCTCAACGGTCGCTGGCGCTTTGCGTTCGATCCCCGCGATGAAGGCGTGACACTCGGGTGGCCCCGCGGCTCGCTGCCGGGGACACGCGAAATTGTCGTGCCGTTCTCCTGGGGCGCGCCGCTCTCGATGGTACCGGACAGCGGCGATATCGGCTGGTACGCGCGCGCGCTCACGGTCCCCGATTCGTGGCGCGGCAGGCGGGTCTTTCTCGTCGTCGGTGCGTGCGACTGGCGTACCAGCGTTTGGCTGGATGGCAAGAAGCTCGGCGAGCATCAGGGTGGGTACACGCCATTTTCACTCGAGCTGCCGCGTCAGTTGAAAGCGGGGCCGCATCACCTGGTGCTGCGGGTTGACGACACGCCGCATCCATTCAAGCTCGAAGGCAAGCAAGGATACGGTCGCGCGCGGGGAATCTGGCAAACGGTCTATCTGGAAGCGCGGGGCAGTGCGCCGCTTGTCGCGGTGCATTTCACGCCGTGGCGCACGCTCGATGGTGTACGGGTTGACGCCCGACTGCTCGAACCCGCGCCGCGCCCGCTCACCTTCAGCGTCACGTTCGACAACCGGCCGGGCCAGCCGCCCGTGACGGCCAACATCCCGCGCGGGGCGAGCTCCGCCCACCTCGAGATCTCGCTGCCCAATGCGCGTCGCTGGTCGCTCGACGACCCATTCTTGCACGATGTCACCGTGCGCGTGAATGCGACTGGGCTGATCGAGGATCGCGTCCAGACGTATTTCGGGATGCGCACGATTTCGGTGGTCGATCTGGCTGGGACCAGCTACCCATACGTCGCGCTCAACGGCACGCCGATCTTTCTCCAGCTCGCGCTCGATCAAGCGTACCATCCCACCGGCTATTACACGTTCCCCACCGACAGCATGCTGCGCGATGAGATCGCGCGCGCGCGGCTGATCGGCCTGAATGGTCTGCGGGAGCACGTGAAGATCGAAACGCCGCGCAAACTGTATTGGGCCGATCGCCTCGGCCTGCTGATCATGGCCGATATCCCCAACTGGTGGGGACCGCCCGATTCAGCGGCGTTCCACGAGCATGATGTCGCCCTGCGCGGGATGATCGACCGCGACTACAATCATCCGGCGATCTTCTCGTGGGTGCTCTTCAACGAGACGTGGGGCTTGCTCACCAAGGAAGGTGATCACGAGGACTATCGGCCCGACACACGCGCGCGCGTCGCGCGCGATTACGCGCTGGCGAAGTCTCTCGACTCGACCCGGCTGATCGAAGACAACTCGCCCTGCTGCGGCCGTGGACACACCGAAACCGATCTGAACTCCTGGCACGAATACCTGCCCGGGTGGCGGTGGGAATCGCGCGTGCAGCGCTACAGCGACAGCACCTATCCGGGATCGCAATGGAATTTCGAGCAGCCGTGGCGCCAGGCGCACCAGCCGCTGCTCAATTCGGAATTCGGCAATGTCTGGGGCTACGAGGGCAGCACCGGCGACGTCGACTGGAGCTGGGACTATCATCGCGCGATCAACGCGTTTCGGCGGCATCCCAAGCTCGCCGGGTGGCTGTACACCGAGCATCATGACGTCATCAATGAATGGAACGGCTACTGGCGCTTCGATCGCACGCGCAAGGAAACGGGCTTCGGCTTTCTCGTGGACGGCATGTCGCTCCGGGACCTGCACTCGCCGCTCTATATCGCCATCGGAGACTCGGAGCTCGCGCACGTCGTGCGACCCGGCGAGCACGTCGACGTTCCCTTGTTCGCGTCGTTCCTGACCGGCGCGGCGCACGGCGATTCCCTCACGCTCCGCACCGAGTTGCGCGGCTGGAACTGGCTCGGCGAGGAGAAGCGCTATAGCGCGACCGACTCGCGGATCGCCTACCGGCCCTGGATGTCAGCGCCGCTGGCGCCGCTCTCGCTCACGATGCCCGGTGAACCCGCGGTTCTCGTGCTTTCCGTGGGGCTCATCAACGCGGCGGGGGTCGTCGTGCATCAAAACTTCACGACATTTATCGTCGATGGACCGCGGCCCGACACCGTGCGTCTGGCTGATGGTCGTCGAGCGCGCGTCGCCCGGGTGCCTGCGACAGCGGTGCGGGACGGCCGCTGGTCGCTCAAGCAGTGGACCGTCCTCGGCGATCACAAGTTGGACGGGGCAGGGAGTGGCTACTTCGAGTACAGGATTCCGTGGCCCGCCGGGCTTGCCGTCGCGAACGTGTCGGGCGCCACGTTTATCATCGAGGCATCGGCAAAACGCTTGAATGGCAAGGACCGCGATTCGACCGCCCAAGCCAATGGCGACTACATGCGCGGCGGCGGCTTCCACGATCCGAGCCGCAATCCGAACAGCTATCCCATGACGGGCGAGCACCCATTCCCGAGCGCCATAACGATTCGCGTGAATGGACTCGACGTCAGCCGGCAGCAGCTCCCGGATGACCCGGCGGACTCGCGCGGCATTCTCAGCTGGCAGGCGCAGCCCCATGACGGACACTTGTACGAAGCCGGCTCTTACGGTGAGCTGCTGCGCATTCCGCTCCCTCCCGACGCGCTGATGACCGCCGCCCGCAGCGGGGAGTTCGTCGTTCGCCTGGAAGTCAGTGACTCGCTGCCGGGCGGACTGGCCGTTTATGGCGCCCATTTCGGGCGTTATCCCGTGGATCCCACCATCATCTTTGAGCTCAAATAACCATGCGCTTCGTCACTACCGCCCTCATTCTTTTCTCGGGGTGCACCATGCGTCATGCTGAGCCTGCACGCGCGCCGTTCGGCCAGCTGCCAGATGGTCGCCGAGTCGAGCTGTTCACCCTGAGGAATACGCACGGTGTCGAGGTGAGGGTGATGACGTACGGCGCAATCGTCACGTCGATTCGCACGCCGGACGCGAGCGGCCAGGTCGCCGACATCGCACTCGGATTCGACAGCCTGCCCGGATACCTCGGCGCTTCGCCGTACTTTGGCGCGATCGTGGGACGCTACGCCAATCGCATCGCGGCCGGCCGGTTCACGCTGGACGGCGTGGAATACCATCTCGCGCAAAACAACGGGCCGAACAGCCTGCACGGCGGCGTGCGCGGCTTCGACAAGGTGTTATGGAGTGCCGAGCCATTCGAGAACGACAGCGCGATGGGCGTGAAGCTCCGGTACGAGAGCGCGGACGGCGAGGAAGGGTATCCGGGAGCCCTGACGGTGCAAGTCACCTACACGCTGAACGAGGCGAATGAGCTGATCGTGGAGTACGAGGCTTCCACGACCAAGGCGACGCCGCTCAACCTCTCGCAGCACACCTATTGGAACCTGCATGGCGAGGGGCGCGGCGACATCCTCGACCACGTCTTGCAGCTCAACGCATCGGCATTTACGCCGGTGGATTCCACGTTGATTCCGACCGGGAAGATTGCTCCCGTCGCCGGGACGCCGTTCGACTTTCGTCAATCGGCGGCGGTCGGCGCGCGCATCGACGGCCCGGATGAACAGCTCCGCTTCGGGCGCGGCTACGACCACAATTGGGTGCTCGATCGACAAGGGCAGGGCACGCTCGCACTCGCCGCGCGTCTCCAAGATCCGCAGAGCGGCCGCGTGCTCGAAGTCCGCACGACCGAGCCGGGGATCCAGTTCTATTCAGGCAACTTTCTCGACGGTACGATCAAGGGCAAAGGCGGGCATGTGTATGCCCACCGGACCGGTTTGTGCCTGGAGACGCAGCATTTCCCCGATTCCCCGAACCACTCGAACTTCCCTTCTACTATTCTGCGTCCCGGCGCGCGATATCAGTCCCGCACGGTGTTCGCGTTCTCAACGCGGCGCAGTTAAGGCAAAGTCCTGGATCGGGCGCTTGCGCACATCGTCCCAGGTGGCGAGCGCGGGCTTGGCCCGCATCGCGCTGTCGGCGAGGCCGAGGTGCGTGAACAGCGGCAGGATCGAGCCCGGCGGCTGTGAGTCCGTGCTCAAGTCGAGATCGAAGAAGGTGAGCTGAAAGACGCCGTTCGCGTTCGCGCTGTCGAGCAGCGCCTCCTGGCGCGTGATGTATCGGGCCTGCTCGCTCGGTGACGATGCGATGCTGCCCACGGAGATCGACGGCCAGCCTCCTTCCACCACGAGCACCGGCAGCGCTGTGCCCTGCGCAACTCGGCTGTAGTAGTCGAGCGGAATGGACTCGGGATCGGCGAATCCACCGAGGTAGGGATAGCTCGAGAGGCCGAGCGCCTCGACGAACGGGAAATCGGCCAAGTCCTGCGCGATACCGACGTAGGGACCGGGGGTCTGTCCCAGGCGCCCCCACGCCGTCTCGACCTGCACGCTGACGTAAAGCTTCGTCGGCACGGCGGCGGCCTGGATTTGCGCCGCGACTGCATTGGTCATCATCACGACCGCCTGATAAACCGAATCGGGTGCCGCTGCCCGGATGAGGTTGGTCTCGGCTTGCAGCCCGAGGTAATCGGGACGCACGCGGGTCGCGACGGCGTACACCCACTCGCGGTACAGGCGCTGGACCATCGTGTCCGTGATGCTGCGGCCGGCGGCGACCAGCTCGGGCGCTTCGGCCGCGCGATTCAACCCGTCGGTCGCATCCACGGTGAACACGAGCGCCAGTCCCTTCGCGCGATAGTAGTTCGCGAGAGGGACCTGGGCCGTATCTACCGCACCCGTCGGTGAGTGGCCGGCAAGCATTGCGGCCCAGGGCGGTGACACGTGCATGATCGCCGCGTCGGCGTGGGGAAACCAGGTATTGATCGCGGCGAGGACATCCGCCGTCGAATCGAGCCGCGGCGGTATCGCGGAGAACCCCATCCAAAAGGTGCGCGGGGTTGGGGCAGGGCCAGAGCCGTCGCCACATGCAACGAGGCCGAGCGCGAAGGCCGCGCGTACGACGTCACTCACCCGCATGCGCCTAATCTAATTTGGGCCGCTCGCTACTAATCCGTACACCGTCTGGCACTAACACGCGAACCGCCGCCCCTGGTTTCGGGTATGCCCAGCATTACCAGGAACAGGGAGAGGATATGCGGTTGCATTACATGACGGCGCTGCTGCTCGTTGGCCCGTTCGCCCTTTCAGCGGGCGGGCAGGGGCTCGCGGCGCAGGACACCACGCAGGCAAAGCAGGGACAGCAGCAGGACAGCACGAACAAGCAGAACCCACAGTGGAACAACAGCAGCAACATGCAGTCGCAGAACCAGGGCCAGCTTTCCGACGAAGAGGTGGTGATGCGAATCCATCACACCAATCAGGTGGAGATTCGGGCGGCTAAGCTCGCGCAGAGTCACGCCTCGTCAGCGAAGGTAAAGAGCCTGGCGTCGCGATTGATCAAGGATCACACGGCCAGCGACCAGAAGATTGTGGCGCTCGCCAAGCAGCTGAACGTCACGCTGCCGACCGGCCGCGACGGTTATGGCGACGCTTATGGCCGCAGCGGCATGGACTCGACGGGGAATCCGTATCCCCGCGGCCAGCATCGTGAGCGGATGGATTCCACGCAGCGCAATGACTCGACGTACTCGAGCTACCCGCGCAGCGACACGACGCAGCAGAGCGACACCTCTCGCCGTTACGGTGAGCGGTCCGACTCGACGCAGGGACAGTATGGTCAGGGTCGGTATGGCCAAGACCAGGATTCCAGCCACAAGGACATGGCGGCGATGCAGCAGCTGCAGACGCTTCACGGCGCTGCATTCGACACCGCGTTTGCCAATGCCATGGTGAACGGCCACAACAAGGCCATCAGCATGCTCGAGACCGTACAGAACCAGGTGCAGGCTCAGCAGCTCCGGGCCCTCATCACGAGCACGTTGCCGACGCTGCGTCAGCATTTGCAGCTCGCCCAGGCTTTGAGCACTGGCGCGACGACCACGACCAGCAGCAGGCAGCAATAGAGTTTTCGAACGGGGGAGCGCACCGGATCGGCTTCGGCCGTCCGGTGCGCATTTCCGCGGGGAGGATTTCATGCATCGCCCGGAAACGCGTTTTAGACGCGGCGTCGTCGCTGGCCTGCTGGGGGCGGTGACCGTGGCCGTCTGGTTCTTCGTGCTCGACGTGATCGCCGGCCATCCGTTCCAGACGCCGGCGGCGCTCGGGTCTTCGCTGCTGTTCGCCAAGACCACGATGGAGATGAGCGCGCGCACGATCGTCGGGTACTATGTGTTTCACTTCGTCGCGTTCGTCCTCGCCGGCATCCTGTTCGTGTGGGTGACGGAGCGCATCGAACGAAAGCCGTCGTTCATGTTGTTTGCGTTGCTGTTTTTGATCCTCGGCGAAGCGCTCGCCGTCGCGAACTTCGCCACGCTCGCGCAGTGGGGCCTGCGCTCCCTCGGCGTCTGGACGGTGACGATCGCGAATTTGCTCGCGATCCTCGTGATGGGCTGGTACATCTGGGCCACGCATCCGACGCTGCGCCGTCTCGGGGAAGAGCCGCCGCCCGTGCGGGTCTGAAACAAGCGACTCGGGTCTTGACGCGGTCTGTGCACATGCGTTAGAACCACCGACCATGACGTGGCCCCGCCTGTGCCTGGCCTTCCTAGCCGTACCGTTGGCCGCGCAAACCCCGGATACCACCAAGCCCTACACACTTCCCCCGACGACCGTCTCCGTCACACGCGCGGACCAGCCCCTGACCAAGGTCCCATTCGCCGTTCACGAGGTCGCGCGCGCGCAAATTAGCCGGGCGCGTCCGACCTGGGGACTCGACGAAGCGCTCGCCAGCGTGCCTGGAGTGTTCGTCGCCAATCGCTACAACTTTTCGCAGGACCAGCGGATTTCGATCCGCGGCTTCGGCGCGCGCTCCGCGTTCGCCGTGCGCGGCATCAAGATCCTGCTCGACGGCATTCCGCAGACGCTCCCCGACGGACAGGGCCAGCTCACCAATCTCGAGCTCGGCGACGTGGACCACATCGAAGTGCTGCGAGGATCGTCGTCGGCGCTGTTCGGGAACGCGTCCGGGGGGGTAATCAGCATCTGGACGAACCCGGACGTCGCCGCACTCCGCGAGGACGCGCGCGTGGTCGCCGGCCAGTTCGACGGCGGACGCGCCTGGAGCAAGTGGCGGAGCACCACCGGGCTGCGAGTTGGCAATGGGGGCACCGCCTCCGTGACCGTCTCCCGGCTCGACTACGAAGGCGAACGCGATCACAGTGCCGCCGACACCCGGGTGCTCAACGCGCGCCTGCGTCTGCCGCTGGCGCCCGCGTGGTCGCTCGCCGCGGCGTTCGATGTGGGCGATGACCCGCGCGCGGATAACCCCGGCTCGCTGACCCGCGCGGAGTTGGACGCAAACCGCGACACGGTGCCGCTGCTCAACAAGAACCGCAACGCGGGCAAAGCCGTGACGCAGGTGCAGACGGGGGCGACGGTCCGACGCGCACTCGCAAACGGCGGCGAGGCGGTGTTCACCGTATTCGGACTCACGCGCGATCTCCAGAACCCCATCACCACGACGTATATCGATCTCAACCGCATCGATTACGGGATGCGCGCGAGCATCGCACTCGCGAACGTCACGGCGGGTTTCGACGTCCAACGGCTGCAGGACGATCGAAAGAACTTCAACTATCTGAACACGCCGGGCGATTCGGCGAAGCCCGACACGACGCGCGCGCTGGACCAGCTGGAGCATGTCACGGAGCTCGGTCCGTTCGTCCAGACCACGTGGCCGCTCTCGACCCACACCGCGCTCACCGCGGGGCTGCGCTACGACTGGGTGAAGTTCACCGTGGACGATCGTCTCATCACGCCCACCAATCCCGACAACTCGGGCGAGAAGCTCATGCAGGCCTTGTCGGGGACCGTCGGTGTCGCGGTGAATCCCTCGAGCGCGCTCACAGTGTACGGCAACGTGGGATCGTCGTTCGAAACGCCGACCACGACTGAGCTCGTGAACTCACCGTCCGGTGCCGGCGGCTTCAATTCCGATGTGGGGCCGCAACGAGCCGTGAATTACGAGATCGGTGGGCGCGGATCGCTGGGTGCCAGAGTCAAATACACGATTGCCGTTTTTCAGGCCGACGTGCGGGACGAGATCGTCCAATACGCCGCCGACCCGACTCGCGCGTACTACACGAACGCCGCCAGCGCTCGTCATCGGGGCGTAGAGCTGAGTGCGGACGTCACGCCGCTGCCGGGCGTCGATCTCGCGGCGTTCTGGACCTACGCGGACTATCGCTATCGCAGCTACACGTTCACGGACACCACCGCGCACGTGCTCGACGGGCGTGCCCTTCCGGGAATCCCCAACCACTGGCTGAATGTGATGCTGCACGTCCAGCCGGGCGGATTCCACGGCATGTGGGCGGAGCTGCAGCAAACGTATTCGTCCGACTACTATGTGAGCGACCTCCTCAGCACACGCACCGCGCCGTGGTGGGCAAGCAATATCCGCGCGGGGTGGGACGGCAACGCCGGCGGCATGCGGCTGAGCCCGTTCGTCGCGGTCAACAACGCGTTCAATCATCTATATGTGAGCTCGGTGGTCATCAATGCCGCACGCGATCGCTTCTACGAGCCGGCGCCGAGCCGGAACTTTTATCTGGGCCTTTCCGTCGGCGCAGGACACTAGCTAGCTTGGACCCCATGACAAAATTCTCCGCCTTTCTCGGCTGCCTGGTGTTGACCGCGGTGCAGGGCATTGCGGCGCAAACCGCGAGCACGCAGCCACAGATCGATAGCAACTGGTTGACCGTGGACTCTTCATCCAAGACCGCGACCTTTCAGTTGACCTCAGGGCTGACCCAGCTCAACGGCGGCCTGAACTTCAACGGCTTCAACGACGGCAAGCTCACGCTGACTGTCCCGGCCGGCTGGAACGTGGTGATCCGGTTCAAGAACCAGGATCCGAACCTCACCCATTCCGCCGAAGTCGTGGACACGGCGAAGCCGATGCCCGCGGGTCCCGTCGATCCGCCGGCGTTCCCACACGCGATGAGCGGGCGCTTGATGCAGGGGCTGGCGTCGGGCGATTCGGACACGATCAAGTTCGTCGCCAACAAGGCCGGCTCGTACATGATTTTCTGCGGAGTGCCCGGGCACGGCCTGGCGGGGATGTGGCTGAGACTGACGGTATCGCCGGCCGAGAAGCGACCTACGTTGACGACTACGTGAACTGGCGAGGCCATGTCGCAGCTTCAGCCCAGGCACAAGCTCTGGCTCACCTGGAAAGGCCGGTTCCTGATGGGACCGCGCTATCTGCGGTTTCTCGAGGCCGTCGATGAGACGGGCACGATTCGCGCGGCCGGGCAGGAGGTTGGCTGGAGCTACCGTACCTGCTTGAACCGGCTGCGCGAAATGGAACGTGTGTTGGGCGAAAAGGTGCTCGCAACGAAACGTGGGGGCGTCAGCCGCGGGGGCGCGCGGCTCACGCCCGCGGCGCGCCGGCTGGTCAAGCTGTTCACCTCATGGCGCAGCGCGGCGATTCGCGCGAGCGACGCGGCATTTCGCAAGCTAGTCCGCCGATAGGCATCAGCTAGCCTATCGGCGTACCGGGCGCTAGAATTTTCGCCCATGCGCCAGTTCATGTCCGCCGTCGCGTTGGTGGCCATCGGCCCCGCCGCGGTGTTCGCGCAAGGCAGCGCCAACGTCTCCAGCACTCCCAAGCTCACCGGCTACCTCCAACCGCGATTTCAGGCCGTGGGCGACTCGGCCACGTTCTTCCTGAGGCGCGCGCGATTTGCGGTCGAAGGCAACATCACCGCGTGGGCGTCCTATCGCGCGCAGGTCGAGATGCGCACGCTCGGCGCGCCGGCCACGCCCCCCGCGTCCCCGCTCAGCCTTTCCGCCACCGATCTCTGGATCAAGATGAGTCGCCATCGCTGGGGTGGCACTGTGGGACAGTTCCGCGTGCCGTTTTCGCTCGAGTCGCTGCTCAGCTCGACGAGCCTCGAGACGACGGAACGCTCGCGCATTGTCAATGCCGCCAAGCGGGACATCGGCATGCAGGCGGAGTGGCGGCCGGTCGATCAGGTGACGCTGCAAACGGCAGTCGTCAACGGCGAAGGCCCCAATCGCGGCTCGAACCCGGATAACCGCATGGCGTATTTCGCGCGCGCGGTGCTCACGCCGTTGAAGGGGCTGGACGTCGGCGGTGCGTTCGAGGGATATAGCGACAGCACCGGCATCGACGGGCAGGCGATCTATAAAGGAAAGCGCTGGACTGCGCGTGGCGAATACATCCAGGAACACAATCGGAGCACCGACATCTACATCCGAGGCTGGTACCTGCTCGCCGGGTACGGCGCGATCCCTCGGCGCGTCCAGCTCGTGGGCCGGGTGCAGCAGTTCGATCCGGACGATCGCGTAGGGACGGATCGCTCCACCGGATACCTGCTGGGGGCCCAGTACTTCGTGAAGGGTGATGATTTCAAGCTGCTCGCAGACTACGAAGCGTTTCACGAGCAGGTGACGCAGCTCAAGAACAATCGCGGGGTGCTTCAGATGCAGGTGCGCTGGTGATTCAGCTTGTCGTCGCGATGCTGCTCGCAGCCCTGGCGCCGCAATCGCGCGAGGTCATTCTCACCACGACAACGTCTACGCGCGACGCCGGACTGCTCGACACCCTGATCCCGGTGTTCGAGCGCCGCAGCGGCTATCACGTGACGGTGATCGCGGTCGGCAGCGGTCAGGCGCTGGAACTCGGCCGGCGCGGCGATGCCGATGTCGTGCTCGCGCACGCCCCGGAGGCGGAGCGCGTGCTTACGGACTCGGGCTATTTCGTGAATCGCCGCCTGGTCATGCACAACGATTTCCTGATCGTCGGACCGCCCGGCGATCCCGCCGGGTTGCGCGGCATGAACGACGCGGTCGCCGCCCTGCGGCGGCTCAGCGAGCGGGCGCAGCCGTTCGTCTCACGCGGCGATCAGTCGGGTACGCACAAGATGGAGCAAAAGCTGTGGCGGCTTGCAAAGATCCAGACGCCAGGAGTCGGGAGTTGGTACATCGAAGCCGGGCAGGGGATGGGCGCGACGTTACAAATCGCCGACGAGAAGCACGCGTACACGATTTCAGATCGTGCCACCTACTTCGCGTGGCGTGACAAGCTCCAACTCGTGCCGATGGTCCAGGGCGACACGCTCCTCTACAATGTCTATCACGTCCTCGAGCTGAATCCGCGCAACGCGCCGCGTATCAACGTGGCCGGGGGAAAGGCATTTGCGGACTTTCTGGTGGCGCCCGCCACGCAGGCCTTAATTGCGGATTTCGGGAAAGCGAAGTTCGGTCAGAGCCTGTTTATTCCCGATGCGGGGAAGCCGGACCGCTGGTAGCCGTGCTGGGCGTGTCATCGCGAGGCCGCTAAGCATCAGCGCTCGCGTCATCTGATCGGGCTCCTTGTGCAAGCCATTCCCGGAACGATTCGGCGTCGTGGGCCAGCCGCCATTCCTCAAAGATCGACAGCGCCATCGCTCGCGTACCGCCGTCGTGCTCGCCTTCGCTTTGGCACTGCTCCAGCAACCACGCTTCGAACCCGGCCGGATCGGGATCCGCCGCGACCGCGCGTACCAATAAATCGCGTTTGAGCTCCAAGCCGATAGCGTCCGGAGTCGTGTTGCGCTTGCGCCGTTTGCGCCGCCCTTCCGACGCCTCGAGTGCGTTTAAAAGCTCCTTACAGATCTGGGCGGGCCGCGGGGAAGTCGGGGGCGTGTCCGTCATATCAACACGTATGGATTTGTCCATTCTAGATGTCCGTCATATCAACATGTATGGATTTGTCCATTCTAGATAAGCACGATGCGCGCTTCGAGCACAAAACCCGGCCGTTCCGGTCGGTGGTATCCCCGATCCAGCGCCGCCACCTCGAGCGGCACGGTCGCCAGATCATCCAGCACGACTTCCCACGCTGCCAGGGGCCTGACCGTCGGCTCCGACTTCACGTACCCCTTACAACTATCGCAGACCTCGACCTTCCGGGTCGTCTCACCTTCCTCTGGCGCCAGGTAGCCGAGGTTCGTGTGCTCGGTTTCCCCGCAGAAGGGACACCGGAGCCACGACGCTTCCCAGCCGGTCGCGCACCGGCCGCATCGCAGCCAGCGCTTGCGTTCGAGGCCACGGAATTCCGCGAGTGTGGGCCACGCGCCGCAGACAGGGCAATAACCTTCCCACCAGGACGCGGGAACCTGCTCCGTGAGTGCGCGGGCGCACGTCTGCAGCAACGGCAGGGCGGTCATCTGTGCGATCACGCGCAGACTCGCGACGTCGATGCCGGCGTTCTGCGCGATCCCATCGATGCGCTCATCATCCTGGCAGATCGCCGCTTCGAGCAATTGCACGGGCTCGAGATCACGTGAGCGTGCACCCTCGAGGGCGAGCTCGAGCACGTCACGACACCAGCGGTGCAGAACGCGGCCGCGCACGGTGATGCGCGCGTGATGAAGCAATGGAGCGCGAACCGGCCGGTCTGTGGCGATGCCGACCGCGGCGTGCGCCCACGCTTCACCAGCCTGAGCCTCCGCAAACGCCGCTTCGACCAACCCCAGCCAACGCTCAGATTCGGGGTTCTGGCCGCGAACCTGATCGATCCGCTGCGCGAGCTGCGGGTTTGCTACGTGCCGGCGTTTGGTAAGGGGCCAGAGCATTTGACCTTGGGCGTGCGGCAGGGGGTCTTGGCATACATGTTCGCACCCGCGTGCAGTTGCACGATGGTGCCATGATTGCCCGGATCGGCGCCCGCTCCGCCGCCGCGCGTGCGCGTCGCCTCGGGGCTGGCGCAGGCCGCGGTAACGAACAGGCACAATAGAATCAGCGCGCGCGTCATCGCACGGTCGCGGTCACGGTTTCGTGCTGGATGCCGTTGGACGACAGCAAAATCACGACCCGCAGCAGGAAACCGCCGGCCAGCACCATGAACGCGGGATTGCTGAAGGCGCCGGTGGTCCGCCGCTTCAACCGGAGGATGAGGGGCCAGAGAATCCCGGCCCCGACCACACCCAGCAGGAGCAAGGCGCCCCACACGCTGAGCCAGACCTGACGAATGGGCCACAGCCAACCGACGAACAGGATGAGAATGATCAGCTCCACCACGAGCGCGCGGGTGTCGAAGGACTCGAGCCACGCGAGGGAGCCAGCCGTGGCGCCGCGTCGGGGCGCCAGCACGATCAGCGTGGCCGCCGCGGTCGACGCGCCAGAAGCGAGAAATAGCGCACCGAGCCACGGGCTGTCGGCCCAAATCGGCCGGTTCGTGACTGTGAGGAGCACGCCGGTATAACCCGCGACGAAGAAGCCGAGCAATCCGCCGAGACCGGCGATGAGCTTGTTGCCCCCGATCAGGGCGAGCAATGCGCACAGTCCGAATAGCAGGATCGCCCACGCGCCGAACGAGATTGGCGAGTACCCCTTGAACATGAGGTGCGGGAAGTGGTCGGACTGAAACAGCATATGCCAGAAGCGGAACGGCTTGCCGAGATCGATCGTCAACAGAATCCCGGAGACCACCGCGCCCCAGAACGCGAGCGAATATGCGGTCCGAATGACGGGCCGGTCCTCGGGGCGGCCGAACCATGCGAGTGCCGCGCCCAAAAAGAACGCGCCCCCCGCGATGCCGCCGACGAAGAAGTACGGAATGATGAACCAGGTCCAATGCGGCGAGCCCGTAAAGAAGGCGTCAGACATTCATGACTCCTTCCTTCTCCTTCTCTTCCATGCGCCGTTTCCGAATCCCGACTAACGCCAGCAGACCGAGCACCGCGGCCGTCGCGACCGAGAACGTCATACTCTTCTTGAGCCCGCGACTGGGAAGCTGAGGATTCGCCGGCAAACCGTACACCTCCGGCTTGTCCACCAGGAGATAGAACGAGTTCAAGCCGCCGAGCGGGCCGTTCGGATCGTCGCCGTAGAGCTGCGCCTTCACGCCCTGCGACTGGAGCTGCTGCACGCGCTGTTGCGCCCGCGCGCGCAGCTCGCTGATGGTGCCGAACTGAATCGAATCGGTCGGACACGCTTTGGAGCAGGCGGGTTCGAGCCCGACGCCCAGACGGTCATAGCACAGCGTGCACTTTTGCGCCGTCCCCGATACGTGATTGATGTCAATGACGCCGAACGGACAGGCGGCGATGCAGGCGCGACAGCCGTTGCACACGTCGGACTGGATCACGACGGTGTCGAACTCGGTGCGGATGATCGCGCCGGTGGGGCACACCTCGAGGCAGCCGGCCTTCACGCAGTGCTTGCAGACGTCGCTCATCATGAGCCAGCGGCCTTCGTACGGCCCGGTGAACTGCTCGATGAACTTGACGTGCCGCCAGTGCGTGCCGTCGAGCTTGCGCGTGTTGTCGTAGCTGTCGCCCGACATCTCCGACACGCCGCCGTGCGTGGCCGGCAGCTGATTCCAGTTTTTGCACGCGACTTCGCACGCCTTGCAGCCGATGCAGACCGTCGTGTCGGTGAAGAACCCCATCGCCTCTTTGGCCGCGGCGGCGCGCGTGCGCGTGATCGTTACCATGTCAGGCGCGCTCCACGTTGCACACGAACGCCTTGCCTTCATGGATCGAGACGTTGGGATCGCCGACCCAGGACGTCAGGTCATTCACGACGTCGCCCGTCGAGAGTCCCGACCAGCCCCAGTGCCAGGGCATGCCGACGTGATGAATCGCCTTGCCGGCGACGCGCATCACGCCGATCCGGTCGGTGACGAGCGCTTTGGCGCGAATCGTGGAGCGCGGCGTCGAAATCACGACCCAGTCGAGATTGTGAATCCCCTTCTCCTGGGCCAGCCCTTTGCCGATCTCGATGAACAATTCGGGCTGTAGTTCCGCCAGCCACGGCAGCCACCGGCTCATGGCGCCCGCGAGATAATGCTCGGTCAACCGGTACGTCGTGATGACGTACGGGTACTTCGGGTCGCCCACCGTGACGAGCTTGTTCCACGGTTTGCCCTGCGCCCACACCTTGTGCACCGGGCTCGATTGCTGCTTCGGATACAGCATGTTTTGCACCGGGGATTCATGCGGCTCGTAGTGCGTCGGCAGCGGGCCGTCCACGAGTCCCGTCGGCACGAACAGCCAACCCCGCCCGTCCGCGCGCATGATGAACGGTTGTGCGCCCGATAAGGCGTCCAGCGCGATGCCATCGGGTTTCGCCTGCGCGTCCGGAGCCTTGGTCAGCGCGAAGTCTGGCGTGTCGTAGCCGACCCATTTCCCGTGGGGCACGGCCTTGCCAGTCTTGGGGTCGGGCGGGTTCACGAACGTCGGATCCCACCAGACCCAGCGCTTCCGCTCGCTCCAGGGGTTGCCATGCAGGTCGGCGGACGCACGGTTGTACATCACGCGGCGATTCGCGGGCCACGCCCAGCCCCACTTGAGGTGCGCCCCCGGCACGCCCGGCGGATCGGGCTCGCGCCGCGCGGTCAGGTTCTGCTCGGGCGCCGGATAGCAGCCGCAGTAGATCCACGACGCGCAGGTCGTGGAGCCATCGTCTTTCAGATCGCCGAAGCCCTTGAGGTGCTGTTTCGGGTCGGCCGTCTGATATCCGTTGATCTCGCGCAGCACCTTGAGCGCGCTGATCTCCCCCGCGTACAGGGCTGTGCCGTAGACCGGATCGTTGGGATCGGGATCGAAGTCCCAGGTGACGTTCTTCCACCCCTGATCGCGCGGCAGCGTGCTGTTGGCATACGCCTTTTTCAAGCGCTTGGCCAGGTTGTGGTAGAACCAGCTGTCGGTGCGGCAGTCGCCCGGTGCCTGGGCCGCGTACGAGTGCCACTGCAGCATCCGCTGCGTGTTCGTGAAGCTGCCGTCGTACTCGGCGATCTGCGTCGACGGGAAGAAGAACACCTCCGTCTTGATGTCGCCGACGTGCACCTCGCCATTCTTCACTTCGGGCGCCTGGTACCAGTGCGTCGCGGTTTCCGTCAGCCAGTTGTCCTTCACCACGAGCCAGTCGAGCTGCCGGAGCGCCCGCCGCGTCGCCGTGCCATTGAGCGAGGTCGCGGGATTCTGCCCGACGCAGCACATCCCTTTGACGCGGCCGTCGGCCATCCCGGCAAACATCGCGATGTGCGAATGATCGCCGAGGATCTTGGGATGCCAGTCGTAGCCGAAGTCGTTCTCGGCGGTCGCCGCCGCGCCGTACACCGACTTCAGATAGGACACGAGGAACTTGGGCGTGTGGCCGTAGTAGCTCGTCGGCGTGGTCTCGGCCGCCATGTAGTCCCGCAGCGTCTCATGCGGTCGCAGCGCCGAGGGCGCGTTCAGGTACCCGTGGATCGAGTGGTACAGCGTGGGCACGTCGGTCGAGCCCTGGATCGCCGCGTGGCCGCGCAACGCCATCACGCCCGCGCCGGGCCGGCCGATGTTGCCGAGCAACAGCTGGAGTAGCGCGCAGCAGCTGATGATCTGCACGCCGTAGGTATGCTGTGTCCAGGCGACCGCGTACGCGAACGCACTGGTGCGGTCCCGGCCGGAATTCGCGAGCAATGCCTCGGCGACCGCGATGAACTTTTCCTTTGGCGAGCCGCAGACCTGCTCGACCATTTCCGGCGTATAGCGGCTGAAATGCCGCTTGAGCAGCTGGAAGGCGCAGCGCGGGTCTTGCAGCGTCGCGTCCCGCTCGGCGGGGCCCGGCTTGAGTGAGCGTACCAGATCGTCGAACGGAGGGCCGGCGCGCCTGGCGATGAGGTCCTTCGTGGCTGCGCCGGGCGCCTTCGGCCCGCGCTTGTACGCCCATGAGGCGTTGTCGTAGGCGCCGAGGTTGCCGTTCTCGGGCCAGAAGTCCGGTTCCTTGTACGACTTCAGGCCGGAGAACACGCCCTCGAGGTCCTCGGTGTCCCTGAAATCCTCGTTGATGATCGTCGCGGCGTTGGTGTAGTTGACCACGAACTCCTTGAAGAAGGGATCCGTGTTCCAGTGCCGCGAGTTGATCACGTAATTGATGAGCCCGCCGAGGAAGGCGATGTCGGACCCGGACCGGATCTGGACGTGCAAGTCCGCCATCGCGCTCGTGCGCGTGAACCGCGGATCGATGTGAATGAGCTTCGCGCCGTTGAGCTTGGCCTTGAGCGGCCAGCGGAACGCCACCGGATGGCATTCCGCCATGTTCGAGCCCATGATCACCAAGCAGTCCGTCTGCTCGAGGTTGCGCGGGTACAGTGTCGCTGCGCCACGACCAAACCGTGTCCCCAGACCGGGGACGCTAGAGCTGTGTCATATCCTGGCCTGGTTTTCGATCGCCACCACGCCCAGGCCGCGCCAGAACTTCTGGCAGACGTGGTTGAACTCGTTGTCGAGCGTCGCGCCGCCGAGCGCGAAAATCGCGGGCGACATGTTCACGAGCTTCCCATTCGGGAGCTTCTCGATGAACGTGTCGTCGCGCGTCTTCTTGATCAGCTCGGCCACACGGTCCATCGCCCACGCGAGCTCCACGACTTCCCAGCCGCCGGCGCCGGGCTTGCGATGCAAGACCTTGGTCTGCCGGTTGGGGTTGACGTGGAGCTGATAAATCGCGGCGCCCTTGGGGCAGAGGGTGCCCTCGTTGTGGGGGCTGCGCGGATCGCCTTCGATATTGACGATGCGCCCGCCCTTGACCTGCACGAGCGTGGCGCAGCCGACGGAACAGAACGGGCAGATGCTGGGAACGGACTTCGCGTCCCGGATCCGGAGCTCTTGCGCTTGGGCGCGCGCGGGTGCGAGTGACGCCCCGAGCCCCACGAGTCCACCGATCGCGGTGCCGGCACCGGCACCGGCCGTGACTCGCAGGAAGTCACGACGGCTTAATGGCATGTCCTCCCCCTGACGACGCCACCTTATTTTACTTCAAAAATCGAGCCGCACACTCAGCAGCACCTGGTTCCCCGCCCGCAGCTTGTTGTTCGCCGACGGCCCCACCTGGACTTCGCTGTGCAGCCACTCGAAGCCAAGCGCGTATGGTCCGGCTTTATACCGGAGCATGGGGACGGTCAGCCAGGTGCTGAAGCGACGATTTGCCAACGCGATCGCGGTTCCGTCCGCCTCGGTGACAGCGTTGTTTGTCATGTCCGTCTCGTTCGGCCGCTCGGCACCATAGAATCCCCACAGGCTCCAGTGTGGGCTCAGGTTGTACCCCAATTGCCCCCAGGCGCCCCATCCGCGTATGTCGCCGAATTGAACGACCTGCGCGAACTGGTGGCCCATCGCCTTGCCGTAGTGACCGTTGGCGGCGATTGAGACGCCACCTCGCGTTGTGCTGAAGCCGATCTCCAGGGCGCGGCTGACCAAATTGGGGCCCGCCGCGAAATCCTTCGTGTCGATGTGGCCGACGACGTAGGCAGTCAGGCGCCCTGCGGAATAGTCGAATCGCGCCTCGGCCTGAGGCGCGCTGCGCTCGCCGGCACTAAAGGTGTTGTTGGTGCCGCCAGCCTCGTCGGTCCAGGACCCATTCATGACCGCGAGTTGCATCTTCGTCGTCTTCTTGGCGCCGGGACGGCTCAGCGTATGCATCAGCTTGATCTGCGTGAAGCGCCATCCGATAAACCCACCCGATCCCCATCCCAGGGGGTAGCCGATATGCGACGTCGACTGCGGGATGGTGCCGAATGTCGGCGAAAAATCCTGACCGATGCGCAGGGTGGTCCGGGCGCCGGCAAGATCCACGTACGCGAGCCGGAGCCGCGCCTGCGGCTGTTCGTCGCCGAAATTTCCCCCGCCTGAGTAGGCGCCAAAGAAATCCAGCTCGACCGTGGCGTTGGCGTGCCACCCGCTGGTGACTTCCGGGCCTGCGAGGGCCAGCGACAGCCGGGTGTTGCGGACGTCGCCGCCATGAACCCACGCATTCCGCTCGGCGGTGACGTATTCCGCCTTCTGAGCGTTTCCGGTGCCAAAGTCGGCGTCTTGCATGAACACCGAACCGCTGATGATGCCGTGGAGGGTGACGGAGATGTTCTGACCTGTTGTCACTTGCTGAGCGACGGCGGTTGTCGAAACGAGGAATCCAGCGGCAGCGAAGAACCCCACAGTCCAGCGGAGCACAGGGCCTCCTTATGTGGTCCCTTCACGATTGCGGCCCGGTCGCGACGAGTCAAGGGCCATTGTAGCTTCTCGCAACCACGCAGCGCCGACCAGTGAGGAGCGCGGATGTCGGAACCCGGTTTTCAAAAAGACGCGATGGACATACTGGAGGTGTGGCTCGACCGCTACAACGCGCGGTCGCGAGCCGCTATCACGCTCGATTCAGGGGGCGAAGCGGGCGGGGCGCAGCTTCGTCTCAAGTACGTCCCCGCGGAAGGAACCATTGCCATCCTGCATCTCGTGGCCGTGAACCAGAACGGTCGCCCGGCGATCCGCGTGAGTCACTTTGAGGGTCCGACCGCCGAGACATTGGTCCAGGCGGGACTGTGGGCGAGTGCACAGCTCGGTCGCCGCCCCGCATGACGCATTCCTCGACTCAAACCGGCGACGGCCAAGCCGCGGGCTTCTGGCGAACGGTCCGCGAAGCGATCCGCGGCACGCATCACGACTACACGTCGGGCGCGATCGGCCGCGCGATCATCCTGCTCGCGGTGCCGATGGTGCTCGAGATGTTGATGGAGTCGCTGTTTGCGGTGGCCGACGTCTTCTGGGCTGGTCACATCGGCCCGATCGCCATCGCCACGATCACGCTCACCGAGTCGATGCTCACCGTCGTCTACACGGGCGCGATGGGATTGTCGATCGGCGTGACGGCCATGGTGGCTCGGCGGATCGGCGAGAAGAATCCGGAAGGAGCCGCGGAAGCGGCGGTGCAGGGCATCGCGCTCGGCGTGATCGTGGCGGCGATCATCGGCGTGGCCGGCGCGATCCTCGCGCCCAACCTGCTCGCGGTCATGGGTGCGGCGCCCGACGTGATTGCCACCGGACACCGCTACACGCGCCTCATGCTCGGCGGCAATGTCGTCATTCTGCTGATCTTCCTCATCAACGCGATCTTCCGCGGCGCGGGGGATGCGGCGATTGCCATGCGCGTGCTCGTGATCGCGAATCTCATCAACATCGTGCTGTGCCCGCTGCTGATGTTCGGCGTCGGGCCATTTCCACAGCTCGGCGTGTTCGGCGCGGCGGTCGGCACGACGATCGGCCGCGGAACGGGCGTGCTGTATCAGCTCTACCGGCTGTGGCGACGCGATGGACGAGTCGTGATTCACAAGGCCGAGATCCGGCTCAAGCCCGCCGTGATGCGGACGCTGCTGCGGCTGTCGGGCTCGGGGACGTTCCAGGTCTTCGTCGGCATGGCGAGCTGGATCGGCCTCACCCGGATCAACGCGTCGTTCGGCACCGACGCGCTCGCGGGATACCAGATCGCGATCCGGATCATCATCTTCGCGCTGCTGCCGGCGTGGGGACTCGCGAACGCAGCCGCCACGATGGTCGGCCAGGCCCTGGGCGCCGGCAAGCCGGAGCGCGGCGAGGAGGCCGTGTGGAAGGCCGCGTTCTACAACTTGATCTTCCTCGGCGTGGCGGGGCTGTGCTTCATCGTGTTCGCCAATCCCATCGCGCACGCGTTCACCAAGGATCCGATCGTGGCGTCGATCGCCGCGAGCTGCCTGCGGATCATCAGCTACGGGTACCTCTTCTACGCCTACGGCATGGTCCTGACGAATTCCTTTAACGGCGCCGGCGACACCTGGACGCCGACGTGGCTGAACCTGTTCTGCTTTTGGCTGTGGGAGATTCCCCTGGCCTGGATCTTGGCACGCCATTTCAACATGGGACCCCAGGGGGTCGCCTGGGCCGTCACGATCGCGTTCTCGACGCTCGCGGTGGCGAGCGCCGTGCTGTTCCGGGGTGGGCGCTGGAAACTCAAGGCAGTATAATGAAGGCGATGCGACACCTGCGGATCGTCCTGGCGCTGCTGTTCGGCCTGGCCATGGTTGGCCCGGAAACGCACGCCTGTCCGATCCATAGCGCCGCGCCCGCGCATCATCAGGGCAGCCATCAGCATTCGAAGGCAGGCTGCACGTGCCCGCAGGCGTGCTGCCCCGCGGCGGCGCCCGCGGCACTTCCCGCGACAGCCTCGGTATGGAACGCGGCGCCCAGGCAGGTCCGCGTGATCGATCCGGACCTGCTGAACTCCATCGTTCTTCCCTCACGCAAACACATTCTTCCCATCGCGCTCGCTCCTCCTCCTCCGCCTCGCGTTTCGTAGCAGCCCAGTCACTCAGCTCGTAGGTCTTCTCACCCCTGGTGGAGGGGCATCATGTCTATTGGGAAATCGGCAAGGTGTGCCGGCATCCTGCTCGCCTTACTCGGCGGCGCAGGGCGGCACATGGCGGCACAGGTAGCGTTCCCGGCGGAAGAGTCGACGCCGCTCACGATCTCCGGCTTCGCGGTGGGATCGACCGGCTACGACAGGAATCTCTCGCAGGGCTCGGCGCTCGCTTCCAAGCTCGCGCTGAGCCTGTTCCGGCCCTGGTCCGATCAGCTCTACCTGTTCGGCCAGCTGACGACGCATCTCGAAGCGGCGGACAGCGGACCGCCCGCGACGTCGATCGAGATCGACAACCTCATCATCAACTGGACGCCGGCGCACGCGTCGGCGCTCTCGCTGTCGTTCGGGAAGTTCGACGCGCCGCTCGGATTCGAGCGCGACGACGAGCCGCTCAATCTCATTCCGACGGCGTCGTTCACGTTCGAGAATGCTCGACCCGTGAAGCTCACCGGGTTGCTGGGCCGCTATGCCATCAGTCCCAAGGTGAGCGTCCTCGGCCTGGTCGCGAATGGCTGGGATCAGGACATCGACAACAACAGCGGCAAGACCGGCGGCTTCAGGCTCCAGGTATTCCCGTCCCCGGGTCTCGCGGTCGCGGGCGGCGTGTTGTACGGACCGGAACAGGACGCGACCAACAGCTCACCGCGCACGCTGCTCAGCGGCGATGCGACCTGGCAGCTCAGGTCCAAGCTCATCATCCAGGCCGAAGCGCATCACGGGTCGGAAGCGGGCAACACGTGGACGGGCGTGGTGGGCCAGGCATTCTGGCGCTTCAGCCGCTCCGCGGGAATCACGGTGCGCGGCGACGTCATGGACGATCCCGACGGGTTCAGAACCGGCACCGGGCAACAGCTGAGCTCGCTGACGATTTCGCCGTGGTACTTCTATCGCGAGGCGCAGGAGGGCGTGTTCTCGAACATCGAGCTCACCGATTTCCGGTTGCCCGCGTTTTCGCTCCGGCCCGCGCTGCGCTTCGATCACTCCGATCAGCCGGTGTTCCAGAAAAAAGACGGCACCCTGTCGCAGTCGAACGTGACCGCGGTGGTCGAGCTCGTGTACATCTTCTAGGAGCGGATGATGCTCTACGATCTGCGCAACAGTGATCTCCGCGTGCGCTGGCTCGTCACGCTGCTGCTCGCGACCCTCGGCACGTCCTATCTGTTCGGTGCCTGGATGGTGGGTCTATACGCCGGCTTCAGTACGAGCAAGGTGGCCGAAACGTACGGGTCGAGCGGCGAAGCGCCGATGGTGATGCAGATGCCGCCCGAGACGACCGTCGTGGCCGAGCACGCCGTGTCCATGGGGGAAATGGGGGACGAGCAGCATCACGTGGACAAGGATTTGCTCGTCCAAGACACGCACGTGCACATGCCGATGTATGCGGTCATCGCCGCCGCGCTTTCCGTGATTGTCCTGGGCCTTTCGATGTCCCGCGCCTCGGGTCTTGCGCTCATCGGCCTGCTCTTTGCCGCGCCCTGGCTCGATTTCGCCGGGATGTGGCTGACCAAGATCGTCTCTCCCCGCTTTGCGGTCGTCACGCTCGCGGGCGGCTGGGCGATGGCTCTGGGGTACGGCATTGTGGCTGCTGTCGCAACCTATCAAATGTGGTGGAGGAAACAGTGAAACTGATACTCTGCGCGGTCACGGCCGCGCTGCTGCATATCACGCCGACGGTCATCATGGTGAAGCGCCAGGACGCCGTCGCGCACCTGTTGCCCGGCGCCGATCAGTTCGCGGCGCGCGAGCTGCATCTCAGCAGCGCCGACTCGAAGAAGCTGCACGACGCCGTGGGGTGGGAGCCGCCGGACGGCGTCGTCACGTTCTACGTCGGCAAGCACCAGGACCAGACCATGGGCGCGCTGATCTTCATGCGCGTCGATTGCCAGCACGGCCCGATCGAGCTCGCGATCGGCTATGACCCGCGCGGCACGGTTCGCGGTGTGGAAGTGACGAAGGCGACCGTCGAGATGAAGCCGTGGATTCTGGAGGCGCTGCGGGCCGGGCTCACCAACGCCTACAATGGAATGGCGACCACGCAGGCGCCGAATGGCGCGGCGAAAGTGAAGCCGCAGATCGGGGCGATGCCGGACTATATGGCCGAGCTGGTCGATAAAGGCGTGATGCACGCGAATGCGGCGTATCGGCTGTTTTACAAATGACATCCGGGCAATGACGTAGGGGCGCAGCATGCTGCGCCCGTACATCATGCCCATATCCCCGTACATCATGCCCATGTCAGGGTCTGAGATACCCCCACGTATGCAATCGGTCGAAATCCTCAAACCACCGGTCCCCAATATCTTTTCGATAATACATGTTGGGGATCATGATGTTTTCGACGCGGTTGTAGGCCTGTTTCTGCGCGGCCTTCATCGTGGTGCCGATGCCGACGACGATCAGCACGACGCCGGATGTGCCGGACACGACCCACTCGTTGTTGACCTGCTTGACGTCCTCGATGTGGACGCCGTCGCGCGTGGGCTTCTTGAAAATGATGACCGCGTCCTTTGACGTTTTGGCGAACGTTTCGGGGTCGGTGTAGGGGAAGGGCGGCACCATGATCCGCACCCCGACCTGGAAGCCGCTGCGCGCCTTGAAATGTGTGAGGGACCCTTCGGCGAGCCGGTAAAAGAACTCGCCGATCGGAGTGAGCATCCCCTCCTGCTGGATGCTGATCGTGGGATAGCCGAAGCGTGAGGTGAACTCGAGCGGATAGATGCCGTTCGAGTTCACCATGCAGTTCACGTCGATGTAGCCGACGTAGTGTTCCTCGCGCAGCCGCGATTCCATCTTTTTGAGCGTCGCGTTAAACAGGCGCGTGGGCTCGCTCCAGAACATCGCCGTCCCCATCTCGCCCGTGGAGGGGCCGATGTCGCCGGGATACAGCTTCTTGTGCTCGAAGTTGATGTTGACCGGCAGCACGAATTCTTTGCCGTTGAAAAACGCCCCGGCGGCCACTTCCACGCCGACGATGCGCCGCTGCAGCTGAAAGGCTTTCACCCGATCGGCCCAGGCGCGCTGGTAGTCTTCGAGCACCTGGATCACGTCTTTGCCGTCTTCGTCCTCGCCCACGTAGAGCAGCTGCTTGATGTTCTGCGCTTCGCCGCTCGGCTTGATGACGTAGCGATTGGGGTTCGCGCGCACGAAGGTGAGCGCATCCTCAAAGGAGCTGAAGTTCTCCTGCGGGATGATCGAGACGCCCGCTTTCTTGAGCTCCTGCTGCCCGAACGCGCGGTCGTCTTCCAGCTGATCGGTGTAGGGCGTGCCGCCCACGACCAGTTTGCCGGTCTGGCGCAGCTGGTGCGCCTTGGCCCCCTGGCCGAGCACGTCGTCGAAGACGATCACGTCGGCCCACGGCACCTCGCGGACCCAGTCGTCGGTTTTGGACACGAACCCATCGCCGATTTCGCGCTCTTCCTTGTTGTCGATGTACAGCTTGACCTCGTGGCCTTCTTTGAAGACTTGCCACGCGATGTCGGCGATCAGGGCGTCGAGCGAGACGAACAGAAATTTTTTCTTATCCAAGGCTCCTCCGGGAGCAACAACGATGCTGCCGGCGGAGCGCTTACGCGAGCGGCGTGAACGCGACCCGGCGGCGCAGCAGCCGCCACGCCTCGCTGCGTTGCTGGAACGGGACGAACCCGGCCCTCTGGCAGCCCTTGAGTGACGGCGTGTTCGTGACGCCCACGAAGGTATGCACCCAGCGTGCGCCGAAGTCGCGGGCGGCGACGGCGATGCGGCTCATGGCGTGCGCCATGATCCCCTGGCCGCGATACGCGTCGCCCGTGAACGCGCCTTCGAGCAGCGCCTCGCCGGGGGCGAGCTGCGGGAACAGGTCGTCCCATTGCGCCCGAATCCGGTCGTTATCGCTCGGCGCGACGAGCCACTGCATGTAGCAGACCTTGCCGTCGGGCGCGATCGCGACCCAGCACGTCGGCAGCCCGGCATTGATCAGCCGTCGTTGCGACAGCCGTTCGAACAGCACGTCGCTCGTGAGCTCGGGCTGGTCGATGTTCAGAATGGAAAGGTCGTCGCCGGATCGCAGCGGCCGGATGACGAGCGGGAGCTTCGCGGTCGGATGGACGAAGGGGCAGTCGAGGTCGCGGCGCAGGCCGATGGCGAGCGTTTCGGAATGGAGCCGCGTGCCGAGCGCGCGGCGCAGCAGGGTCTGCGGATGGCCTCGCACGAGCAGGCTCATGGCGTCTTGCGTGCGGAGCAATAGTTGTGGGAGCACGGAGGCGGGAGACAGCATGATTTGTACCGTGGCGTTGCGGCGGCGCGACACACGGTCGCGCACCGAACCGCGGCATGTCAGTTGTCGCCTCCAGGCAGTTCCCGCTTCTCATCGTCGGTCAGGTCGGCCTCGGCGGTATTCGCACGGCTGGCTGGCAATTCTCGCCGTACCGCTCGCCCGGCCAGGACGAGCGAACCAGAGGCGGAAACGGCGGAAGCAAGGGCGAACGTGGTGCTGATTGCCAGCACCTCACCCCAGCCAAGCGATGCGCCCCGGACGAAGAGGGCCGAGAGGAGAAGGCCGCCTATGGCGCCCCATCCCGCAACGCGCGGCAGCGACAACTGATCGAGCCTGCGACGGCCCTCG
>QHUB01000073.1 GCA_003221035.1 Gemmatimonadota bacterium
TACACGGAGAATTGGCCGCGGTGGTGAATCATGTCGTTCAGCATCATCCAGAGAAAGTCGAGCCGGCGGAGGTCGCCCATCTTGCCGGGACCCGTGGGAAACTTGACGGTCGTATTGAGCTGCTGCTCGCCGGTCTTTCTCACCTCAGCGGCCATGGTCTTGAATGCCCGATCCACTTCCGTCACCATGCCGCTCCAGGTATCGGGTTTGGGCGGGAGCGGCGGTGGCCATTTCAGCTCGCCCTGGACGCCCTGCGCCCCGCCGATGCCTTCGAACACAAATGTCCACGCGAGCTCATTGGCGCTCCGACAGGTTTCGTGGGGCTTGAGGTCGGTTTTCCCCTCGGGGAACGCACGCAACACCTTGAGGGTGGTGGCGCCTTCGCGATCCCACGCGTCGAGAAATGCTTGTTTTTCGCTCATCATTGCTCCTTTCATTTCCTAAACTACCGTCCCGGCGGTAGCTTCGCCCACCGCGCATGGCAAACTCCTACGACGCCGAATTGGTGAGCCGCCTGGCGCGCGCACTCGGCAGCGGGTACGAGTTACGCGAACGGCTGGGGCGGGGAGGCTTCGCCGTCGTGTACTCGGCGCTGGACCTCGCCTTGAAGCGCGACGTCGCCGTGAAGGTGTTACGGCCGGAGCTCGCCGCTGAGCCCGTAATGCGCCAGCGCTTTCGGCGTGAAGCCGAAGCGGTCGCGCGACTGCGGCATCCGCACATCGTCCCGATCTACAGTGTGGGTGAAGGAGAAGGGCTGGTGTGGTACGTGATGCCGCTGATCACAGGTCCGAGTCTCAAGGCGCACCTGGACCGTGCCGGCCGGCTGGCGGTGGACGATGCCCGCCGAATGCTGAGCGAAGCCGCCGCGGCACTCGCCGTGGCGCACGGCGCGGGCATCGTGCACCGGGACATCAAGCCCGACAACATGCTGCTCGACGGCGCCGCCGCGCGCGTGCTCGTAACGGATTTCGGCATCGCGAAGGCCCTGGGTGGGGATTCTGAGGCGCTCACGCAGACAGGCGTGGTTATCGGCACCCCGCAGTACATGAGTCCAGAGCAGGCAAGCGGGGAAAAGACGGACGCGCGCTCGGACATCTACTCACTCGGCGTGGTCGCGTATCAAATGCTCACGGGCGAGCTGCCGTTCGAGGCAGCGACCGTCGCCGCATTGCTGGTCAAGCAGGTGACCTCGGACGTCCCGAGTGTGTTGCGCAAACGACCCGACTGTCCGTCCGATCTGGCGGGCGCGGTGTCGCGTTGCCTTGCGAAGGAACCGGCGCAGCGGTGGGCGTCGATCGGGGACTTTCAGCGCGCCATCGAACCGCGTGCCGGCACGATCGCGGCGCCGCGCGCGAGCGGCACGCGTGCCCCGGTCTCGCGATCGCCGCTCCGGCGTTTCCGCGGGCTCGTGACGGGAGCGGCACTGTGTGTCGCGGCGCTCGCGATCGTCGACCTAGCGCGCGGCCGCGTGCTGCTGGCGCCGCTCGCCGCGCTGGTCGCTGCCTTCGTGATCGCATTGCAGTACGGCCGTCTCTGGACCGCGGGCTACACCTGGCACGACGTGTTCAGCCGGCTGCGGGACGGTTCGACGCGCTCGCCCCTCCCGCTCGATTCCGCGGATTTCGGCCCGCACGAAGCGGCGATCCAGCAGGCGCGGGCGGAGCGGGCGGCGATGCGCGTAGAGCTCGAGCGCACGCCGCGGTCCGGCCGCTCGCGTCTGGAGCCCGCGGTCCGGGCAGCCGATGGGCTGCTCGCGCAAGCCGGAGTCCTGGCGCGACAGCTGTACGCACTCGAGCGGCAGATCGATCCGGGTCCCGACGAGATCGAGCGCTGGCTCGCCGCCACCGAAGCCGAGGCCCCGTCACCGGGACGCGCGCAGCGCGTCGCCGTGTTGGAGCGCCGTCGCGCGGCGGTGCGGGCACTCGTCGCGCGGCGCGAGACTGCCGACGCCGCACTCAGCCGCACGCTCACGACGCTCGGGCGACTTCGCGCGGTCGTCGAACAGGATGGCGAAGGCCTTGAGCAGGTGTTGCGTGACGCCAACGCCTGCCTGGAGACGCTGGGTTAGCCGACTCGGCGCCGCATGACGCCGCCGGCCGCGGCCGCGATCGCAACCCCGGCCATCACCAGTCCCAGCAGCACCGCGATCGGGCGCGGGGCGGGGCCAAACGGTGGAAGATCCGGCACCGAGCGGCGGGCCCAGGCGGAAGTCCACTGATCCATCGGGAGGCCAAACGCGGCCACGAACGCGTCCGGCACGGATGCGCGTGAGCGCCAGAAGCCGGCGAAGCGCTCGCGCCCCAGGTCGTGAACGAGCGCCGCGAGATAGTAATTCTCCGCAGGCATGCTGCGCGGCAGAAATACCCGATGCACCAGTCCCCTGACCGGCGATGGTTTGAAATACTCCGGCGCGCCTTCGACTGCCGGGCCGCAGCGCGTCATGCGGCCATCGGCGCATGCCAGCGCATCGAACGACGCGTTGTAGTACAGGTACTCGTAGCGATTGGGATTGTCTTCAAACCGCAACACCGGCGGGGCTGCGGTCCAGTCGGCCGTGTAAGCGGGAGTGAATGCGCGGCGATTGAGCCACGCCTCGATCTGGGGTCCCGGACTGCCGAACGCTGCGTAGTAGAGACATGGGGCCGTCGCATCGCGCAGCCAGGGCTCGAGGTTCGTGCCGTTCTGATTTGGCTTGCGTTGCCAGAGCCACTTTACATCCCAATCGAGCGAAATCGTAGCGACGCAGGTCCGGCCGTCGAGCGCGACCGGGAGCACATACCCTCGCTGCCAGCGACGACCGGTGGTGAGAATGATGATCAGTCGCGCGCCCGCTGCCGGATTCAATCGCGACCAGACCCGCTGCGCGGCCGCGCGCACCAGAACCTGGTTCTCTTCGGGGAGGGCGCTGCGCATGTCTTCGAATCGAAAGGCAACGTCGACTCCAGCAGAGTCGGGGAGCGCATGGCGCGACAGCGCGGCGCGGAGCGAGTCACGAAACTGCACGCCACGCAACGTTTCCTCGAGCTCGCTGTACGCGCTGTTCAGGCGGTCGAGTCGCTGCCTCTCCGGCGCAGGCATCACCGTCGATTCCATGATGCCCCTGGGCTCGGGGGGCAGGTACGCCACGGCGAGCGCCAGCGAGCCGAGACCCGCGATGACGAGCCAACGCCGCACGGTCAGCGCCACCGCGTGCTCCTGAGCGCGACGAGGCCGAATGCAATCGCCCACCCCAGTGCCATCCAGCCACTCGCGGTCGCCAACGTCACCGTCTTGGGTCGGCCCGCGAGAATCGCGGCGCGCCAGCGGAGCACCAATGAATCCGCAGATATTCCCGCCGCGGCGGCGAAGCGCTGCGATACCGGACGTCCCGCGCCGCGGACCAGCCGCCCATACGCACCGCGTCCACCAGCCAGGAGCGCTGCGCGGGCAAACGAGTGCCGGGCCTCGACCGAAAGCGGGGGCTCGAGGTAGCTGGCGGCATGCAGGACGGCGATACAGTTCTCGTCGGACTGCCCCAACAGGCACGCATCCGACTCGGCGCGCTGTCCGGCCCGGTCCATCGCACTCATCTTCGCGACCAGCGCCCGTCGCTCGTCGGCGTCGAACCAGAGCGTGACGCGATCCCCTCCATCCAGGAGGCCAAGTGCGGCCCGGCAGGATGCCGCATCAGGAGGACTTTGGTAGCAGCGCCGCACCGCGGCGGATGGGGCTGTCACGAGCTCGACATAAATGCGCGCCACTTCGGCGGGAGATGGACTCATCGGGAAGAGCAGCGGACCAAACCAGTCCGCCAACGCGGTGTCGGCATTCTGGCGGAGCACCGTGGCCGCCCCGCTGATGAGCTGACGCGCGATGTCGGCGGCGGTGGACGAGGAGTCTCCGAGCACGGGTTGATATTCTGTCACGTACACCGGGAGCGGGTGGCCGTCGCGCTGGACAAACCAGAACATCATGGGCCGCGCGGCGAGCGTCGCGGCTTCGTCCCCGTACAGGCTGTCGAGCTGCCGCCAGGCGATCTCCGCCCCGCGCCGCACACGGTCCGCGTCGAGGCGGCGGGCCAGAATGACCAGCGCGCCGGCTCGGATGGTGTCGAGCTGCTCTTGCCGGGCGCTGTCGCCCCGGGCCGCGACCACGCTGGCCCGGTGACGCAAGGCATCGACTTGGGCCAGGCGTCGCTGCAGCGCCGCGGGGTCTTGAATCGTGGCGACCAACAGCGCGGTCGAGAGCAGCACGCTACACATCGATCAACATCCACCGACCCGAGAAAATCTCGAGCGGCCCGGGCCACAAGAGCAGCCGATCACCGATGAACGGGATCAGGTGCACGTCGAGACCGGCGGCGGCGGTGAGGATCTGCACGACGATGATCCCGCCGACGATCGAGAGCACGTAGCCCGCCGTGCGGGTGGTGCCGGCGCTGATCGCGAAGAACACCGCGTACGCCACAGCCATGGCGAGCGCAAATCGCGCGGCGAGCGCGACGGGATAGGTTTGCAGGCCGTGCGGAATCGTGGCCAGCGCGGCGGCCACGAGCGCGCCGATCAGCAGCGCGATGGCCGGTGGTATCAGCAGCACCGCACCGGCCCCGAAACGCTGCAGCGCGTAGTGCCACCGCGGGACCGGCAACGACAGCGCGTAGACGTGACGGCCACGATGATCGGCGCTCCACGCCATGAGTGCCAGCGTAAGGGCAATCGCGGTCGCGAGCGTTGGATACAGCACGCTCCAGGACTGGATCGACGTCAGGAGCATGCGGGCCTCCCACGGCGTCACCTCGCGACTGCCCGCATGCTGCACCGACAGGATCGGCAGCAGAAAGGCGGCGAGCGTACCGAGCAATACCGCGAGCCGCGACCACTTCCATTGCGTGAACAGAATCATCCGGAACATGGCCATGCCTCTCTATTCTCGCGGCACGCGGAATGTGCGCAGCAGCTCCACGAATCCTTCTTCCAGATCGAGATCGATGACTTCACGCAACGACGCGCCCACGCCGTCGAAGTACTGGCTCATCGGCGGCTGCCAACCCCGGACCGTCCAGGTCTCGGTGCCGTTGTTGACCTCGCGCGCCAGCACGACGAAGGGCGTGTCGCCGGGCAGGGCCGGGGGATTGGCGACGCGGAGCCGCTTGATGCCGTTCTTGAAGCTCTGCATCGGCAGCTCGGCGACGAGCCGGCCCCGATCCATGACGCCGACCCAGTCGCAGATCCGCTCGAGCTCGTGCACCAGATGGCTGGAGATGAACACGGTCGCGTTCTGCTGCGAGACATACTCCAGCAGCGCGCCGAGCACATCGCGACGAACGACGGGATCGAGCCCGTCGGTGGGCTCGTCGAGCACCAGAAGCTCGGGGCGTTGTGCCAAGGCGAGCAGCATCTCGAGCTTGCCCATTTCGCCCTTGGACAGCTGGCTCAGCCGGCGATCGCGCTCGAGCCCGAAGTGGCCGAAGAGCTCGTTGGCCCACCCCCAGTCCCACGTGGGATAAAAGACCGAATGAAAGCGCAGCGCTTCGTCGATCGTGAGGCTCTGGTACAGATGCGGTTGCTCCGGTACGTATCCGGTGCGCGCCAGGATGCGCGGAATGTCTCTCGGCACCTGCGCGCCGAGCACGGTGATCGAGCCGCTGAGGGGACGAAGCAGTCCGAGCATCAAGCGCACGGTGGTCGTCTTGCCGGATCCATTGGGACCGAGGAAGCCGTAGAGCGAGCCGGTCGGGACACGCAACGCGAGATCGCGAATCTCGAACGTCTTGCCGGCACGATACTGAAGGTCGCGGATGTCGATCGCGTGGCTCATGAGACCTTCACCTCCAGCTCCTGCGCGATGGCCTGCAGCAGTTCCCTGGTGGTGAGACCGAGTCGCCCTGCCTCGACGACGAGGTGTCGAACGAGTCCCGCGGCCTGGCGCGTCCGCTCGCTGGCCCGCCGTTCGGGGACGACTTCGCGGACGAATGTCCCGGCTCCCTGGCGCATCTCCACGAAACCCTCCGCTTCGAGATCGCGATAGGCCTGCACCACCGTCGCCGGGTTGACGCGCAGCCGCCCCGCGAGGGCGCGCACCGAAGGCAATGCATCGCCGGGCTTCAACTCGCCGGCGGCAATGCCGACGCGGAGCCGTCCCGCGATCTGCGCGTACAAGGGTGTTGGGCTTCTAGGATCGATGTGTTCGAACAACGGTGACGGCTCACTGTATCGTTGTACTAATACAGTATGTCTTTTGGGCGGCCTGTCAAGGCCGCGGCGGGGTCGTACTTTTCGGCCATGCTTCGGGACTGCGCCGCGCTCATTGTGCTCGCGCTCGCCGCCATCGGCGCGCTCAGCTGGACGATCATGGCGCTCCGGCGCTCCCTGGCACGGGAGCGCCGGCTCGCGCGGGTCGACGACCTCACCGGCGTCCGCAACGCCCGAGCCTTCCGCGAGGCCGCCGCAGCGGAAATCGAGCGGGCGCGCCGCTACCAGCACCCGTTCAGTGTCGCCGCCATCGACCTGGGATCGCGCGTCGGGGACGACCTGGTCCGCGCCGCCGCGACCGTGCTGCGCGGCGCGCTGCGGGCTACTGATCTGGTCGCGCGCCTCGGGCGCGATGAGTTCATCGCACTCCTGCCCGAGACTTCGGCGGCATCCGCGCGGATCGTGCTGGACAAGCTGCGGAGCGGCCTCGCAGATCTTCGGACGTCCGACGGGCGCCCGGCCATGCCGAGCATCGGCGGCGTGACGTTTCTCAATCCGCCGCCCGCCGTCGAGGAGATCGTGCGCGCCACGGATGAGCGCATCGCGGAGGCCAAGTCGACGGGCACGCCATCGCATATCACCTGGAACGCCGCTCCACCACCGGTCCCGGGCCTGGAAGGACGATGACGGGGGGGCGTCGCAACATCGCAAGCGGCGCCCCGTGGGAGCCGGTCGTGGGCTATTCGCGCGCGGTGCGCGTCGGGCGGGTCATCCACGTCTCCGGCACGACGGCGACGGACGCCGCCGGCAAGATCGTCGGTGCCGGCGATCCCTACGCACAGGCGGTCCAGGCGCTCCGCAACATCGGCCGCGCGCTCGAACAGGCCGGCGCGGATTTCACCCACGTCGTGCGCACGCGTCTGTACGTGACGGACATCGAGGACTGGCAAGCCGTCGGACGGGCGCACGGCGAGGTGTTTCACAGCATCCGTCCGGCATGTACGCTCGTCGCCGTCACGCGACTGGTCGATCCCACCATGCTGGTCGAAATCGAGGCTGAAGCGATCCTTCCCGAATGAAAATCGCCGTCAGCGGGTCGACCGGGCTGATCGGCACCGCCTTGACCAAGGCGCTCGCGCAGCGTGGGGACGATGTCGTGCCACTCGTGCGCCGCGCCGTACGGCCCGGCGAGCGCGCCCTCGCGTGGGATCCGGACGGTGGGACGATCGATCGTGCCGGGCTCGAACGGGTGGACGCCGTCATTCACCTCGCGGGCGAGAACGTCTTCGGCCGCTGGTCGGCTGCCAAAAAGCAACGGATCCGCGATAGCCGAGTGAAGGGAACGCAGCTCATCTCCGAAACGCTGGCGACGTTGCAGCGACGCCCGGCGACTTTGTTAGCATCCTCTGCGATCGGGTATTACGGTGACCGCGGCGCCGAGTCGCTTACCGAAGAAAGCGACCCCGGCGATGATTTTCTCGCGAAAGTCTCGCGCGATTGGGAGGCGGCGACTCAGGTGGCGGCGCGGGCGGGAATCCGCGTCGTGAACATGCGGACCGGCGTCGTGCTGACCCCGACCGGTGGTGCACTCGGCACGATGCTGCCGCCGTTTCGCATCGGGCTCGGCGGCTGGGTGGGCAGCGGCAACCAGTACGTGAGCTGGATTACGCGCGACGACATCATCAATGCCATGCTCCACCTTCTGGACCGTCGCGACCTTTCGGGACCGGTGAACCTCACGGCGCCGACGCCTGTCACGAACCGCGAGCTTGCGAAGTCGCTCGGCAAGGTGCTCAATCGCCCCGTCCTTCTGCCGGTCCCCGGATTTGCACTTGGTCTCGCGTTCGGCTCGGAGGGCGCAGCAATGTTGCAGAGCGGACAACGGGTGTTGCCCGCCCGCCTGATCGCATCCGGCTTTCATTTCGGCTGCACGGAGGTCGAGTCAGCGTTGCGGCACTTGCTTGCCTCGCCCCAAGAGCGCCGGTAGTATCGGGCATGACGCTTCCCGAGGTTTACGGCGACGACGCCGACGAAGGGCAACAGCCGCAGGTCTCGACCCGATCCCGCGGCGTCGCGCTGTTCCTGTCATTCTTCGGTGGCTGCTTCGGGTTGGACCGCTTTTACGTCGGCAAGACCAGCACGGCGATCCCCAAGCTGTGCACGCTGGGCGGGCTGGGGATCTGGTGGCTCTACGATCTCGTCCTGATCGCCGCGGGTGAGTTTCGCGACGTCGACGATTTGCGGCTCTTGAATTGGGAAGTTGCGCCGTCGCCATTCATGCAAAATCGTCTCGTGGGGCGCGCCGAACAACGCGTGAATGAATTGGAGGAGCAGCTCGACGCGCTGCGCCACCAATTCTCCGACCTCGCGGAGCGGGTTGATTTCGCGGAACGCATGCTCGCACAACAGCGGAGCTCGGAGTCGGGAGCCAGAAGTCAGAGCCCCCGTCTGCCGGCTCCAGGCTCCTGACCCCTATGAAAATCGGAGTGCCGAAGGAGACAGCCGCGAACGAGCGGCGGGTCGCCCTTACGCCCGACGTTGCCGGCCGCCTCGTCAAAGGCGGCCATGAAGTCGTCATCGAACGCGGCGCGGGAATGGCCGCGTTTTTTCCTGATGAGGCGTATGCGGCTGCCGGCGCCCGGGTCGGCGATCGAGGAACGGTGCTGGGACAATCGGACGTCATTGTGTCCGTGCAGGCTCCGAGCCCGGAGTCCCTCGCCCAGATCCCCGAAGGTCGCGCGTTCGTCGCCGCCTTCCAACCCGCGCCGGACCTGCTGCGCCAGCTCGCGCAACGCAAGCTGACCGCCTTCACCCTC
>QHUB01000015.1 GCA_003221035.1 Gemmatimonadota bacterium
CGATTGCGCAGGCCGACTTCGATGCGCATTGAATCGCGCAGCGGAATCGCCGCAGCGCCCGTGAGATTGATCGTTGACTGGCCCTGCGCGCGCGCGACGACACTGATGCGCGCGACCAGCAGCCGGTTCGCCGTGACCGCGCCGGTCGAGTCGTAGTAGGTGAACTCGAGGCCGCTCGTCGTCCCGGGCGCAGCGTATGGGCGCAGGGGGCCGGCGATCGGTTGCGGCGTCACGCATACCGGTACCCGGTTTGGCACGCAGTCGTAGTACGCGAGATACCATTGCCCGTCGGTCACCCATTTCCACAGGCTGTAGTGCACGCGCCGGAAGAACCGGACCGAGGCGCCCGGCAGTGTCGATGCGATGGGCGCCGGCGACAGCGTGAACTGATAACTCGGATTGCTTGCGACCAGGTCGGCGGCCTGCGTCAGCCTCGTGGTCGTGGGGCACCCGGCGGTGGCGGTGTGAACGGTCACCTGCGTCACCGCCGTGATGCGGGCGAGGCGCCAGCCGTCGTCGGTCGGGCTTATGCTCGCCCCCTCGTCGTAGACGGCGACCGAATCATTCACCGCCGGCGCGATTTTCCAGTTGGTCATCGACGCACCCGAGGCCTGCCGGACGGGAACGGTCGAAATCCAGGACGCAGCGGGGTTCACGATGCAGACGACCGAGCTGCCAAAGACGGAACGGATCTCGATCGACGAATCCGTCATGATCGCGATGTCGCCCGCCTGCCGCGAAAGGCCCCGCAGATCGGCGGGTAGCATGAACGTGGCCTGGCGGATTTGCGATCGAGTCTGGATCAGCTGCGACGTGCTGTTATAGAAGCGCTGCTGGCGCAGCAGCAACTTCACCATGGCGGCCATGAAGACCCCCATGAGCACGAGGACCACCAAGATTTCGATGAGCGTGAAACCCGCGCGCCGCCGCTGACTGGTCAGGGTTAGCATGGGATATAGGTCCTGAACGCTTGCGTGCGTATCCGGTGATTGCTGACCATCGTGATCACGACGGTGACGTCGTCCGCACGGGCCAGCGGCTTGACGCTCCAGTCTTCGCGGACCCCGCGCGTGACCGCGGTCCCGCTCGCGTGCGCCGTGCAAGTCTGCCCGCGCAGTCGATCGAACCGCGACTCGGCGACGGCCGCGCCGACGCTGCGCGTCCGCGAGCCGGCGAGGGTCGACATGATCAACGACGCAGTCCCCGCCATGGCCAGGAGACCAATCGTGAAGATCATGATGGACACGAGCAACTCGATGATCGTGTAGCCGCGCCGCGAGCTGGTTGTACGGCCAAATGCGCAGCGCAGGCGCCGGAGGCATCGCCGGGTCATCGTCAGCACCCTCTCACGGTGATGCGTCCGAGGCCGGTGACGCAGAGCGTGTCTGCGGCGGGCGAACGCGTGATGATGATTTTCGGCGTCGACGCGGGCACAACCACAAAGCCCCGCGGATCGAATTCGATACTGTCTTTCGGGGTCGCACTCAGCGTGGCGCCGTAGCGGGCGTTCATATCGATAATGGTGCCGATCTGCACCTTCGTGCCGGCGGAATCCACGATGACTTTGAGCGTATTGCCGTTGCGCACGACCCAGGCGCGCCGGCTCTGTTGCACGCCGATAGCACGGGCGCGGAACAGATACGACGTGACCTCACGGGTGGCTGCGCGGCGGGAGGCCGCCACAAAGGCTCCACGAATCGGCCTCGCGGCAATTGAATACAGCAGTCCCGCAATGACCAACACGATCATCATCTCGATAAACGTGAAACCTACGCGGTTCGACACGGTCCCTCCTTCCGTTGGGATCCCCTAATACAAGGACCCTGCCATACGGATGGTTCACCTAAGTGCCAGCGCTACGGAGGCTTGCGTAAACGATACTGACCGGGATCCTGGCAGATTGCCCGACATGTCGCCACTTACCACACTATGGGAAGTCCCTGTGATGTAGTTGTTCGCTGACTATCACAAACATACGTGTTATAGTATATAGCGTTGTGACGTGAGGTACCGCTTCTGTAGTCGGATACGGAGGTGGCTTGGTAAAATATCGTGGTCAACGGGTGCGCATGCGGCGTAAGGGGTTGCTGCGTCTGCGGTTACGCGAAATTCTCCAGGCGCGCGGGATCACCGGCTATGCGTTTTCCAAATACTCCGGCTTGAGCATGAACACTATTTACCGCCTGACACGGCCCAATGGCCGCTTTGAGCTCATTCAAGCCGATACGGTGGAACGGATCTGCGGCGCGCTGCGCATTACGCCGGCAGAACTGTTCTACTACAAAAACCCGCCACCGGCGCTCACGACCTGACCGCGTCTAGACCACCGCAAAACACTTGAGGCGGCCGTTGTATGGAGTGGGCCTGGGTAGAGTTGAACTACCGACCTCACGCTTATCAGGCGTGCGCTCTAACCACCTGAGCTACAGGCCCCCGTTCCCTGCCGCCCCAACTTAGCGGGGCTGAGCCGCATTCGGTACTCCTCGCGTGACGCCCGGTCTTGTGAAGAGGCGTACCGTCTACGCAGAATTCTCTCTGGATACGCCGTTATTTGGGGGTCAACTGAAGACCTGCCGTACGCTCAGCGTGGCGCTGGCCGCCGTCGGCTTCGCATTCCTCCGGCCCGTCGCGGCGCAGCAGCCGGATACGACGCGTGAGCTCTCCGCCTACGAGGAGCTCCAGCTCTTCTCCGGCGTCCTCAATCATATCCGCGCGAACTACATGGACTCGGTTCGCTACCACGCGCTGATGCGCGCCGCCATCGATGGCATGCTGCACAGCCTCGATCCGCACAGCTACTACCTGTCCCGCCGCGACTTCGAGAGGCAGAACGCGCTCGAGCGCGGCGACTTGCCCGGCATCGGCGCGATCCTGGATCAGGAGGATAGCGCGATCACGGTGCTCACCGTCATCCGGGGAAGCCCGGCCGCCAAGGCCGGCGTCCAGCCGGGTGATCGCGTCACCGCGATAAACGACACGGTGGTGGCTCAGTCAAAACTGGCCGATGTGTCGCTGCGTCTGGCCGGTCCGGAAGGATCGACGGTGCAGCTGCGGCTCGAACGCGGAACGCGCCTCGAGCCGGACACCGTGTCCGTCGTGCTCACCAGAAAAACCTATAAGCTCCCGTCGGTCTACTCGACGATGCTGTCCGACCATCTCACCGGGTTCGTGCGCCTGGAATGGTTTGGACCGAAGGCGGGCGACGAGGTGCGGGACGCGGTTCGCGGCGTGCAACACCGGGGGGCGCAGCGGCTGATTCTCGATCTGCGCGACAACCCCGGCGGCCTTGTGGATGGCGCGGTCGATGTCGCGTCGGAATTCCTTCCGACCAATACGCTCGTCTTTCGCACCCGCGGCAGGAAGTCTGATGCCACGAAGGACTTCGGAACGTCACATGAGGGGCCGTTTCGATCCCTGCCGCTGATCGTGCTGGTCAACGAGCGCAGCGCCAGCGCGGCCGAGGCACTCGCCGGTTCGCTCCAGGACCACGATCGCGCGTTGATCGTCGGACGGCGCACGTTCGGAAAGGCGCTGGCGCAGGCGCCCTTCCTGCTGACGCCATCTGGTGACGTGGTGATGCTGACGATCGCCCGGGTGCTGACCCCGAGTGGTCGCATCATTCAACGCCGGTACCAGAGCCTGGGCTTCGAGCAGTATTTGTCCTTCGCCGGGAAAGGCGGCGCCGCCGAAGACACCACCGCCGTATTCAAGACGGATCGCGGGCGCGAAGTCCGTGGTGGCGGCGGCATCGCGCCGGATGTGCTGGTCGCGGCGCCGCCGGGGTTGCCCGCGTGGTGGAGCGTTGCAGCCGACAGCGGCTTCGACTTCGCGGTCGCAGACAGTCTCGCCGCGACGCTGCCGGCCACGCCGGCCGCGCGTGAACAGTGGATCGACGACTCCGCCCGGTGGAGCACGCAGCTGCTCCAGCCCTACCTGCAACGCGTGCGTTCCCGCTTGCATGTGAACGCGCAGGTTGAAGAAGCGACCGCCGAGCGAATCTCCCTGGCACTCGCCAGCCGTGTCGCGGATGTGCGCTGGCCCCCGGATGGGGCGAGCGCGTTGTGGATGCGCCATGACCCTGACGTCCGCGCCGCGCTCGCGAATTTCGGCCGCCTCGACGCGCTGCTTGGAGCACGGCCGCAATGACGCCGCGCGTTCTTCTTCTCCTCAGCCTCATCCTGGCCCTTCAGTGCGCGCCTGCGCCGCGTACGCCAGCGCTGTCGCATCTCACCGTGTTGCAAGCCTTGGCCGACTCCGGCAAGGATCTGCCGCGTCCCCGGCTACCCGCCGGGTCCGACACGAACGCGGCGTTGGCGTACTACAACTTCGGCACTCGCTGGAACGCACCAACCGACACCGCGGAAATGGCGCTGTTCTGGGCCTCGCGTCTCGATCCGTCCTGGGCCGAGCCGCTCTATGCGCGGCTGTTCAACACGCTCCAGGCGTTGGAGCATGATATGTACGAGACGTATGCGCAGACCTATTCCTCCCGCGCAGTGAGGCGCGTCATCCTGACCCCGAGACAGACTCACGTGATCGATTCGCTGCAGCAGCTGGCGTGGCAACGCAACCCGTTCATGTTCTCGGATCTCGAGTTTCGGCATGGGGTGCCGGGGCGCTGGGGGGATACCGTACACGATGCCTGGCTCGCGTTTTCGCAGAAACGGTTCGCCGTCGCAGACACGTTGTTTGCCGGGGCCTTGCGGAAGAACCCTCGCGCGGTGGAGCTCCGCCTCATGCGCGCGCGGGCGCTTTTTTATCTGGGGAAATTTGACAGCACGGTCGCCGAGCTCCAGGCAGCGCGGGACACGGTCAGTCAGGACGTGGAAAAGCGGTTGTCGCCGATCCTGCCGTCGGTCGAGATGTTCGACTTCGCCATCGGCATCGCGCGGGTGCAAGAAGACGACTTCCCCGCCGCGCGGGCCGCCTTCGAGCGCGCGCTCACGCAAAACCTGGCGTTCTATTGGGCGCACACCCGACTGGCCGGCTCCGCGCTGCAGCTCCATGACACGGCGACGGCGCTGACGGAGCTGGACATGGCGACGCAGCTGGAGGGCCGGGACCCGGTGCTTCGATTGTATCGAGGGGTTGTGCTGCAGACCGCCGGCCGTTTGGCCGAAGCCGAGCTCGATCTCCAAAAGGCGGTCGAGCTGGATCCGTACTATGCCGACCCGTACTACTTCCTCGCGACCAACCGCCAGGCGCTTGGCGATACGGTGGCGGCCATCGGACACTATCGTCAGTTTCTGCGTCGGGCCGCGCGCGCCCATCCCTACCGACCGCAGACGGAGCGCCAACTTCGCGCGCTCGCCGTCAGGCCTGATTCCAGCTAGAGGCTCAGAGGCGATGAGCCTCTGAGCCTTTCACGTCACTCCCACTCCCGTTTCGGTCCCTTCTTGGGTCGGAAGTCGTCCTCTTCCCCCTCGTCGAACTCATCGTCGAGGTCGTCGTAATCGTCTTCGTCGCCATCCTCGTCGTCGAGTTCGTCTTCATCCAGCTCATCATCGAAGTCTTCGTCGAGCTCCTTGTCCTCTTCGAATTCTCCGAACTCCTCGTCGACGTCGTCGCTCCTGCGCTTGAGCGACCAGACCATCGACGTCTCGCGGGCCTGCATTGCCCACCTCCGGCTGAGGTTTCCGTCGAACGACCGAACTCCGGGACCCGTTCGCTGCCCCTACTCCTCCGACAACGCCCGCTTCTCGCTGCGGGCCAGCTTGCGACGGTCGCTCGCGCCCAAAAGACGCTTCCGCAGCCGCAGCGACGACGGGGTGACCTCGATCAGCTCGTCGTCTTCGATGTATTCCAGCGCCAGCTCCAAGGTCATCTGGCGTGGCGGCTCCAAGATAATCATCTCATCCGACGCCGTTGTGCGCATGTTCGTGAGCTTCTTTTCCTTCGTCGCGTTCACGTCCATATCGCCGGGCCGTACGTGCTCCGCGATGATCATCCCCTCGTACACCGCGTCGCCCGGCTGTACGAACATCGTACCGCGCTCCTGAAGATTGAAGAGGGCAAAGGCTACCACCGCCCCTTCCCGATCCGCCACCATCACACCCCGGTTCCGACCCGAGAGCGGGCCGGCCCACAAATCGTACTCGAAGAAACGGTGGTGGATGATCCCCGTCCCCCGCGTATCCGTCAAGAACTCCGACCGATAGCCCAGGAGACCCCGCGCCGGGATCTTGAACCGCATGCGCACCATGCCAAGGCCGGGATTCTTCATGTCCAGCATGGTCGCGCGGCGCGGTCCCAGCTTTTCCATGACCACCCCGACATATCCCTCGGGGCAATCGATCATCAGCTCTTCATAGGGCTCGAGCCGCTCCCCATTCGGCCCCTCCCGAGGGATGATGCGCGGCCGGCTCACCTGGAACTCGTAGCCCTCGCGTCGCATCGTCTCCATCAGGATCCCGAGATGCAGCTCGCCGCGGCCCGACACCGTGAAGGCGTACGGCGTGTCCGTGTCTTCGACCCGCAGCGCGACGTTGCGCTCGAGCTCCCGATACAGCCGCTCGCGCAGCTGGCGGCCCGTCACGAACTTGCCCTCGCGTCCCGCGAGCGGCGAATTGTTGACCAGGAAATCGACCGAGATCGTCGGCTCTTCGACTGCGATGCCCGCGAGCCGGTCGAGATGGTCCGGCGCGGTCACCGTCTTTCCGATCTCGACACCGGCCAACCCCGCAATGGCCACGATCTCCCCCGCCGCCGCGGTCTCGATCTCGGCGCGCTCCAGCCCTTCGAATGCAAACAGCTTCACGATCTTCGCTTGCTCGAACTTGCCCTCGCCCACCGGCCCTGGCTCGCCGATCGGCAAGAGCGCGACGGTGTCTCCGACATGGACCTGCCCGCGCTCGATGCGCCCAATCCCGATCCGGCCGAGGTAGGACGAGTAGTCGAGCGTCGAGATCAGCATCTGGAACGGCCCGTCCTGATTGGTCGCCCCCTGGGGCGCCGGGATCGTCTCCAGAATCGTGTCAAAGAGCGCCTTCAAGTCCTTTCCGGGGTTTTGCAGCTCGAGCGTCGCCGTGCCTGCACGACTCGAAGTATAGAGGAAAGGACAGCCGAACTGCTCGTGCGATGCGTCGAGATCCATCAGCAGCTCCAGCACCTCGTCGTGCACCCGCAGCGGCTCAGCGTCGGGCCGGTCGATCTTGTTGACCAGCACGATGGGCTTGAGCCCGAGCGCCAGCGCCTTGCCCGCGACGAACCGCGTTTGGGGCATCGGACCTTCGGCGGCATCCACGAGCAGCAGGAAGCCGTCCACCATCCGCAGGATGCGCTCGACTTCTCCGCCGAAATCGGCGTGGCCCGGCGTATCTACAATATTGATTTTGGTATCGGTCCACCGAACCGAAGTATTCTTCGCCAGGATCGTAATTCCGCGCTCACGCTCCAGCGGGTTCGAGTCCATGATGCGCTCGGCCACCTGCTGATTGGCGCGGAACACGCCCGCCTGGCGGAGCATCTGGTCCACGAGCGTGGTCTTGCCGTGGTCGACGTGGGCGATGATGGCGATGTTGCGAATCTTCACTGAGTTACGGTCCCCTTAATGAGGGGCGCAGTATAAACGGGCGGCATAGGGCGGCACAAGGCGGCAAAGGGATTGGCGCGTGTGCCGCCTGTTGCCGCCCTGGTTAGTCACAAATCGGCTCGCGCTCGACCTGGACGGTGACGTGCTGGATCCCCAGAGCCCGCATGCGGTCCTGGACCGCTTCCAGGACGGGTTGGTTGTCCGTCGGGTTCTTCACCACGAGGTGCCCACTCATCGCCACGATGCCGCTCGTGACGGTCCACAAATGCAAGTCGTGGACCGACTCGACGCCGGGCACCGACGCGATCTTGTCGTGCACGTCCGACAGGGCGATGTGAGCCGGCGCCGCTTCGAGGAGGACGTCACTGCTTTCCTTCACCAACCGCCACGCGCTCACCAGCACGAGCGCGCCGATGAGGACGGAAATCAGCGGATCCGCCAGGACCCACCCGGACGCGAGCACGATGACGCCCGCGACGAGCGCGCCGACGGAGCCCAGCAGGTCGCCGAGCACGTGCAGGTACGCACCGCGGTGGTTGAGCGAATGCTGGTGACCGCGATGCAGGACGACGACCGCCGCGGAATTCGCCGCGAAGCCGACGGCCGCGACGACCAGGAGGAGCGACGCGTTGACGAGGCGCGGCTCGCGGAGGCGGTGCCAGGCTTCGATGCCGATCCCGATCGCGATGGCGAACAGGACGGCGCCGTTGACGAGCGCCGCGAGAATCTCGAGGCGCATGAACCCGTAGGAGCGCTCCGGCGTCGCGGGTCGTTGCGCGATCCACGCCGCGAGCAGCGCGAGCGCCAGCGCGGCGACGTCGGCCAGCATGTGCGCGGCGTCGGCGAGCAGGGAGAGTGAACCTGCCATCCAGCCGCCGATCAGCTCGACCAGCATGACGATCGCGGTGATCGCGAGCGCGAGCGTCAGTCGCCGTCGAGTCTCGACGTTGAGCGGGGCGCGATACGTGCAGTGAGCTTCAGCGGGCAACACGAGTGTTTCCTCGCGGGGAAACATAATACCTTTTAAGTCGTGAACGCTCTGGGGCTGCGCCTGCTGGCCGTCATCGTGCTCGTCGCGGCCAATGCCTTCTTCGTGGCGGCGGAATTCGCCTTGGTCGCCTCGCGCCGTACCCGGATCGAGGCCATGGTCCGCCGCGGCGACCGCCAGGCCCGCACCGTTCGCAAGGCCCTCGGCGACCTGTACCGTCTCCTGTCTGCAACGCAGCTGGGCATCACGCTCACGTCGATTCTGCTCGGCTACGTCGCCCAGGACACCGTGGCGACCTTCTTTCGTGACTGGTTCGCTTCATTGCCCGCGAGTCTGAACTTTCTCGCGCGCGGGGGCGTCGCGTCGGTCGTCGCGGTGGCAACGATTTCATACCTGCACGTCGTGTTCGGCGAACTGGTGCCGAAGACGTGGGCCATCACGCACCCCGAAGCGACGAGCCGCTGGGTCGCCGCGCCGCTCATGGCGTTCTCGTGGATCACGCGGCCGTTCAACGTCATCCTGAGCTGGAGCGCGCGCACGATCGGGGGACTGCTCGGCGTCAAACGCACGAGCCCCGAGGCCGACCGTGTGCACTCTCCCGAAGAGCTCCGCATGCTCGTCGAGCAGAGTAAGCGGACGGGCGGGCTGGGAGCCGGCGATGCCCGGCTTCTCGAGGGCGTGTTCGAGTTCAGCGAGAAGAATGCGCGCGAGGTCATGACGCCGCGCACACAGATCGTCGCGCTTCCCGCCGGGGCGTCGCTGGCGGAGGCGGCCGATCGCGTCGCCGCGGCTGGACGGTCCCGCTATCCCGTGACGGGGGAGTCGCTCGACGATGTGGTCGGCATCGTGCACGCCAAGGACATCCTGCGCGGCCTGCTCTCGGGATCCGATGCGCCCGTGCAGGACATCGCGCGCCCCGCGTTCTTTGTGCCGGGCACACGGGAGGTCGAGGATGTGCTCGCCGACATGAAGCGCCAGAAGGTGCATCTCGCCATCGTGCTCGATGAGTTCGGCGGCACTGCCGGACTCGTCACCATGGAGGATCTGCTCGAGGAGATCGTCGGCCCGATCTTCGACGAGTACGACAAGCCGTCCGCCGTGGCCGCCGCGGGATCAGGCGGCACCGGCGGCGGTGTGCCGATTTTCGCGGGCAGCACCGAAATCAGCGACGTCAATCGCGTGCTGAAGCTGCAACTGGACGATGCCGATTACACGACGATCGGCGGGCTGCTGTTCGGGCGCCTCGGCCGGCTCCCCAAGGTCGGCGACCGCGTGAATCTGCAGGGCGCGACGTTCGAGATACTGGAGATGGATGGCCGGCGCGTGGGACGCGTCCGGGTCTGGCCGGCAACCACACACGTGACGGAGCCGTCGCGCTAGGCCTGACCCGCCTTCACCATGCGCGCGTATGCGAGCTGCACCGCCAGCTCGAGCGACGCCCGCATCGAGCCCGCGTCCGCAATTCCCTTCCCCGCGATGTCGAACGCCGTGCCGTGATCCGGCGACGTCCGGATGAATGGCAGGCCCAGCGTCACGTTCACGCCGGTGCCGAATCCCGAGACCTTCACGGCCGTCATTCCCACGTCGTGGTAGGGCGCGAGCACCGCGTCGAACTCTCCGCGGAGCGCGCGTACGAATACGGTGTCCGCGGGAAGGGGGCCGGCGGCATCGAGCTCGGCGGCGGCCGGCTTGAGCAGGCGGTCGTCTTCATCACCGAACAGCCCGCCCTCGCCGGCGTGCGGGTTGAGCGCGCACAACGCGAGGCGTGGCGCGCTGATGCCCCACCATTGCTGCAGCGCGGTCGTCGCGATGCGCCCGGCGGCGACCACACGGTCCGTGGTGATGCTCGCGATCGCGTCACGCAAAGACAGATGGGTGGTGACGAGTACGACGCGGAGCCGGCCGGTGGTCAGCATCATCGCGACAGGAATGTCACCGGCAACGTGCGCGAGAAACTCCGTGATGCCCGGAAAGCGATAGCCCGCCGCGTGGAGCGCCGACTTGTTGACCGGTCCGGTGACGATCGCCTCCACCTCGCCGCTCAAGGCAAGCCGAGCCGCGGCCTCGATGCCCTGCGCCGCGACGCGACCGGCTTCGACGTCGCTCGGCACACCGTCCTCCCAGCCGCCGACGATCCTGACGTCCGCGTCGAGCGGCTGGCGCAGTGCCTTGCGGACGACCTCCGGCCCAATCCCGCGCGGATCGCCGACGGCGACAGCGAGGCGCGGACGCGGAGCCGAGCTACCCACGATTACAGCCGGATGTCGATGTAGATCTGACGTTTCAGCTGGTCGATGTAATGCTTGATGGCAAGTTGATCGCTGAGCGACTGCCGGATTCGCATCTTCACGTCCTCGTACGACAGATCGCCGGCATTCTTCCGTGCGGTCACTTCGAGGACGACAAACTTCGGGCGGGGCGTATCGGGCCCGACCGTGATTACCGGCTTGAGGCCGTTCGTCGTGTCGCCGGCGAGCAGCTGCTGATACTCCGGCGGCAGATCCGTCAGGGATGCGTCCTCGGCGAGCTTCGGCTCGTCGGGGTCCCCGTAGATCCTCGCGAGTGAATCGAAAGACACACGGCCGTTACTGGTCGCAATCCGCTCGTGCAGGCTGTCCGCGCGCGCCCGCGCGCTCGCGACTTGCGCCTGGCTCACGTCCGCGACGATCAAAATGTGCTTCGCCAGGACCTCCGCGGGCTGCGTGCGCTCGACGTCGATGATGTGGAATCCGAACGCGGTCTCCACCGGAGGCGAGATCTCGCCCGGCCGCAGCCGGAATGCCCAATCCTCGAATTCCTTGACCATGACGCCGCGCCGGAACCAGCCGAGCTCGCCGCCCTGCGCCGCGGACGCGGTGTCGCCCGAGAACCGCTTCGCGGCCGCCGCGAAATCGGCGCCCTTGCGGAGCTCGACCACGATCGAATCGGCGAGCTGCAACGCGCGGAGCCGCGCGGCGGAATCCGCGACGGGCCGGATCACAATCTGCCGGAACGAGACGGTGGCGGGTCGTTTCGGCTGCTGGTCCTTGTTCTGCTCCCAGAATTCGCGCATTTGCGCATCGGTCGGCGGGATCGGCCGCAGCTTGCCCTTTTGCTTCTGCGTTTCGATCAGCCGCTGTGCGTACAGCTGCCGCCGCTGTTCGTCGGCCAGCCAACGACGCCATTCCTCCACGGACCCGAACCGCGCCTGCCGGATCTGGTCGCGGAAATCACTTTCGGAGCTGAACTGCTTGCGAACGTTCTGGTAGGTCTGCTCGACTTGGTCGAGCACCTCCTGGTCCGTCACTTTGATCGACGTGTCGCGCTGGGCCTGCTGCACCAGGACTTCCAGTTCGATCAAGCGATCGAGGATCTGGCGACGCACGGCCGCGAGCCCCGCCGAATCCGTCGGCAGCTGCGCGCCCTGTGCCTGCTGCTGCACCATCTCCTCTTCGACCTGTGACTCCAGGATGGGCCGCGTCCCGACGATGGCGACGATCCGGTCCAGGGGTTGCTCCTGCGCCGCCACGGTGGAGGCGACTCCCCCCCCGCAGCAGACGAGCAACGCGACGCCGAGCAGCACGTTCCTCACGGCGATAGTCTCCGGGTCGTATCGATCGGCGCGGGTCCTGGTGCGGGCGTCATACGCGGCGCCGACGTCGTCTGCGCCGAGTCGGTGCGAATCTCCTGGCCGCGCTCCACGGCACGTCGCACCCCCGCTTCATCCACATCCCACGACGCGGTCGCAAGCAAGGTGTCGGCGAGAAATGCCGGCAGCGGGAAGAACCGCGCCCGCCCGTGGAACACGCGCTCGAAATAGTCGTTCACACGGCCGAGCGCGAACGTCATCCGTTCGTCCGGCGATTTGCCCGCCGAGTCGCGCAACGCCGCCGGCGTCAGACTCACGAGCGACTCGATCATCGCCATCGTGGAGTCGTGCTCATCTTTGATGTGCTTCCAGTCGTCCTGCGTCAGCGTGATCTTCGCGGAATCAGCCTGATCCAGCATCAGCTGCTGCTGCGCCAGCGATTTCAGGAACTGGCTGATCTGGTCGTCATTGGCCTGGGGCAGGGCCTGGAGGATCTGCGGATCGAGCGCGCCCAGCCAGCGGATGAAGTCTTTCACCTCCATCTCACCGCCGCGCCACTTCACCAGCACGCGGCTGCTGGTCCGCCCCGCGTCGACATCCTGAACGGCCGCTTTGGCGTATTCGGGCGCGCGCTTCACGACCTGGATCTTGCGCTTGATGTTGAGACTGTCGATGTAGAGCGAGTCACCCTGCCGCGCCATCCGGTCGAGCAGCCCCGTCCGGAAGGAGTCGCGCACTTCGGCGAGCGGCGGCCGCCGGATGATGTGATAGCCGAACTGCGTCTTCACCACGGGACTGACGCCGCCGGGCGCGAGCTGCCAGGCCGCGTCCTCGAACTGCGGCACGAACTGCCCACGCGTGGATACGCCGAGCGACCCGCCGGCGACCTTCGAGCCCGGATCATCCGAGTAGCGCGAGGCGAGCTGCGCGAACCCCGCGCCCGCGGTGCGCGCCTGTGCCAGCACCTGGTCCGCCTGATGCCGCTTCTGCGCATCGGTCCGCTTCGTGGCTGCCGTATCGTTCGGACCGCTCGGCTGCGGCACCTGGAACAGGATGTGCTGGAAGATGCGCACCTGGCCGCCCTGGTAGGCGGAATCGACTTGCTGCGGCGTCAGCGTGCGACCGGCTGCGAGGAGATCGTGGAACCGCTGCCACTTGAGCCGCGAAACGACCGGCCACATCACCGTCGTCACGGTGGCGGAGTCACGGAGATCGTTTCCCTTGGCCAGCGCTTCGGCGAGCAGCGAATACTCCACCCAATAGCGCGACACGCGGCTCAACGTGAGCGGATCGAGCGGCACCTGCTTGCTCGGCCCGGCCCATCCTGCGAGTCGCTCGACGGTCAACATCTGGTCGTTGGCGCGGGCCACGACGTCGGCGCGCGACGAGAACGCGTCGCGCAGGGCGTTGCAGCCCGCCAGCAGCAGCGTAGGAACAACCACCACCAACAAAACCAGACTCAAACGTCGCATCCGTTTCCTCTTTCTATGAGCGATGATGATCCCGCAGAACGGCCGTGAGCGCCCGGACCAACCCCGGGCCGATCGACTCTCCGCCGAGCCGGCGGAGCCTGAGGGAGAGCGGCACGGCCCGCCGCACGTCCGCTTCGAACTGCACTGCCTCGAGCGCCAGCTGCAGACCCGCAAGGCGCGGCGCCGCGTCGCGCCGGAACGTGAGCCGGGCTTCGTCACCCTTGATCAGCACCGTCTCCAGACCGGTCCGGGCACCCAGCGCCCGCAGCTCGGCGACGAGGAGCAACCGTTCAGCAGCCGCCGGTAACGGCCCGAATCGATCGCGCAGCTCGTCACGAACGGTTTGAATCTCACCTGGTTGCTCCGCCCGCGCCAGCCGCCGGTACATGTCGAGCTTCGTATCGTCGTCCGCGACATATTCGTCGGGCAGATGCGCCGGAGCATCGAGTGTCACATCGGGAGGGGTAAACTGCTCCCGGCTTCCGGCTCCCGGCTCCTGCTTTAATCCGCGAACCGCCTCCTCCAGCCACCGCAGGTACATGTCAAAACCTACCGCCTGGACGTGTCCCGACTGCTCACCGCCGAGGAGATTGCCGGCGCCGCGCAGCTCCAAGTCGCGCAGCGCGATCCGATAGCCCGATCCCAGATCGGTATGATGCTCGAGGACCTGCAAACGTTCCTCCGCCTGGGCATCGATTTGGTCCGGGACCAGGAGATAACAGAATGCGCGCCGGTGGCTCCGGCCCACGCGCCCGCGCAACTGGTACAGTTGGGCGAGCCCGAATCGGTCGGCGCGATCGACGATCATCGTGTTCGCATTGGGCACATCCAGTCCCGATTCGACGATCATCGTCGACACCAGGATGTCGATCTCACCGCGGACGAACTGTCCCATCACCGTCTCGAGATCGGCCTCGCGCATCTGCCCGTGCGCGACGGCCAGACGCGCGCGCGGCGCGAGTGATTGCACCCGCGCCGCGACGGTGTCGATCGTCTCGATGCGGTTGTGAACGAAGTAGACCTGCCCGGCACGGTCGAGCTCTCGTGCGATCGCTTCCTCCAGCAGCGCATCGTCCCATGGCTCGACGAACGTGAGAACGGGCGAGCGATCCTTGGGCGCCGTTTCGAGCAGCGCGAGATCGCGCAGGCCGGCAAGCGAGAGATGCAGCGTTCTCGGAATCGGCGTGGCCGTCAGCGTCAGCACGTCCACACTCAGCTTCAGCGCCTTGAGTCGCTCCTTGTGCCGCACGCCGAAGCGGTGCTCTTCGTCGACGACGAGCAGTCCGAGATCCTTGAACGTCACGTCCGGTGAGAGCAACCGGTGCGTCCCGATCACGATGTCGACTTCACCGGCCGCGACACGCTGCCTGAGCGGCGCCATCTCCTTGGTGCTGCGAAATCGCGACAAGACCTCGATCCGCACCGGGTAATCGGCGAGCCGCTCGCGAAACGTGCGGCCGTGTTGCTCGGCGAGAATCGTCGTCGGCACCAGCACCGCGACCTGCTTTCCCGCCTGCACGGCCTTGAACGCGGCCCGCACCGCGACCTCGGTCTTGCCGTATCCGACGTCGCCCACGAGCAGGCGATCCATCGGCCGCGCCCGCTCCATATCGCGCTTCACTTCTTCCGAGGCCCGTCGCTGGTCGGGCGTGTCTTCATAAAGGAAGGCCGATTCGAGCTCGTGCTGCCACGGTGTGTCCGTGGGGAATGCGTACCCGTGCGCCAGCTGCCGGCGTGCGTAGAGATCCAGCAACTCGGCAGCCATCGCGCGAATCGCCGCGCGCGTCTTGTCGCGCTGGCGCTGCCACGTCGTCGCGCCCAACCGGTGCAGGCGCGGCGGCGGCGCATCTCCGTCCCCGGCGGTGCGGTAGGGCTCGAGCTGGTCGATTCGGTACAGCGGAACGTTGAGCCGGTCACCACCTTCGTATTCGACGACGGCGACCTCGAGCGTCGCGCCATCCGCACCGACGGCGATCGTCTGAAGCCCGCGGTAGATGCCGATCCCGTGCTCCAGATGGACGACGTAGCCGCCCGGCGTAAGGGGCCGCGAGGCCGCGCTCGTGACGGCACTGCGGTAGCGCCGCGGCCGCCGCAGGCGGCGTGCGCGGCGAAAGATTTCGTGATCCGTGAGCACGCGCAGCGTCGGCATGATGAAGCCACCGTCGAGCGCACCGACGGCGAGCGTGGCGCGATCCGATCCCAACAGCTCGTCCAGCCGCTCCAGCTGTCCTTCGTTATCGCACAGAATGACCGTCGGAGGCGGCTCGGCGACTATCCGCCGCAAACGCTTCAAGTCACGATCGACATGGTCCGGCGGCGCCAACGGAAACCGCTGCTCCGTTTCCGCGTCCGACAGCGCGACTCGAGCCAGCCCGTTCAGGCGAGCGCGCCAATCGCGCGGGTCGATGAATAACGCATCGCGCGATGGCGGCTCCTCGCCCATCCGCCGCGCGACCTCGAGATGGTGCGCGGCGTCGGACCACGCACGCTCGACCTCGCGCTCCACGGCCGATTCCTGATCCGTCAGCACAAGGGTGTCGGTTGGAAGGAGATCCAGCAGATTAGACGGCCGGGGGCCGACGTTCTGCGCAGCTGCTCCTGCATTATCCGGCGGAGATTCTGCTCGCACAGGCAGAATCGTCACGCGATCCATCGCGTTCCCCGACCGCTGCGTGTCGAGATCGAAGGAGCGAATCGACGCAATCTCGTCGTCCCACCACTCGATCCGCATCGGTGCCGCCATCCCGAATCCGTAGATGTCGAGGATGCCGCCCCGGATACTGTATTGCGCGACTTCGGTGACTGTGGGAACCCGTTCGTATCCCATCTCATCGAGGCGCTGCGTCAGGTCCGTGAGACGCCGCTCTTGCTGTCCAACCGCGATGACGAGGCGCGCCTGCTCCAGGGCCGCCGGCACCGCCGTTCGCTCCGCCGTCGCGCGCGCGGTGGTGACGAGGACACGCACGGCGCCACGCGTGAGCGCCGCGAGCGTCTCGATGCGCTCGCCCGCCAGCTCATAGTGCGGCTCCTCCGCACCGAGCGACTCCCGCTGCGGATAGAGCGCGGTGATGTCCGATCCAAGGAGCGTCTGGAGATCGGCGAGCCAGCGCTCGCCGTCTGACGGCGTGGGAGCGACGATCGTGAACACGCGCTGCGGCATGGCCCGCGCGAGCGTCGCCACGAGCACGGCCGCGCTCGAGCCCGGCAAGCCGCCCACGCCGGTGCGTTTGCCCGGAGACGGCAGGCGCTCGATGAGCGAGCGCGTGGCGGGGAGTTCCTGGAACCTGTCGAGAAGGAAGTCGAGCGCCATCAGCGTGTGCGAGTCGCGACTCCCAGCTCAGCCGCTGCCAACAGGAGCGCCAGCAGGATCAGGATTCCGCTGGCATCAGCCCGGCGCATACCGGAAAAGCGCTCGGCGGCGAAATGGTCGGCGTCCAGAACGTCAGCGCCGCCGAGAGCGTCGGTCGCAAGCGAGACGGCCGCAGGTGTCAGGTCGGACTCGCGTCCATCCAGGCCATACACCGTTGCGCCGATTGTATCGCTCCCGCGTGTGCGAAACTCGACCCGCGGCGCTCCTTCGGCGACGGCGACGTCAGCCTCGCCGACGACGATGCGGTTCGCGAGGGCATCGATGAACGGCACGAACCCCGGTGCCGCGGGAAGCGCGGTCCAGGCGGTGTCGAGCCGACTACCGAGGAGCACAACATCACCAGAGCGCACGAGCCAGGGCTCACCATTTACTGTAGCGAGCACGTCCCCGGCTCCCGGCTCCTGGCTCCCAGTTTCTTCCAGCCGATAGCGTCGCGCGACTGGGACGTCAGTGAGGAACGGCAACGCAGGGGCGACGATCACACCCGGCGTCCCCGACAGGGTCCATCGCCACGGCAGGCCCCGCGCCGCGATCGCGCGATTTGCCTGGCCAAGGAGCGCGGGATCCGCCGGAGGCTGCACAATGGCGTGGGCGCCGGTCGGGGGAGGCGATTCGCCGCTACTGATGACGACGTCACGGCCGGGCACGACCCGCTTGCCTTCCTGAAGCACGGACAGGGCAGCCGCCGCGAACGAGCCGGCCTCGGCGGTCGCCATGACTCGCGCTGGCGGCGCCACACGCCACGCGAATGGCCGGCGATCATCGGCACGCAACTCATCGGGCTCCAGCGATGCTTCTCCCACCCACCAGCCCGCCGTGAGGGATTGCGCTGGCAGCGATACCGTGACCGCGGAGCGCGCAGCTCTTGCGGCGCGATCAGGCGTCGCAAGGCCACGGGCCGCGATCTCTCCCCGTCCGCCTCCCTGCCGACCGGCGCCAATGCGAATCGTCACCGGGACGGGTGCCGGTGGTCCCGAGTTGTCCGGAGAGGATCCGGCCAACTCGATGATAGCCGCGCCTTCGGAGACGGTCACACCGGCAATCCCGTGATTGCTGACCTCATGACCGGGGGCCAGCGCCAGAACGCGCACCCCCCGAGGTACTCTTGCGTGACCACTCGCGAGCGCCGTGCGCTGCAAGTCGCTGAGCACATGGACTTCGCGACCCGCGAGCGGCTGTGCATCGACGATTCGAGCGGCGCGCTCGACGGCTTGCACGAGATCCAGCCGTTGCCAGCCGGGACGAGTACTGTCGACTGTCGCGAGCAACGCCTCTCGTGTCCCGCCGCGCACCACGCCATCGCAGAGCATGAGCCACAGACGATCGACGGGGGTCAGGCGCGCAATGGAAGAGCGCGCGAGCACGCGAAGCCGGTCGAGCACGGAACCGCCATCCACGATCGCACCCGACGAAGGTGAATTGTCGAGGATGATCACGGCCGCAGTCGGCTGGTGCGCGCCTCCGCCTCGCAGCGGCACCAATGGTCGCGCGGCCGCCAGCACGATCGACACGATTAACGCCGTTCGAAGAATGAGCAGCAGCAAATGCCGCAGTTTCAGTCGCCGGGCGCTCTCCCGTTCCGCCACGCTCAAGTAGCGCACCGGTGGAAAATCGACCTCGGGGGGGACGCGTCGCTGCAGGAGGTGGAGCAATGCGGGGATCGTCGCGGCAACGAGTCCCAGCAAGGCCAACGGCTGAATGAAGCTCACGTCAGCAGTCGGAGCGCGAGGCCGAAGGGCATATTGGTCTGCACGTGATGGTAGCCGATGCCGTGACGGCGGCACGCTTTGCGCCAAGCGGCGACTTCGCGTCGCACCGTGTCGGCGTACGCACGGGCCAGCTCGCGCGGCCGCACCACCACGCTCACGCTCGACTCCGGATCGCGAAACCGTACTTCCGGCGGGCCCGTCAACTCCACCTCGGCGGGATCCATGAGGTGAAAGACGACCACCTGATGACCGCGATGGCGCAGATATCGGAGCGCGGCGAGCGCCAATTCCCGATCGAACAGCAAATCCGAGAGCAGGACGACCAGCCCGCGACGCGTGAGCAATGCCGTCAGACGCTGCAAGGCGGCATGCGCCGCCGTGCCATGACCGTCCGGTGTGTCGAGCAGCCCGCGCACGATCCGCGTCCACTGTCCCGCCTTCACACGCGCGGGGATAACCTGCCGCACCTGATCGTCGAAGGTCACAAGACCGGTGGCGTCGCGTTGCCGGAGCAGGATCAGCGCGAGCGCCGCAGCGAGCCGCTCCGCATACGCTCGCTTGGTCAAACGCTCAGGCGCGCCATGCCATGCCATTGACCGGCTTGCATCGACGAGGATCATGGCGCGAAGGTTCGTTTCTTCCTCGAATTGCTTCACGAACAGGCGGTCCGAGCGAGCGAGGATGCGCCAATCCAGATAGCGCAGCTCGTCACCCGCCTGGTAGGCACGATGTTCGGTGAACTCCACGGAGAAGCCGCGGAACGGCGAGCGATGCACCCCGGCCAGGTATCCTTCGACGACACCCTGCGCGACGATCTCGATACCGCCGAGCCGGGCGACTTCGGCTGGATCGAGCAGGTCTAGACGCTGAGCCAGGAAATGTCCTTGTAAGTGGACAGTCGGGTTACGCTGGTATCTTGGCAAGTCATTACAACTATATAATTTAGCCGTATTTCGCTGTTGGCACAGTGTCTGCCTTAGGGCGGGGCTGGAGGCACTATGTTCACAAACCTGACGATGCTCAGCCTGGCGATCCTGTCCCCTACCACCGTGCGGGACCCGAGTCTGTACCGTCCTAAGATCGAGCTCTGGACGAATAAAGGCGATGCCGCCGTTTATACCCGAGGCGATCGGGTCCGCCTGTATTTCCGTCTCGATCAGGACGCATACGTCACGATCTTCCGTGTGGATACGGACGGCCGTGTGCGCGTCCTGTTTCCGCGCGACCCATGGGAAGACAACTTCGCCCACGGCGGCAAGGACCTCGAAGTCGATGGGACCGCGCTCCGCAGCGAAGCGTTCATGATCGATGACTATCCCGGCGTCGGATATCTGTTTGCCGTCGCGTCCGCGGATCCGTTTGCCTATGACCAAATCGAGAGCGGCGATCATTGGAACTATCGCGTCATCGCTGACGGTCGCGTCAAAGGCGATCCCTATGTCGCGATGACCGATCTCGCCCAGCGGATCGTTCCCGACGGATATGCGGATTGGGATTATGACGTCATCTCCTACAACGTCGAGCAGCACTACGACTATCCGCGCTTTCTCTGCTACGATTGCCACAGCTATGTGAGCTACACGTACTGGGATCCGTACTCTTATTCCTGCGTGCGTTTCCGGATCTTTGTGTACGACGACCCCTGGTACTATCCGTATCGCTACTACGGCGACAGCCGCGTCGTGTTCGTGCGGCCCTATCGTCCGCAGCCGCGCTACATCTTCAAGGATTGGGGCACCGAGCGTCCCAGCCGCGAAGCCTTCGTCTCCCGGGAGCGGGAACGTCCCGTCAACGACAATGGGCGTCGGGGTGTGACCGGGCGGGATCTCAGTGGAATGGGCATCGCGGCACCGCCCAGCGTGCGCGACCGTCGCGACGGCATGGTACGGACTGGTGATGCTACCACGGGTGGCAGCCGTGGCAGCGTAGATACTCGCGGCAACGTTGGCGAGGTGCGTCGCGGTCAGCCTGTTGACAAAACGTCCTCGGATCGGCCAATGCTGATCGAACGGAATGATCAGCCTCGAGTGCAGCCCCGCCGCGACGAGCCGCGGGCCGAGCCGCAGCGGGACGAGACACGGCGCGTGGTCGAGCCCAGGAACGAGCCGCGTGTGGCAGAGCCGCAGCGAGACGAGCCGCGGCGTGTCGAGCCACATAACGAGCCGCGACAGGTCGAGCCACGAAACGCGCCTCGCAACGAGCCGCGGCAGGTGCAGCCGCGCAACGAGCCTCGGAGCCAACCGGCACCCCGCGCGGAGCCGCAGCGTGAATCGCCCAAGCCGCGGAACGAACCTGAGGTACGGCGTCGCAAGCCCTGAACGTTCATACTGAAACCTGACGCGCCCGATCGTAGTCTCATACGCTCGGGCGCGTTAGGTTTCGTTCCCTTTTCTTCCTTGGCGAGGCACCTTGTTCGTTCTCTTGATGCTCTTGCAAGCGCAGGCTCCGCTGCAGCGGGCCGCGCAGACGATTACTCCTGAAGACATTCGGCGCCGCATCGGGATCATCGCCGATGATTCCATGCGCGGCCGTGACACACCAAGTCCCGAGCTCGACAAGGTCGCGCAGTATATCGCGGCCGAGTACAAGCGCCTCGGGCTGAAGCCGGGCGGCGATCGCGGCACATTCATCCAGCGTTACGCGCTTGACCGGGTAAAGATCGACGGAGACAGTTCGGCCGCGTTCGTGCATGGCGGCCCTGGCGCCACATTGAAGTATGCCAAGGACTTCATCTTCGTCGACAACATGTTCGAGAGCGGCGATTATGCCGGCGAACTCGTGCTGGTCTCCGGACCGTTGAGCGGCGCGACTGCTGACACGGCGGGCCTGGCCGGGAAGATGATTATCCTGACGACGCCCCGGCTGCGGGGAGCCGATCGCGACCGCGTCTTTGCCTGGAGGCCCGCCGGTGTCGTGTTCTTAAGCAACGCGCCGGACTCGATCTGGACACAGGTGGCCGCTCGCTTCAATCGCCCCCAGATGCGCGATCCCGGTCGAATCGTGGGTGGACCACTCGCGCTGGTGATTCGCTCGAGTGCGGTGGGGCCGGTGTTGACCGCGCTGGGCGGTGACTATGCGTCCGCGCAAACCGCCACGACATTCTCCGTGAAGCCAGTGGGCGGGGCGCAGCTTCACGTCCACGCGCGGATCCAACCCGCCGAGAAGAACTCCGCACCCAACGTCGTCGGCATTCTCGAGGGCAGCGATCCCACGCTCAAGAATGAGTACGTCGTGTTCAGCGCGCACATGGATCACGTCGGCGTCGCCGGGCCCCGCGGCAGCGGCGGGTGCCGGGCTCAGGGCGCGGACTCGATCTGCAACGGCGCCGATGACGATGGCTCAGGCACCGTGGCGGTGGTGGAAATCGCCGACGCATTCGCGCGGCTCGATCCCCGCCCGAAGCGCTCGGTCATCTTCCTGAACGTGAGCGGCGAGGAAAAGGGACTGTGGGGGAGCGAGTACTTCACCAATCACCCCGCCGTGCCGATCACGAACATCGTCGCCGATCTCAACATCGACATGGTCGGCCGGAACTGGCGGGATACGATTGTCGCGATCGGCAAGGAGCACTCGGACCTCGGCGCAACGCTGAACCGCGTGGGCGCGGCGCATCCCGAGCTGAACATGCAGCCGATCGACGACATCTGGCCGGACGAAAACTTCTATTTCCGGTCCGACCACTACAACTTCGCGCGCAAGGGCGTGCCCATCCTGTTCTTCTTCAACGGCACGCACGCGGATTATCACCAGGTGAGCGACTCGCCGGACAAGATCGACGCGGAGAAAGAGGCGCGCATCGCGCAGCTCATCTTCTACCTCGGCGTCGATGTCGCCAATGCGGCCGAACGCCCCAAGTGGAATCCGGACAGCTACAAGCGGATCGTCGTCGGTAACTAGGCTCTAGGGCGAAACGATCACCACGACCACCGACCCCGGAATGATCGGGGGTCGGGTCGTGGGCGATCCCGGCATCTGGCGCGGCCCTCACCGGACCGCGATCCTTTCGAAAATGCGCGTTCTGATCGTCGAGGATGATCCTGAGCTCGCCGCGCTGCTGCGCGAGGGCTTACGAGAGCACCGGATCGACACCACGTCGGCACGCGGCTTTGCGGAAGGCCGCGAACAGGCGTTGGTCGGCAACTACGACGTCATCATTCTTGACGTGCGCCTCCCGGGCGGCTCGGGCTACGATTTGTGCGCCGACCTCAGACGTCGGCACGTGAGCGTCCCGGTGCTGATGTTGACCGCGCTCGACGCCGTAGACGATCGCGTTCGGGGGCTTGCCGCCGGCGCCGACGATTATCTCACGAAGCCGTTCGCCTTCCGGGAGCTCGTCGCTCGGCTGCATGCGCTCGCGCGACGGCGCGCGCTCGCGCTCACGCCCGCGAGGCTACGCGTCGCAGATCTCGAGGTCGACCTCGCGTCCCGGCACGTGCGCCGCGGAGACAAAGCCATCGATTTGACGGCGAAAGAATTCGCGCTGCTGGAGTTCCTGCTGCGGCATCAGGATCACGTCGTGGACCGCGCCGCGATCACCGCACACGTGTGGGACGACAATCACGATCCGTTTGCCAACGTGCTCGACGTGCTGGTGCGCCGGCTCCGAAGCAAGATCGATGATGGCCACGACCCCAAGCTCATCCGAACGGTGCGCGGCGCGGGGTACCGGCTGGGAGTTCAGGAGTGACGCTCAGCCGGCTGCGCGTGCGTCTCACGCTCTGGTACGCCGGGACGTTCGCGTTCATCCTGCTCGTACTCGGCGCCGGCTTGTTTCTTTCCATCAGCACGCAGGTGTCCCGGCGGATCGACTCGTCGCTCACCGAGGCCACCGCGGCGATCGCACGCGCCACGCACGATCTCGAGGCCGAGCGGGCCGCAGGAGAGGCCGCGGACGCCGTGGAGGAGCTGCGCATTCCCGACCGCGATCTGTACCTCTTCGACGGAACCGGCAAGCCGATTACTCCGCCGCAAGCGGCGGACTGGATCGCCGACGCAGCTCACGCGGCCGCTGCCAGTGGACGAACCAACGCGCAACAGATCTCTCAGGACGGCCGCCACTGGAGGCTGCACGCCGAGCGCTTCTCCGCCCAGTCCGCGGCCCGGTACGTCGCCGTCGCGGTCGCCGAGCGTCCGAACCTCCGCGAGCAGTATGCCGGGCTGATCGGCATTTTCGGCACGGCGGCGCTGGCCGCGCTCATCCTTGTGGCGACGGGAGGATTCCTCCTGGCCCGCCAGTCGACGGTGCCCATCGAGCGATCGATGGAGCAAATGCAGCGCTTCATGGCCGATGCCGCGCACGAGCTGCGTACGCCGGTCACGATCCTTCGCTCACGAACCGAGATCGCGCTGTCCCATTCTCGAGATCCGGAAAGCGACGCCGCCACATTCCGGGCCATCGAGCGCGAAGCGGATCGGTTGGGCGGGATCGTCGGTGACCTGCTGACGCTGGTGCGCGCCGATGCCGGCGAGCGAAAAGTCGTGCGCGGTGCGCTCTACCTGGATGACGTCGCCTCGCAGGCTGTGTCGTCCGCCCGGGCATTAGCCGAGCGCAAGGGCGTCGCACTCGTGGTCGGGTCGTTCGACGAGGCGCAGACGGCAGGCGATGCGGAATTGATCGAGCGACTCATCCTCATCGTGCTCGACAACGCGATCAAGTACACACCCGCTGGCGGCCAGGTCCGTCTCGACGTCATCGCCCAGAACGGCAAGCGCTCCGTGGTCGTGTCGGACACGGGCATCGGCATCCCGCCCGATCAGCTGCCTCGGATTTTCGAACGGTTTTACCGCGGCGAGCACGCACGCAGCCACGCCGAAGGCTCGGGCCTGGGCCTGCCCATCGCGCGCTGGATCGCCGACCTCCATGGCGCACGCCTGGCGGTTTCCTCGGGCGCTAACGGCACGCGCGTCGAGATCGATTTCCCTCCCGGTCGTGTAAGGCTGCCGTAAGGTTCCGGTCGCTAGCTTCCGGGCCATGCGACTGGTCCGTCTCGCATTCGCCTGCCTGATACCTGGCGCGCTCCCCGCGCAGCAACCGGTCTCGCGCGCGGACGCGGTCGCGGCCGCGCTGGTGCGGGGCGCACGAATCGCGCTCGGGCGGTCGGACACGACGGCGGCCCGCGGCGCCGTAGGCACTGCGCGCGCATTCCCAAATCCGACGGTTTCGGGCAGTTACACCAAGGACCCGCCGAATTACCACTTGCTCGGCGAGCTGCCGCTGGACCTGCCCTGGATCAGGTCGCCGCGCATTGGAGCCGCGGAAGCCGCCCGTGACGCGGCGCGTTATGAGTTCGCCTACGATCGCGCCGCGATTGTCTTTGACGTCGACACGACCTACACACGCAGCATTGCCGCGGCGATGCACGCGCGGCTCTCTCGCCGTACTGCCGATGACGCCGACAGTCTGTTCACGATCGCGCAACTGCGGCGCGACGTGGGAGATGCGAGCGAACTCGATGTGCGACTTGCCGCGGTCAACGCCGGCCAGCTCGAGAATTCCGCTATCGACGATTCCCTGGCCGCGCTGGCAACATTGCTCTCGCTCCAACTTCAGATCGGCCTGGGCGGCGACCAGCCATCGATCGTGCTCGTGGATTCCCTCATCCCGCCCGAAGACAGCAGCGCGGGTCCCGGGGGTCTCTCGGCCGGTGAATACTTACCCGTCGCCGCAGCCGCGGCGCGGGTGCGTTCGACCGAGCGTACGGTGAGCCTTACACGCGCGAACCGGTTCGCGCCCAGTGTCCAGTTTGGATTCGACAAGGTGGATCCCGGAGCGACAAACCCCGATGCGCTGCTGCCTGTGATCGGGTTCTCTGTTCCCTTTCCTTTATTCAACCAAAGCGGGGGGGAGGTCACGCGCGCCATCGCTGAGCGCGACCGCGCGCGCGCAGAGCTCGAGCTGACTCGACGCGAGACCGACGCCGCGGTGGCGCGGGCACGCCGGGAGCTCGCGGCCGCCCGCAATCGCGCGCGACGGTCGGCGGATCTCGTCGCGAGCGCCAACCGGATCGCGGCCATGTCACTACAAGCCTACGCTGAGGGGGCGGTGCCGCTCGCGAACGTCTTGGAAGCCCAGCGCAATGCCCGTGAGATTCTCGCGCGTTACATCGACGACTTGGCCGCGGCTGACGCGGCACTTCGAGTGCTGCGCTGGATTACCGCTCCAGCGGTGCAGCCATGAGATCGCGTCTGCGGTTTGCTCTGGCGCTGGCGGCGTCACTGTCAGCGTGCAAACGCGGGGGAAACGAGTCGGCGGCGGAAGCGCCGGCGGTGACCGGCGTTCGCACCGAGCTCGCGACGCGCGAGCCGTTCGCGATGACCGTGAATACGATCGGGACGGTGAGCGTGCGCCCCGACCGCGATGCGGCGCTCGCGGCACCGGGACCCACACGGGTCGCGCGCATCTTTGTCGTCGCCGGCCAGCGGGTGGCCAAGGGCGACTCGCTGATCGAGTTCGAGCACGGGCCGTTCGATGCGGCAGCCCTCAGCGCCGAGGCGGCGCTGTCGAGCGCCGAGCACAGCGCAGCGCGCGCCGCCCGTCTGGCGCAGGCCGGCATCGTTCCCCAGAAGGAGGCCGATCAGGCCGCCGCCGATGTCGCAGCCGCGCGGTCCGCCGCGGTCACCGCGCGCCGGTCGCAAGAGCTGGCCACGTTGCGGTCCCCGCTCGCCGGCGTGGTCACGCGGATGAACGCCGTGCTGGGCTCCTCGGTGGACGCGAGCCAGACACTCGTCGAGGTGGCCGATCCCGCGGCGCTCGACATCGTGTTCAACGTCTCCCCCGCCGAAGCGGGCCGCATCCGCGCGGGCGATACGCTGGTGCTGAGCGGACGCGACGCGGCCGGCGGAGAATCCCTCGGGACCGCTACCGTCCTCAGCGTCGGCGCCGCGCTCGATTCCGTTTCGCGAGCCGTCGCAGTGCGGGCCCGGACGACGCGTGCGACGTCCCGCGCGCTGCGAATCGGCGAGTCGGTGTTCGGCCGGATCGTCACGGCCGTCCACGCCGATGCCATCACGGTACCCGTCGAAGCGCTCGTTCCGGAGGGCGACGAGTTTCAGGTCTTCGTGGTGGATGCGAGGGGGATCGCGCACGCACGCCCCGTACGCGTGGGCGGCCGGTCGGAGACGCGGGTAGAGATCCTGGAAGGCATCACCGCCGGTGAGCGCGTCGTCACGACCGGGGCGTACGGCGTCACCGACAGCGCCAGGATCCGGCTGGACCAGCCGTGACGCTCTTCGAGGTGCTGAGCCGCCAGCGGCGCTTCGTGTATCTCGTCGTCGCGATCGTGAGTGCGGCCGGAATCTGGGCCGCACTGCGGTTGCCGTCGGCGATCTATCCCGAGCTCAAGTTTTCGCGCATCACGGTCGTCGCCCAGGGTTCGACGCTGGGCGCGCGGCAGATCGTGTTCAGTGTCGCGCGGCCGCTCGAGGAGGCGGTCAGCATCGTGCCCGGCGTGGCGCGCGTGCGCTCGCACACGATTCGAGGGGCGACAGAGATCTCGATCACGTTCGCTTCGGGCACGGACATGGACCGCGCGCTCCAGCTCGTGCGCGCCCGGGTGAATCAGATCCAGGCGAATCTGCCCGCCGATCTGGAGATCGAAGTGGAGCAGTTGACGCCGTCGCTGTTCCCCATCGTCTCCTACAATGTGGAAGGCGGCGAGGCCGCCACGCTGTACGATCTGGCGCGCTACGACATCAAACCGCTGATCTCGCGCGTCCCCGGAGTCGGCCGGGTGGACGTGCAGGGGTCGGATGTGCGGGAGATCGAGGTCATCGCCGATCCCGCGCGCCTCGTCGCGCACGGGCTCACCTATACCGATCTCGCCGATGCCATTCGCAAGGCGATTACCGTCCAAGCCGTCGGCCGGGTGGCCCAGGACTACCGGCAATACCTGATCGTGACCGACCAGGAGGCGCATGCGGCAGCGGATATCGGCGCTGTGGTGGTGCGCGGCACGCTGCACGTGCGCGACGTCGCCAGCGTGCAGGTCGGTACGGAAGATCACGTGCGGATCATCGCGGGCGACGGCAGGCCCGCGGCCCTCATCAATATCACCCGCCAACTCGGCGGCAACACGGTGGCGCTGGCCGACAGCGTCGCGCGGATCATGGCGGCGATCGCGCCGACACTGCCTCCGGGCGTCCACGTAAAGCCGATCTACGATCAGGCGCTGCTGGTGCGCGAGGCCGTACGCTCCGTCCGCGACGCGATGCTGATCGGCGCGGCGCTGGCCGTGATCGTGCTGCTCGTGTTTCTGCGACACGGCCGCATCACGGCAATCAGCGCGACATCCATCCCGTTGACGCTCGCGATCACTGTGTTCGTGATGCGGCTCTTGGGGCAGACCTTCAACCTCATGACGCTTGGCGCCATGGCGATCGCGATCGGCCTGGTGATCGACGACGCCGTCGTGATCACCGAAAACATCGCGAGGCATCTGCGCCTGACGCCGGATCGCACGCGCGCAATCCGCACCGCGGTCCAGGAGCTCATCTGGCCCGTCACCACGTCCACGTTGACGACGGTGGTGGTGTTTCTGCCACTGGGTCTGCTGCAGGGCGTCGTCGGACAGTTCTTCGCCGCATTGGCGACCACGCTCACCGTGGCCGTGCTCGTCTCGCTGCTGCTCGCACTCACGATCATTCCGCTCCTCGCCGAGCAGCTGGTGACGGGACACGAAGTCGAGCCGGTGCGTGCCGGTCTCTTGCTGCGCGCGCAAACCGCGCTCGATTCTCTGGGCCCGCGCTATGAGCGCGCCTTGAGCTCGACGCTGCGCCATACCCGCCGCATCGGGATCGCCGCGCTGGCGTTGGTGCTGGTGGGCCTCGGCATGTGGCGGCTGGTCGAGACCGGTTTCCTCCCGGAGATGGATGAGGGCGCGTTTGTGCTCGACTATTTCACACCCGGTGGCACGGCGTTGAATGAGACCGATCGCGAGGTGGGCATCGCCGAGCGAGCGCTGGCCGCGACGCCGGAGATCGAGGGCACCTCACGCCGGACCGGCGCGGAGCTCGGGCTGTTCGCGACCGCGCAGAACACCGGCGACATCGTGGCGCGCCTGAAACCCCAGGGACAACGCTCCCGGAACATCTTCGAAGTCATGGACGAGGTGCGGGACCAGATCACGGCCGCCGTGCCGCGGCTGCATATCGAATTCGTGCAGATCCTCTCGGACGTCATCAACGACCTGGCCGGCGCGGCGAGGCCCGTCGAGATCAAGCTGTTCGGTGATCGGCTCGATTCGCTCGAAGCCTACGCCCGCCGCCTCGAGCCGGCGCTCGACAGCGTGGAAGGGCTCGAGGACCTGTACAACGGCGTGAGCGAGCCGTCGCCAGAGATGCTGATGCGAGTCAACGAGGCGGAAGCGGGTCGCGTCGGTCTGACGCCGCAGGACGTGGGCGACGTCGTCAGCAGCGCGCTGCTGGGCGTGGACGCGGGTGAGCTCAGAAGCGAAGACCGGCCGGTGGGGGTCCGCGTCCGCGCACCCGACTCCGTGCGCTTCGATCCCCTGCGCCTGCGCGCGCTCCCCGTCGCGGGAGGCACGCCGCTCGGCAGTCTCGCCACGTTCACGACCGCCGAATCGCGCATGAGTCTGGAGCGCGAAAACCAGCAGCAGATGATCGCGATCACCGCCGACGTCAGCGGCCGCGCGTTAGGCGGGGTCATGGGTGACGTCCGGCGCATTCTCAAAACCCAACCAGCGCCTCCCGGTATTCGAATCGTGCTCGGCGGGCAATACGAGAGCCAGCAGGACGCCTTTCGGGCGCTGCTCCTCGTCCTGTTCCTCGCGGCGGTCAGCGTGAGCGCGGTCATGGTCGTGCAGTTCGAGTCATTCGTAGAGCCCCTGCTCGTGTTGCTCGTGGCACCGGTTTCTTTCGTGGGCGCGCTCCTCATGCTGTGGATCACGGGCACGGCCCTGAATGTCGCCTCGTTCATGGGACTGATCCTGCTGGTCGGACTCATCGTGAAAAACGGCATCATCCTGCTCGATTTCACGCGGCTACGCATGCGCGAAGACGGCACCCCGCTCGAGCTCGCGATTCGCGAGGCGGCGCGAGTCCGGCTCCGCCCCATCCTGATGACGACCCTCTGCACCCTGTTTGGTCTGCTCCCACTGGCGCTCGGCATCGGGGCCGGGAGTGAATTACAGCGCCCGCTCGCCCTGGCCGTCATCGGCGGACTCATGCTGTCCACGCCGATCACGCTGTTCGCCGTGCCCACGCTGCTCGTCGCCATCCGGGGAGCGAACTTTCGCCTGCCGTGACGGCTCCGGGGCTCGAGAGGTCTCAGAATGTCACGACCTACACTCTTTCCTCGGAGCCTCCTATGCGTTTTAGCACGACCCTCGCCCTTTGCGCGGTATTGTCCCTTGCAGCAGGTAGTCTCGCAGCCCAGGAAGGCCCGGGCCCGAAGCGTAACGTTCCCGACAGCCTCGTCTCCAAGGCCAAGGTCAGCGAGGATTCGGCCCGCGGCGTCGCGCTCACGCGCGTGCCCGGGGATGTGGAAGCAGTCCGTTTACACTCGAAGAACGGAACGCTCGAATGGACGTTCGGGATCAAGCCCAAAGGCAAGAACAGCACGGAGAACGTTACGGTGAGCGCCAAGACCGGCCACGTGTTGTCGGTGTCGGCGTCCGGCTCGACTAAAAAGAGCTCAACAACTCAGCATTAGTCTTGGCGCGCTTCATGAGCTGCAGGAGGTTTTGCATCGCTTGCTCCGGCGGGAGATCGACCAGAGCCCGCCGGAGTTTTTGCTTGGCTTCGATCGTCTTCGCATCGGCGAGCAGCTCCTCGCGCCGCGTGCCGCTTGCGGCAATGTCCACCGCCGGATAGATCCGCCGGTCCGCCAGCCCGCGCGCGAGCCGCAGCTCGGCATTCCCGGTGCCTTTGAACTCTTCGAAGATGATGTCGTCCATGCGGCTCTCGGTCTCGACGAGCGCCGTCGCGATCACGGTCAACGAGCCGCCCTTGGGGACCGCTCGAGCAGCGCCGAACATCGCCTTGGGCTTCGCGAGTGCGTTCGCGTCGAGTCCGCCGGACATCGTACGGCCGCTGCCACGCCCCGTCGTGTTGTGCGAGCGCGCGAGCCGCGTCAGTGAATCCAGCACGATGACGGCGTCGCGCCCCAGCTCGACCTGCCGGCGCGCATGGTCGAATACCATCTCGGCCGCGGCAACATGGCGCTCGTGCGGGAGATCGAAGCTCGACGCGACGACCTCACCCCTGCCCCAATCGACCATCTCGGTCACCTCTTCGGGACGCTCATCCACGAGCAGAATCAGCAACAACGCGGTGGGATGATTCACGGCGACCGCTTCCGCAATCGCCTGGAGCATCATCGTCTTGCCGGCCTTGGGTGGAGAGACGATCAACGCACGCTGGCCAAAGCCGAACGGACAAACGAGATCGACCGCGCGCTGGATATCGGCCGTGCGCTGACTGGAGGCGCCCGGCGTTTCGAGTGTGAGGGGCCGACTGGGGTGGACCGCGCCCAGCGATGCGAAGTCCGGGCGCCCGTCGAGCTCCGAAGCCGGCAGACCATTGACCGTCGTAACGCGGCCGTTGTCGAGTACGACCAGATCGCCGCGGCGCAGTCCCGGCAGGCGCACGGCGGCATCGCCCTTCGCCGGCAAGTAACTGTTCGCGGCGAGGCGGAGCGCACCGCCTTTTGGCGAGGGGTCATACCAACCGGTTATGGGAGGCATTGAGGAAGGTAATGAAAGGTACACGCTATATTTAGCGCCGCATGCGCCAGGATCACATCCGCAACTTCTGCATCGTCGCCCATATCGATCATGGGAAGTCGACGCTGGCCGACCGGCTCATCGAGCTGACCGGCACGCTCGACAAGCGGCTGATGCGCGAGCAGGTCCTGGACACGATGGACCTCGAGCGTGAGCGCGGCATCACGATCAAGTTGAACGCAGTGCGGATGAGTTACCACGGTAAAGACGGTCAGTTGTACGAGCTCAATCTCATCGATACGCCCGGGCATGTGGACTTTACGTACGAAGTTTCGCGGTCACTGATGGCCTGCGAGGGCGCGATCCTGGTCGTGGACGCTTCCCAGGGAATCCAGGCCCAGACCCTGTCCAATCTGCTGCTCGCGATGGATGCGGGACTGGAAATCATACCCGTCCTCAACAAGATCGATCTGCCGGGGGCCGAGCCGGACAAGCGGGCGCACGAGATCCACGAGCTGATCGGGACCCTGCCGGAAGAGATCCTCCGCATCTCGGCCAAGGAGGGTCGCGGCGTGCCGGAGCTGCTCGAGGCGGTGGTGAAGCGCGTGCCGCCGCCCCGCGGCAATCACGAGGCCCCATTGCGTGCCCTGATCTTCGACTCGTATTACGACCGGTACCGCGGCGCGATTCCGTCGATCCGCGTGGTGGATGGGGTGGTCAAGCCGGGGATGAGGATCGCGTTTGGGGCGCATCGCGATGACACCTATGAGGTCGACGAGGTCGGGTATTTGCAGCTGGGCCACAAGCCCGCCGAGCAACTGGAGGCCGGTGAGGTCGGTTACGTGGTGGCGAACGTGCGCGGTGTCCGCGAGACACGGCCCGGCGACACCATTTTCGACGCCGAGCACAGAGACATCGAGCTGTTGCCGGGCTATCGCGACATCCAATCGATGGTGTTCGCCGGCTTGTATCCCACCAACGCCGAGCAATACGAGGAGCTGCGCGACGCGCTCGCCAAGCTGCAATTGAACGACGCGTCACTGCACTACGAGCCCGAGACGTCGGTCGCGCTGGGGTTCGGTTTCCGCTGCGGGTTCCTTGGCCTCCTGCACATGGAGATCGTGCGCGAACGACTGGAGCGCGAGTTCGATCTCGACCTGATCAGCACGGTTCCCAACGTGGAGTACCGCGTCTATAAAACCGACGCCAGCATGGAGCTGGTCGAGAATCCGAGCCTCCTCCCGCACGGTTCGGAGGTGGATCGGGTCGAGGAGCCGTACGTCAAAGCCCGCATTTTCACACCGTCCGAATACATCGGCGGGATCATGAAGCTGGGCCAGGAGCGGCGCGGCGTGTATCGCGGGATGCAGTATCTCGACCCGACGCGCGTGGAGTTCGATTGGGAATTCCCACTGGCCGAGATCATTCTCGACTTCTACGACAAGTTGAAGACGATCTCGCGAGGCTACGCGTCGCTCGATTACGAATTCCTCGCATACCGTCCGGGCGAATTGGTGAAGCTCGACATGGTGCTCAATGGTGAGGCGGTGGACGCATTCAGCGTTATCATCCATCGTGATAAGGCGTACGAGTGGGGCCGCAAGATCGCCGAGAAGTTGAAGGACCTGATTCCGCGGCAGCTGTTCGAGGTCGTGATCCAGGCGGCGATCGGCACGAAGGTGATCGCGCGCGAATCGATCCGGCCGCTGCGCAAGAACGTCACCGCCAAGTGCTACGGCGGCGACGTCACGCGCAAGCGCAAGCTGCTCGAGAAGCAGCGCGAGGGAAAGAAACGGATGAAGCAGGTGGGAACGGTGGAGATACCGCAGGAAGCATTTCTCGCAGTGCTCCAGGTCGAATAGAAACGGGAGTCGGGAGTCAGGAGTCAGGGGGGTTCGCCATGCGTAAGACATTCTTCGCAGTCGCCATCATTCTCGGAACACTGACGCATGCAGCGTTTGCGCAGTTCACTCTGGAGCAGGTGCGCTCGTATCCCTATCCGACGGAGCTGGCCGCGGCAGCGACCGGCGCGCGCATCGCCTGGGCGTTCAACGAACAGGGCCGCCGCAACATTTACGCGGCGGAAGGTCCGACCTTCACCGCGCGACAGCTCACGAAATACGATCGCGACGACGGGCAGGAGTTGAGCAGCGTCGGGGTCTCGGCAGACGGCCGCTGGGTTGTGTATGTGCGCGGCGGCGACCATGGCTCGAACTGGGACGATGCGCTGCCGGTCAACGTCGGCTCGAATCCCGTTCCACCCAAGGTGCAGATCTTCAGCGTGCCCTTCGACGGCGGCGACCCTAAGGCGATCGGCGACGGCGATGAACCGGTGATCTCGCCGCGCGGCGACGTCGTCGCATTCATCAAGGGCGGCCAGATCTGGACGGCGCCAATCGACGGCTCGGCTCCTGCCAAACAGCTGCTCACCGTGCGCGGCGAAAACGGCGATCTGCGCTGGTCGCCGGATGGCGCTCGACTGGCATTCGTGGCCAACCGCGGCGATCACGCGTTCATCGGCGTGTTCACGAACGACAGCACGCTGATCACGTGGCTGGCGCCGGCATTCGCGCGGGATCGGTCTCCACGCTGGTCTCCGGACGGAAAGCGGATCGCGTTTGTGCGCCTTCCCGGAACCGGCGGAGCGCCCGATTCCTTGCTGCCGCCGCGCCCCAATCCGTGGGAGATCTGGACCGGGGACGCAGCGAGTGGAGCGGCGCAACGGCTGTGGCGATCGCCCGAGACGCTCGCCGGCTCGGTCCCTACGACCGATGGCGGCACGAACCTGGGATGGGCCGCGGCAGGCCGCATCGTCTTCCTCTCTTATCAGGACGGCTGGCCGCACCTGTACTCGATTGCTGCGGCCGGTGGGGCGCCGCTGTTGCTCACGCCCGGCCGTTACATGGCGGAGCACATCACGCTGAGCCGGGACGGGCGCTGGCTGCTCTTCGCGGGCAACACGGGGTCAGACTCACTCGACATCGATCGACGCCACGTGGTACGTGTCCCGACCGATCGCGCCGCTGCCGAAGTCATGACCCCCGGCACCGGCCTGGAATGGAGTCCCGCAGTCACAGGCGACGGCGCGACCCTCGTCTTCATCAGTGCGACCCCACAGCGGCCACCGCTGCCCGCCGCGATGCCCCTCACGGCGCGGGGTGCGATCCGGACTATTGCGGCGGACCACATTCCGCGCGACTACCCGACGGGACTGATCACGCCGCGCCAGGTCGCGTTCAAGTCCGCCGACGGTCTGACGATCCACGGCCAGCTGTTCGAAGCGCCGGGCAAGAGTAGTGCGCGCAAACCGGCGATCGTCTACGTGCACGGTGGCCCGCCGCGGCAGATGCTTCTGGGTTGGCACTACTCCGATTACTACGCCAACGCCTATGCGTTGAATCAGTACCTGGCGAGCCGCGGGTTCATCGTGTTGTCCGTGAATTACCGGCTGGGGATCGGCTATGGATACAATTTCCATCAGCCACCCGGATCAGGCGCGCGTGGCGCTGCCGAGTATCGCGACGTGCAGGCGGGCGCCGCGTTCCTGCGGGCGTTGCCGCGCGTCGATGTAAGCCGGATCGGAATCTACGGCGGCTCGTACGGCGGCTACTTGACCGCACTCGCGCTTGCACGCAACTCGGATGTATTTGCGGCCGGCGTGGACATTCACGGCGTACACGACTGGAGCAGTTACTTGGGGGCGCTGGACCGGCAACGCTACGAACAGGCGCCCGACGCGGATTCAGCGATGGCGACCGCGTGGCACTCGTCGCCGGTTTCGTCTGTAGCCGGATGGAAATCGCCAGTGCTGCTGATCCACGGCGACGACGATCGCAATGTCCGCTTCTCGCAGAGCACCGATCTGGTCCGGCGCCTGGCTGCGCAAGGTGTGCGGTTCGAGACGCTCGTCATTCCGGACGACACGCACCATTTCCTGCGCTACAGCAACATCTTGACGGTCGACAAGGCGACGGCGGACTTTTTGGAGCGGCAGCTCCTTCAGGCAAATAGCGCCGACGCACGCGCCACCGGCCGTCCATAGGAGACGTGATGCATTTTCGCAGAACAGCAATTCTCATCGTGGCGGCAACCGCCCTGCCCGGGACGGGTTGTCGTGCGGTGCTCAACTATCCAAGCGCGCTCGGCCCCCGCTACGCGGGCGTGGCGGCGACGCCCGCCGTCCCGGCCCCGCAACCGCTTCACACGATCCGCGTCGTGACATACAACGTGCAATGGGGCAAGCACATCGATCGCGCAATCAACGTGCTCACGACGCGAGCGCCACTTCCTGACGCGGACATCGTCGTGCTCCAGGAGATGAACGCCGACGGGGCACGCCGTATTGCCGAAGCGCTCGGGATGAGCTGGGTCTACTATCCCGTCTTCGTGCATCCGCGGGCGGGCGGAGACATGGGCAACGCCGTGCTGTCGCGCTGGCCGATCATTGCCGACGAGAAACTGATGCTGCCGCACATCGCCGGATTGCGCCACGCCCAACGCATCGCGACCGCCGCGACGGTGATGGTCGGCGACGTGAAGGTTCGCGTCTACAGCGCGCACCTCGGCACGCCGAGCGACATCAGGCCGTCGAAACGGCGCGACCAGGCGCGGACGATCGTCGCGGATGCCGCGGCCTATCCGCTCGTGATCATCGCCGGTGACATGAACAGCCACGGCATCGGCAAGGAATTCGTCGCGAGCGGGTTCCTCTGGCCGACAGAGCACAACGGCTTCACGACCGCGATTTTTAACTGGGATCACGTGTTCTTGAAGGGCTTCACCGTGCCTGCGCCGACGGCGAGCGTGCCCAAGCTCCATGGCATTGTGCGCGACACGCTCGGAACGAGCGACCACGACCCGGTCTGGGCCGTGGCTCAGCTCCCTTGAGCGCATCGACCCTCGTCATCCAAACCGCTTTTCTCGGCGATGTCGTGCTGACGACGCCGCTCCTGTCCGCCCTCGCGGCAGAGCACGGCCCGGTTGACGTCGTGACGACGGCGCTCGCCGCGCCGTTGCTGGAAACCCACCCTGCGGTCGTGCAGGTGATTCCCTACGATAAGCGGGGTCGAGATCGCGGCTGGACGGGACTGCGGCGACTGGGCCGCCAACTCGAGGCCTCCCAATACGCGCGGGCCTATATGCCGCATCGGTCGCTGAGAACCGCGGCCCTGGCGCTGCTCGCGCGGATCCCGATCCGTATCGGCTTCTCTGGGAGCTGGTCCTTCCTCTATACAGAGGGCCGTCCCAAGCCTCAAATGGGGCATGAAACGGACCGCTTGCTGGCCCTCGCCAATGGAGCGATGGGGGTCTATCGTCCCCAACTGCGTCCAAGGACCGAAGACGAGACGGTGGCCGGCGAATTGGGAATCGATGGGCCGTTCGTCGCGCTGGCTCCCGGGTCTATCTGGGGCAGCAAGCGATGGCCGTACTACGCTGAACTGGCCACTCGGCTGGCCGAGCGGATCGGCGTGGTGATCGTCGGGAGCGCCGACGATGCTGATTTGGGAAACGAGATTCAAGGGGCGGCAGAGGGCGGCACAGGGCGGCAACGGATCGTCAACGCCTGTGGGAGACTCTCGCTGAGACAATCCGCGGCGCTGATCGGGCGTGCGGAGCTGCTTGTGACCAACGACAGCGCGCCGCTGCACCTGGCAACCGCGATGGGGACGCCGATCGTGGCGCTGTTCGGCCCGACCGTGACCGAATTCGGGTTTGGGCCGCTGCGTCCCGGCGATGTCGTGTTGGGCATGGATGGGCTGTTGTGCCGCCCCTGCTCACCGCACGGGCCGCCGGAGTGCCCGCTGGGGCATCACCGTTGTATGCGTGACCTCACTGCTGTGGCCGTGGTTCGAGCCATCGAGGATATGGGTGCGCTACGTCGTCGGAATTGACGTCGGAGGAACGAATCTCGTAGCCGGAGTCGTTGCTGAGGACGGCTCCGAGATTCATGGCGTCGTGTCGGAGCCTACCCTCGCAGCACAGGGCGCCGATCCGGTGATCGGCCGGATCATCAAGCTTGCCAAGGCGTCGATCAAGGAATCGGGAAAGAAAGTCGAAGGCGTCGGCATCGGCTCGCCTGGTCCGCTCAACACCAAGACCGGCGTCGTCCTGCTGACGCCCAATCTCGGCTGGACCAACATGCCGCTGCGCGACCGCGTGAGCGAAGGCCTCGGCCTGCCGGCAACGCTCGACAACGACGCGAACTGCGCGATCTACGGGGAGTGGTGGCGCGGAGCGGCGCGCGGCGCGAACTACGTCATCGGTCTCACGCTCGGGACCGGCATCGGCGGCGGGATCGTCATCAATGGCGACATCTATCGCGGGACCACCGACTCGGCGGCCGAGTTCGGACATGTCAGCATCGACGCCAATGGACGGCGGTGTAAGTGCGGCAACTACGGGTGCGTGGAGGCGTACGCCTCGGGGCCGGCGATCGCCGAACGCGCCGTCGAAGGCATCCAGTCGGGTGCGGAGACCTCATTGCCGCAATACGTCAAAGGCGATCTCACGAAACTGACCGCGCAGATCATCTACGAGGCGGCGAACGACGGTGACGAATGGGCGCTCGGGGTCGTGCGCGAAACCGCAGCGCTGCTCGGCGCCGCGGTCGCGAGCTTCATGAACATTTTCAATCCCGAAGTCGTGGTCGTCTGCGGCGGCGTCACGCAAGCGGGCGACAAGCTCTTCAATCCGCTGCGCAGCGAAGTCAAACGCCGGGCGTTCAAGCCGATCTGGGAAGCGTGCAAGATCGTGCCCGGCACCTTGCCCGGGACGGCCGGCGTGTACGGCGCGGCGGCGGTGTTCATCCAGAAGAACTGGGGCCTGCGCTGAAACGAATCGGCGTCATCGGCTCGATGGTCTGGGACACCATCTACGGCCGTGACCCCGTCCAACCCGCGGTGCAGGAATGGGGCGGGATTTCGTACGCGCTTTCGGCGCTCGATGCGGCGCTTCCCGATAACTGGCAGATCGTTCCGCTGATCAAGGTCGGTCGCGATCTCGCGGCCAGAGCAAACGAGTTTCTTCGCACGCTACGCCACACGCCGCCCGCCGCCCGCTTTCTCGAGGTGGCCGAGCCCAACAACCGCGTCACGCTGCGCTACGAATCGGCGGAGCGGCGCTGCGAGCATATGGCCGGCGGCGTGCCTCCCTGGACGTGGTCGGAGCTGGGGCCGCTGGTGGCAGATCTCGATGCGTTGTACGTCAACTTCATCTCCGGCTTCGAGCTGAACCTCGAGACGGCGCGGCTCCTGCGTCACGGTTTTTCCAGGTTCCTCTACGCCGACCTGCACAGCCTCTTTCTGGGCAAGGAACCCAACGGCCTGCGCGTCCTGCGCACGTTGCCGGAGGCGCCGGCCTGGTTCGGCTGCTTCGACGTCGTGCAGCTGAATGAAGACGAGATGGCGCAGCTCGGCCCCGATCCGCTCGCCGTCGCGGCCGATGCCATGCGCCAGGGCTGCAAAACCGTCTGCGTCACGCTGGGAAAGCGCGGCGCCGCCTATTTCACCGGCAATCCCATTCGCACCGAGCTCATCCCCGTCCCGGCCATGCATCCCCCGACGTTCGATCAGGTGATCGATCCCACCGGCTGCGGCGATGTGTTCGGCGGCGCCACCGTTGCCGCGCTCGTGAGCGGTGCATCCGTCGAAAACGCGATCCGCACCGGCAACCGGCTCGGCGCGCGCAACGTGCATCACCGCGGCGCCACGGGACTCCGCGACCATCTGATGGGCAAGTTGTCGGTGGCATGACGCGGCTGATCGAAGTTCCCACACAGTTCGACGACCGTTCCTTCGACCAATTCGCGGCGGCATACTCGCAGGCTTCCGATGGCGCCGGCGAGCGGCTGCTGTTCGACGCACACGCCGCGGAGTGGGCCTCGCCCTATGGTCTGGTCGGACTGCTCGCCGCGGGTGAAGCGGCCGCGCGCAAGGGTGAGCGCCCGCTCCTCACCGCGCCGGCGAATCCAGACGTGGTGAGCTACTGGGCGCGCGCGGGTTTCTTCCGTGAGGCGGCCGAGCTGTTCGAAGTCCACGGGAAAGTGCCGAAGGCGAAGGTCGCTGCCGAGAGCGATGTGTTGCTCCCCGTGACGCCGGTGCGCGCGGCCGAGGATGTGCACGCGGTGGTGAGCACGATCCAGCAGCGCGCGTCCGCGATTCTCATCTCGGAGTTGGGACTCGATCCGAAGGCGACGATGGGATTCGCTATGGCGCTTTCGGAGTCTTGTCAGAATATTGTGGAGCACGCCGGCACCGGCGGCTGGGTTGCGGTGCAGGCGTACAACTGGCGGCGCAAGCTGGCGCGCCGCGTGGTCGTGATTGCAGTCGCAGACGCGGGCGTCGGCTTCCGGCATTCATTGGAGCCCACGCAGGCGAAGCGGTTCGGCGAGCGCTGGGGCGATGCCGCCGCGCTCGAGGCGGCGCTGATTCAGGGTGTCAGCCGGTTTCGCGATCCGGGTCGGGGTCAGGGCCTCGCCGGGATTCGCCGCTATCTCGCCCGCTGGGAAGGCAAGGTGGCGATTCGCAGCGGCTCCGCCCGGATCGCGATCGTGCCGCGCTGGGACGATGATGTCCCGTTGAAGGACGGGTTGCCGACATTTCCGGGATCGCAGGTCCTGCTCATCATTCCGGAGCAAGAGACGGAGAAAGGGTCGTCGCAGAAGTGATAATTCCACACATCATGGTGCAGGCGGTCCTGCAGCAGTCGGTCGCTGGTTTCTATACCGACCTCGTCACGCGGCCCACGGGCCGCGCGGTTCGCGAAAACATCGAGCGCGATCTTCCCCCAGGTACCATCGCCGTGATGGATTTTACGGGCGTCGGCTGCCTCGACTATTCCTGCGCTGATGAGATCGTCGCCAAGCTGGTGCGCGACAAGGTGAAAGTACTGCTGCTGCGCGGGCTGACCGACTCGCATCGCGAGGCAATCGAACCGGTGCTCACCGGCGCGGGATTGGCCGTGCTGTGTGAGCGCGCCGACGGAGTGCTCGAGGGGCTGGGCGCGAGTGAGCCGGCTCCGGCACTGCTCGATGAGCTGGTCGAGCGGCGGCTGGCGGCACGCATTCCGGGGGGGGGAGGCTCCATCAGACTCACCGCGGCATGAAACGCCGCAGACTGGGACTGTCCACCCGCGCCATTCACGGCGATCCCAAGGCGCGCGCCGACTGGTCGGCCGTCGCTCCCCCGCTCTACCAAAGCTCCACCTTCACAAATCCGGTCGGCTCGAGTGCCGAAGTCCTCTACACCCGCTACGGCAACAACCCGAACCAGCTCGACATCGGCAAAAAGCTCGCGCTGCTCGAGGGCGCGGAGGCGGCGCTGTTCGTCGCCAGCGGCATGGGCGCGGTCGCGCTCGCGCATCTCGCCGTGCTGCGGCCGGGCGATCACCTGCTGGCGAGCGAGTGGATCTACGGCGGCGTGCACCGGCTGTTCCGCGAAGAATTCGGCAAGCTCGGCATCGACGTCTCGTTCGTGAATCCGACGCAGTCGCGCAGCTGGAAAAAAGCGATGCGCAAGACGACACGCGCGCTGTTCCTCGAGACGCCCACGAACCCGCTCCTGCGGGTCATCGACCTCGAGCCCGTCGCGACACTCAGCAAGGCCGAAGGGCTCGCGTTGATCGTCGACTCGACATTCGCATCACCGGTGAACTTCCGGCCGCTCGAGCACGGGGCCGATCTCGTCATTCACTCCGCCACCAAGTACATCAACGGCCACACGGATGTGATCGCGGGCGCGGTCGCAGGCACCGACCAGGTGGTAGACGAGGTGCGCCGCCTGATGCAGGTCTGGGGTCAGGCCATCGATCCGTTCGCGGCCTGGCTGATCGACCGCGGGATGCGGACCCTCGCCGTGCGCGTGCAGCGCCACAACGAGATCGGTCTCGCGGTCGCGCAGTGGTGCGCCAAGCAGGACGCGATCTCCAAGGTCCATTATCCCGGCCTGCCGTCACACCCCGATCACGAGCTGTCCACGCGCATTCTCGGCGGCTTCGGCGGGATGCTCGGGATCGAGCTGAAGGGCGGCGTCCGCGCCGCCGAGCGGTTCCTCAAGGCGCTCACGCTCGCCGCGCACGCCCCGAGCCTCGGCGGCACCGAGACGCTCGTTTCCGAGCCGCGCCTCACCTCACACGCCAGTCTCACCGCCGAGCAACGCGCGCAGGCTGGCATCCCGGACGGATTCTTGAGATTTTCCCTGGGACTGGAGGATCCCGATGACATCATCGCGGACTTCGCCCAGGCCCTGGCGCGACACTAGATGATCAAGTTCACCAACGTCTTCAAGGCCTTCCCCAAGGGCGGCCTGGCGCTCAAGGACGTGTCCTTTCACGTCGCCAAAGGCGAGTTCGCGTTTCTCACCGGCCATTCCGGCGCCGGCAAATCCACGGTCATGAAACTCATCTACGCGGAGGAGCGGCCGACGTCCGGGGAGGTGCGCGTCTCAGGCTACAACGTGAACGAGATGCGCCCGCGCGAGGTCCCGATGCTGCGCCGCAAGCTCGGCATCGTGTTCCAGGATTTCCGGTTGCTCGAGGACCGCACCGCCGAGGAAAACGTCGCGTTCGCGCTCGAGGTCACGGCGGCGCGGGCGTCCACGATTTCGGCGCGCGTGATGCGCGTGCTCACGCAAGTCGGCCTCGCGGCGAAGGCGCAGGCCTATCCGCGCGAGCTCTCGGGCGGCGAGCAACAGCGCGTCGCGATCGCGCGGTCACTCGTCAACGAGCCCACGGTACTCCTGGCCGACGAGCCGACCGGCAACCTCGACGAGCGCGCGACGCGAGGCGTGTTCCAGCTGCTGCGCGACATCAACGCCAGCGGTACCGCGGTCGTCATGGCGACGCACGATCTCGATCTGGTTCGCCAGGCCCCGTATCGCGTCATCGAGCTGCAGGAGGGCGCGCTCGTGTACGACTCCTCCGTGGATGAGACCGGCGGCGCAGCCCCCCCCCGGGACCAGGCGGTCGCCCCGTGAACCTGACCTTCCGCGAGGCGATCCTCACGTTCAAGCGCGCGCCGCTGCTCTCCGTGCTCTCGGTGACAACGATTGCGTTTTCGCTGTTCGTGCTGGGACTGTTTGGGCTGGTCGTCGTGAACCTGCAGAATGCGCTGCGCGACGTCGAAGAGCGGGTCGAGGTCGTCGCCTACCTGCTCCCCGGCGCGCCCGTCGAAGGCGTGGCGCAAGCCCTCAAGGACATCGAAGCGTTTCCCGAGGTTCAATCGGCCAACTACGTTTCCGAGGATGAGGCGCTCGCCCGCGCGCGCGCCGAGCTGGTCGAGCTGCGCGACGTCATGCAGGAGCTCGAGCGCAATCCGCTGCCCGCCTCGATCGAGATCAAGCTCAAACCGGGCTTTCGCGACACCGATCACGTGAGCGCCGTCGCCGAGCGACTGCGCGGGTTCGGATTCGTAGACGACGTGCGCTTTGGCCGCGACTGGGTGGAGAAGCTGGACCGGCTGCGCGGCCTCGCCGCGGCGGTCGGCATCATCGTCGGGGCCGCGTTTGCCGTGGTCGCGATCATCATCATCGGCACGACGATCCGCATGGCGGTGCTGCAGCGCAGCCGCGAGATCGCGATCATGCGGCTCGTGGGCGCCACGGACGGGTTCATTCGACGTCCGTTCCTTTTGCAGGGAGCCATCAAGGGGCTGCTGGGCGGGCTCGTCGCGATTGGACTCTCGTTTGGCGCCTATGCGCTCATCGACCGCTACCTCCTCCAGTCCTCGTTCTTCACGCAAGCACAGGCAGCAGGGATCGTGGCGTTTGGTGCGCTGATTGGTCTGCTGGGAAGCACCATCAGTGTGGGCCGGCACCTCAAGCGCGTATGAAAGCGGCCGTGCGTCGTGCGTCGTGCGTCGTGCTTCTCCTCATTGCTCAGTCTGTGGCCGCGCAGCGTCCCACCTACCAGCAGCAGATGCAGGAGAATCAGCAACGGCTCGAGGGCATCAAGCGCGAGCGCTCCGAAGTCGAGCAAGAGCTCGAGCGGTTGCGCACGCAGGCCCACTCGCTGTCTGACGAAATCGCCAACATCGAACAACAGACGCAAAGCACGAACCGGATCGTCAACGAATTAGATCGCCAGATCACGGGGCTTGGCGGCCAGATCGACCAGATTACGGTCGATTTGCTGATCGCCGAGGACGCGCTGCTCGAGAAGCGCGCGGTGCTGGAGCGGCGCGTCGTCGACATCTATAAACGTGGGCCGCTCTACAGCTGGCAGGTCCTGCTCGCCGCCGAGAGCTTTGGGGATCTCCTGTCGCGTTACAAATACCTGTTCCTCGTCAGTCGCCAGGATGTCCTGCTCAAGAACGACATGCACAAGCTGCGCGACCGCGTCGCGCGGCAGCGGCAGCTGCTGGTCGACGCGCGGGAGACGCTCGCCCGCCGACGGAGCGAGCGCACGGACGAGTTGGGACGATATCTGACGCTCCAGCACGAGCGTGAGACGAACCTGCGCGAAACGCGCCGCACCGCCCGGCAGGCCGAGCAACGCTTGTCGCGCCTCGAGCGTGACGAGACGTCGCTCAACGACAGGATCGAGGCGCTGGAGCGCGCGCGGCGTGAAGCCGAATCGCGCGGCGCGAGCACCACGACGGGCGCCATCACGACGGCCGACCTCGGGGGACTCGATTGGCCGGTCGAGGGCTCGATCATCTACCCGTTCGGCATGACGACCGGCCCCAACAACACGCGCATCCCGCGGCATGGGATCGGCATCAGGGTGCCCGTCGGGACGGCGGTTCGCGCGGTCGCGGCCGGGACGGTGAGTCTCGCGGGTCCGCTCGGCTTGTATCTGACTTCTGTGCTGATCGATCACGGCGGCGGGTACTACACGTTCTATGGCTACCTGAACGACGCCACCGTACATCAGGGCGACCGGGTGACCCGAGCCCAGGTGATCGGCCACGTGGGCGGGCAATCGAGCGACGAGGGCCCGCATCTCCACTTCGAAATCCGCGGCCAAGGTGGCATCGCATTGGATCCCGGCAATTGGTTGCGCGCGCCCAGGTCACCTTCCAGGCGTTAGCGCTCGCGGCGCTCGTCGCCGCGTGCGCCGGCTCCTCCAACACACTCACCGTTGCCGGCACCGTTGAGATCCGCGAGGTGCGGCTCAGCCCGTTCGCGTCCGGTCGTCTGCAACGTCTCCTCAAGGATGAAGGCGACTCGGTGCGCGCCGGGGACACGGTCGCTGTTCTGGAGCAACCCGGTCTCGCCGAGCTGATCGAGCAGCGGCGCGCACTCGCCGAGGCAGCGTCGACACGGACCGCCGAGATCCGCGCCGCCGAGGCCGACAGCCAACGCAGCGCGAACGAGCTCGCGCGGACCCGCGCGCTCGCGGTGCAAGGGATCGCCTCACCCCAGGACCTCGAGCGGCTGCAATCAGCCGCCGCTGCCGCGGCCGCGAAGCTGCAGTCGGTGCGCGCATCGGTCGGTGAATCCCGGGCCGCCCGCGCTGCGGCGCAGGCGACGGAAGCGATTCGCGATCAGCTCGTGCTGGTGGCGCCCGCCGATGGCATCATCCTCACGCGCTTTGCCGAGCGCGGCGAAGTCATCGCCGCTGGTGTGCCGGTCGTCTCGATCGGGGTGGTGCGCGCGCCCTGGATCAGGGCGTTCGTGGGCGAGCGGTTCATCGCGCGCGTGCGCACGGGCCAGACGGTCCGGATCCGCGTGGACGGCTATCCCGACACGGGGTTCGCGGGAACGATCAGCGAAATCGCCTCGCGCGCCGAGTTCACGCCGCGCGCGGCGTTGACCGAACGGGAGCGCGCCGACCTCGTCTTCGGCATCAAAGTCGCCACGGACGGCGCGGGAGGGCGGCTCAAGGCCGGCATGCCGGTGCGTGTGGAAATCCCGCTCGAGCCGTGATCGAGTCCGCGGTCACCGTCGAAACTCGGCACCTCACGCGGCGCTTTGGACCGATTGTCGCCGTCCGCGACCTGAACCTCACGATCGCCAAAGGCGAAGTCTTCGGCCTGCTCGGCCCCAACGGCTCGGGCAAGACGACGACGATTCGAATGCTGTGCGGCTTGATGGAGCCATCCGAGGGCACCGCGATCGTTGCCGGCGTAGACGTCCGGAAATCGCCCGACCTCATCAAAGAGCGCATCGGCTACATGTCGCAGCGCTTCGGGTTATATGAAGACCTGACCGTGGCTGAGAACATGGATTTCTTCGCCGGCATTTACGGACTCGAGGGTCCGGGCCGGCGCGGCCGCATCTCAGACGTCGTGATCTTTCTCGGACTGGGCCGGCGGCTAAACCAGCTTGCAGGAACGCTCTCGGGCGGGTGGAAGCAGCGGCTGGGTCTCGCGTGCGCGCTGATGCATCAGCCACCAGTGCTGTTCCTCGATGAGCCGACCGCGGGCGTAGATCCGGCCGCGCGCAAAGGGTTTTGGACCACGATCACGACACTCGCCGAACAGGGTACGACCGTGATCGTCACGACGCACTACATGGACGAGGCGGCTCGCTGTGCCCGCATCGGCCTGATGAGCCAGGGCCATCTGATCGCGCTCGGAACGCCCGACGAGGTCGCCAAGCAGGTCGGCGGCAAGGACCTCGAGGACGCCTTTATCATCCTGCAAGAACGGGATGAACAGGAAACCGAGCCCAGGGCATGAAGCGCTTCGGCCCGATGTTCCGCAAAGAGTTCATCCAGATGCGCCGCGACCGCCTCACGCTCGGCATCATGACGGGCATTCCGGTGATTCAGCTGCTGCTCTTCGGCTTCGCGATCCAGACCGACGTGCGGCACATCCCCACCGTCGTGCTCGATGAATCACGCACGCCCACGAGTCGCGAGCTGGTCGCGGCCTTCGAGAATACCGGAAACTTCCGGATCGTTGCGCATGTTGACGGGCGCGACGGCATGGACGCCTGGATCGCCCGCGGCGACGCGCAAGCCGGGATTGCGATCCCACACGATTTTCCGCGCGACCTGGCGCGCGGCACGACCGCGACGATTCAAGTGATCGTCGACGCCTCGGATCCGTTGTCGTCGCAGGCGGCGCTCGCCGCCGCTGCCGGCGTCGCCCAGGTCCGCAATCTGGCTATTCTCTCGGCCGCCGCCCGCCGCCCGGCACTGCCGTTGGAGACACGTGTCCGGCCGCGCTACAACCCCGGCCTCCGCAGTCCCAACTACATCGTGCCGGGGCTGGTGGGTGTGATTCTGACCATCACGCTGGTGCTGGTGACCGCGATGGCGATCGTGCGCGAGCGCGAGCGCGGCACACTCGAGCAACTCATCGTCACGCCCATCACCAAGACCGAGCTGATGCTCGGCAAGATCGCGCCGTATGTGGGCGTCGGCCTGATCCAAATGACGACGGTTTTGCTGCTGGGCAGGTTCGTATTCGACGTTCCGCTGACGGGGAATGTCTTTCTGCTCTATGGCATCGCGCTCGTGTTCGTAGTGGCGAGCCTCGCGCTCGGATTGTTCGTTTCCACGCTCGTGCGCACGCAGCAGCAGGCAATGCAGGCCAGCTTCTTTTTTGTCCTGCCGAACATCCTGCTCTCGGGGTTCATGTTCCCGCGCCAAGCCATGCCGGCGGTCTTTCAGTGGATCGGCGCGTTCTTGCCGCTGACGCACTTTCTCAAGGTGCTGCGAGGCATCCTGCTGAAAGGCGTCGGTGTGCCGGAGTTGTGGAAGGAGATCGTCATTCTGGCGTCGTTCGCGGTGATCCTGATCGCGCTATCCGTCCGCCGGTTCCACAAGACGCTCGACTAAGCCTCCCCCACCACCGCAATCCGGTCGGGCGCCGCCGCACTCGTGGCCCGCTGGAGCGCTCCCTCCGCCAGCGGGCGGGCCCAGGGTATAGTTCCACCCATGCCTCGGCAAGCACGCCCCTCTCGGCACACGCTCGGATCGCGGACGCGCATGGTCATGCGGCAGCTGGCGGGCCGTGGGATTCGTGACACCCGCGTGCTGGTGGCGATGCGCTGGGCGCCCCGCGAGTGGTTCTTGCCGCCCCATCTCGGTCCGGAGGCTTACAGCGACGCGCCGCTTCCCATCGGTAACGGTCAGACGATTTCCCAGCCCTATGTCGTCGCACTCATGACCGAACGACTGCGGCCCGCGCGGACCGACCGGATTCTCGAGATTGGCACAGGCTCGGGTTACCAGGCCGCGATTCTGGCCTATATCGCGTCCGCCGGAAAGGTGTTCACGATCGAGCGCCTGCCCGATCTACTCGTCGAGTCCGAAGAGCGCTTTCGTCGCCTCGGCCTTACGAACATCGAAACGCGGCTCGGCGACGGCGCGGCGGGCTGGCCCGAGGAGGCGCCGTTCGACGGGATCATCGTGGGTGCCGCGGCGCCACGAGTGCCGGAGCCGCTCGCGGCGCAGCTCGCGCCTGGTGGCCGCCTGATCATCCCCATCGGTGACCTCTCGTCGCAAGAGCTGGTCATCCTGGAACGGCCCGCCGATGCGCCGGGCAAGCTCGTGCAACGCGAAGCCGGCGCAGTGCGGTTCGTGCCGCTCATTTCGCGGCTCGCATTTACCGAGGGGATGTAATGCTCGGCGCGCACGTCTCGAGTCAGGGCGGCGTGGCGAACGCACCGCAGCGCGGCGGCGCGCTCCGGGCGACGGCGATCCAGCTGTTCACCAAGACGCCGAATCAGTGGCGCGAGCCGATCATCGCCGCCGACGTGGTGGAGCGATTCCGGAGCGAGGTGAGACGGCATGCACTCGACGCGGTGGTGGCGCACGACAGCTATCTCATCAATCTCGCGTCACCCGATCCGCAACTCAGGGCGCGGAGCATCGCGAGCTTCAAGCACGAGCTCGAGCGCTCGCGCGCGTTGCGATTGCGCGCCGTTGTCTCGCATCCGGGCAACTACATCGACGATCGCGCCGCCGGACTCGAACGCAACGCGCGCGGGTATGCCGAGTGTCTCAGCGCAGTGCCGGGCGACGTGGAGGTGTGGATCGAAGGAACGGCGGGATCCGGCACCGCGTTGGGCGCGCGGTTCGAGGAGCTCCGTGAGCTGCGCAATGCCCTGCCGGACGAGATCCGGACGCGCGTCGCATTCTGCCTCGACACGGCACATCTGCATGCCGTCGGGTACGATTTGGCGCGCGTCGAGGCCCTGTGGGAGGAGTTCGACAGGGTGATCGGGTTCGATCTGCTTAAATGCTTGCACCTCAACGATTCCCGCGCGGCGGCGGGCTCTCGCGTGGACCGGCACGAGTGGATCGGCGAAGGTCGGATCGGACCCGAGCCCTTCCGGCGGATCATGCGCGACCACGATCTGGTGCAAGTCGTTAAGATTATCGAGACGCCGAAGCGGGATGACCCGCTGCGGCACGATCGGCGGATGCTGCGGCGCCTGCGCGCGTATGGGCGCGGCAGCAATCGAATGACGGCCGGCGTATGAAGGGGACTATGGTGCGGCGGATTCCACTCGCGATACTACTCGTCATTCAGGCCCTGGGAGGCGGCGCGATCTCGCTCGCGCACGCGCGCGAGGCGGTCGTCCAGCCTCCCGGATATGAGGCGAGTCACGACGCGCGGTGCGCCATCCTGCACGATGAGATGCGCTGCGCGCTCTGCCACTACGCGAGCACGCACGTCGTCACGCAGCAGGTGTTTGCGCTTCCGGCTCCAGTGGTTGCGCGCCGTGTCACGCCGGCTCAGACTGCCCAGCGCACGGCGAATCCCGAGCAGTACACTCCCCCGCCCCGAGCACCCCCCGCGCCTCTCTCCTGACGTAGCCGAAGCTCCAATCGCGGAGCTTCGAATCGCTCGAGCACTTACAGGAGAGCTTGTGACCATCATACGAGTATTCGGCGCGGTTGCCTTGGCGACCGCGTGTCTGACCGGCGAGGCGGTGACGCAACAGCCGACGCAGCGACAATTGGATTCACTCGCGCGCGAGGTGCGGCAGCTGCGCGCCAGACTGGACAGCTTGTTACGTACCATGGGCCCGGTTCCCTCCGCGCCACCGGCGGCACCTGGGGACGAGCTGGCTGCATTGCGTGCCGCGGCCGCTCAGGCATCTGGTGGGGCGAGCGATACCGGCCGCGGCGCCGACACACTCGGTCAAGCGGTCGGCCGGGAGCGCAATCAGTCGCAATTGAATCCCGAAATCGGCGTCACCGGCGACGTGCGGGCGTATGTGACGACGTCCGGCACACAGAGCGAAAACTTCGATCCTCGGGAGTTCGAGGTCGGATTTCAGTCGGCGCTCGATCCCTATTCTCACACCAAGATCTTCCTCTCGTTCGAGAATGACGCCGTCGGCGTGGAGGAGGGCTACGCATACTGGACCGGACTGCCTGGCCATATCCGGTTTGATATCGGCAAGTACCGCCAGCAGTTCGGGGAGCTGAACCGCTGGCATCTGCATGCGTTGCCGGAGACCGAATACCCGCTCGCGATTCGCACCTACCTCGGGCCGGACGGTCTCGCCGGTACCGGCCTCTCGCTGTACCGGGCGTTTGGAGGATTCGGGACGCATGAGCTGACGCTGCAAGTCACACGCAGCTCCAGCGACGACGAGCTCTTTGGCGGGAGCGGCCGGCCGACCTATCTCGCCCATCTGCTCAACTTTTGGCAGATCAACCACTCGACCTACGCACAACTCGGCGGAAGCATCCTCTACGGGACCAATCCCGATTCCGCGATGCGGACGACCGTGGGTGGACTCGATTTTCGCATCACGTGGCGGCCGCCCGCGCGGGCGCTGTATCGCGAATGGACGCTTCGCGGCGAGCTGCTGGCATTGCGCAAAGAGCTGTCAGGCACGGGGCCGACGCGCCTCGGCGGCTACGTCAGCTCGACCTACAAGCTGGATCAGCGCTGGATCGCCGGCGTTGCACTCAACTACGTCGAGTCACCCCTGTTTGGTGAAATCACACGACAGGTCATTCCGTCGCTCACGATGTGGCAGAGCGAGTGGGTGTTCCTGCGTGGTCAATATCAATGGGAGAAGCTGCCGGGTGCGAACGCGACCAATCAGTTCGCGCTCCAGGTAGTCTGGGCCATCGGACCTCATAAACACGAGACATACTGACATGCTTACCACAATCCTCTTGCTCATCCTCGGCTTGCACGACGGCACGGTGCCCGCCGCACGCACAGCGGCGCCGGTCAAGGTCGTCACTTCGCTGACCACGTACGCGGCGATCGCCACCGAAATCGTCGGCGATCGCGGAAAGGTCAGCTCGATCGCCGTCGGCGACGAAAACCCGCACTACGTCCAGCCGAAGCCGAGCTTCGTGCCCACGCTGGCGCAGGCGGACTTGTTCGTGACCACAGGCCTCGATCTCGAGCTGTGGGTCCCCGCTTTGCTCGACAAGGCCAACAATCCGCGCATCACCGAAGGGGGCCCGGGCTACGTCGCCGCCTATCAGGGCCTGCCGCTGCTCGATATCCCCACCAACGTGTCGCGCGCGCAGGGCGACATCCACGTGTACGGCAACCCGCACATCTGGACCGACCCGCTCAACGCGGTGCTCATCGCGCGCAACATCCTGCGCGGCCTGAAGCGGGTCGATCCGCAGGACGCCGAGTATTTCACCCAGCGCGAGAAGGATTTCGAGGACCGCACGTATCGCGCGCTGTTCGGTGAAGACCTCGTGAAGCTGATCGGCGGCGACCAGCTCGCCGATCTCGACCGGCAGGGGAAGCTGTTCACCTTCCTGAATCAGCAGAAATACCAGGGCGCGCCGCTGATCAATCACCTGGGTGGTTGGCTCAAACAGGGCATGCCGTTCCGCGGCAAGCTCGTGGCGTGCTATCACAAGGAATGGGACTATTTCTCCCGCGAGTTCCAGGTGAGCTGCTTCGATTACATCGAGCCGAAGCCCGGGATTCCACCGACGCCCCGTCACGTGCAGGAAATCATCACGGCGATGCGGGACCAGCACATCCAGGTGCTGCTGTCGACGAATTACTATGACCGTGACCAGGTCATGGACGTCGCCCAGCGCACGGGAGCGAAGGCGATCATCGTGCCGTCCAACACCGGAGGCCAGGCGGGCGTGAACACCTATACCGATCTCGTGAACCTCTGGGTGAACGAGCTGGCTCAAGCCTTCGGCGGCAGCAGCGCGAAGGACGTTCCGTGAGCGGCCTGGAGCTGATGTTGCCGCCATTCGTGGCGTGCATGATCCTGGTCGCGATGTTGTCGTATCTCGGGCTCCACGTGATCGCGCGGGAGGTCATCTTCGTGGACCTCTCGCTCGCGCAGATGGCGGCGCTGGGCAGCCTCTCGGCGCTGCTGTTTCACGTGTCGCCGGATTCGCCGATGACCTTCGTGTTTGCGTTGCTGATGACAGCCGTGGGCGCGTTTCTGTTCGCGCTCACCCGCTCGTCGGTCCATGGCGGCGGTGGTGGAGGCCGCGTCCCGCAGGAGGCCTTCATCGGAATCGTCTACGTCGTAGCCTCGGCGGCCGCCGTCCTGGTGGCCAACAAGGTCCCCGGCGGCGGCGAGGCCGTCGAGAAGACCCTGGTCGGCAGCCTGCTCTGGGTGACGTGGTCGACGATCAAGAAGCTCGCGCTGGTCTACGCGGCGCTGGGCGTGTTTCACTGGGCACTGCGCCGCCGCTTCCTCACGATCTCGTTCCACCCGGCCGAGGCAGAGGCGCAGGGCTGGCAGATCCGGATGTGGGACTTCGTGTTTTATTTGTCGTTCGGCGTGGTCATTACTCTGGCGGTGCCGATCGCGGGTGTCTTGATGGTGTTCAGCTTCCTGGTTGTCCCGGCGGTCATCGCGAATCTGTTTACGGCTGACAAGCGCAAGCTCACGATCATCTCGTGGAGCTCGGGGGCCCTCGCCTCGATCCTGGGTCTCTGGCTATCCTATACCAAGGATCTTCCGACGGGGCCCCTCGTTGTCTGCATGTACGGCCTGTTGCTCGTGGGCGCGGCCGTGCTCCGCAAGCTCGGCGTTGGCGGCCGAGGCGCCTCAGCGAATCCGCAGAACGTTTAAGCGCGGCTGGACGGACGCGGACACCACACCGCCGCCCGGCGCACTCAGACGAAGCGTAAACTCCGCGCTGTGCGGCGGCTGCATCACGCGCACGTATTCGCCGGAACCGGACCACAGCGTGCCGGTGATATTGACGGTATTGGTGCCCGCGACCGTGGGCGCGAGCGGATAGGGAGTTGGAAAGTCTCGCGGATCTTGCACGTACAGCGTGTCGAACGTATGCCTGAAATTCCACGAGGTGTACTGGAGCTCGGGCGGCGACGTGAAGCCCGGCAGATTGTCGACCCAGTTCGCGAAGGACCAGCGCATCACCGTCTGATCAAAGGGCTGACCAGTCTGGGTCGCGATGTTATTGACCCCGCTTAACGCGGTTCGGACGAGCTTCCCGGGCAGCGAGTCGCCAAACTGATCGACGATGTACCGGGTGAACAGCCAGCTCGCGCCGACCATCGCTAAGGTGCCCGTATCCGCCGGAATCATCAGAGGAACATCGCCCGGAGCCTGGAGATAGTCGTTCGCATCGAGGACGTCACCGATGGCGAATTGGCTAAAGTGGGCATTGTCGCCAAAGCTCCGCCCGGCAATCTCCTCCGCATACTTCGACAAGCCCTCGTCCAGCCAGCCGTCTTCCGAGTCGCCATTCCTGTGGAGCACATGTTCCACGAAGTTGATCATGTGCTGGAACTCATGGGTGAACGTCACCGGCGTGAAGAAATTGACGTCGTCGTTGGTGTGGGCACAGCTCAACGTCCCCAGGGAGTCCGCGACAATCGAATAGAAGATTTCCCCATTGTTGTATTGGGCCGAAATCCCCCCCGGGGCGAGGTCGCCGGGAAAGAAGAAGCCCGCGATGAATCCACTCGCACACTGCGATTTCGGGATGAGCTTGTTCACCTGGTTCGTCATCAACACGATCACGACGCTGTTGGCATCGATGTCGGAGACATTGCCGAATCTCACCGTGTCGAGCGGATACAGACGTGTGTCGAACACGTCGCGCAGCGAATCGAGGTCGCTCTGCGGAAGACCCGGCGCGGGCGCGAGCGTATCGATGTAAATCGCGATGTGCTGACCGACCGAACGCGCGACCGCACCAACGTTGCTGAGCGTCGAGCAACTCATGTTCGCACAGACCTTGAAGGAGTGCTTGTCTCCCACTGTCGGAGGAGCCGCGATCACATCGCGCTGCGGGGCTGAGGTTGCCGCCGCGAGCGTAGGACCGAAAACCGGATAGCGCCGGCTCCGTCCCAGCTCACGGAGGAAATGATCGAATGCGACCGGCGTCGCGCCCCGCCTGGCCGCTGCCAACCCGGACAGGCGCGTGGCGGCCATGAGACTCGCCGACGGCGATGCCGATTGCAGCGTGAACGCTGCCGACTGCTGCAGACCTCCGACTGACCACGGGAGCACCAGGTACTCCGCGGTGTCCGCCGAGCTGTTCGCGGCGAATGTGACGCAACCTGAGTCTGTGGCGGGATTCACCGATGAGTATTGGGCAGCGGCAAGCGAGAGCGGCGTCCCAGTCCCTCCGCACGACGGCAGGCCGGGACCGGCGGATGCATCGCTGCAACCGGCAAGCACGGATGCCCCGGCACAGGTCAGGACAAGGTGTCGGACGTTCATGAACTCCCCATGATTTCAGTGGTGAACAGCGGTGTTGTGCGACCTCGGCTTGATACCCGCGGATACGCTGCTTGACATCACGGTGATCGGCACCTTAGCATAACCCCTTCTCCAAAAAGGACTTCTGCTGGCCCCCTCCGCCACGCCTCCGAGCCGTCGTCAGGAGGCCCTCGACTATCACGCGCAGGGCCGGCCTGGGAAGATCCAGGTCACTCCGACCAAGCCGTTCAAGGATCAGCGCGACCTCTCGCTCGCATACACGCCCGGCGTGGCGGAGCCGTGCCTCGAAATCCAGAAGAATCCCGACGAGGCGTACCGCTACACGAGCAAGGGCAACCTCGTCGCCGTCGTCTCGAACGGGACCGCGGTCCTCGGGCTCGGCAACATCGGCGCGCTTGCCGGCAAGCCGGTGATGGAAGGCAAAGGCATTCTCTTCAAGACATTCGCGGACATCGACGTCTTCGATCTGGAAGTCGGCTCGGAGAAGCCGGAGGACGTGATCCGGTTTTGCCAGCTCCTCGAGCCGACGGTAGGCGGGATCAACCTCGAAGACGTGCGCTCGCCCGATTGCTTCTATATCGAACAGAAGCTGCGCGAGACGCTCAACATCCCCGTCTTCCATGACGACCAGCATGGGACGGCGATCATCTCGGGCGCCGCGCTCCTCAATGCGCTCGAGATCGTCAAGAAGGACCTCGGCAAGGTCAAGATCGTGTTCGCCGGCGCGGGCGCCGCCGCCATCGCCACCGCCGAGCACTACGTGCGCCTCGGGGTGAAACGCGAAAACATCATCATGGCCGATCACAAAGGCGTGATCACCACAGGCCGCGACGACCTCGATGAATTCAAGCAGCGCTTCGCCGCGGAGACGAAGGCGAAGAATCTTGCCGAGGCGTTGCAGGGGGCGGACGTGTTCGTCGGTCTGTCGGTCGGCGGTATCGTCACTGGCGACATGCTGCAAGGCATGTCGAAGAAGCCGGTAATTTTCGCGCTCGCCAATCCCACGCCCGAGATCATGCCCGACGAGGCGATCAAGGCTCGGCCCGATGCGATCGTCGCGACGGGCCGTTCTGATTTTCCGAATCAGGTCAACAATGTGCTCGGCTTCCCTTTCATCTTCCGCGGCGCGCTCGACGTCCGCGCCAAGCAGATCAACGAAGAGATGAAGATGGCCGCGACCCGCGCGCTCGCGGCGCTCGCCAAAGAAGAAGTCCCCGAATCGGTGACGCGCGCGTACGGGGTCGAGAAGCTGAGATTCGGCCCCGACTACCTCATTCCCAAGCCGTTCGATCCACGCGTGTTGCTCTGGGTTGCGCCGGCGGTGGCGTGGGCCGCGGTGGCCTCCGGGATCGCGGGCCACATCATCGATGTCGAAGCGTACCGCGCCGAGTTGGACGCGCGACTCGGTCCGGAGCGGCAGGTGATGCGCGGGCTCATCACGCGCGCGCAGCAAGACCCGCCCAGCATCGTCTTTCCCGAAGGCGACGACCCGCGCATCCTGCGCGCCGCCCGCATACTCGCCGACGAAGGAATCGCGCGCCCCATCCTGCTCGGCGACCTCGACGCGATTCGCCGCCAGGCCGACGACGCATCGCTGACGCTCGAGGACATCGAGCTGATGAACCCGCGGCTCGCCGCCGACCGCGACGAGCTTGCCGAGGAGTTGTGGCAGCGCCGGCGCCGGCGCGGGATCACGCTGCGCGAAGCCAAGGAGCGCGTGCTCGATCCGATCTACTACGGCTTGCTGCTGCTGAGAGCCGGTCGAACGGATGCCTTGGTTGCGGGAGAAGTAATCGATTACCCCGATTCGATTCGCCCTGCACTCGAGGTGATCGGCGTCGAGCCTGGACGCAAAGTCGTCAGCGGCATCTACATGATGATCTTCCGCCAGCAGACGTTCTTCTTTGCGGACACGACGGTGAACATCGATCCGGACGCAGGGACGCTGGCCGAGATCGCGACCGCGACCGCGAAATTCGTCGCGCGGCTCGGCATCGAGCCGCGGGTCGCCCTGCTCTCATTTTCGAACTTCGGGTCGGTGAAGCACCCTTCTGCCGCGAAAGTGCAGCATGCCGTCGCACTATTGCACGCACGCGAGCCCGATTTGCAGGTGGATGGCGAGATGCAGGCCGACACGGCGGTGGTGGAACGAATCCTGACGAAGGTGTATCCCTTCGCGAAGCTGCGCGGGCCGGCTAACGTGTTGATTTTTCCGGACTTGAACGCTGCGAACATCGCCTACAAGCTGCTGGCGCGGCTCGGCGACGCGCAGGCGATCGGGCCCATCCTTGTGGGAATGGCTCGTCCGGTCCATGTCTTGCAAAGGTTGTCGGAGGTCCCGGACATCGTGAATATGGCGGTCATCGCCGCCATCGACGCCGTTGAACATCGCCGCCTGGCGCGGCCAACCAAATAGCGAATGGGCATCTCAACCGAGCAACGTGTCTACCGGAATCTGACGCCGTCGCAGCTGTACGAGCACGCATTGCGCCGCCGCGAAGGCGTGGTGGCGAAGGACGGGCCGTTTTGCGCCGTGACGTCACCCCACACCGGCCGCAGTCCCAACGACAAGTTCCTCGTGCAGGAGCCGGAATCGCACGGCCAGATCTGGTGGGGCAAAGTCAACCAGCCCATCGCCCCAGAGAAGTTCGAGCGGCTGAAGGCCGACGTCGAAGCGCACCTCGCCGAGCAGGAATTGTTCGTGCGCGATGTGTATGCGGGCGCCGATCCGTCGTTCCGCCTTCCGATTCGGTTTTTCTCGCCGAACGCGTGGCACACGCTATTCGTCTACAACATGTTCCTGCGTCCTGCCGACGGCGATTTAGGCCGATTCGAGCCGGAATTCGAAGTCCTGCACGCACCCGAATTCCAGGCAGATCCCGCCCTCCACGGCACCAAGTCGGGCACCTTCATCATCGTGAGTTTCGCGCAGCGGACGATCCTGATTGGCGGCACGCGCTACGCCGGCGAGCTCAAGAAGTCGATCTTCAGCGTCCTCAACTATCTGTTGCCGCTGGAAGGCGTGCTCCCGATGCACTGCTCCGCCAACGTCGGCAAGCAGGGCGACTGCGCGCTGTTCTTCGGGCTGTCCGGCACCGGGAAGACGACACTCTCGGCGGACCCGCAGCGCCGGCTGATCGGCGATGACGAGCATGGCTGGTCGGACGACGGCATCTTCAACTTTGAAGGCGGCTGCTACGCAAAAGTGATTCGGCTGTCGCGAGAGGGCGAACCCGAAATCCACGCGACCACCGAAATGTTCGGGACCGTGCTCGAGAATGTGGACGTGAATGAGCGCGGCATCCTCGACCTGAATTCGCAGCGCATCACGGAAAACACGCGGGCCTCATATCCCATCCACTACATCCCGAACCACGTGCCGGAAGGCATGGCCGGCCATCCGGCCCATATCGTCTTCCTGACGTGTGACGCGTTCGGCGTAATGCCGCCGATCGCGAAACTCGTGCCGGACCAGGCGATGTATCACTTCCTCTCCGGCTATACGGCCAAAGTCGCGGGAACCGAGCGCGGCGTGACCGAACCCAAAGAAACGTTCTCGGCCTGTTTCGGTGCACCGTTTCTTCCACTGCATCCCACGGTGTATGCGAAGATGCTGGGCGAGCGGATCGCGCGGCACAACGTGCGGTGCTGGCTCGTGAACACCGGCTGGACCGGCGGGCCCTACGGCGTCGGGCAGCGCATGGACTTGAAGAGCACGCGCGCCATGATTCGCGCCGCGCTGGCGGGAGAGCTCGACACGGTTGCGACGCGGAAAGACGCGGTGTTCGGACTCGAGGTGCCCACGAAGATCGCCGGTGTCCCCGACAGGATCCTCGATCCGCGCGCGACGTGGAGTGACGCCGCGGCGTACGACGCCCAGGCGAAGAAGCTCACGGCGCTGTTCCGCAAGAACTTCGAGCAATTCGCGGATGCCGTCACCGCGGCCGTCCGGAACGCCGGCCCCGCCAGCCCCTAGCTCCGCTTGTCTTTCGAGGTCGTTCGCGACCCGCTCTGGAACAATATCCGCCTCGAGGCCGAGGCCCTCGCAGTCATCGATACGCCGGCCTTTCAGCGACTCCGCTACGTCCGGCAACTCGGGCACGCATTCCTCGTCTATCCGGGCGCGACCCACACGCGCTTCGAGCATGCGCTCGGCGCCTACCATCTCGCCTGCCGGGCCAGCCAGGATCGCGTGATTCGGCTGGCGGCGCTCCTGCACGACATCGGCCACTATCCGTTCTCACACGCGCTCGAAGAAGCGGGCCTGCCGCATCACGAGATTCTCGCCGCACGCCACCTCTCGCACGGCGCGCTGGCCGCGGCGCTCGAGACCCTGGACGTTCCCGCCGAGGCGCTGCTCGAGCTGATCCAGGGAACGAGCACGGCGCCGCTGGCGGCGCTCATCTCGGGCTCGATCGACGTCGACAAGCTCGACTACCTCTCGCGCGACGCCAAGATGTGTGGCGTGCCCTACGGCGTCGTCGACGTGGACCGGCTGCTCACGTCGCTTACGATCTCGCCAGAGGGTGTGCGGCTGCATTCGAAGGGCTTCGCAGCGCTCGAGTCGCTGCTGTTCGCGAAGTACCAGATGTATCGCAACGTCTATTGGCATCACGCGGTGCGCAGTGCCACCGCCATGTTCAAGCGGCTGGTGCGCCGTGCGATCGCCGCACGCCGAGTGACGCCGGACGACATCGCCGTGGCCACCGACGACGGATTGAGTCACGAACTGTTGCAGCGCGATCAAACGGGCCTCGCGCGGGCGCTGCGCGAACGCCGGCTCGCCAAGCGCGCACTCGATATTCCAGCCACTGAATTGCCGGCCCAGACCTACGACTGGCCGTCCCGGGATCCCGAGCTGCTGGAGCGCGTCGAGGAGCGGCTCGCGCGCGAGCTCGGTCTCACGCCCGATAAGCTGTTTCTCGATTTTCCCTCGAAACCCGACATGTTCGACGTGTCGTTGCCGGGACTCGACGCCCTGGGCCTGCCGCGTGTCGCGGCCGAGCTGCATCGCGCGGCGCAGCGGTTGCGCGTGTTCGTGCTGGAGCCGGCGGAAGTCCCGGCGCGAGTCGTGATCGAGTTGGTGACGGTGCCGCGCGAAGAAGTGGCCGCGCGACTCCTGGGTGGTCCGCTGGTCCGTGGCCGCGGTTAGCGCCGGCCGGCCGGATTCTGCTGCGTCGTAACGTCGTCCTCCGGCGGCGAGTCGATGGAATCCACGCGCACGATGATCGCGGTGATGTTGTCCAGCCCGCCGTGCCGGTTCGCTTCCCCGATGAGGGCATCCACTTCGTCTTCAGGCATGCGGTCCGGCGAAAGGAGCTCCGCCAGCTGATAATCCTCCAGCATCCCGGTCAACCCGTCGGACGCCAGTAAGAAGACGTCGCGCGTCCTGACCGCCCCGGTGTAGATGTCGGGCATGACGTCGCTGTTCGCCCCAACGCAGCGCGTGATCACGTTGCTGTACGGATGCGTGCGCGCCTGCTCCGGCGTCAGGTAGCCGGCGTCCACCTGCTCCTGCACGTAGGAGTGATCTTTCGTGAGCTGGCTGAGCTTGCCGTCGCGCAGCAGGTAGGCGCGGCTGTCGCCCACCTGACCGATCAAGAACCGCGTGCTGAAGAGTGTGAGCGCGGTGACCGTCGTGCCCATGCCGCGTTTGTCGTGCTCGGTGAGCGTCCGCTGAAAGATCTGGCCGTTGGCCGTCCGAATCGCGGCCCGCATCCGGTCTGCGACCTGCTGATCGGTCAGGCCTTTGAGCGAATGGATCTCGTCGGCGACAATGTGGACGGCCATGTCGCTCGCGACTTCACCCGCGGCGTGCCCGCCCATGCCGTCAGCCACGACAAAAATCCCCCGGTCGGGGATCATGCGGAAGCTGTCTTCATTCCCCGACCGGATGACCCCGACGTCCGAGCGGCCCGCGGAAGTGATGTGCACGTGTGTTTAGTTGAGAAACCAGTATACCAGTCCGACCATCCCGAGCAGAAGCACCGCTGCGCTGCTCCCGCACCCTTTGCCCTTTTTCTCCTGCTGTTGCGCCACCGGCGCGCGTTTCACCGGCGCCTTGGCCGGAACAGGGGGTTTCGCCGCCGCCGGTTTCGCCACCGCCGGTTTTGGTGGTTGCGGCGACATCGTCAATACTTCCATCACGCGGGTTCCCCCACCCTTTGCTACAGCCTCGCCGTCGTCGGTGGGCTCGAAGACCGTCGCGATCTCGCCGAACCGGACCGTCACACCCGGCGCGAGCGGCGACTCCCCCTTGATCTGGTCGCCGTCGATGAACGTCCCGTTCGTGGAATCGAGGTCTACCAATACCCATACGCCTTCGCGACGCTGGAGCTTCGCATGGCTCGTCGAGACGGATTCATCCGGGATAACGATATCGTTGTAGTCCGCTCGTCCGATATTGACGATCGGCGTCTTCACACTCAGACGCTCACCCTTCAGGCTACCGCCGCGGACCAGGAAACTGGCCAGCGGAGCGGCGGAGGGACGGCCAGACGCTGTCGGCGGGTTCTGCTTCGGTGACGGGCCATGCACCGTCTCGCGCAGTTTCGAGACCTCACCCCTCGTGGGCGGAACAGGGGGCACGGCAGGCGCGGGGATGTTAGCGGCCGGCCCCGGTTGAGGGTTTTGCGGCGGAGACGGCGGCGGGGCTGCTGCCGTATCGGCGTAGAACCGGAATTTTTCTTCCCCAATGGTGAGCACATCGGCGCGAGCCAGGAGCCGCTGTCCCTCGATGCGGACGTCGTTGACCGACGTCCCGTTCGTGCTGGAATCGACCACGAGATAGCCCTTGGGCGTCTGTACGATCTCAGCGTGACGACGCGACACGTCCTTGCCTGGGACCACGACGTCGCAGGACGCGTCGCGTCCGAACACGAGCGACGCACCGGTGATGGCGTATTCGCGGCCGTCCGTGAGCGACACGACGCGGCCGCCGGTATTCGTGGTGGCCTTGCCTCCCTTGGCTTCCGCCTTGGCCTGCGCCATGGCTTGGGGCAGGTTCATCGCCTGGACGTACTGGGTACTGCCGCTGCGGCGTTCGTCTACGAACGTCAGCTCTTGCCCGGCTACCTCAACCTTGTCGCCGTGGAGCAGCGGCGTCGGCTCGGCGCCCAGGCGGACCCCGTTGATCAGGACCTCAGCCTCAGGGACGGCTTTGGAAATGACGAACTGACCGTCTGGCAAGGATTTTAGTTTCGCATGTTTGGGAAGCACACCGGGGAAGACCAACGGGACTGCGCTGCCAGGATCGGCACCGAGCAGCACCTCCCCTTGTGGGAGCGTGAAGCGCTTCCCTCCCATTTCAAGCAACGCCATGCAGGTGTGCTCCCGTATCTATGGCCAGGCGGTGAAGTTACGCCTCGGCGTATACCCGGGCAAGGAAGCTGAGGTTAGCTGATCCCCACGGATTCTTCACGTCCGATCAGACCGTTGCGCAGCCAGTACCAAAAGATCAACGCTCCGACGATCACCGTCGCATAGCTGTTGATGAATCGCCAGATCAACGTGTAGCTCGGCGTCAACTCGCGCGGAACGTAGATCGACATGACGGCAGCCGAGGTCAACTCCGCGAGCCCCGATCCTCCCGGCGTGGGCGCGAAATACAACAGGAAGGAAATCAGCGTCTGCAGCAGGAGGATGTCGGTAAAGTCCGCCGGCACACCGAGCACGCGTAGCGCGACGTACCCGGCCAGCAGTTTGTTGGCGTGCGATGGTGCCGAGATCACAATCGCCAACAGGAGCGTGACCAGCCCTTTGGCAGAGCCGAAGGCGACCATACAGTCGTGCGCGTGATCAACCCCCGCCGACAACCTCTCCATCCGCGCAGCGGCCTTCGGACTCCGCCGGCCGATCCGGACGGCCAGCCGCTGAATGAACCGCTTCACCATTCCGGGCGCTATGATCGCGACCAGCATCAGCAAGCCGATGACCCCGAAGATCGACAGGCTGGTCTTGAAGAGGTCGTATAAGGTGATGCCAAGGACGATGCCGTGTTGCGACAGCGACTTCCCCGCCCCGAACCACACGGCCAGGGGTCCCGCAATCGCAAAAAACCCTACGGTCGCGATGAAGGTGACGAAAATCGAGCTGAGGGCGATGGGGACCGGCACTCCGGCGCGCTTCATGACCCACATGGACATCGGGGCGGAGCCCGACTGAAACGGCGTGAGGTAGGCTCCCCAGGCGCCGAAGCCACCGGCCAGAATCATGTCGCGGAGCCTGACCTGGGGATACACGTGGCGGGTGCAGACCCACAGTCGCAGGCCGCCGCCTACCCAGTCCATCGATGCGAGGCAGAGGCCTACAACGAACCAGCCCCAATGCAGCCGGAGGAAGGGGGAAAGAAAAACGTCGACGCGATCGCCCTTGAAAACGACGTAATAGCCGACGAGGAGTCCGACTCCGCAGAGGGAGATGAGGGCAAAGAGCTCCAGGCCACGACGAAGGAGCCGCGGGGTCAGGGCGAGCGCCACGCCCGCGAAACTAGGAGAGATTCGTGGCTTTGGGTAGGGTGGCGGTCTTAGTTATCTTTGCGAGTTATGCCTGCGCCTCCGCAACGCATCATTCTCCGCAACGTACGCCAGCACAATCTGAAGGGCATCACCGTCGAGTTCCCTCGGGCGGCGCTGTCGGTCGTCACCGGGCCCTCGGGCTCGGGCAAGAGCTCCCTGGCGTTCGACACGCTCTATGCCGAGGGGCAGCGGCGCTATATCGAATCGCTGTCGACCTATGCCAAGCAGTTCCTCGAGCGGATGCCAAAGCCCCTGGTCGACGCGATGGAGGGACTGTCTCCGGCCGTCGCGATCGAACAGAAGAACCCCACGACGTCGAGCCGCTCGACGGTCGGTACGGCCACGGAAATTGCCGATTTCCTCAGGCTGCTGTGGGCCCGCGCGGGCGCGCAGACGTGTCTGCAATGCGGCGCGGGGGTCAAGCGGGATACGGTTCAGGAAGTTGTGGATGCCGTGATTGCGGATTGCGGAATGCGGAATGCGGAATTGCCGCTCCTCGTGTCGTTCCCCTTGCCACAATCAGCACACCGTCCCGATGTTGAAATCGCCGCTCAGCTGCGCGCCGCGGGTTTTGTTCGGGCGCAAGTCGACGGCGAGACAGTTCGTCTCGATGAAGAAGGCGCCGAGCAGCGTGTTCGATCTGGAAAAGAAGTGCTCGTCCTGGTGGATCGAATTGCTCTGACCGACGAGAACCGAGGCAGGCTTGCGGACGCTGTCGCGACTGCGTTCAGCGAAGGAGAAGGAATCGCCGTCGCACTGAACAATGGCGACCGCCGCCGCTTCTCCGAGCATCCAGCGTGCTCCGCGTGCGGGACCGCGGCGCCCGTGCTCACACCCACCCTCTTTTCCTTTAATAACCCCCGCGGTGCGTGTCCCACCTGCAACGGCTTTGGGGCGGTCCTCGAGTACGACGAGTCCTTGATTGTCCCGGATCCGCGCCGCTCGCTCGCGCGCGGCGCCCTCGACCCGTGGACCAAGCCCCGCTATGAGGGACGGCGCCGGCTGCTGCGCGAGACGGCGCGCGCGCGCGGCATTGGCCTGGACACGTCCTGGGAGGACATCGCGCCGCGGGACCGGCAATTCCTGCTCCAGAACAAGGGCGGCCGCTATCTCGGCATCTTCCCTTTCCTCGAGCGGCTGGAGGACAAGCGCTACAAGCAGTACATCCGCGTGTTCTTGCGGCAGTATCAGCTCGCAAAGACGTGCCCCGCATGCAATGGGGCGCGGCTCAAACCGGGGTCGTTGGCCGTGCGTGTCGCGGGAAAAACGATCGCCGAAGCCGCCGCGCTGACCGCTACGGAGTTGGCCACATGGCTCGAGCGCCTCGAGCTGCCGGCATTTCAGCAGACCGTCGCGAACCACATTCTCGGCGAGCTGCGCGCGCGCGTCGGGTTCGTCAACGACGTCGGCCTGGGCTATCTCACGCTCGACCGCCAAACGCGCACTCTCTCGGGAGGCGAGGCTCAGCGCATCGCGCTCTCGAACGCCCTCGGCTCGCGCCTGGTCGATACACTGTACGTCCTGGACGAGCCGTCGATCGGCCTCCACCCCGCCGACATGGATCGGCTGCTCGGACTCTTGCGGAAGCTTTCCGATGCCGGCAACACCGTCGTCGTTGTCGAGCACGATCCGGCCGCGATGCGCGCCGCCAGCTGGATGGTCGAGCTCGGTCCCGCGAGCGGCGAGGCTGGTGGGCAGCTCGTCTATCAAGGTCCGGCGGCCGCCGTGTGCGAAGCCGGCACGCTCACGGGGCAGTACCTCTCAGGCGAAAAGCGCATCGGTGTGCCGTCGGCTCGCCGGCCCGCGGTGCGCTGGCTCGAAGTCACGGGTGCGCGTCTCCACAACCTGCAGGGCGTTGATGTCCGCATTCCTCTCGGGACGCTTACCGCCGTGACGGGAGTCTCGGGTTCGGGAAAGTCCACGCTCGTCCACGACGTGCTGTACCGGCAGCTCGAACGACGACTGCGCGGCGAGCACAGCGCCAAGCAACATCTCGGTGAGCCGGTGGGCGAGATCGCCGGGCTCAAAGGCTCGGAGTACCTCGAGGATGTCGTCCTTATTGATCAGGCGCCCATCGGCCGGACACCACGATCCAATCCGGTGACGTACGTCAAGGCATTCGACGAGCTGCGCGCGCTGTTTGCAGGCGAGGCGTTGGCGCGGGCGCGAGGCTACGAGCCGAGCACGTTCTCGTTCAATGTCGCGGGCGGGCGCTGCGAAGCCTGCGAAGGCGCCGGCCATGTGCTGATCGAGATGGTCTTCCTGGCGAACGTCTTCGTGCCGTGCGACGTGTGCGGCGGCTCGCGCTTCAAGCGCGACGTGCTCGAGGTCAAACTCCAGGGCGCGAGCATCGCCCGGGCACTCGAGTGGACCGTGGACGAGGCGATCAAGCGGCTTCATCGTCACGCGCGCTTGGCCCGTTGCCTCTGGTACCTGCAGCAAGTCGGACTCGGCTATCTGCGGCTCGGGCAACCGGCGACGACGCTGTCGGGCGGCGAAGCCCAGCGTCTCAAGATCGCGCGCGAGCTCGCATCCGCCGGCTCGAGCAAGCGCGGGAGCGGCAAGCGAAAGTTGTACATCCTCGACGAGCCGACCACGGGCCTTCACCTGGACGATGTCCGTGTGTTATGTCGGGTGCTCGACCGGCTGGTCGATGCGGGGCACACCGTGCTCGTCATCGAGCACAATCTGGACGTCATCAAGCGCGCGGACTGGGTGATTGACCTGGGGCCTGGAGCCGGGAGTCGGGGGGGACGACTCGTGGCCGCAGGCACGCCGGAGGAGATCGCCCGGGTCGCCGAGTCGGCCACGGGGAAGTATTTGCGAGATCTGGCGTGACGCGGCGGGGTGCCGATCTCCTGCTGCTCACAGCCGCCGTCGTGTGGGGCGTGAGCTTTGTCGTAGTAAAGGAAGCGCTGAACGACGCCTCTCCCCTGCTCTTTCTTGCGCTGCGCTTCACGATCGCCACCGTCGCCCTCACCCCATTCATCAGACTGCGCGGCGGATTCTCGCGCGCAGAGCTGCGCGCGGGTGTGATCCTCACGCTGCTCTTGGCATCCGGCTTCGCGACACAAGCGTATGGGTTGCAGTACACGACACCCGCGCGCTCCGCGTTCATCGTGGCGATGTCCTCGGTGCTCGCGCCGGTGACCGCGCTGGTACTGCTGAAACATCGTACGGGCTGGAGCGTGATTGTCGCCCTTCTCATGGCGGCGGTGGGGATCTATTTCCTGACGGCGCCGGACGCGGGCGGGCTCAATAAGGGCGATCTCTGGACCCTGATCACCTCGGTGGTATTCGGCGGGCACATCGTCGCGGTATCGGAATTCTCCAAGCGGTTTGAAGCTGAGCGGCTGGTATGGCTTCAGCTTCCGGGCACCGCGCTGGGCACTTTCATCGCCGCGCTCCTTGTGGAGGACATGCGATTCGACTGGTCATTGAGCCTCGGAGGCGCGTTGCTATTCCTCGCGATCATGTCCACGGCCGTCGCGCTGGTGTGGCAGTTCCGGGCCCAACGCCAGATGTCCTCGGCCCGCGCCGCGCTCATTTTTTGCTTCGAGCCCGTGTTCGCGGCGTTGACGTCATGGCTTTTCTGGGGTGAGAGGTTTTCCCGTTCCCAAGGACTCGGTGCCGGCCTCATCCTCGCAGGCATGGTCCTGGCGGTTCTTGGGGAAGCGCGCGGCGAGCGAGCGCTGGTTACCGGTTGAACTCGCGGCCCCGCGCCGCGATATTTCGCGCCTCATTCCCGAGTAGCTCAGTTGGTAGAGCAGCCGGCTGTTAACCGGCGGGTCGCAGGTTCGAGTCCTGCCTCGGGAGCTTCGCTACTGGAACCCCTCCGAAGAGTTAGCCCGTTTTCGCCCCCGCTGGACGCTGCTGACCTCAGGCATCATCGACTACACTCCCAGAATCACCGTTCACTCTCACCCACGGGATTGTGTGGAGGCCGCCATGGAAGCGCTCGAGAAACTGCTGAAGGACGAACTGGCCGATCTATACGACGCCGAGCAGCAGCTCGTCAAAGCACTGCCCAAGATGATCGAAGCGAGCAGCTCATCCGAATTGCAGCAAGCCCTGAAACAACACCTCACCGTCACCCAGAAGCAGGTTACGCGACTCGAGCAGGTGTTCGAAGCGCTGGGCGAAAAAGCCCGCCGGAAGCCGTGCAAAGGCATGGCGGGGATCGTGTCCGAAGGCCAGGAAATGCTGGAGGAGGACCTCGAAGAATCCACCATGGACGCGGCGATCATCAGCGCGGCGCAAAAAGTCGAGCACTACGAGATCGCGTCCTACGGCACGGTGCGTACGCTCGCAGAGACACTTGGCAACAACGAAGTCGCCGACCTGCTCGAAGAGACGTTGGAAGAAGAGAAGGAAGCCGACCGGCTCCTCACCGAAATCGCCGAATCCGCGATCAACGTCGATGCCGCATCTGAGGAAGAAGGAAAAAACGGCCGCAGCCGCTCGAGCAGCCGCGGAAGCGGCAATAACAACTCACGATCCAAGACTCGCACCACCCGTCGCACCCGCGGTCGCTCCAAAGCGACTCGCTAACTCTGCACGTTCGTTTCGCGCGCGTTGAGGGGTTTAACACCCTTCAACGCGCCGAACTCCTTCGGCACGATTCTCGCCAAATACAGCCTGCGCGAACCTAGAGTGTGACTTTCAAAGCGGAAGGTAGAGCGTATGGCGTCGATTGCGGTGAGAGGCGCGTTGAAAGCCGCCCTCGTTCTGTGCGTAGCTGCTGCGTTTTGGAACGGTGCGTGCACCGAACCTACCAAGCCCAAGGCGCAGATCCTCGTTAATCCATCGGCCGTCTCCTTCACGGATACGGTTGGAAATTCCAGTCCCGGTCCCCAGAGCGTCACGGTATCTACGGACGGGCAGGGAACGGTGACGGGATTGACAGCGACCGTCAACTACGGGAGCGGCAGCGGATGGCTCGCTGCGGCGCTGAGCGACACCGTCGCTCCAGCGACCCTGACGCTGGCGCCCAGCATCAGCGGTCTTGCGGCCGGGACGTATCAGGCGACCGTCACGATTTCGGGCAACGGCGCCGCGAACCCGCTCAACGTGGCCGTCACGTTCGAGGTCGCGCCGCTGCCTCCAGTGACCATGGTTCTGACGCCCTCAGCCGTCTCGTTCAACGACACGACCGGAACCAGCAATCCGGGGCCTCAGATGGTGTCGATCACCAAAAACGGCACGAGGCCGCTGACGGGCCTGAAAGCCACAATCAACTTTGCGTCCGGCGGCGCCGCCTGGCTTACCGCCACGCTCAGCGATACGAGTGCGCCGGCGACCCTCACATTGAAGGCCAAGAACGCCGGTTTGAACGCGGCCACGTATCGCGCCATGGTCAACATCAGCTCGACGACCGCTGGCACGAGCCCTGAAAGCGTGTCCGTCACGTACGATGTGGCGGCGGCGCCTCCGGTCACGGGCGTGACGGTCGTGTTCACCGCCAACCTGGGCACCTGCGGCGGCGACCTCGCCCAGCAGACCGCGAAAGTCATCGAAGCCGCGAATCCCGACTACATCTTCATGATGGGCAGCAGCGCGACGCCGAGCTCCGGGACCGTGACCACGTTGCAGGACTACGTGAACTGCTACGATCCGCTCTTCGGAAGATGGAAAGACAAGACCTACGCGACCCTCGGCGACCATGAGGTCGACATCGATTCCATCGCGGCCGACAACTATGGTACGGGGATGGCGTCAGGTGCCGATGCGTACTTCGGTGCGGCGCATGCCGGGCCGGCCGGGAAAAACTGGCAAAGCTTCGACATCGGCGGCTGGCACGTCGTCGCGCTGAACGTGCAGACACCCGGGGGCTACAAACGGCCTCCGCAGATCGCCTATCACGCCGGCAGTCCGCAGTTGGATTGGCTAATCAATGATTTGCAGTCGCACAACAATAAGTGCACGCTCGGCGTGTGGTACGAGTCGATGTGGTTCTCATCGACGCACATTTCTAATCCCAACGACCCGCTTCACAAGAATGATTACCGCGTTCAGGACGTCCGCGGTGTCTGGACAGCGCTGTACGAAAACAACGCCGACCTCGTGGTCAATGGCTGGCCCCGTATCTACGAGCGCTTCGCGCCGATGCGCTACGCCGAGGGCTACCAGCATCCGACGACGACCGAGTGGGCCGCCGATTCGGTTCGCGGCATTCGGCAGATTACCAGCGGGCTCGGCGGTGATGGACCGGTCCACGGCGATTCGGCCATCGTTCGTCTCCCGACGAGTGAGTATCGGAGCGGTGGCAATGGCGTGTTGCAAGTGGTACTGGGCGACGGGGTGTACTCGTGGAAATTCCTGAACACCAAGTATTCAAACATTCAGGACGCAGGCAGAGGAGTCTGCCACTAGCTCACGACAGCTTCGCCGCGTTCAGGACCTGACGGACGCGCGCCAGCAGGTCGGCGCTCGTCCACGGTTTGGGAAGGAACGGTAACGCCGGATCGAGAGGTTCTTGCTCTCGACCGGCGTATCCGCTTGTAAAGAGGAACGGCGTCTGCCGTCCTTCCCGCCGGTCCGTCTCGTAGAGGCCGCGGCCGCCGAGCCGGCCCATCACAACATCCGAGAACACGAGATGAATCGGCGCGGGATGCTGGCGCAGCAGATGGAGCGCTTCCATTCCGTCGCCCGCCGCCAGCACCGCGTATCCCGCGTTCTCGAGCGTGTACACGGTTGCGCGCCGGAGCTGCGCCTGGTCCTCGACCACGAGAATCGTCTCCTTACCGCCTCCGACGAGGTCCAGCCGCTCATGTGACCCGGATGCCCGGCGTCGCGTGGTTTCCTCGGCCACCGGGAAGTAGATGCGCAGGCGCGTGCCGGCCCCGGGCGCGCTGTCGATCTGCACGAAGCCGCCGTGCTGTTTTACCATGCCGTACACCGTTGCCAGCCCGAGTCCCGTCCCCTTGCCTACTGGCTTCGTTGTGAAGAACGGCTCGAACGCCCGCTGCCGCGTCGCCTCGTCCATGCCTACACCGGTGTCGTCCACCGCCAGGCAGACGTATTCCGACGCCGACCCCGGGCCGAGGACGTCGCGTTGCGCGTCGCTGATCCAGGTGCAGCTGGTCTCCAGGCGCAGCACACCGCCGTCCGGCATGGCGTCGCGGGCATTGTTGACCAGGTTGAGGAGGATCTGCTCGATGGCGTGGCCGTCGGCCGCCACTTCAGGGAGATCCTCGTCGGCAAAGACGAGCAGCTCGATGTCCGCCGGCAAGACGCGCCGCAGCACCGCGGCGAGATCGGTCACCAGCTGGCCGAGCTGCACCCGCTCGAGCGTCAACGTGGAGCGCCGCGCAAAACCCAGCAGCTGGTTTACCATCAGCCGCCCGCTCACTGCCGCCGAGACGATGTCCCGCAGGCTCTCGGGGTCGGGCCCGCGAGAGAGCAGCTCGGCGTTCGCGAGGATGATCGTGAGCAGATTGTTGAAGTCGTGCGCGATGCCGCCGGTGAGCTGGCCGATCGCCTCCATCTTCTGCGCCTGACGAAGCTGTTCCTCGAGCCCGCGCCGCTCGCTTACGTCTTCCGCGAAGATTTCATGGCACTCGACGCGGCCCCCGTCTTCGTGGCGCACGGACCGCCCGTACAAGCGCACCGTAATCGGGTCTCCATCCTTGCGGCGCCACACGGCCTGGGTCTCGACCGCCCCCGTGGCCTCATTCATCTGCGACATGTACCGGGCGCGGGCTGCCGGCTCCTTGAACACGTCGCGGTCGAGGTGCCGCGCGAGCAGTTCGGCTTCGCTCTCGTAGCCGAGCATCTCGATCAGCGCGGGATTGACGGAGAGGAATGTCCCCTCGGGGGTCGCTCGAAGAATTCCGAGTGGCGCCTGCTGCACCAGTGTTCGGCTGGCGGCGTCGGCGCGGCGGGCGGCCTGCTCGGCGCGGCGTCGCTCGGTGATGTCGGTGGCCACACCGACCACACCGGAGATGCTGCCGTCCCGCTCGCGCACCGGGGAGTATTGCGCTTCGAACTCGAAGCCGAACAGCTCGACGGTTGCGGTCACCGATTCGCCCGCGAGGGCCCGGCGAACGCCATCGACCGCCTGCGGCACGTCGCCCAACAGCTCGAAGAAGGATTTACCGAGGAGCATGCCCGGACGCACGCCGAGCGAGTGCAGGCCTTTGCCCTCGACGAGGGTGAAGACGCCCCTCGGGTCGAGCGAAAACAGAATGACCGGAGATCCCGCGACGACGGTGCGGAGTCGCTGCTTGCTGGCCTGGAGAATCTCTTCCTGGCGGATACGCTCCGTGACGTCACGGGAATTGACGATCACGCTGTAGGCATTCGGCTGATCCATTCGCGCCTGGCCGATGGACTCCAGTACGCTCCAGCTGCCGTCTGAATGCTTGAACCGGAACGTCGCGCTGTGCGTTGTGCCGGGCTTCTGGATCGCATCCGCCAGCGCTTCCATCACCGGCGACAGATCGTCGGGGTGCATGAACTCGAACGCGTTGCGTCCGAGCAGCTCGTTCATGCCATACCCGAGCAGCCGTTGGACGGATGGGCTCACGTACCGAAGGATGCCGTCGTCGCCCAGGATCGTCACGATGTCCGACGCGTTTTCCGTCAGCGAGCGGAAGTGCTCTTCGCTGCTCCGCAGCGCGTCTTCCACGCGTGCCCGCTCCAGCGCCGTGGCGAGTACGTGCGCGAGCGCCTGGACGAACAACACATCCGGGCCGCTGAACTCGCGCGGGCGCGCGCTATACGCCCCCAACACGCCCCAGGGACGTTCGCGGCCCTGCACGACGACACTGACGCCGCTCAGAATGTCATGCTGTTCGATGTGGGGAGGGACGTTGAAGCGCGTTTCGGTGGGGAGGTCCTCGATCACGATCGGCGCAGCGGCGTTCAGCACATAGCCGGCGAGGCCAGCCGCGTCGGCGGTGACTATTGTGAACGCATTGCCCTCGCGCACCCTCTCCCCCCACCCCTCCCGCGCCCGAACGACCAGACTGCGGTGCTCGGGCCGGAACTCGAGGATCTCGCTGAATTCGACGTCGAGACCCCGAGCGAGCAGTTTCGCGGCGGTATCAAACAGGTCGGCACGGGCGGCGCCGGCGAGCGCCTGCTGCCCGAGACGCGCAACGGCCTCCTGCTGCCGCGCCGCCGCCCGGAGTTGCACCTCGGCCCGGGACGTCTCTTCGACGCCCAACCAGCGAAACCGCTTGGGTCTCAGGACTCCCTCCCCCTGGTTGGGGCGGTATGGAAGGGTGCAAAAGCTAGGTGCGATACGGCCTTGGGCCCGTGAGGCTGGTCACTCGCGCGGCGACTCGTACATTCGGCCCATGGCGAAAGACCGGTCCAAGCCGAAGTCGAGGGCGAAGAAACCCCGTAGAGCCGTCGATTCGTTGACCGTCTCGATCCTGCAAGCCACGCTCGAGTCCACGGCGGATGGAATGCTGGTCATCGATCTGGATGGGAAGATCGTCGCCCACAACCGCCGCTTTCAAGAGATCTGGCACCTGCCGCCGTCGATGATCGCCGCCAACAGCGACGCGGCGGGACGCCGCCACCTGATCCAGCACGTGCAGTCGCAGCTCGTCAATCCGCAGTTTTTCGTCGATGGCATTCAAGAGCGGTACGCCGAACCGCAGTCCGACAGCTTCGACATTCTCGACTTCAAAGACGGCCGGGTGATCGAGCGGTATTCGATTCCGCTGCGACTGGACGGCCGCTCCGTGGGCAGGGTCTGGAGTTTTCGTGACGTGACGGCGCGACGCCGCGCCGAATGCGTCCAGGAAGCGGTGTATCGCATCTCCCACACGGCCCATACGGCCGAAAATCTACAGGAGCTGCTTGGCGCCATTCACGGCATCGTCGGCGAGCTGATGCCGGCCAGGAATTTCTACGTCTCGTTGTACAACGAAAAGACGGATCAGCTGGAATTTCCGTACTTCGTGGACCAGATCGACACCACTTGCGACGTGCGACCGCGCAAGCTGCGCAAGGGACTCACCGAGTACGTCCTGCGGACGGGGCAGCCGCTGCTCGCCACGCCGGACGTGTACGAGCGCCTGGTCGCCGCGGGCGAGGCGGAGCTGATCGGTGCTCCCTCCATCGACTGGCTGGGAGTTCCCCTGAAGGTCAAAGAACGGACGATTGGTGTCGTCGTGACGCAAACGTACGAGCACGGCGTGCGCTATGGCGAGGGCGAACGCGACATTCTCACGTTCGTATCGTCCCAGATGGCTATGGCAATCGAGCGCAAACGCGTGGAAGACGCGTGGCGCGAGCAGACCGAGCTGCTGCAGCGGATCGTGGACAACATTCCCGTGATGCTCGTGTTCCTGGACGAGCAGGGGCGGATTCAATGGGGCAATCGGGAATGGTCCCACACCCTCGGCTACGATATCACCGAAGCGCGATCGCGCGACATCTTCCCGGAGCTCTATCCGGATCCCGAGGATTTACGGCGCGTGCAGGAGTCGATCGGCGCTCCGGTCGGCCACTGGACCGACTTCAGAACCCGCACGCGCCAGGGCATTGTGCTCGACACCATTTGGGCGAACGCCCCGCTGACGGGCGGCGGCTGGCTGGCGATCGGCATGGACGTCTCGGATCGCAAACGGGCCGAAGAGCGCTACCGTTCGTTCATTGCGCAGAGCTCGGAAGGCGTTTCTCGGCTCGAGATCGATCCGCCGGTCCCGATCGACCTTGCGGAAGAGGAGCAGATCGACCGGCTGTATACCGGGGCGCGCATCGCGGAATGCAACGATGCGATGGCGCGCATGTACGGCTACGGCGAAGCCCGCGAGCTCGTCGGCACCCGGCTCTCGGACTTGCACACCGTTACCGATTCGGCCAACCGCGAGCAGATCCGCACATTCATCCGCGCCGGGTACCGCATTTCGAACTCCGAGACCCGCGAGCACGACCGCGAAGGCAGATCACGCGTGTTCCTTAATAACGTCATCGGCTTCCTCGAGGACGGCCATCTAATCCGCGTCTGGGGGACGCAGCGCGATGTTACCGATCAGCGCCACCTCGAGGAGCAGTTCCGCCAGTCCCAGAAAATGGAGGCTGTGGGCCAGCTGGCGGGGGGCATCGCGCACGACTTCAACAACCTGCTGACCGCCATTTTGGGCAATACGCAGCTGCTGCTGCGCGACCTGCCGGCGGGCGACGCCAAGCGCGGCGACGTCGAGGAGATCCGCAAGGCGTCCGAGCGCGCGGCCTCCCTCACCAGACAGCTGCTCGCATACAGCCGGCGTCAGATGCTGCAGCCCGTGGTTCTCGACCTCAATATCGTCGTCGCCGAAATGGACAAGATGCTGCGCCGCCTCATCGGCGAGCACATTGCGCTCGCGACGGTCCTGGCGCCCGACCTGGGACATGTCCGGGCCGATCCAAATCAGATCGAGCAGGTGATCGTCAACCTGGCGATCAACGCGCGCGACGCGATGCCGAACGGCGGCAAGCTCACCATCGAGACCTCCAATGTCGAGCTCGACGAGGCATTCACGCAGTCACACCTCGGATCCATGCCGGGACCGTACACGATGGTTGCCGTGACCGACACCGGATTCGGTATGGACGCTGCGATCCGCGCCCACCTCTTCGAGCCGTTCTTCACGACCAAAGACGTCGGCAAGGGCACCGGGCTCGGGCTCGCGACCGTGTACGGCATCGTCAAGCAAAGCGGCGGCTACATCTCGGTGTATTCCGAGCCCGGCCATGGATCGAGCTTCAAGATCTATTTGCCTCGGATTACGGCCCCCACCGGTGACGGCGGCGCAGCGCCCAAGACCGGACCGAGGCGCGGCACGGAAACCGTACTCGTCGTCGAAGACGAACCAGCCGTCCTGAGCCTCAGCCGTCGAGCCCTCGAGGCACAGGGATACATCGTGCTCGCGGCCGGTGATGCCCCGGCCGCGATGCGCATCGTCGAGCGCCATGGGGGCACGATCCATCTGCTGTTGACGGACGTCGTTATGCCGGGCCTTTCGGGGCAGGAGCTGGCTGACCAGCTGGTCTCGCGGCGGCCCGGGATTCGAGTGTTGTACATGTCCGGCTATCCCGGCGATGCAGTCGTGCAGCACGGTACCCTACCCTCAGGCACCGCCTTCCTGCAGAAGCCTTTCTCACCCGATACCCTCGCGCGAAAGGTGCGCGACGTGCTGGACGCCTAATCGCGCAAGAAGTACCGTAGGAAGGTGACTCAGACCGTCATGGGCATCGGCGCGGATCACTTCTCCCGCCTGGTCGCCCAATTGCCCGTCATCGTGTGGTCCACCGATACAAAGCTGCACGTGACGTCGCGCTATGGCGGCGGCCTGGCGCCGTTTGGCCTTGCGGCCGGCCCTCTGGAAGGATCGCACATCGCAGACTTCACGGATCCGAATGACCTCGCCACCGTCCGCGCCGCGCATCAGACCGCATTGCGCGGCGAATCCGCCTCGTACGAGACCCGATTTGGGGGCCGAACGCTCACGGCAACCGTCGATCCGTTGCTCGACGGCAGCGGTGATGTGATTGGGGTCGTCGGGTTCGCCGTCGATGTCACCGAGCGGCGCCAGGTCGAGTCCGCGCTGCGAGAAAGCGAAGCGCGGCTTCGCACCATCTTCAATAGTGAGCCGGAGTGTGTAACGCTGATCGACCAGCAAGGCCGTGTGATGGAGATGAATCCGGCGGGGCTTGCAATGGTCGAAGCCGACAGCATCGACGGCCTACGCCGCCGACCGGTGGTGGACGTCGTCGCCCCCGAGCACCGCGCCGCTTTTTCACAGCTGCACCGCCGTGTCTTCGCGGGCGAGCCTGCCACGCTGGAGTTTGAAATCATCGGTCTCCGAGGCAAGCGCAGTTGGTTGGCGACGAACGCTGTTCCGCTTCGCGACAGCTCCGGGGCCATCTACGCATTGCTCGGGATCGCTCGCGACATCTCGCGCCGCCGGATCGCCGAGCGCGCCTTGGTCGAATCGGAGGAACGATTCTGCAAGGCGTTCTATGCGAACGCGCTGCCGCTGACGATCACGCGCATGACCGACGGCATGATCCTGGACGCGAACGTGGCGCTCACGACGCTCATCAACCGTTCGCGCGATGAGGTCATCGGGCAGACGACGGTCGCGCTCGGAATCATCGACGCCACGCATCGCGCCGCGGTCATCGAGACGCTCAAACGGACAGGGACGGTCAGCGATATCGCGCTCGAGATCCGCACAAAAGGGGGTCTGCCGCGCACCGGGTTGCTGTCGCTCGTGCGAATCGAGCTCGGCGGGCAGGATTGCGCGCTGGGGACCTACCGCGACATTACGGAAGCCAAGCGAGCCGAGGAGCAGCTGCGGGCGTCGCGCGCAGCACTGCGCAGTCTCGCCACGCGGCAACAGGACATTCGTGAAGACGAGCGGACCCGTATTGCGCGCGAGATCCACGACAGCCTGGGCCAGGCACTGACTGCGCTGAAACTGCAGCTCGCGGCGGCACAAGATGCGGCCTTCCGGGAGGCCCCGGCGCTCAGCGGGCGCCTGCACGAGACCGCCGCCATGGTGGATGATCTGGTAAAAAGCGTGCGTCGCCTCGCGAACGAGCTGCGGCCGCCCATCCTCGACCAGCTCGGCCTTCCGGCGGCGCTCGAATGGCTCGCGCAGGATTTCTCGCGCCGCACAGGGATCGATTGCAAGGCCGCGATCCTGGCTAGCCAGGTCAGCATCAACAGCGAGCTGGGGACCGCGCTGTTCCGAATCGTGCAGGAAGCTCTCACGAACGTGTTACGCCACGCGGGGGCGACGCACGTCAGCATCGAGCTCGGCCTGAAAAGCGGCTGCGTGACGCTCGAGATCAACGATGATGGCCGCGGCATTACGGAGGCCGGAACGACCGGACCGAGCTCTCTCGGTATACTCGGGATGCGTGAGCGCGCTGCTGCGCTGGGCGGCGTGCTCGCGGTCGCCCCGCGGCAAGAGGGTGGCACGCGTGTGGAGGCGTGGTTTCCCCCGCTCTCCGAGCACCCTCCGATGTCTGCGCCATGATTCGCATCCTCGTCGTCGACGATCACGCCCTCGTGCGCCGCGGTCTCATCGAGCTCCTGCAACGGCTGCCTCCGTCCGGCGAAGTGCAGTTCGGTGAGGCGGGCAGCGCGAGCGAGGCCATCACACTGGCCCTCGCCGAGCGGTGGGACGTCGTGTTACTGGACCTGGGCCTGCCGGACCGCCATGGTCTCGAGGTCCTCAAGGAGCTGCACAAGGCGAAGCCGCAGCTTCCGGTGCTCATCCTGACCATGTTCCCAGAGGACCAGTTGGCGCTGCGGATGCTGGAGCTGGGCGCGGCCGGATACCTCACCAAGGAATCGGCGCCCGAAGAGCTGGTGCGCGCGATCGAGCGCGTGGTAGCGGGTCACAAGTACTTGAGCGCAGGAATGGCGCAGGCGGTTGCGAGTGGACTCGGCGGACAGCCACCCGCGCCCCATGAACAGTTGTCTGATCGCGAGCTCGAAGTGCTGCGGCTGCTCGCCGCCGGCAGGCCGATCACGGCGATCAGCCGTCAGCTGGGCCTCTCGCCGAAGACCGTGACCACGTATCGCGCCCGACTGTTGCATAAACTCCGGATGCGCTCCAACGCCGAGCTGACGTTCTATGCGACGCAACACGGCTTGGTGAGCCCTTCGGCCCTCCGGGCGTCTTCGTAACGCCAGTTACCCGAAAAAGACCCGAAAAAATCGATAATATCGCTACTATCTCGCGAGTGCGCGCTCACTTCGAATTGCAAGCTTCAGCGCCACAAGGGATTAAGCCTGCGCAAGGCCCAGATCACAATCGTACAAGTATATAGAACAACGAGTTAGCTGCGTCGGTGGCGGGGCGCACTGACCGCTCCACTAGATTGCGCCAATGCTTTTACCGCCCCTCATCGGGCACGAAAGGGTTAAGACCAGACTGGCGGGCGCCCACGCCTCCGAGAAACTACCGCAGGCGCTGCTGCTTGCCGGACCACGTGGCGTCGGGAAGCAGCGTCTCGCGCTATGGCTTGCCCAGCTGATCCACTGCGAGGCCCCTCGAGGGGGCTCGCAGCCGGAACCATGCGGAGAATGCCGCTCCTGTCGGCTCGTGCTCTCACTGCAGCATCCAGATGTGCACTGGTTTGTACCGTTCGAGTCAAGCAAAAGAAGCTCCGACGTCGAGAAGCAAGCCGATGCGGCCGCGGAAGCCTTGGCTGAGGAGATGGCGGCGCGCAGGGAGCAACCGCTGTACGCTCCGGTGGTCGGGCTCGCCAGCCACCCCGTAGCGTCCATACGGCTGCTGCTCAAACGGCTGGCCCTGACCCCGGCGATGGGGAAACGGAAGGTCTTCATCCTGGGGGATGCGGAGCGGCTTATTCCGCAACTCGGGACGGAGGTTGCGGCGAATGCGCTGCTCAAGGCGCTCGAGGAGCCGCCGGCCGACTCGGTCATCATTCTCACGGCCGCCGACCCTAACGCACTCCTTCCGACGATTCTGTCGCGTGTTGTGCTCGTTCGTGTGGCACGAATCGCCGACAGTGACGTGACAGCTTTCGTGCAGCAAGCGGTCGCAATTCGTGAACAACCTGAATTGGAGCAACGAGTTACAGCTGCGGAAGGGTGCATTGGCAAGCTCTTTGCAACGGATGCGCACCGTTCCGGGCAGATAGATCAAGCAGCACGTTTCACCGACGCGCCATTGCTCTTTGCACTCGGTCAGGTGCCGTTTCAAGCACGCGGTGGCTTTACCGAAATGCTGGATGCGTTGGCCAGCAGATTGCGCAGCGAGGCCAGGCGTGGCGGGGATACTGAGAAGCTGGTCGAGGCGATCGCGCTGGTGCTGGACGCCCGAGACCTCGCGCAGGGGAATGTGAACCCGCAACTCCTGGCTGCCGTACTGGGCGAGGACCTGCCGGGGAGCCGGGCGGCGTCGTGAAGCTGTCGCATGTGGACCAGGCGGGCCGTGCCCGGATGGTGGACGTCGGCGACAAGCCGCTGATGGACCGCACGGCGGTCGCGACCGGCACGATTCGGATGTCGTCGGACGCGTTCCGTCAGGTCGCCGAGCAGGCGGTTGCAAAGGGTGATGTGCTCGCCGTAAGCGAGGTGGCCGGAACGCTGGCGGCGAAGCGGACGGCGGAGCTGATCCCGCTCTGCCATCCTCTGGGCCTCGACCACGTCGAGGTCGAGGCAAGTCTGGCGGAGTCGCTACCGGGCGTGCGCGTGACGGCGAAAGTGCGCACCGTGGGCCGAACCGGCGTGGAGATGGAGGCCCTGACGGCGGTCGCCGTAGCCCTGCTGACCGTGTATGACATGGTGAAAGCAGTCGATAGCAGCATGGTGATCGGGGATGTGCAGCTGATCGAGAAGCAAAAAGCGCCTCGGCATGATTGACGATGGCTTGATGCGGGCGCGGCAGCTTGACTCACAAGCCGTAGAATAGGAGAGGAGTATGCAAGCGAGAACTCAGCGTTTGATACTACGCGGCGGGATGATCGTGCTGGCCGCGGTGCTCGTCAGTACGGTGGGCGCCTGGGCCGGAGGCACGACCACGGAGGCTGACCGCACGCCGACCTCGGGTTCCGAGCTCCTCGGCGAACTGCGCTCATTGCGGCAGCAGCTCGATGCCAAGCAGGGCGAGCTGGAAGTCGCCCGGCTGCAGCTCGACCGTGTGGATGCCATCATGCAGTATTCGACCCACTACAAGCTGCCGGCCGACATGGCGACGGCGGTCTACGATGTAGCGTTGAGCGAGGGGATCGACCCCGGCCTGGCGTTCCGCCTGGTCAAGGTCGAGTCGGGGTTCAACCCGCGCGCCATCAGCCATGTCGGCGCAATCGGGCTCACACAGGTGCTGCCCAGCACGGCGCGGCTGTACGAGCCCGGGCTGACCACGCAGCAGCTGTATGATCGGGATACGAACCTGCGTATCGGGTTTCGCTATCTGCGCGACCTGCTGGACCGCTATCCGTCCAACATATCCCTGGCGCTACTGGCCTATAACCGGGGTCCTGCCAAGGTGGAGCAGCTCCTGGGCGCCGGCCGCGATCCCGCGAACGGCTATGAAACAGAAGTCATGAAGGGATTCCGGCACCACTAACCTCGGGTGCCGGCCTGATTACCGGCTCGGAATCAGCAGCACATCACCGGGCCGGATCACACTCCGCATCGTCAGATCGTTGGCTTCGAGCAGTGCTGCCAGCCCGACCCCGTGGTGGCGCGCGATAGCGCTCGCCGTCTCGCCGGCCGCGACCCGGTGTTTGGTCTCGCCGGCATCCACACTGCTGACCGTCCGATAGCGGGAGGATACGCGCCGCACGCGAGGCTCCGGCGGGTTGCTCCAGGCGCCACGCGGTACCACCCGGCCGCTCATCGGTACGATCACCCGCTGGCCCACCCGGAGCGCATGCGAGCGCAGGTGCGGATTGGCCGCCTGCAGCATGGTGACCGTCACCTGGTAGCGCTGCGCGATGCTCGAGAGCGTCTGGCCATACGTCACGTAATGATCCACGAAGGTGATGCGCTCGTTGACCGGCAGCTCGGCGTAGCGTTCGGCGACGCGAGCACCCCTGCCCCGCGGCACGCGCACGATCACATCCCGTCCGGGCGGCGTAATGCCGCGCACGAACTGGGGGTTCAGCTCGAGCAGCGCCGCGACCGAGGTATCAGCCAGGCGCGCCACCACATCCAGTCCGGTGGCATCCGGAACCGACATTTCGTCGAAGACCAGCGGCGGCAGGCGCTCGGTATTGGTGAAGCCGTAGCGGCCCGGCTGCTTCGCGATCAGCGCAGCAGCGATGAGCTTCGGCACGTAGTCACGGGTTTCGCGACGCAAGCTGCGGTGGTTGTCCGCGATCTCGAAGAACGTCTGGTCATCCACCGAATCGGGCTCACCGGGGAGCCGCGCAATCGCGCGTTCGATCTTTCCGGCACCGGCGTTGTACGCCGCTGCCGCCAAATAGACGCTGCCGAGGCGCTCGACCAGGTCCTCCAAATGGCTTGCCGCGGCGTCAGTGGCCTTGAACGGGTCACGGCGCTCGTCCACCCAGGGGTCGATGACGAGGCCATACCCGCGGCCTGTCGCCGACATGAACTGCCACATGCCGACGGCGCGAGCCCGGCTGACGGCGGTGTTCGAGAGACCGCTCTCGATCAACGTCAGGTAGACCAGATCTTCCGGTAGCCCGTGCGCGCGCAGGCGCTCACGGATCATCCCCTCGTAGCGCCCCAACCGGGACAGCCAGATCTCAAACCGGTCGCGGGCATCGAGCTGGAAGAATTCGAGGTATTCGAGGACCCGACGATTGCCGGCGAAGTTGGAGACGTCGATGTCGAAGGTGGCGGCTGCGTCGTTGCCGAACAGGTCCTGAGCTTCCGCCGCGACGTCCTCACCACGCACCGAAACGTTGGTCCGGGGGGCGGGCATCGAATCCGCCGAACGCTCGTGCAGACTGTCCAGCGCCGATTGGTCGGCGGCGGAATCCTGCTCCACACGCGCCAGGGCGGTACCAAGCTGCACCGCGGAACTGTCCCCCTTCGTTGGGGAAGTTGTCGCCGCCGTGGAGGTTGACGCCGCGGGAACGGGAGATACGGGAGCCGGAGGAATATGTGCGCCACCGCAGGCGGCGAGCGCCGCTGCGCCAAGCACCAAGATCGAAGCAACCGCGAGATGTTTCATCGTGTGGCCAAGTAGTTCCCAAGTAAACGGTTCGTCGCATTCAAGACTGCAAGCGCCGCGCCGCGGGCGGGATCGACCTCCGTGAGGCACGACCCAACCAGTCGCGTGGCTTCCTTCGCGCGCGCTGACAGCGAAACAATCACAACTGTCGCATCGAACGCACGCACGGCTTTCACGCCCAGCAATTCAAACGTCACATTCGGGCTGACTGCCTGCTCCAGGGCGTTCACCGCCGCAACGGCGCAGCAGCGGAGCTCACCGGTTTGTGAGGTCACGCCGTCGCATGAGCCTTCGAAGCGGCGGCCGTCAGACCAGGTCAGCACGACCTTGGCACGACAGCGTCCATTCGCCAGCCGCTGAAAGCCGAACTCCTGAAACCGCAGCCGCTCCTCGGACACGTATGACCCTCACTCGAACCGGACTTCGATCTGCTGCTTCTGCGCGGCGTCCTGCGCCGCCTCGACGACGTCCACCTCGAGCCTGGGCCGCCCCTGTTCGTCACGCTCCGCTGAGATGACGAGAATGAGCCCGCTGTCGAATTCCACCTTTACGTGCCGCACGTCGGAGCGCGCGGTCACCTGCTTGACCGTCTCGCCCCGGAGCCGCGTCACCGCCAGGACGACGCGCCGCAGATCCTGCACGTTGGCGGTGCTCACGCGAGGCACTCCGCGAGAAGCTGCGAGAGCGCAGCGTCGGGAATTCGCTCGGCCTGGATGAACAACGACGACTTCGAGGTGGCCTCCAACGGGTACGGCGTCCAAAACGAGCGGCGCCTTCCGGGGAGAGCCTCAGACGCAGCGCGGAACGACAAAACCAACTGCCATGCAGCCGTATTCGCGCGACGCTCGGCGACCGCGTCCACGTGCCAAACCTGGTCCCCGTGCGCGATCACTCGCCATGACATGGCTCACCTCGAGTGGGGGAACGAGCGCAAAGGGCCCTCAATATGAGGGTTAGCTATAGCAACGTCAATGGTTTAAGCCTATTTCAGTCGTCGCGCGTGACGTAGGCGCGAAAGCGGGTAGCGAGGTCCCGCGTGACAGGCCCGGAAACGCCCTTCCCGATCGCCCGACCGTCGAGCTTGGAGATCCCGATGACCTCGGCGGCGGTTCCGGTGAGAAACACCTCCGACGCCGTGTAAAGGTCGTACCGGTTCATCGGCAGTTCTTCGATGGCGTAGCCGGCTTCACGACCGAGCTCGATCACCGTGTCGCGCGTGACGCCGCGCAGGATGCCCGCGTAGGGCGGAGGGGTCTTGAGTGTGCTGTTGGACACCGCGAACAGATTCATGCCGCTCGCCTCGGCGACATACCCGGCCGAGTCGAGCATGATCACCTCGTCCACGGCGGCGGCAATGCCTTCGACCTTGGCGAGAATGTGGGAGAGGTAGTTCAGCGACTTCACCCGTGGAGACAGCGACTCCCGATGCAGAATCGGGGTGGCGGCTGTCAATGCGGTCAGACCTTTTTCATACCGGTCCTGCGTCCACAGCTTGATCGTGTCGAAGATGCAAAAGACGGTGGGCTTGGCGCACTTCCGAGGATCCAGCCCAAGGTCCCCGACGCCGCGGGTGACCACCAGGCGAATGTAGTTGTCCTTGATTCCGCTTTTCGCAACGCCCGCTTCCACCATGCGCGCCACGGCGTCTTGCGCCATGGGGATTTCGAGCCAAATCGCTTTTGCCGAGGCGTACAAACGCTCGAGGTGGGCGTCCAGGCGGAAGACCCGGCCGTCGTAAGCACGGATGCCCTCGAAGACCCCGTCACCATATAGAAGACCGTGGTCGAACACAGAAACGACCGCGGCGTCGCGGTCGTACCATTTCCCATCGATCCAGACGATAGAGGGCATCGAGGGAAATGTGCCTCCGATGCCCTCGCCTGACAACGGGGTCTTTAGGGCCTAGTGATATCGTAATTCACCTCGACGAATGGCGCAGCGGCGCGCGGGCCGCCGTAACGGTGGACGATTACGAGCGCGGCGTCAGGAGCCACGATAAGGGATGATGCGGAATGGCATATGCAGCGGTGATGAAAGGCCGCGTCGGAGTGGGCATGAGCCGGCTGGGGATCGAACCCAGGACCTACGGATTAAAAGTCCGTTGCTCTACCAACTGAGCTACCGGCTCCTGACGACTGCAAGCTCGTCAAAGCTAAGACGTCGAAGGAAGGCGTCAAAGTGACTTCGACGTTTTCTTGATTGGACGCCGTTCATTTGACGCCTTCCATTTGACGTCTTTACCTTCCAGCTCATGCCTTCGACACCGATCGCCAGTGTCTCCGATACAGCCCGATGGGTCGCCGTGTACCGTGCCATGGAGAGCGAGCGGGCAGACGCCATTTTCCACGACCCGTACGCTCGGCGTCTAGCCGGCCCTCACGGTGAGCAGATCCTGGCCGCCATGCCTCAGGGGCGTCGATGGGCATGGCCAATGGTGGTCAGAACTGCAGTCATGGACGAGATCATCTTGCGGCTCGTCCAGGCCGAGCGGGTTGATACGGTCCTCAATCTGGCGGCTGGCTTGGACGCGAGGCCGTACCGTCTCGATCTGCCCAAAGACCTGCACTGGATCGACGTGGACCTCGAGGGCATCCTGTCGTACAAAGAGTCGGCGCTCAGCAGCGACAAGCCGCGGTGCCATCTCGAGTTTGTCCGCGCCGATCTCACCGATCACGCCGCGCGCCACGCGCTGTTTCAGCGCGTCGGCCCCAACGCCAAACGGGCGCTCGTCATCTCGGAGGGACTGCTCGTCTACCTCAAACCAGAAGACGTTACGTCGCTCGCGCGCGATCTCGCCGAACAGGCGGCATTCCGCTGGTGGCTGATCGACCTCGCATCACCCGCACTGCTGCAGTTTCTGAAGCGGACGTGGGGGAACCAGCTGCGTTCGGGCAATGCCCCGATGCTGTTCGCGCCCGCCGAGGGGACCGCGTTCTTCGCGCCCGCCGGCTGGGCGGAGGCGGAGTACCGGCCGATTCTGGACGAGGCGCTCAGGCTGCAGCGTGCGCCCAAGATGGCCTGGTTGTGGCGATTGCTCGCCGCGTTCGCATCGAAAAAGCGCCGGGCGGAGTTCAAACGGTTCTCCGGAGTCGTCCTGCTCAAACGCCCAGCCCAGGGTACTCCGTGACCCTCACTCCGTGGCGTCCGCTCTGCGTGCTCGGCATCGCTGCCTGCGCCGCTCCGAAGCTCTCGACCAAGACCTCGACGCCGCGCGTTGTCACCATCACGGCAACCGACTATGCGTTTGGCGCACCGGACACCATCCCTGCCGGCCTGACGACGTTCCGCCTGCTCAATCCGGGCCGGGAGCCGCATCAGGCCGTCATCGCCGGAGCCCCAGACAAGACGTTCCCCGAGATCGAGCGCGCGCTGGTCGCCGCCGAGCCGAGCATGCTGGACTGGCTGACGTTCCCCGTGGGCGCGGGCGCCGTCGGCAGCGGAGACAGCTCGATCGTGACGGCCGAAATGCCGCCGGGCAATTATCTGGTGTTGTGTTACATCCCGAGTCCGGACGGGAAGCCGCACGTCATGAAGGGGATGTATCGAAGGCTGGTGGTGGTCTCTGCCGCCCCTGCCGCTGTCGGCGCCGACGAACCGAAGGCGGATGTGACGGTCACGCTTTCCGATTACGCGTTCGCGCTCTCAGCACCACTCAGCGCCGGCACGCACACGATTCGCGTAGAGAACAGCGGATCCCAGCTGCATGAGCTGACCATCGAGCGTCTCGAGCCGGGGAAGACCCTCGCCGACTGGCAGCAATGGGTGGCCGATAGCATGCGCGGCACGCCTCCCACCGAGCCGGCGGGCGGAGTCACGGGTCCAACCAAAGGAAAAGTCGCCTGGCTGACGATTACGCTGCAGCCGGGCAATTATCTGCTGAATTGCTATGTGCCCGACGTGAAAGATGGAATGCCGCACTTCATGCATGGAATGGTGCAGGAGATAACTGTTAACTGACGACGGTAGGTGAAGCGACGGTCGACCGTCGTATCCCCTACCGTCGCCTTTTTCTACCGTCGCCTTTTCTACCGTCGCTTTTTCAGAACAGCCAATGCACCCCGAGCTGCGTCTGTTGCGGATCGCCAAGCCCACTGCGCAATGTGCCGTCGAAGTTGAATAGATACGTCTGCGCGGGATCCTTGAAGTTCTCCGAACCTGTCACGTTGAACATCTGCGCGATCAGCTCGAGCTTCCCGTTGCCGACGGTGAACGGCCACGTCAGTCCGAGGTCCCATGAGAAGTAGGCGTTGTCCTTGCGCAGCGTGTTGCGCTTCAGGATGACGCCCGTAGGCGTGGTGTGCGTCGCGTCCGTGTAACAAATGCGATCCTGTGGTGTGCCGGCGCGTTGGCCGTTACCCTTGCTCGTTCCATCGCCGCACTTCTCGGAAACCGGCTGCGCTGAATACAGACTGATCCGGCTGTTCAGGAACAAGCCGCCTCCGATGTGCAGCAGCATCCAGCCGTTGAAGCGGTGCCGCTGGTCGCGATCGCTCCAGTTGTATTCCGGGCCGAGATTGTTTGCCCTCGCGTACCGGAACGTGAACGGATCGCGCTCGTTGTCGTCGTCCGCCTTGTCCCACGACAGGGTGTAGTTGATCTGGTACTGGAAGTTCGGATCGACGACCCGCTTCACGGAGAATGTGACACCGTTGTAATTCGACTTGGCGCTCGACTCGACTGTGGTCAGCGTGAAGACGCCGTTCGTGTTCCCGCCCGTCGTATCGGGAAGACCCGTGATCCACGGAAAGCCGAACGTCGAGTCGTTGCGGTTGATGAAACGCGTCAGGTGCTCGGTGCGCACATGCTCGAGGCTGATCGACATGCCGAGCTGCTTGCCGGCCTGCCATTCATACGCCAGGCTGGCGCTGAGCGTCCGGGGATTTTGGAAGTTCTTGTCGAACACGAA
>QHUB01000074.1 GCA_003221035.1 Gemmatimonadota bacterium
GCTTCTCGTCGTATCTGGATGAGACCGCGGCCGCGTGCGACATGATCCTGCCCGACCATCACGCGCTCGAGCAGTGGGGCGACAGCCGGCCGCGCGCCGGCGTTACCGCGCTCCAGCAACCGGTCGTGCAGCCGGTCTTCAACACGCGTCCGACGGGCGACGTGATTCTCAAACTCTCGGGCAAGACCGGGGCTTTCCAGGATTATCTGCAGGGCAAGTGGAAGACGAAGGGCGCACGGAACGCGAATTTCGATCAGTTCTGGGCGGATGCGTTGGCGAAAGGCGGGCAGTACGCCCAGAGCGCGTCCGCGGCGCGCCCGGTGCGTCTGGCCGACGTCTCGAAGCTCAGCTTCGCCGCCGCTCCTGCGGTTGCCGCCGCGCAAGAGCAGCAGGTCGTCGTCTTCCCGCATCCGGTGCTGCACGATGGCCGCGGCGCGAACAAGCCCTGGCTTCAGGAGCTTCCCGATCCGGTCTCGAAGATCGCGTGGCACAGCTGGGTCGAAGTCCATCCCGACACGGCGGCGAAGTGGGGACTCGCGACGGGCGACATCGTGCTGCTCAAATCGCCGTTCGGCGCCCAGTCGTTCCCGGCCTGGCTCACGAAGTCAGTGCGCCCCGATGTCCTCGCCATTCCGACAGGACAGGGACATACCGCCTACGGCCGGTACGCCAAAGACCGCTCTGCGAATGCGTTCGAGCTGCTGGACTCGAAGCAGGCCAACGGCTACGGCGGCCGCACCTTCCTCGTCGGCGCCACCGCGACCTTCACGGGTGACCACCAGCGGCGGCTCGCCTCCATCGAGGGCAATGCGCGCGAGCTCGGGATGGGCACGACCGAAGTGCTGGCGCTCGAAAAGGCCCGCACCCTCAAGCGCGGCGATCATCCCTTCCACTTCGAAGAGACGCCGGAATACGCGAAGGAAGCGGTCGAGTGGTGGGCCGAGCGCCAGCATGAGCAAGCGTCACTGGGCAACTATCGCGGCGATCATCCGCGGTGGGGTCTCGCGATCGATCTCTCGAAATGCACCGGCTGCTCGGCCTGCGTGACGGCGTGCTATGCCGAAAATAACATTCCGACGGTCGGAGAAGATCTCACGGAGCGGCGGCGCGAGATGGCGTGGCTGCGGCTCGAGCGCTACTGGCGCGAAGACGAGCACGGCGGCGTCCAGGGCGCCGTCAACCAGCCGATGCTCTGCCAACAGTGCGGCAATGCGCCGTGCGAGCCCGTGTGCCCCGTCTTCGCGGCCTACCACACGCCCGATGGGCTCAACGGACAGGTCTACAACCGCTGCGTCGGGACACGGTACTGCTCGAACAACTGTCCCTACAAGGTTCGCTACTTCAATTGGTACAACTACGCCGAGCGCGGCGGAAAGTACGAGGCGTTCCCGGAACCGCTCTCGATGCTGCTCAATCCCGACGTGACGGTGCGCGAGAAGGGCGTGATGGAGAAGTGCACGTTCTGCGTGCAGCGCATCCGCGGCGCGCAGAATCAGGCGCGGCTCGAGAACCGCGCGGTGCGGGACGGCGACATCACGACCGCGTGCGCGCAAACCTGCCCGTCGGACGCGATCGTCTTCGGCGATCTCAACGATCGGAGCTCGCGCGTGTCGCAGCTGGCCGGCGATCCGCGCGGCTACCACGTCCTCGCCGGGTTGAACACGAAACCAGCCGTCACCTATCTCGCGCGGGTCGTGGACCATGGCTGAGACGCGCCCAGGCAACACCCGCGTGACGTACGACTACGTGACCCGCACCATCGCACGGACCCTCGGCACGCCCTCGCGCGGCTACTTCCTGCTCCTCGCAGCCGCGGTGGCGTTGCTCGGCATCGGCATCATCACGCTGCTCTTCCTGCTGCGCTACGGGCTGGGACTCGCCGGCTACTCGCACCCGGTCTACTGGGCGGTTTTCATCACCTGTTTCGTGTTCTGGGTCGGCATCGCGCACTCCGGAACGCTGATTTCCGCGATCCTCTTTCTGTTCCGCTCGGGCTGGCGCACCGCCGTGTACCGCACGGCGGAAGCGATGACGGTCTTCGCGGTCATGACCGCGGGCCTGTTCCCGCTGATTCACATCGGTCGCCAGTGGTACTTCTACTGGCTGATTCCGTATCCGAACGAGCGCGGGCTGTGGCCCAATTTCAAGTCGCCGCTGATCTGGGACGAGTTCGCGATCGGGACGTACTTCACGGTGTCGACGCTGTTTCTGATCATGGGCTTGATCCCCGACATCGCCGCGGTCCGCGATCTCGCGACTGGCTGGCGCAAGAAACTGTACGCGATCACATCAATCGGATGGACCGGTTCGAACGAGCAATGGCGCCATTACACGCGCGGCTATCTCTATCTCGCCGCGCTCGCGACTCCGCTCGTGCTGTCGGTGCACAGCGTGGTGTCGTGGGACTTTGCAATGGCGGTGGTTCCCGGTTGGCACACCACGATCTTCGCGCCCTACTTCGTGGCCGGCGCGATCTATTCGGGTTGCGGCATGGTGATCACCCTGCTGACACCCATTCGCAAGATCTTCGGACTCGAAGAGATCATCACGGTCAAGCACTTCGAGAACCTGGCCAAGCTCTGTCTCCTCACGGGCTCGATCGTCGGGTACGCGTACGCCTGCGAGTACTTCCTGGCCTGGTACAGCGGCAGTACGACCGAGCGCGCGGCCTTCTGGTACCGCGCCTTCGGCTCGTATTGGTGGGCGACGTGGACGATGATCATCTGCAACGGCTTCCTGCCGCTGCTGCTCTGGTCCAAGACGATTCGGACGAACATCACCGCGCTCTTCGTCATCTCGATCTTCGTCAACATCGGCATGTGGTTCGAGCGCTATGTCATCATCGTGGTGTCGCTCGCGGGCGAGCCGTTCACCAAGTGGACGAACGCGGTCTACAATCCGACCTGGGCCGACTGGGGCATCATGGCCGGCAGCTTCGGCTGGTTCTTCATGTGGTTCCTCCTGTTCGTGAAGAACTTCCCGGCCGTCTCGATCTCCGAAGTGAAGGAAGTGCTGGCGCCGCCGCGCCGCGGGCACGCGCGCGCCGTGGGTGGCGGAACGGGAGGCCCCCACTGAGCCCCTCGCTCAGGCTGCCGCCGTTGTTCAGCACACCCGCGACGCCCGGCGTGCTCGGCGTGTTCTCCCATCTCGATACCACGCTCGACGCGATCAAGAAGCTGCGCGCCGGGGGGTTCGATGACTTCACCGTCTACTCGCCGATTCCGCGGCACGAGATCGAGGACGCGCTGGGCGCGCCGGTGAGCCCGGTCCGCATGTTCACGCTGATCGGCGGCATCGCCGGGTGCAGTGTCGGCGCGTGGCTGGCGCTGTGGATGTCGGAGGACTGGCCGATTGTGGTCGGCGGCAAGCCGGTCGGCTCGATCCCGCCGTACGTCGTCATCATGTTCGAGATGACGATTCTCTTCGGCGCGCTCTCCACCATTCTCGGCATCCTGCTGAACACGCTGTACGCGCGACGCCGCGCGGGCACGATCCTGTACGATCCGCGGTTCACGAATGATCGCTTCGGGATCTTTGTCCCGGCCGGATCCGACAAAGCGAGCACGGCTGAACGGGTGCTGCGCGACGCCGGGGTCGATGAGGTACGCCGTGGGTAGGGCCGCGCTCGCGAGTCTGGTCGTGGCGCTCCTCAGCGCCTGCAATCCCGACACCGTGGTCCACAAGGTCGGCTGGTTCTCGACCATGCGGCATCAGCGGAATATCAAGCCCTACGCCCGTCCGATACCGCCCGTGGCGGGCACGGTGCCGGTCACAGGCGAGGAGCTCCCGCTCACGCGCGAGACGGCCGACAAGTTGGTCAATCCGCGTACGCGCACCGCGGAGTCGCTCAACCGCGGACAGTGGGTCTTCGAGACCTATTGCCTCGTGTGTCACGGCCTCAAGGGTGAGGGCAACGGTCCCGTGTCGCTGACGGGCGGCGGGCCGTTCCCGGGTATTCCATCGCTGGTCGATCCCACGCGTCCCAAGATGACCGACGGAGCGATCTATGGGATGGTGGTCGAAGCGCAGCGCATGGGCCGCGGTCTGATGCCGCGGTACGGCGACAAGATCCACGGCACCGATCGCTGGGACGTCGTGAACTACGTCCGCAGCCTCCAGCTGAACGCCCGGGGGGGCGGCGGAAAACAATGAGCGTCGCGGTCGCCAGCCGGTCGGATCTCGTGCAACGGGCGCGCCAGGCCCCGGTCGCGCGCTTCACGCTCTTCGGCGCGATTGCAGCGATCGTGGGCGGCATCGTGCTGATCATGGGACTCATCAGTGGCCACCCGGAGCGCGCCTGGGCGGCGTATCACGTGAACTTCATGTTCTGGGCGGGCCTGGCGCAGGCGTTGGTCGTGTTTGCCGCTACGCAGAAGCTCGCGAAGGGGCATTGGTCGGGCGTCATCATTCGGTTTGCCGAGGCAGGGGTCGCGTTCACAACGGTGACGGTGGTGCTGTTCATCGGCGAGATCGTTGGTCGCAACTACATCTTTACCTGGATTCACGAGCCGAGGCCGGATCTCGCCTGGTGGTTGACGAACAAATGGTTCTTCCTACGCAACGGGGCGATTCTCGTCCTGCTGTCGTGGATCTCGTGGCGCTTTGTGCGGCACGACGTGGCGCCCGACGTCCGCGAGCTCACTGGTGGCCAGCCGGTCGATCGTCTCGACAACGCACCGCGCATCTCGCGTGACGCGGCGTGGGTGATTCTCGCCTACGCGTTCGGCTACACCTTGATCGCCATCGATCTGATCATGTCGCTGTCGACCAGGTGGGTAAGTACCTTGTTCGGCGCCTTCTACTTCATGGGCAGCTTCCTGGCCGCGCTCATGGTGCTCGCCATCCTGGCGATCGCGTTACGCGGCGCGATGCCACTCGAGGGCATCTATACCCGGCGTCAGCAGCATGACCTGGCCAAGCTGTGCTTCGGCTTCACGGTGTTCTGGGCGTACCTGATGTGGTCGCAATTCCTCGTCATCTGGTACGGGAATCTGCCGGAGGAGACCTACTTCATCTTCTATCGCCTCTACGGCGTGTGGCGTCCCATCGGGACCGCGGTGTTCCTCATGGTGTTCGTGATTCCGTTCATCGGACTCCTCGGTGTCAAACCGAAACTCTTCGCGCCGACGATGGTGGGCTTCGCCCTTGTCAGTCTCGTCGGTATTTGGCTCGAGCGGTATCTGGAAATTGTCCCGGCTATCAACGGCGGTGCCGGTCCGGTGATCGGCATCACCGAGATCGGGGTAACACTGTTTTTCGCCGGCCTCTTCATTCTATCCTGGGCCTGGTTCGCCGGCCGCTATCCGATCATCTCGCCACGTCTCGCCGCCGATGCGTTGGAGCGCGAACAGCACTAGCTCTCCCCTGCGCGGACGGCTACCAATCAATCGATCGATCGCTGAGAACCCGGTGTACAAGTAACTTGGTTGATAAGGCAACTTACTCCTTCACTTTTTTCTGTTTGGAGGTCCCATATGCGGTTGACGCGTTTGTTCGTGATCGCGGCGATACTGGGAGTCGCGGCGTGCAGCGGCAACAGTACCGGATCCCCGCCACCGCCCCCACCGCCTCCTCCGCCGCCGCCGCCGCAGGGGCATTCAACGACGATCAACGTGGGGGCCAGCGGCAACTCCTTCTCTCCAACGCCCGATACGATTCCTGCCGGCACGATCACTTTCCATTGGTCATCCGCTACGACCCACAACGTGACGTGGCAAACCGGTCCCACCACACCGCCAACCTCCGGGAATCACCAGAGCCCCGATGCCGATTATCAGGCAACGCTCGTGGCCGGCGATTACACCTATCGCTGCTCGATTCACGCGGGCATGAACGGCGTCATTCACGTCAATCCATAGGTAGCAGCTCGCACGCGGCGCTCCCGGGGGCAAATCCCCCGGGAGTGTCGTTTTAGGGCAACTCAACAAGGAGGTCTGATGACGATGTCTCGTTGGTTTGCGATCGCGGCGCTGGGAGCGGCAACAGCGTGCAGCAGCAGCAGCACGGGGTACGGCGGCAACCCGCCACCGCCGCCTCCGCCTGCTTCTGGCGGTCACCTGACGACGATCACCGTGTCCAACAATCAATTCACTCCGACGCCCGATACCATCCACGCCGGAACGATCACGTTCCATTGGGCGGCGAACGCGATCATACACAACGTGACGTGGATCTCAGGACCGCTACCGCTTCCTAGGAGCTCGGTCGACAAGATGGGTGGAGACGCCGATTATCAGGTGGTGTTGCAGGCCGGCCAGTACGATTATTACTGCACGCATCATAGCCTGATGACGGGGCGGATCGTCGTCTTGCCCTGATCCACGAGTCGATGTCGTACTCGCGCTCCCGGGGCAGATCCTGTCCCGGGAGTTTAGTTTCTCCCTATGAATGTGTGGCAGGCCGCGGCTGACCTCATCCGCCAATCCCGCTCGGGCGCGATCGCGACGATCGCACGGGCTCGCGGCTCGACACCCGTACCGGCCGGAACCAAGATGCTGGTCGGCTCGGAAGGGCGGCTGATTGGCTCAGTCGGAGGCGGCTGCGTGGAAGCCGACGTCATCGGCGCCGCGCTCGACGCCCAGGCTCACCGCCGTCCGCGCCTCATCACCCACCACCTCAACGCCGATCTCGCCGGCGATCTCGGCCTCTCCTGCGGCGGGACCGTGGACATCTTCGTCGAGCCCTTGCTCGCGGACGATGCGTATGTGCGCGTACTCGAGCGCGCCGCACGCGCCGAGTCCGGTTTGGTCCGCACGGCGACCGAATGGCGGAAGGGTCCGGTGAAAACTTTTGAGCCGCTCGCGAAAGGGTTGGCGCGCGCTGCCGCGGCAACGCTGACGCGTGACGGACGCTTCGTGGAAGAGCGCCTGCTACCGGCCCCGCATGTGCTGGTCTTTGGCGCCGGGCACGTCGGCGCGGCGATCGCGCGAGCGGCGAGCGCGGCCGGCTTCCGCGTCGTCGTCATCGACGATCGCCCCGAATATGCCGATCCCTCCCGTTTCGAAGCGGGCATCACGGTGCTGGTGGCGGACGTCGAGACCGCGCTCGCGCGATACTCGCTGACCAGCGGAGACGCCGTCGTGATCGCGACGCGCGGCCATCGCAACGATGCCGAGATCCTCGCGCGCGTCGCGACCTCGGCGGCGGGCTATGTCGGGCTGTTGGGCAGTCGACGCAAAAAGATCGTCGTCACCAAAGGCTTGAAGGCCGCGGGGGTCCCGGCAAAGAGCCTGCAGCGGGTGCGCGTGCCCGTGGGCTTGGCCATCGGCGCCGTGACGCCGGAGGAGATTGCCGTCAGTGTCGTCGCCGAGCTGATCGGTTGGCGCCGCGGCGACGCCTAGGGCAGGGGCCTCACCAAGTCCAGCAGCCGGTTCAGCGAATCCACCGACACTGGTCCGCCGATCTCGACACGCAGATTCCCCACAAACCGGGCCAGCCGATCGGCGCGGGCTCCCTCACTATAAACAGAGCCCCGACCACCAGCAGCTCCGGTGGCTGCGTTCGGCTGTTGGAAGATCTGGATCACGGTGCGGTCGTCCAGCTTCTGTTCGACGACCACGACGCCGCTCTGGTCGGGACTGCGCCGGATCGTCACGGGCGCGACGTCGGGAAGACCAACGGGGTCGTTGCCGAGGATCGTCTTCGCGGTCTGACGGTCGATGCGCGGCCAGGTGTTCGCGGGCGCCTCGCGCACGGATAACGCGTCCTGTCGCTGCATTCTGGTGGTCGGAGCCGGCGCGGCGGCGGTCGTCCCTCTGACGTCCTGTTCGGCCACTACGACGGAGTCTCTCATGGGCGCCGGGACCGCTGCGACTGTGGCGCTTGGCGGCGCGGCCGCTTTGGCGCTTATCGAATCTGCGCTGGTGGCGCCGAGACGTCCGGTCGCGGCTTCTTCGCGTTCACCGCCAGGCGGTCGGCGTTCCGCAACCTCCTGCCGCGCCCGCGTCTTCGGCTGTGCCTCGTCACGCGCGGCGGGCGCGACAGCGTTATCGGCCGGGCGGTTTTGTGTCGCAACGTTGGTTGGGGTCGCCGTCTCTGGAGACAGGCGATAAGCACCAGCGCCGGCGAGGTAATAGCCGAGTCCCAGGGCGAGCACGATCGACGCGGCCCACGCAAATGAGGTCCGTACGCGCCACGGAGAGCGCGTCGGCGCTCGCCGAATATCCTCGAACGGCGGCGCGGGGCGCTCGAGTGGTCGCACCGCACCGAGCAGCGTGCTCGCGCGTTCCACCAGGGCGCGTTCTTCATTCACCCGCGCGCGGCACGCTTCGCACTGCGCAACATGGACTTCGAGGGCCGACCGTTCCCCGGCAGGCAGTTCGCCATCGAGGTACGCGTGCAGCACGCCTTCAGCCACGTGCGACATGCTGGTCTCCTTCTCGTACGTCATACGCCTCTATCAGTCTCCGGCGCGCTCGCGCCAGCGTCGTTCCAATGGCGCCGCGCGCGAGTCCGGTCTGCGCGGCGATCTCGTCGTACGATAATCCCGAGTCCCAGAGCAGGAGCGCTTCGCGGTCTCGCGGCGTGAGCTGCTCGAGTGCGGCGCGGACCCGCGTGCGCTGCGTATCGGCGTCCATCTCGTCTTCCGGTGCGCTGTGCACCGCATCCGGCTCGCTTTTCAGCAGCGTGAGGTGCCGCCGCTCGCGCGCAGCGCGCCGCGCTTCGTCCCGAGCCATGTTTGCCGCTACCACAAAAA
>QHUB01000075.1 GCA_003221035.1 Gemmatimonadota bacterium
TGGAAGCGGCGCAAAAGAAGTACGGCGATCGCGCGGAATTCCTCGTCGTCGCGGTGGCGGTGAATCAGAGCAAGAATTCGGTGCAGCGCCATCTCGATAAGCACCCCATGCCGTTCACGTTTCTTTGGGACGGCAACGGGGCCGCCGTGCGAGCCTTCCAGGCACCGGCGACGTCCTACGTTGCCGTGCTGGATGCCAAGGGGCGCGTTGTGTATACGGGGGTTGGAGCGGACCAAAATATCGAGGCGGCGCTGGAGACGGCCGTTCGCCGCCCCATCGCCGCCCCATCGCCGCCCCTTCGCCGCCCTTAGTGCGCCGTCGTATCCGCTGGCGTCACCTTCGCGAGCGTCGTTGCAAGCTCCGTGTAGGCCGTCGGATCGATCTCCCGGAACGGCGTCGCCCGATACGCGATTCTGCCGTCCGGCCCCACCACAAACAGATTGCGATTCGTCAGGCCCGGATACTTCGCCAGCGCGCCGTACGCCTTTCCGACTGCGAGTCCAGTGTCCTGCGCGAACAGGAACGGATATTGCGCGTCGCGCGCCCAGGTAAACAGAGCGGTGTCCGGGTCCGCGCTGATCGCGATGAGAACGATGTTGTGTCCGTCTTTGAAGAGCTGTGCGTACTGATCACGGTACGCATTCATTTGGATGGTTCAGCCACGCGTTCGTGCTTTGAAGAAGAAGGCGAGCACCACCGTCTTCCCCTTGTAGTCGCTGAGCTTGACGGGATTCTTCAGCGTCCCGAAACGCGTCGCGCCCGGCATGGAGAAGTCGGGCGCCGCAGCGCCGACCTCGAGCGCGGGTGGTGATTGCTGCGCCGGCGGCGCCGGTGGAGGGGCCGCCGTGGGTTGCTGCAGCAGCGCGGCCAGAACGAGTGTCGTGAGCACGACGATGTCCTTGGTTGGGGCGTTCCTAATCTACTTGTGTAAGAGCGTCCACGCCTGTTCCCACCGGTTCAGCGTGAAGCCCACCGTGACCCACAGCATCGCCAGGGGCTCGAGCAGGCGCGCGCCCTCGATCCCGCCGATGTCCACGACCGGCCAGCCGAACTGCTTGCAGATCTGGGTCACCGTCTTTTTGGCGCCGGCGTCGTTGCCCGCGATGTACATCTCGAGCGGTCCGCCGGGGAGCTGTGGATTCACCATCAGGGTGTGACCGACAATGTTGAAGCACTTCACGACCTTGGACTGCGGCAGCCAGCGCTGGACCTGCTCCCCGCCCGAATCATTGAAACCGAGCGCGAGCTGCGGTGCCTGGCTCTCTTCGAACTTCAGCGGATTCGTGACGTCGATGACGACTTTGCCCGCAAGGTTCTTCGGGTCGGTCAGTGTGATGGCGTTCTCGGTGCCCGACCAGGGCGTCGCCAGCACCGCGATCTCGCCGAACTTTGCCGCATCGGCGTACGATTCTTTGGGATCGCGATGCCCCATCTTGACGTCGTGCCCGTGCTTCTTGAAGCCGAGCGCCAGGGACGTTCCCACGTCTCCCTTTCCCAGGATCGCAACTTTCATGAGGCTGCTCCTCCTCCGACGCCGTACCGGGTTCTCAGGATCTCGAGGTGATGGCGCTCGTGTCCCGGAATCGTGAACGCGAGCGCACGGACGCTGATTGGCTTGCCGCTGGCGGTCCCGCGCCGGCGCCAGGCATCGCCGTCGAAGGTGCGAAGCAGTGCGAGCGTTGCGGCCCGCACAGTGCGGAGCTCGCCTATCAGATCGGCGAGTGAGCGGCTGTCGAATTTGGCCGCAGGCACGTAGGCATTTTCGTCGAACCCCGGCAGCGGGGTCGTATCGCCGCGCGCGATGCGCAGGGCCCGGTAGGCCAGGATACGCTCCGTGTCGGCGAGATGCCCGACGACCTCCTTGACGCTCCACTTGCCGCGTCCGTAGCGATACATCGCCTCGGCATCGGAAAGCCCACGGAGCAGTGTCGCCGTGCCTTCGATCTGCGCCGCGCATACGATCACCGGGTCGAGCTCGGGGACGCGCTTGACGTAGCCGATGTAATGGGACGGAACTTCGTCGGGCTCGGGCCGGCCCACCGACCGCGTGCTCATGACTGGCTTCCGTGCAGCTCGGTGAGCGCCATCGCTTTCACCGTCTTGCTCTCGCTGGTCACGATGCGGCGGTGGTAATCGACCTGGCCGAGGTGGTAGGCGAGGTGCGTCGCGAAATGGGCGAGGAACGCGCCCGTGGAGGAGCTGACGCCGCCGATCTTCTCCGGATAGGGCTTGGCCAGATCCGCCTCGCTGATCTTGCCCATGCCCAGCGCTACGGCGGCGATCGCGTTGTCGATCTCGCGCAGCAGATCCGCGCGCGGCACGTCGCGGTCGCCGAACTCCGCGTCGCGATTGCGCACGTAGCCGTTGTTGCCCAGCACGTTGCCAAGAAAGTATTGAAGATTGCCGGCGAGATGGAGCGCGAGATTGCCGCCCGGATTGGCAACGCCGGCGGGGATTTCCCAGAGCGCCGCTTCGTTGGGGTACGATTCGATCTCGCGCCGCAGTGCCTTCAGCTCGCGCGTGATGACGTTGGTAATCCAGTCTTTCATGCGACCCTCCCCACCCGCATCGCCACCGGCCAGCGCGCCAGGCGCCGCGGCTGTGTGCCCCACGCCCGCGTCAAATCTTTGAGAAGCGCGTCCACCGGATCCTCGTGATGGTGGTTCATGAAGCCGCGCGTGGCCGACCAGGTCCGGACATAGCCCGCGACATCGGCCAGGCTCATCTGCTGTTCGATGACGAAGCGCGGCGCCGGAAATTCCTGAAATGGAAACGAGATCGTCTGATAACGCGTCTCGACCTGCCGGCGTTCCGGCGCCCAAAACGGGCCCACGACGGCGCTGTAAAACTGCTGCACGATCGCGTCGATCTGCGGCGAAATCTCGAACGTCACATACGTCCAGATCGCCATGACGCCGCGCGGCTTGAGGACGCGGCGCGCCTCCGACCAGAATCGCGGCTGGTCGAACCAGTGCACGGCCTGCGCGACGGTAACGAGATCCATCGATCCGTCGTCCAGGCCGCTGTCTTCGGCGCGGGCGAGTCGATACGCCACATTGGACCGGGACTCGGCCCGCTCGATCTGTGACACGCTTGGATCGGTCGCGGTCACGAGCGCGAAGACGCGGGCCAGGCCGACTGCCGCCTGACCGGTCCCGGTGCCGGCGTCCCACGCCGCGTCGCGTGCGGGCGCCACGCCGGCGAGGAAGTCGAACAGGTCGTCCGGATAGTGCGGCCGGTGCGCCGCGTACCCGGCGGATATGGCGGAGAAATGATCCGCGAACGTCACGGCCGCGGCGCCGGCGGAGGCGGCGGCGGCGCAGCGGGCGCGAGCGGCGGCGTGCTCCGCTGCGCGTCGCGGCACTCCGGCCACGAGCCGGGCTGACCATTCGGTGCCGGCGCAAACACGGTGCGTTTCTCGCGCGACATCCGCGTCGTGTCCTGGTCGGCCAGATAGACCAGCATGGCCGCGAGCGCGGCGTTGTTCTTCACGTCGTCGAAACTGATTTTGTCGTAGGTGTCGCGATTCGTGTGCCAGGTGTAGCGCCCGTAATCCCAGTCGCCCGAGCCGAGGCCAAAGCCCGGCGCGCCGCACGAGACGAATGACGCGTGATCGGTGCCCCCACCCGACGGATTCCCGGGGAAGCTGAACTTGATGTTGCGCGTGATATCCGCCGGAACGCGCGCCAGGTAGCGCGCGAGCGCGGCCGAAGCGTCCGGAAATCCCGACGCGCTCATGTTCTCGATTTTTCCCGTCCCGTTGTCCTGATTGAACAGCGCCTGCAGCCCGTTCACGACTTCGGGATGATCCTTCACGTACGCGCGGGAGCCGTTCAGGCCCTGCTCCTCGCCGCTCCAGTGGCCGACGAGCATCGTGCGCCGCGGATTGGGATAGACCTGCTTGAGGACCCGCATCGCTTCCATCATCGTGATCGTGCCGGTGCCGTTGTCGGTGGCGCCGGAGCCGCCGTCCCATGAATCAAAGTGTGCCGACAGCATCACGTACTCGTTCGGCGACTGGCTGCCCTTGATCTCACCGATCACGTTGAAGACGGGCACTTCGCCGAGCGCCTGCGATTCGGCGCTCAGCTCGACGACGGGGGCCTGCGTGTTCTGGGCGAGGCGGAAGAGCAAGCCATAGTCCTCGCAGGCGATGTCCAGCACGGGCGCGCGGTCGGTGTAGGCCTGGAAGACTTTCTGGACGCCCCAACCTTGCGACCAGAAGCTGCCGATGATGCCCGCCACGCCGGCGGCTTCGAGCCGGCGCGACAGCGCGGCGGCAGCCGACACGCCGCCGCCCGTGACGTAGCCGGTATGCTGGAGCCGCTGTTGCCATGCCTGCTGGGCCGCGGTGCGCCGGGCTTTCATGGAGTCGGCCGTCGACTGCGTGGCCCACTTTTCCCAGCTGTCGTCGGGCCGGCAGGTCGGCTGCGCGAAGGAGATCAGCACAAACTTGCCCTTCGCTTGCGGCAGCCAGGCGACCAGGGCGGCGCTGTCGGCCACGTCGGGCAGAATCACGACGGGCGCGCGCAGCGGTTTTCCGCGCGGTGTCGGCGGGCTCCAGGCCAGCATCGTGCCTTCGAGCGTGCGGACGCGGGGCGAGACGAGGTCGATGTGCGTCGGGCCCCGGCGCCATCCGCGCCAGGTGCCGTACTGCTCTTTGCGTGCGGTGATGCCCCAGCCGCCGTACGTCGTCACCACCCAGTTCTGCGCGGCGTTCATGCCGGGCGATCCGGTCAGACGCGGGCCGAGCGAGTCGAACAGCACCTGCGCAAGCCGCGGAAGATCGGAGCTGTCGGTTTCAATCGCCCAGATGCGGCGCAGCACAGGATCGTCGACGGCGAAGCCCGAGGGTTGCGGAAACTGCGCGGCGGCGATTGTAGTGACAGCTGCGGCCAGGGAGAGGGCGGACAAAAGGACTCGCACGAGGCAGCTCCTGGTGGATACGGTGGAGTGAGAAGTCTGCGTGGTTAGGCGGTGCAGTGGAAGACCGTGCGCTAGAGCAAACGAATCCTGTACCGCACCTCGGCAACCGATGTCTTCGGGTAGGTGCCTGCACCGCCGTCGGCCTTAAACCCCATCCGTTCATAGAACTGCCGCGCCTTTCGGTTCTCTTCCAGAACCCACAGTGTCACGTCGGTGAAATCGCGCCGGCGAAACTCCGCAAACACCTCGTCGAGCAGCAGACGCCCGTATCCTCGGCGGCGCAGATGCGGCAGTACATGCAGCGAGGGGATCTGCCCGACGCGGGTGCGATCATCCTCAGGATCGCGCGTGGGGATCATTTGGCAGAAGGCGACGGTCTCACCGTCCTCTTCAATCAGAAACACCGGCCATTCGCGATCGGCGATCCGTTCAGTCCAAAAAGCGGTACGATAGGCGAGGTCGGTCCGCGCGATGACGTCATCGGGCATGATCCCGCGGTAGGCGACATTCCACGACTCGACATGAATGCGTGCCACCGCTCCGACGTCAGCGGCGTCCGCGCGCCGGATCAGCGGCCCCCGAGTTTGGCTTCCCAGTCCTCGAGCGATCGTGGCCAATCCTCCTTGAGCAGTCGCGAAAGCGAGCGGTCCGCGAGCACGCGGCCACCGGTCTGGCAGATCGCGCAGTAGTTCGCTTCGTTGTCGGCGTATCGGACGCGCTGAATCGGAGATCCGCAGACGGGACAGGGTTCCTTGTAGCGGCCGTGCACCGCCATTCCTTCTTTGAACGCGCTGACTTTCTCCGGGAACTTCGCGCCGTTCTTTGTTTCGGCGCGGAGCTTCTCGATCCAGAACCGCGTCGTCCTCCGCACGGCTTCGTGCAATCGCGCGACTTCGGGGTCCGTCAATTTCCCGGTAAGCTGAAACAGCGACAGCCTGGCGGCGTGCAAAATCTCATCGGACAACCAGTTGCCGATACCGTCGAACAAATGCGGATCGGTGAGCGCACGCTTGAGCGTATGTGACTCGGACTGCAGTCGTGCTTTGAACGTTCCGAGATCTGCGGCCAGGACGTCGAGACCACCGGGATCGTGCGCCGCGAGTCCTGCCTCACCGTCCACGAGATGTAACGAGGCGCGTTTCTTGGGACTCGCTTCCGTGAGCAGCAGCGTGCCGGTGGGGAAGTGGAACGAGCCAAGCCCGACCTTGGCCGGAGCGCTCGTTCCCTCAGGCCGCCACTTGAAGCGTCCCGCGATCATGAGATGGAAAACGAGGAAGAGTTTGCCCTCCATCTCCCACACAATGCGCTTTCCGATCCGTCTCACGGCCACCACGGTGCGGCCTTCGGCCGCGCCGAGCGGCGGATCGACGGTTCGCAGCAGCGACGGGCTGACGATCTTGACGCGCTCGAGCGGCTGGCCGACGATCCGGGGCGTCAGTGCCTCGAGGTAGATCGTGATGTCGGGGAGCTCCGGCATAGCCGGATGCTATCTACTGAAATACCTGTAGCGCTACCTCCACTCGTCCAAATGGCGCGCTCACCTGCACCCCCTGCACGAGCTGTTTCACCTTCGAAAACATGTCGCGCGCGATCGCCACGCCCTCGGCGAGCGCCGCTTCCTTGCCTTTTTCCTGCGCCGTGCGCATGCGCTGCAGCACCTCGTCCGGCACCGAGACGCCCGGTACCTCGTTCGCCAGGAACTCCGCGTTGCGCAGCGAGATCAGCGGCCACACCCCTGCGACGATCGGCGTCTTGAACTGTTCGACCTTCGCGAGGAACGCTTCGAGCTGGCGCACGTCGAACACCGGCTGCGTCACGGCGAACTCCGCGCCCGCTTCCACCTTCCACGCAAAGCGCGAGAGCTCGCGATCCTGATCGACGGCGCCCGGATTCACCCCGACGCCGATCGCCCACTTCGTGGCGCCGCCGAGCGGATTATTGCCCGGATCGAGGCCCTGGTTGAGCCGATAGACGAGGTTGGCCAATCCGATCGAGTCGATATCGAACACGGCGGTGGCTTCGGGATACGGGCCCATCTTCGGCGGGTCGCCGGTAATAATGAGAATGTTGCGCAGTCCCGCGGCGTGCGCGCCGAGGATGTCGGAGAGCATGCCGAGCAGGTTGCGGTCGCGGCAGCAGTAATGGATGACCGTCTCGATCCCGACTTCCCGCTCGATCAAAATCGCGGACGGCAGCACGCCCATGCGGCTCTGCGCGCGCGGACCGTCGGGCACATTGACCGCGTCCACGCCCGCCGCCTTGAGCGCGCGGCACTGGTCGAGCATCGGTTTGGGATCGATGCCTTTGGGCGGCACGATCTCCACGCTCGTCACGAGCTCTCCGCGCGCGATCTTTGCGCCCCAGCGGGACTTGTCGACGAGGGGCACCGGCTGCACGTCGGGCGCGGCCCGCACCTGGCCGCGCGCCACCACGACACTCGGGTGGCGCGGCACCACGCTCGCGACGTAATCGCGGATCTTCTTGATATGTTCCGGAGTCGAGCCGCAGCAGCCGCCGACGAAGCGCGCGCCGGCTTCGATCATGCGGCGCGCGTAGCTCGCCATGTACTCGGGGGAGGCGAGATAGATCTTCCGGTCGCCGACGTCCTTGGGCAGCCCGGCGTTCGGTTGTGCCGAGATCGGTTTGTCGGTCGCCTTGACCATTTTCTCGACCGCTTCGAGCACACCGGCCGGACCGACCGAGCAGTTTACGCCGATCACATCGGCGCCCCACTCGGCGAGCTGCTTGGTGAACGTCTCGGGATCGGTGCCGTAATAGGTGAGGCCGTCGGTGCCGACCGTCATCTGACAGATGACCGGCAAGTCCGACGCGGCGCGTATGGCTTTGAGTCCGGCGTGGATTTCCTCGAGGTCGCTGAACGTCTCGAGGATGAAGCCGTCCACGCCGCCCGACAGCAGGCCCTGCACCTGGCGCGCGAACAGCGCTTCGGCCTCCGCGCGCGACGTCGGTCCAAACGGCTCGATCCGGATGCCGAGGGGGCCTACGCCGCCGACGACGCTGGCGCGGTTGTCGGCGGCGGCGTGCGCCAGCTCCGCGGCGGCGCGATTGATCTTCTCCGTCTCGTCGGCGAGACCATAGCTGCCGAGCTTCAGAGGATTGGCGCCGAAGGTGTTGGTCTCGAGGATCTCGGCGCCGGCGCGCACGTACTCGGTGTGCACCTCTTGGACCAGCCGCGGCTGCTTGAGGTTCAGCTCGTCGTAGCAGACGTTCAGGAAGAAGCCCTTGCCGTACAGCATGGTCCCCATGGCCCCGTCAAAGACGTGGACACGGCCGTCGGCAAGAAGATCACGGAATGTCGGCAGGGAAACCCCGGCTTTTTAGCGGTTTGTTTTACGTGGCCGCAATACGCCGCAAATCGCCACGAACACGTTGTCTCGCTTCAACCTAGCCATCCCCGAAAATAATATCCAGAGTCGTGCGTACTCTTCAGTGATCATGAGCCAAATCCGCGTCGAGCAGCTGCTCGCCGAGCACACGCCGGCGCTGCGCAACTTCTTCGGAGCGCGCTGCCGCGATGACGAGTTGACGGGTGAGCTGCTGCAGGAAGTGGCGGCGCGTTTGGTGACCGCGGCGCCGCGGCTTTCGTTGAACGGGAACGCGCGGGGCTACCTGTTCCGGGTCGCTGCCAATGTGTGGCACGATCACCTCCGGCGGGATCTCGTGCGGCGCCGCGCGAGCGTGGCGCTCGAGGCGTCAGCGGCGACGACGGCGGATCCGGCGGATGCGCCCCTGCTCGAGCGAGAATTGCGTACCGCGATCGGCGCCGCGGTCGCCGCCCTGCCACCGGCACAGCGGGAGGTCGTCGAGCTCCGCCGGGAATTCGGGATCACGTTTCAGGAAATCGCCGACCGGCTGGACCGTCCGCTTGGCACGGTATTGACGCAAATGCATGCCGCGCTCGCGCGAATCAGCGCGGCCTTGGAGAGCTATCGATGATTCATCCCAGTGAAGACACGCTGCTGCTTCTCGCCTACGGAGAGCTGGCAGTCGAGCAGGCAGCCGAGCTCGAGTCGCATGTCGCCGGGTGTGAGACGTGCGGCGTGGTGTTCGCCCGGCTCGAGCGCGCGCGAGTGGCACTCGACGATGTGAGCCGGGCGGTCCCGCGACGGCGACTCGATTGGGCCGCCGTTGCACTGGCCGTGGCGGCGGTGCTGGCGGTGGTGCTGCTGATGGGTCCCCGTCCCACTCCCGACCGCGCATCGCATTGGGCGCCGACGACGATGTCGCCGACGGCCGGGTATATGACGGGCGGACGGGCGATGCTGGACATCGATGCGCAACTCACGCAGCTCGAACAGGGATGGGGGAGGTCGTATGGTCGGCCGTAGGATCGGTTTCGCACTCATTCTCACCGGCGCGATCGCGTCGCTTGCGGTCGCTCAGGACCCGAATGCGCAGGAGATGCCCAACCCGCAGGCGATGCAGATGCAAATGCAACGACTCATGCAGGAGCGGCCGCGCGAAGCCGAAGCGGCGGCGCGCGCATTCCTAATGCTGGTCGCGCCAAATCTCGTCGGCACGCTCGATTCGCTGAAACCGGCGCCGGAAGCGCCGAATCAGCCGATCCTGATCATCGATGGGATCCCACAGAACACCCCTGACCAGGCCCTTGGTCAATACTGGAGCGAGGTCGCACAACTGACAGTGCAGTTCGACATGGTAGAGAAACTCAGCCAACGTGACAGCGTGCGCGCGCAACTCGTCGGCAAGATGTTTGGGCTCGAAGCGAACGCGCGCGCGCAGCAGCGAGCCTACCGCATCGCGGCGGAAGCACGGCGCCCCGCCATTCGCGGCAAGATCGAAGCACTGATTACGCAGCATTTCGATCTCGAAAACCAGCTGCGCGCCCGCGAGATCGCCGACATCGAGCGCCGACTCGCCGAGGTGCGCGCCGAGAGTCAGCGCCGGATCGACAAGCGGGCGGAGTTTATCAAGTTCGCGGTGGACGATATCATCCGGGATGCGATCAGGCCGCACTGATGGGCTAACGGCGTGGGATGTGGGGTCTGGGGTGTGGGATGTGTCACTCCCACACCGCGCGCCCCACGCAGTTAAGTTCTTCCCCATGCCCAATATCGCCTACTACCATCCCGCCATCGTCCATTTTGCCATCGTGCTCGGCATTATGGGTGTGATCTTCCGGTGGGCGTCTCTCACCGGCCGAACTCCGTTTGCCGGTCCCACTGCGGCGACGCTGTTGATTCTTGCCGCGATCGCGGCATTTCTGGCGGTGCATTCGGGTACACAGGCGCACGGGCCCGTCGAGCGCATCCCCGGCGCCCGGCAGGCCGTCATGGATCACGAGGAGGCGGGCGAGTGGGCGCGCAATGTCTTTCTCGTCATTGCGCTGATCGAGATCGTTGCACTCGGGGCACGGCGCAGAAGCATCAACGTCGCGCGGGTGGCGCTCTGGGGATCCGCGGTCATCGGTATTGCCGGTGTCGCCGCGATGATCAGGGCCGCCGACCTTGGCGGCGACCTCGTCTACAACTATGCCGGCGGCATCGGGATCCGCTCCGGCGATACCACCGACGTGACGCATCTCTATCTCGCCGGGCTGTACCAGGCGGCACAGCAGGCGCGCACCCAGCACGATAGCGCGCGAGCCGCCGCGCTATTCAGCGATATGGAACGGCAATTCCCGAACGACACGAACGTGAGGCTGCTCGTCGCCGAATCGCAGCTGCGCGACAAGCACGACCCGCGCGGCGCACTGGCCACGCTCGCTCGTCTGCCGGTACCGCCCGGGAACCGTTTCCTGGCGTCGCGCGTCGCGTTCCTGAAGGCTGACGCGTACGTGGCTGCCGGCAAGCCGGACTCCGCGCGCGCCACGCTCGAGCAGCTGCGGGCGGCATATCCGGAGCTCGCCGAGCGCATCAGGGGCCGCATCACGCAGATCAAATGAGCGACCTGCTCGCCGCCCGGTCGCAGATGGCGGTGTCGCTCGCGTTTCACATCATCTTTGCCGTGATCGGCATCGCGATGCCGGTGCTGATGGTCCTCGCCGAGCGCCGGTGGCTTCGCACCCGCGATCCGGTGTATCTCGATCTGGCCAAACGCTGGGCCCGCGGCACCGCGATTCTCTTTGCCGTTGGGGCCGTCTCCGGCACGGTGCTCTCGTTCGAGCTCGGGCTGCTCTGGCCGAAGTTCATGGCGCTCGCCGGCCCCATCATCGGGATGCCGTTTTCGCTCGAAGGCTTCGCGTTTTTCACGGAAGCGATCTTTCTCGGCGTCTATCTCTATGGGTGGGACAAGGTGTCGCCGCGCGCGCACCTGCTCGCGGGCGTGCTCGTGGCGGTGAGCGGCGCGGCCTCGGGCATCTTCGTCGTGATCGCGAATGCGTGGATGAACACGCCGGTGGGATTCAGGTTCGCGAACGGGATGTTCGTCGACATCGACCCCGTGGCCGCGATGCTCACCCCGGCGGCCTTTCCGCAGGTGCTGCATATGACCCTGGCGGCCTATGCCGCCACAGGCCTCGGCGTCGCGGGAATCCACGCATTCCTGATGCTCAGGCGCGGCAGGGCGTTCAATCGGGCCGCGCTGACCCTCGGACTTTTCGTCGGCGCGCCGGCCGCGGTGCTGCAGCCGATCTCGGGCGACATCGCCGCGCGCTACGTCGCGCGCAAGCAGCCGGTCAAGCTCGCTGCGATGGAAGTCCTGTATGAAACGCGGAGCGGCGCACCGATCACGATCGGTCCCGGCATCAGGATTCCGTACGCGCTCTCGCTGCTCGCCTTTCACGATCCGCATGCGGTGGTGCGGGGCCTCGACGCCGCACCGCGCGATGAATGGCCGAACGTGCGCCTCGTGCACCTGTCGTTCGATGTGATGGTCGTCCTCGGCAGCTACATGGCGGTCGTCGGGCTGTGGGCCGGATGGCTGGCGCTGCGCAGGCGGGACTTCGCCACGCAGAGGCGCTTCCTGGGGGCGCTGGCGATTGCGGCGCCGTGCGGCTTCATCTCGGTCGAAGCAGGGTGGATGGTGACGGAGCTCGGTCGCCAACCCTGGGTCATTTTCGGCGTGCTGCGCACCGCCGACGCCGTGACGCCGATGCCGGGACTGATCGTGCCGTTCTCGGTAATCACGGTGCTCTATTGTGGCCTCGCCACGATCGTCGGCATCGTGCTCTATCGGCAAATCATCCGCAGCCCGGCGGCCTAGGTGCTCACGCTTCCCAACGTCCTCGCCGGAATCATCCTCATCGCGCTTACCGCCTATGTGCTCCTCGGCGGCGCCGATTTCGGTGGCGGCGTGTGGGATTTGCTCGCGTCGGGTCCACGCAAAGCGCAGCAGCGGGATCTCGTCGCGAGGGCGATCGGGCCCGTGTGGGAGGCCAACCACGTGTGGTTGATCCTGGCGATGGTGCTGCTCTTTACCTGTTTTCCCACAGCGTTCGCGACAATCGCGATCGCGCTCCACATCCCGCTGACGCTCTTGCTGATCGGGATCGTACTGCGCGGGTCGGCGTTCGTGTTTCAGAGTTACGGGGGAGGAGGTGGGCGTGTGTTCGCGACGGCGAGTCTCATTACTCCCGTGCTGCTCGGCATCTGTGTGGGGGCGGTTGCGTCGGGGGAGCTGGGAGCGGTGAGCGGGGAGAGTTTCTACGCGACGTACGTAGCGACCTGGCTCACGCCATTCGCCATCGCGGTCGGCGTCTTCGCGCTCGTGTGCTTTGCATTTCTGGCCGCGGTATACCTCACGTTGGAAGCGACCAGCGCCGAGCTGCAGGAGGACTTTCGGTGGCGCGCGATCGTCTCTGAGGTCGCAGTCGTCGCGATGGCTGCGGCAGGATTGGCCTTGTTTCAGACGGCGCCGAAGGTTCACGTCGGCATCGTGAGTCTGGCTGGCGCCGCCGCGATCGCAACATGCGGGAGCCTGTGGCGCCGGCGGTATCGCCTCGCTCGAATGGGGGCAGCGGCGCAGGTGACGTTGATCGTGCTGGGCTGGGGATTGGCGCAGTATCCCAACATCCTGCCGCCGTCTTTGACTATCGCGGCGGCCGCGGCTCCGCGAGTCACGCTGGAGCTGGCGTTAATCGCCGTTGTCGCGGGAGCGGTGGTGCTGCTTCCGTCGTTGTACTACCTGTTCAAGATCTTTAAGAGTTCAGGAAATCCATCCGCTGTGCCACCCACCACGCCGCCAGCGCGCCGGCAATAAAGCCAAGCACGCCTCCGAAGGGGCCGAACAGCTTGCTGCCTGCCGCGCCGACCAAGGTACCGACGATGAAGCTGACGAGGGCCTTGAGCAATTGCATTCAGTCCTCCAGCAAGTGGATCGCCGCCGCCGTCTCGATTCCCGAAATAACGACGGTCTTGCGGCGACTCGATAATCCCACCGTAATCGTGATCGCGCTGCGAGGAATCTGCAGTCGCTCGGCGAGAAAGCGAATCAGCTCATCGTTGGCCGCGCCGTCCGCAGGAAGCGCGGCGATTCTGATCTTGAGCGCATCGCCGTAGCGTCCGGCCACGGCGCTGGCCGACGCGCGTGGCACGATGTGCAAGACGAGCCGGGCGGTCAGGAGAGGAGCGGAGCGAGGAGGAGCTGGTGCAAAATACTGAGCAAAAATACGGCGATAATCGGGCTCAGGTCCCAGCCGCCGACAGGCGGAATAACGCGGCGCAGCGGCTCGACCAGCCAGTCGGTGAGGATATAGGCGGGCCGAATCCATTTAGAATGGCGGTACATCCCGAACCACGCGGCAATGACGCGCACGATCAGCGCGGCGAACAGAATCTTGTATGCGAGATCGATGACCAGCGCGACGGCCTGGCGCGGTCCCGCCGTCGCCGCCGCATGCGCGATCAGGACAGTCGAGAGCAGCCATCCGGTCACCGAGAGCAGCACGATCCCCGCGACCGCCGTGGCCACGACGAGCCAGCCGCCTGCGTGCACCGGATTGCCGCCCATGCGCACGAGCCGCCGCTCGACCGGCCGGATGATGGGCTCGGTCACTGCGCGCAGCGCGCGGCCGAGCACGCCGAAGGGCGAAACGCGCCGCGTGCGGATGAGCCAGGAGCCGAAGGCGATGAGCGCGGCGACGGCGACGAGACCGAAGACCGTGTAGCGAAAGACTTGCATGCGCCAAAATCTAAGGCGTGGGGTGTGGGATGTGGGATGTGGGCAACACGCAGCACAAGGATGTCCTGCGCGCAAAAGGGATTACCGATTGCCGGATGGCTGGGTGCATCCCTTCCTCATGTATGGATATCAATCCTTGCAGGCCTGGAAGCGCGCGGATGCTGCCGTTGAGGTTGTGCTAAGAGCACTCGAGACCAAGAATCATCCTAAGACGTTCGCGATTTTCGATCAAATCCGAAGGGCGACGATTTCGGTTGCTGCGAACATTGTCGAGGGGTATGCGCTGGGGACGGTGCCGCTATACCGGAAGCATCTGCGAATCGCGTTTGGATCGGCCGCGGAAGCTGAATACCTTATGCGGAAGTCACCGCCTCGATTTCAGTAGTGTCGTCCCACATCCCACACCCCACATCCCACGCAGTTCAGGTTCCATATGCGGCGGCGACGATGCGCTCCTGCTCGATCTTGTGAGCAGCAGGATACCCCTCCGCGGGACTCGAGCGCTCCGGCCGCGAGACATCGAGCAGCGTGACGCCCTGCGGCAGCACGTCGCGGATCTTGGGCAGCACGAATTTCCGCGCGCCCATGTTGCGCG
>QHUB01000045.1 GCA_003221035.1 Gemmatimonadota bacterium
CGGCTCGGTGAGCTGATCTGGAGCGCCATCTCCAGGATCTCGGACCTGAATGTCGAAGCCCGGATCTCGGGTGCGCTCCACAATCCCGATTTCGCCGTCCGCTCGAATCTCGACCAGGCGATCGCGACACGGCTGCGCGCCGTGCTCGGCGCGCAGGTCGCCGCCGCCGAGCAACAGGTGCGCGCCCGCGTGGACGCGTTGGTGAGCCAGCAGGTCGCGGCGGCGCGAGCTCAGGTGACACAGGTCGAGACCCGGGCGCAGGCGCAGGTGGCGCAGCAGCGGGCCAGGCTGGACGAGCTCCAGAAGCAGCTCGAGCAGCGGCTGCGCGAGATGACCGGCGGCATCCGCTTGCCGTGAGGCTCGTCCAAACGCCCCGCCGTCGACCGGCGTCCTAGTACTGTGCCGCGTCTGGACGATCTCGTCGCCCGTGCCCAGGCAGGCGACCAGATCGCGTTCCGGGATCTCTACCGCCAACACGCCGGCCGAGTCTATGGACTGTGTCTCCGTCTCACGGGCGATGCACGGGACGCTGAAGAGCGCACGCAGGACGTCTTCGTGCGGCTCTGGGACAAGCTCGCGTCGTTTCGGGGCGACAGCGCATTCAGCTCGTGGCTGCACCGGCTTGCCGTCAACGTGGTCTTCAACGAGCAGCGCACGACGAGCCGGCGGGAGCGGCGCGTGACGCCCGCCGCCGATCCCGCGATTCTGGAGAAGGATCCGCGCCGCACGATCGATGGCCTCAACATCGACCTCGAGCGCGCGATCGCGGAGCTGCCCGATGGTGCGCGAGAGGTCTTCGTGCTCTTCGACATCGAAGGGTACGGCCATGGCGACATCGCCAAGCTCACGGGGATCGCGGAAGGGACGTCGAAGGCGCAGCTATTTCGCGCGCGGCGCCTGTTACGGGAGAAGCTGGAGCGATGAACGAACGCGAGCTGCAGGACGCCGTCAGCAAGCTGCCGAAGAGCATCGAGCCGCCGCGCGACTTGTGGCCGGACATCGAAGCGCGCATCGGCCGGCGATCCTGGAGAGATACGCGGCGCTGGTATTGGGTGCCGCTCGCCGTTGCGGCCGTGCTGGTGCTGTTCCTGCTGGGGCGCCGCGAGCGCAATGCCTGGGACGTCACGGCGCTCGCCGGACGGCCGCTGGTCGGCGAGCTGCGACTCACGGCTTCCGGCCGGCTGCACGTCGGCGACTGGGTGCAGACCGACGATTCGTCACGCGCCCTCATCGCCGTCGGCAAGATCGGCCAGGTTGAAGTGCGGCCCGACACCCGGCTCCAGCTCGTGGTCGCCAGCGCGAATGAGCATCGCCTCGCCCTGGCGCGCGGCACGATCGACGCGACGGTCGATGCGGTCCCGCGTCTCTTCTTTGTCGAGACGCCGGCCGGGACCGCCATCGACCTCGGCTGCGCGTACACGCTCGAGACCGACTCCCTCGGCAAGGGGCTGCTGCATGTCACCCGCGGAGAAGTGGAATTCCAGACGGGATCCCGGGCGGCGCGCGTGCCGCTCGGCGCGCTGGTGCAGACTCGCCCCGGCACGGGCCCCGGGACGCCGTACGTGGACGACGCGCCAGCGCCGTTCGTGCGCGCGCTCAATGCGTTCGATTTCGAGAACGGCGCGGGGAATGCGCGGACGGTGCGCACGGTGCTCGCGCTCGCCCGCGCGCAGGATGCGCTCTCGCTGTGGCATCTGCTGCAACGTGTCGATCCATCGCTGCGGGGCGCCGTGTACGACCGGCTCGCGGCGCTGATGCCGCCCCCGACTGGTGTCACCCGCCGCGGCGCGCTCGCGCTGGAATCACGGTCGCTGGAGGGTTACTGGACCAAGATCCGACGCATCCATTTTCGTCTGATGATCTTGCGCGGCGTGCGCCAGATCAATCCCCGCACCGGTCTCGCACGCTAGACCACCTTTCCAATCGGCAGTTTGCGAATTCGTTTGCCGCTCGCAGCAAAGATGGCGTTGCAGACGGCCGGCGCTGTCGGCGGCACGGAGGGCTCGCCGATGCCGCCGAGCGCGTCGTTGCTGTTGACGGTGTACACCTCGACCACCGGCATCTCGGGAATCCGCAGCACGGGATAGTCGGTGAAGTTGCTCTGCTTCACCCGGCCGTTCTCGATCGTGATCTCGCCGTACAGCGCGGCCGACAATCCGAACGCGACGCCGCCCTGCATCTGGGCTTCGAGCGTATCGGGATTTACGACGGCGCCGCAGTCGACCGCGCAGACGACGCGATGCACGCGCACCGTGCCGTCGGGCGCCACGGACACCTCCGCGACTTCGGCGCACGTCGTCGGCTCCCATTCCGCGATCGCAATGCCGCGCGCGCGACCTGCGGGAAGCGGCGTGCCCCAGCCGGCTTTGGTCGCCGCAAGCTCGAGCGTGCGGAGGTGGCGCGGTTTGGATTGCAGCAGCTCGCGCCGGAACTCGTACGGGTCGCGCCCCGCGGCGACGGCGAGCTCGTCCACGAACGATTCCACTACGAAAGCGTTCTGGGACGCGCCGACGGAGCGCCAGAAGCCCAGCGGAATAGCGGCCAGATCGGCCGCTACCTGATCCACGAACACGTTGGGGAAGGCGTAGGGAATATCCGCGGCGCCGTCGATGAGCGTGCGGTCGATGCCACCCTGCAGCGGCCCAAACTTGAGCAGGATCGGTGGAGCGACGATGTGATGCAGCCACGCCACGGGCTTGTTCTGAGCGTCGAGCCCGGCGGCGAGACGGTTGTAGGTCGCGGGCCGGTAAAACCCGTGCTTCGTGTCGTCCTCGCGCGACCAGATGACTTTGACGGGCGCGTTCACCGCTTTGGACAGGTGCACCGCTTCGGCGACGAAATCCGATTCCAGCCGGCGGCCGAAGCCGCCGCCCAGCAGCGTCGTATGGATCCTGACTTTCTCTTTCGGGAGTCCAGCGGCTTCGGCAGCGACTTCTTGCGCGCGCGTCTGATTCTGCGTCGGTGCCCACACCTCGCACTCGTCGGCGCGGACGTGCGCAGTGCAGTTCATCGGCTCCATCGTCGCATGATGCAAGAACGGAACGGTGTACACCGCGTCGATCTTTTTTGCGGCTGAAGCGAGCGCCGCGGTTGCGTCTCCATCCTTCCGCGCCTGAACGCCGGCTTGACTCGCAAGGCCCGCGAGAGTCGCGGGGACGTCGCCGAGCGACGCGTTCGGGCCGTCGTCCCAGGCGATTTGCAGTGCGCGCCGGCCCTCGACGGCCTGCCAGTAGGTATCGGCGACCACCGCGACGCCGCTCGTGGCGCCGACACCCCACGCGCCGCTGCCGAGCCATGTCGTGCCGTCGAGCTGCACGACTTGCCGGACGCCGGGCAGCGCTTTCGCGCGCGTGGGATCGAAGCTCTTCACCGTGCCGCCAAACACCGGCGCGCGTTCGATGCTCGCGATCAGCATCCCGGGCACGCGAACATCGATGCCGAATTGCGCCGTACCGTTCACCTTGAGCGGCGTGTCGAGCCGGTGTGTGCGTTTGCCGAGCAGACGAAAGTCTTTCGGATCCTTGAGCGTCGGATTTGGTGGGACGGGAATCGCTGCCGCTTTCTCGGCCAGCTGGCCGTAGGTCAGGCGATGGCTGGTCCCGGTATGACTCACGACGCCGTTCTCGGTGCTGCAGGCGCCGGGCTCGACGCCCCACTCGCGCGCTCCAGCCGCGATCAACATGGCGCGCGCCGTCGCTCCGGCCTTGCGCAGGATGTTCCACGACGTGCGGACGCTCGTGCTGCCACCGGTGCTCATGCGGCGCGACCAGCCCGCCGGATTCTCGGGCACGGGACCGACCTTCACCTTCGACCAGTCTGCGTCGAGCTCCTCGGCGACGATCATCGCGAGCGCGGTGTGATTGCCCTCGCCCATCTCCGACTTGTCGACGGTGATGGTCACCGTGCCGTCGGGATCGATTTTGAGCCAGGCGTTGGGCGCAAACGGCAGGACGCCGTGGCGATCGGGGAGACGGAATCCCAGCACCAATCCGGCCCCGACGGTGCCGGTGACCTTCAGAAACGCGCGCCGTTCCATCACGCCTCCTGTGCCGCGCGGTGGATCGCGGCGCGGATGCGCTGGTAGGTGCCGCAGCGGCAGATGTTGGTCATCGCGACATCGATCTGCGCGTCGGTCGGATGGGGCGTCTGCCTGAGCAGCGCAGCCGCCGCCATCAGCTGCCCGGACTGGCAATAGCCGCATTGTGGCACGTCTTCGGCCATCCACGCCTTCTGCACGCGATGGGTGGACGTCGCGCTCAAGCCTTCGATGGTCGTGATGGATTGCGTCCCGATCGCCGACACCGGCAACACGCATGAGCGAACGGCCTGGGTGCCGAGGTGCACGGTGCACGCGCCGCACTGCGCGATGCCGCAGCCGAACTTGGTGCCGGTAAGGCCCAGGCTGTCGCGGAGGACCCAGAGCAGCGGTGTATTGGCGGCGACATCGACGCTCTGGCGCCGGCCATTCACCAGGAGGGAATACGCAGGCATAGGCAGTCTCGAAGGTGAGGTAGCTCAAACGTGGCGGGTGGAAGTGAAAGGCGCTAGACACGGCGGGGTAGGGGCGCAGCATGCTGCGCCCCTACATTATTCCCGTCTCAAATGACCACCTACCTGCGCAAGCTCGGCCTGTTTTCCGGCACCATGGCGGTCGTCGGCGGCATCATCGGCGGCGGAATTTTCCGCACGCCGGCGACGGTTGCCGAGCGGGTCGGCACGCCGGGCGCCGTCCTCGTGACCTGGGCGATCGGCGGCGCCGTCGCCTTGATCGGTGCGTTCGTGTGGGGTGAGCTGGGGCAGCGCCGTCCGCGGGCTGGAGGGCAATACGTCTATTTGCGCGAGACGTTCGGTGCGCTGCCGGCGTTCCTCTATGCCTGGACGTTGACGCTCATCATCGCAACGGGGGCGATCGCCGCGGTTGCGGTCACGTTCGCCGATTATGCCATCGCCCTGGTTGGAGCGGCGCATCGATATTCCGTTCCGCTCGCCGTGGCTGCCGTCGTGCTCCTCTCCGGCATCAATTATGTCGGCGTGCGGCCTGCCGCGATCACCCAGAACATCTTCACGATCCTGAAGCTCGCCGCGCTCGCCGTGCTGATCGCAGCCGGACTCTTCGTCGCCGCCCCGGCGCCGCCGTTTCACTTCGTCGCCCCTGCGCCGCCCTCTCACTTCGCCGCCCTCGGGACCGCGCTCGTCCCGATTCTGTTTACCTACGGCGGCTGGCAGCAAACCAATTTCATCGCCGAAGAGATCGTCGAGCCGGAACGGAGCCTGCCGAGAGCGTTGATCATCGGTGTTGCGATCGTCATCACCGTGTACGTGCTCACCAATGTCGCCTATCTGCGGATACTCGGCGTCGGCGGCCTGGCCGCCAGCACCGCGCCCGCCGCCGACGTCATGGATCGTCTGCTGGGACCGGTGGGTGGGAAGATCATTGCGGCCGGAATTGCCGTGTCGACGTTCGGATTCCTCAACCTGGTCATCCTCGTGACGCCGCGAGTGCTGCAAGCCATGGCCGCGGACGGGTTGTTTTTTCAGAAGCTCGCGGTGTTGCATCCGCGCTATCACACGCCGACCTTCGCGATCGTCGCGCTCGCGGTCTGCGCGATCATCCTCACGCTCAGCGGCACGTTCGGGCAGCTGGTCGATTACGTGACGTTCGGCGACTGGATTTTCTTTGGGCTGACCGCGGCGGGGCTGTTTGTGTATAGGAACCGGGAATCAGGAGCCCGGAGCCAGGGACGCGAACCCCCGGACTCCCGGCTCCTGGCTCCCTCGTTCCGGGTCCCCGGCTACCCAGTCACCCCCGCGCTCTTCGTCCTCGCCGCAGCCTTTGTCGTGTCCAGTGCGATCGCGTCGAACCCCAGGAATGCGGCGATCGGCGCGGGCCTGATCGCCTTGGGCATTCCCGCCTTTCTTTATTGGCGGAGCCGTCCATGATCCGCGCCGACATTCGCACGCGAGAAGCAGGCGGCCGCGATTCTCAACCGCTGTGACCACCGAACGTGCCTAAAATCCAGAGGCGGCGCTATATTAGCCGACTCGTGACGACTAGTACGACCGACTGCCCCCGCTGCGGCACACACCTCCAGCCGGGGGTTCGCTTTTGTCCGAGCTGCGGCTCCGACACCTCCGGCGAGCAAACCGCGATTGCGACGCGCAAGCTCGACAGTGCATCGGCGTTGCTCGCGAAAGGCGACGCCGGGCTGATCGACGCACTGCGCCAGGTCACACTCGGCGAGTATGAGATCGTGGGCCTCCTCGGCCGCGGCGGCATGGCGACCGTATACCTGGCACATGATATCGCGCTCGACCGCAAAGTCGCGATCAAGGTGATGAGCCCGCATCTCATGTCCGGTGAGGGCATGGCCGAGCGCTTCAAGCGCGAAGCGCGCACCGCCGGATCGTTGAGCCATCCGCACATCATTCCGATTTACGCCGTGAAGGAAGCGGGCAACCTTCTATACTTCGTGATGAAGTTCGTGGAAGGCCGGCCGCTCGACGGGGTCATCCGCGAAGTCGGCGCCCTGCCGTTCCCGATGGCGCAGACCATCATGCAGCAGGTCGGCTCGGCCCTCGGTTACGCGCACCGCCGCGGCATCATCCATCGCGACATCAAGCCCGCCAACATCATGCTCGACGTGGACGGCTGGGCGATGGTGACGGACTTCGGTATCGCGAAAGTCTCCGACAAGCAGGGCCTGACGATGACGGGCGCGACGGTCGGCACGCCGTCGTACATGAGTCCCGAGCAGTGCGCGGCGACGAAAGATTTGACGCAGGCCTCCGATCAGTACTCGCTGGGCGTCGTCGCGTACGAAATGATCGCCGGCCGGCTGCCGTTCAACGCCGATACCGTGATGGCGATCATGTATTCCCATTTCAACGACCCGCCGCCGCCGATCGCATCGGTGCGGCCCGACTGCCCGCCCGGCATCGCCGCGGCGACCATGCGAATGCTGGAGAAGGAGCCGGACAAGCGCTGGCCAACGGTCGACGCGGCGGTGGCGGCGTTCGGCGGAACGACACTCGGTCCCGACGATCCGATCCGCACGCAGATGGTGACGCTGGCCTTGCAGGGAGGCGCGTCGCAGCTGGTGGCGAAGTTCAGCACGCCGCCCAGTCCCACACCCGCCGGCAAAGGGCCGAGCTCGAAGTCCCGAAAGGGCGTCGGTGAGCACGAACTCTCGAGCGCGACACCCACCGGCGTGATAGGACTGACGCTCACACCGCCCCTGGTGAAAGTGGAAGTCGGCGGCGCAGTGCAGATCACGGCGCGTCCCAAACGCGCGAGCGGGGCGACGTTGTTCGGCCGCGTCATCACGTGGGCCTCGACCGATACCGACGTCGCCACCGTGTCGCAGGACGGGCTGGTCACTGCGAGGGCGCCGGGCACCGCGACAATCACCTGCACGTGCGAGGGCGCGAGCGCGACCGCGACCGTGATCGTGACCGCGCAGAAGAAATCGCGCGCGCTCGCATACGTCGCCGGCTTCGTGTTGCTCGCGCTTGTTGGCGCGGGCGCGTGGCTCTTCGGCCCGTGGAATCAGCCGCCTGTCGCTCCGCCGCCACCCTCCGGACTGCAAGTGGTCGCGCCGCCGCCCGCGGCACCCGAAGCAGTAGTGCCGCCGCCTGCAGCTCCGCCGCCGCCGCCGCCGCAGACCGCGAATCGGCGCGTGACAGAGCACCGTCCTGCCGCTCCGCCGCCCGCGCCACCACCCGCACCGGTGGTGACCAGCGTTCAGCCGACCGCGCCGCCTGCGGCTGCTCCAGTCCCGGCTCCGACGCCCGTGCCTCCTTCCGCTCCCGAGAATCCACGGCCGCTGATCGAATCGGCGATCCAGACGTACGCGCGCGCGCTCGAGTCACGCGACGTGCAGCAGCTGCGCCGCGCCTATCCGGGACTTTCAACGCAACAGGAGCAGGTGTGGCGCGACTTCTTCGCGACGGTAACCGATCTCAAGGTCGATCTCGTCATCAAGCAGTTGCAGATCACGGGTGATGTGGCGGAGGCGCAGGTCGAAGGCGTCAGCCAATTCACGCAAAACCGCCGCTCACAGCAACAACCGATGAGCTTCCACGCCACGCTCGATCGGACGAGCGGCGCCTGGCGGATCGGATCGATTCGCTGACGCGCCACTGGGTCAAGGTCGGGGCGGGGGCGGGGCTCCTGCTCGGCGGCGTGGTCGCGTACGCCTGCACAACGGATACCGCGATCGGTCCGGACGTGGCGATCGATTCGCTCTACATCGAGCCGGGAAACGCGGTCATTTTTCTGGGCGATACCCTGTTCCTCACCGCCGTTGGCGTGGACACGAGCGGACGCCGCTTCGCGGATGCCCGCGTCACCTGGAGCGCAACCGGCGCCGCGATCGCGCTCGAGCCCGATGGGAGGGCCGTCGGCGTCACGGTCGGCAATGCGACCGTGAGCGCCTCTGGAGGTGGTCTCACCGCCACGGCCGTGGTGACCGTCCAGCCGCCCCCGCTACTGTCGACCTCCCTGGATAGCGTGCCCTTCACTGCAATTGCGAACGGACCGGTGCCGGGGGCCCAGATTGTCGCCGTTACGAACGGCGGGGGCGGCTCGCTCGCTCCATCGGTGGACTCCGTCACGTACGGACCTGGCGCCGCGGGCTGGCTCGCGACGGGGCTCTCCGGGACGGCGTCCGACACCTTGTCGCTCGATGTTCTCACAACGGCCCTGACCGTTGGCTCCCACAGGGCGACGGTGTTTCTGTCGTCCCCGGGCGCGACGAACAATCCAAAGGCCCTTCCGGTAACGCTCGATGTGAGGCTGGGTCCGCCCGACACAATCGTTGCCGATAGCGGCAACGGCCAGGCTGCAACCGTGAACACGCCGGTTGCAATCGTCCCTGTGGCGCGCGTGCTCGATCAGTACAACAACCCGGTGCCCGGGATCGCCGTGACCTTTGCGGTAACGGCGGGAGGTGGCGCGGTGAACCCCACGACCGCCGTGACAACCGACGCTGCGGGTCGTGCCCGTGTTCTGAGTTGGACGCTCGGAACGACCGCGGGGACGAACAAGCTGCAAGTCTCCACCCCAGGAATCACGCCGGCAACGTTCACCGCGACCGGAGTGTCACAGACCGACGTCAGTCCCACGCAATCTTCCGTGGTCGCCACGACTGGAACGATCACCGCCTGTGCCTCGAGCTGCGCCGCGGGGACGACCGCTTCCACGGTCACCGTGACGGTGCGGGATGGCTTCGGCAATCCGATCTCGAACGCCGCCGTCACCGTAGCCGCAACCGGAACCAACAACGGCTTCACCTCATCGTCCGGCTCGAGCAACGCGAGCGGTGTGTTCACGACGACGTTCAGCTCCACCAAGGCCGAGGCCAAAGCCATTTCGGCGACCGGGGACGGCGGATCGGGAGTCATACCGATTTCGCAAACGGCGCCTGTGACCGTGAATGCCGCGACGCCCGCGTCGATCGCGATCAACGGTGGAAACAGTCAGACCGCGCGCGTCGGCGTTGCGGTGACCACCGACCCATCAGTGCTGGTGCGGGATGCGTTCCTCAACCCCGTGCCGAACGCGACCGTGACGTTCAGTGTCACCGCGGGCGGCGGGTCGGCGGGTGCGCCGGCCACGCCGTTGACCAACTCGTCGGGAATCGCGACCGTGGGCGGCTTTGTGCTGGGTGGCACGAGCGCCGACGATGCCCTGGGCCGCATGTCCAACACCATGAGCGCCTCTGCGTCCGGAGCAGGATCAACGACCTTCACCGAATTCGGGATCTATACGTGGTCAGACGATGCGTCCCCGGTGATCGGACCGACGGCGTCGACCTGCAGCTCGTGCCATTCGTTCAACCGCAATCCCAACAACATCGTGGGTGCGGCATCGTCGTGCGCGGGATGGAATTACGTGGTGGCAGGCAACGCGAGCTCGAGCTACGTCTATACGAAGATGCTGGGCACCGCCGCGTGCGGCGGCAACCCGATGCCCCCGCCCGGTGGGAGCACTGCCGCGAACCTCAAGATCATTCGAGCCTGGATCGACAACGGAGCGTTGAACAACTGAGGCTGTGGGGCGCCCGCCTCATTAAAAGTTGTACTCCAACCCTCCCGTCCACACCACGCTCGGCTGCATTCCCGAATTCCTCAGCGGAAACAGTGCGTTCGTGACCAGGAGAATCCCGCGCGGCGTCTGGAACTTGAATCCGATCGAGGCGCTCAGGAAATCGTCCGGCTGCTGAGGGATGTTGGTCGGGTCCACCGTATGCGGGTACGGGTATTGGTATTGCACGGGCCCAGGGACCTGCAGCTTACTCTCCCCCAGTTGCCATTCCGATAGCAGGTCGAAGGCCAGCGTCGTCGAGCCCGACACCGCGTTGTCGAATCCGAGCACGCCGATCAGCGAATTGTTCGCGAGCTCGGCGTCGCGGAAGACATATCCGAAGTTCACATGGGGCGAGAGCGCGCCGAATCTCGCGGAGGCGATCGCGAACCCGCGCCCCGAGAAGGCGCCCGAGCCGAGGAGGTTCTCCTGGTCACCGGTCGGGAAGCGACCGTCGAGGAGGACCGAGGCGCCGAACGAGTTGCTCTGCGTGAGGTTGATCTTCAGGCGAGCCGCGACGTCGCCGATTCCGGTCGCGGAGCCGTCCATATCCGACACGGCCGTCATCACCGGCGCGGAGTCGGTACCGGCGAAGCGGTGCGGCGAGGGAAATCCGGCCGGATGGATGGTGGCCACGCTCGTGCCTTGCACGGAGGTGTGGACCAGGGGCACCGCGACCGACAGATCCACGCCGTCCACCAGGCCGTAGCTCGCGACGAACGTCGTCACGAGGAGGTTGACGTTCATCGCCACCTGCACGCCAATGACGTCGTTCTCGAAGAACGGCTTTCCCAGGGTATCGACGGGCGGCGTGTTCTCGTGCGTGAAGTTGAATTGGACGTCATCCATGCGGACGCCGCGCAGGCGCTCGAAGTGCATCGAGCTGACATTGGTCCCGACGAAGAACCGTCCCTTGCCGAGCGTCTGCGCCCGCTCGCCGAAGATCGGCCCTCCCGATGTCGCCGTCTTGACCGGCAATCCGCCGACGAACTCGTAGGTCACGCCGCTCGAGGTGGCCCCGATCGGTGTGTTCGAGATGCTCGCCGACAGTGAATTCGCGAGCAGATCGAGCAGGTCGTTCGCGGCGCTGGTCGTGGCCGGAATGAAGTGCGATCCGTGGCCGGGCAGCGCGCCCTCGAGGCAGAGCGGCTGGCCGCAGTTGCCGAACGTGAACAATTCCGTGAACTGGTCCTTCAGCGATTGGGCGGCGGCCGGCGACGGTGCAGCGAGGAGCAGGGCCACGAGCAGAGCATAACGGCGCACGGAGGGTCCCGGGAAAAGTGCGCGGCAATGATAGCGGTCTCCGTGCTTGACGGCTACAGGAGACCGTCCGGCTCGATCGGTCAGCGCTTGCCGGGGCGCGCGACCAGCTTCCAGAACTGCGTCTCGCCGATCACGGTCACGCGATGGCCCTTGGTGGCGAGACGCTTGATCTCCATCAGCTTGAGGCCGCCATCCTTCCCGGCCACCTGCAGCGCGTTGGGGCGTCCCCGGACCAGAATGTTCGTCGAGGGCCCCGGACTCGCCTGGAAAATCGCGCCCGACGCTCGAGCCGCCGCGATCGCGTCGCGCCGCGGCCGATTCAAGAACCCGGTGAACGAGACGCGTTGTCCGGCGAGCGTCTTGACCTGGCCTTTGCGGAGCTGCTTGGGTGCCTGCTTCAACGCCTCGATCATCTCGCCCGCGGACTCGTAGCGCTTGCCGCGGGCGCCGAGGCAGCGGTGGATCACTTCCTTGAGATGATCGCTGCAGGGCAGGCGGCGGACGTCGAGGCTGCGCATGGGGCTGTGCACGTCGCCGCGGAGCAGCATCGCGATGAGCTGGCCGACCTGATAGACGTCATCGCGCTGCTGCCACCTGCGGACTTTTCCCCACGCGATCTCGGTCGGCGCCCCCAGCGGATTGAAGGCATCGGCGGTCACGCCTCGGCGGCTCGCCTGATGGGCGGCGATACCGAAGTCGCCGAGCTTCAGACATTCGTTCTCACACACAAAAACGTTGAACGGTGTGAGATCGCGGTGCAGCGCCTGACCGCGATGGAGCACGTGCAGCGTACCGAGAATGGCGGCGATCTCCTGCCGAACGAACCGCTCCGGCTGCGCTCCTTTGGTCGCGAGCCATGCGCTCAGATCGCCGTATTGGGCATACTCCATGACCAGGCAATAGCGCGTGCTTGTCGGCTCGAGGTGCACAAAGCGGTCGAATACACGCAGCGCGCGCGGCTGCCGCGCCAGCAGCTCGGCGAAATAGGCCTCGCGCAGCCACCCCGCCAGCCGGTAGCTGATTTTGACGCAGACCTGCGCGGGAAGAGATCCGGACGGCGCGGGACTCGCGAGATAGATCTCGCCGAATCCGCCTTTGCCGATCAAGCGATCGAGGCGGTAGGATCGGCCCGTCTCGCTGCTGTACAGCGTGGGAAGGACGGGCCCCGGCGCCGTGAGAGGCTGGGGAGACTGGGCGCGGGTGCTGCGGGTCTTGAGTCGCGTGCCGGGTCGCCTCATGAAGCCCAAACTTACGACGCGCCCGGCTTCGCGGCACTACCGGCGTGGACTAATCGAACTTCAGTCCGAATGTCACGGGCGCGAACGGGCTGGCCTGGTCCGAAGAGCTCGTCATCGCATGAATGCGGCCCTCGACGAACAGCTCCACACCCTTGATGCGGTAACGGAAACCCAGGCCGCCGATCATCGCCGGGGACACAAAGTCGAACGATCGACTGCCGTAGGGTGATTCGAACGACCTTCCCCACGTCCGGTAGAGACCCCAGCCGCCGATGATGTAGGGACGAAAGCGGGTGGTCGTTACATCGTAGGTCAACTCAACGTTCAGGCCGACCGCGCTTCGCTGGTAGAACGAGCGTCCTTGCTGTGCGAACGAGTAGACGTCTTGACTGCGTGCGAAGTAACTGGCGCCCAGGCGCACGCCGAGCCGGCGATACTGGCGCACGTAACCGCCTTGGAGGGAGAACCCCCACGCCCGTTGCTCGTTGGTGGCGCCGAACGCCTCGAACCCGGTTCCCACGTAGGCACCGCTGTGCGGCAGCTTCTGGGCCACAGCACCCGTTGCGGCGACGAGTGCCAGACCACTTGCCAACACGAGACTCTTCATGGCTCCTCCGCTGGTCAATTGAACTTCAAACCGAACGTCACGGGCGCAAACGGGCCGGCCCAGTAGGAATGGCTCGTCATCCAATGGCCCCGAAGCTCCGCAAACATCTCAATGTTGTTGAAGCGGTAACGGAGACCCAGGCCGGCGATCATCGTCGGTGACAGCAGATCGAACGTCTGAAGCTCGTAGTAGGATGAATAGGAAGTATGACCCCACCTGCGGCAGAGACCCCACCCGCCGATGAGGTAGGGACGGAAGCGGCTGGTCGCGACATCGTACGTCACCTCCAGGTTCAGGCCGACGACGCGATCTTGCGTGAATGTGCGTTGGCGATTGCGTTGGTAGTACGTGGAACCGATCCGCAGACCCGCGCGACGATACTGACGCACGAAACCGGCCTGAAGTGAAACCCCCCACGCGCGTTCGTAAGTAGCACCAGCGCCGGCGGCCTCGAAGCCGCCTCCCACATACGCACCGTTATGCGGCGTTTGCGCCACGGCCGCATTCGCGGCCGCCAACGCAAGCACGCTGACCAACAGGACAGGTTTCATGACTTTCCTAAAGGGGATTATGAATCCTGTTTGCTGGTACCGTTATTGGCGAGAGATCGCGCGCTAAACGTCATAGTTCCTGAGATGCAGTTAATGGCTCAGGAGCGCTGCCGTCCGGTGGGCGAAACTCGGCAAGATGGCGGGCTATGGAGCCGTGATGTCGAGGTGCAACGTGTCGGGAGATGCCGGCGGCGCGTGCAGCGCCACACCGCTGGTGTCGGTGTGGAGTGCGTCCGAGTACGCGATGCGCACACAGGCATGGGATGCCGACTGCGTGACTTGGGCTAGCGCGAGGTATACGCCGAGAGAATCGGTGCGCGCGCCACTCGGCGATGGGAGCAGCAGAATCTCGGACCCTCCGCAGCTGTCGCTGTAAGCGGTGAGGGACACAGGCACGTTGGCCAACGGATTCGCGCTCGCGCGGACCTGGCCAGTCACGACGAGAGTAAAGGGCCCCCGCGCGCATAGCACGCCAGGGTCTCCGCACCGGATCCCGTGATCGCATGTGGACAGCAACAGAACGAGAAAAGCAAAGGCGGGCCGCATCATCGGGACTATACCCGATTGGGCGTACCGGGCGTCACAACCGCTTTTATGTGGATACTGAGCCGCCGCCGCCGCCGCCGTCGCTGGCGCGAGCAGCGTGAGGGTCGTCGACTCGCCGGATCAGGGCGCGAGGGCCCGGCTGGCTTCCTCGTCGGGCTTCACCGCGTCATCGAGCGCGACGTGGTTGCGATCGTTGCGCACGACGCGGGAAAACAGGGTGACCTTGCGGTCGAAGAGGAACCGAAACAGCAAGCGCGTCCAGGACTGATGCGCCGCCAACTCGCCGTACACCTCAGGGGCGGCGTCGTGGACTTTGGGCAGATGGTTCCAGGACACCGACGGAAAATCGTGGTGCTCGTTGTGGTATCCCACGTTGAACGCGAGACGATTGAGCGGCCCGTAGTAGCTCGACGTCTCCTGTTCGTTCCCGTGCGTGAGCGAATGCCGCTGGATCCAGCGCGCGCCGAGCGGATGCAGCCCGATGGAGAAGAACAGCGAGAGCGCGAGGTACACGAGCGCTTTGGGTCCGAGCCAGACCCAGATGGCCGCATCGGCCAGCGCCACCACGATGACGTTGACGGCGGTCCACCGATCCCAGAGCGGCACTTCCTTCACGCGCCACGGGCGGATCGCCTGGAAAATCGGATACAGCAGCAACCAGAGCGCCTTGCCCAGAGGAGACGAGCCGACCAAACGCGCCTCCCAGCGAAATGGCAGATCGCCGTCGAGCTCGTACACGCCTTGAAAGGCGTGGTGCTTGAGATGGTACTTCGAGAACCCGATCGCGCCCGGGAAGAACTGCGGCAGATTGGCGAACAGCGCGGTGAGGATGTTCGGGAGTTTGCGCTTGAAGACGAGCTTGTGCGCCGTCTCGTGAATAACCACAAACAGGGCGTGATCCGCAACCGCTCCGATCGTGTACGCCACCAGAACCACGACCCACCACGACTGGCGCGCCACAAACCATGCGGCCGCGAACTGCAGCGCGACGATGACCACCGTCCACAGGAAGGTGACCGGATTGGGACCGATCCATTGCCGGATTTCAGGGTGGCGCTTGAGCAGCTGCTTGGTCCGGAGGCGGTGGGGCTCCGGTTCTGCGGAGAATACGAACTCCTCACGGGCGGTCTTCACGAGATGACAGTAGCAATGGGGCTGCGCGAGCGCTAGTGGATTACCGACTCGCAGTCACCAGCACAGCGTTCCACCGTGGTGCGTTCTACCCCAGTTCAGGCTCGAGATACTCCTCCCGATACATGCGGACCAGCTCAAAGAGATAGCTCAGGGCAAGCGGCCCGATGAGCAGGCCGAGCAAGCCAAAGTAGCTCACCCCACCGATCGCGCCGATCAGCGTGATGAGCGGATGAATAGCCGAGAAGCGACGGTAAATGAGGGGGCGGATGAGGTTGTCGACGCTGCCCACGACGATCGCGCCCCACAGCACCAGCAACATTGTCGCGGCGACCCGGCCCTGCATGTACAACACGATCGCCGCGGGGCCCCAGATCAAGCCGCTGCCCACGACGGGCAAGATCGCGAACGCCGCCGTCACCACAGCCCAGAACAGCGCGTTGGGCAGCCCGGCGACCCAGAACGAGAGGCCCAGGAGCGCGCCCTGAATCGCGGCGACGACGCCAGTGCCGATCACCGTCGAAACGGTGACGTCCTTGAAGCGTCGCCCCAACTTTTCGGTATTGGCATCCGAGAACGGAACGTAGGGCCGTGCGTCGAGCCAGACGTCACCCGGGTGCTTCAGCACGTAGTACAGTCCAAAAAACGAGATGGTCAAATTCAGGGTCAGGCGCGTGGCGGTGCCCACGAGCCCGAAGGCGCTCGCGCCGATCGCGGCGACGATCCGGCCGCCCGCCTCCGCCAAACGTGGACCCACCGGGATTCCGCGAACCTGAAGCCCGCGAAACCGGTCGATGATCGGGCTCTGCAACACGTTTTGTGTGATTTCCTGCGCTTGCGCGATCAACAGGCCGGCGACGATGACGCCCGGGACGATGAGCAGGATCGCGCCGAGCAGCGTCACCACGAATGCGGCAAACGACGACGGTGCGTTGTGGCGCACCAGCCACGCGTGTACCGGCGAGAACAGGACCGCGAGCACGGGAATGCCAATGATTCCCGTCGCGTAGGGCCGGAGCGCCCACAGGAGCAACGCGCCGAGCGCGAAGATGATGAGCGCTGCGCGTTGATGCTTGGTGTCGAGAAACGCGACCGAAACCGACGATCTGGCTATCGGCTACCCCCTCGCTCAACGCGCAACACGCGGCTCAGCGTTTTCCCGTCGACGGTAATCGTGACGAGATAATCGCCGGTCGTGACCTGGTTCGTGGCGCCGCCAAAGCCGCCGAATCCACCACCGCCCGCCGGCGCGCGACCGAACGCCTGCGCCACGAAGCCGAGCGCGCCGAATCCGCCGCCGCCCCCGCCGCCACCGCCCCCGCCACCCTGGCCCGGCTTGCGGAGCAGATTGCCCAGGGTCTGGAGGAAGCTCACGTCGGGCGCAGCGTCTCCAGACTCACCACCGCCTTCGCCACCGGCAGCCGGAGCGGCCGCGGCATTCGCATTCTGCGCGCGGGGCGTCGTCTCGCCAGGACGGTCATTGAATCGGCCCTGTGCATTGAAGACGTTGCCGCCCCCCCCGCCCCCCCCGCCGCCGCCGCCGCCTCCTCCTCCGGCACCGAACCCGAAGCGCTGGGCGAGGCCCTGAATGTCGCCCGAGAGCAGCGCGCTCTTCATCGGCTCGAGCATCTGCGCGTTGCCGCCCGCTTTGGTCAATGAGTCGAACACCACGTTGATCCGCTGCACGAGCCACGCGCTATCGCGCTTCTGCGACGGCGAGAGCGCGACGGGCGGCGGGTTCCGGCCCTGGAAGTTCCAGTAGACCCGCTGCAGGCCGGCGGATGCGGGACCCTGGATCGTCCGCACCGTGTCGCCGCGAATGTCGCGAATCACGATTGCGGTGCGCGCGCGCCGATCGCTGTTGCCCTTCGCCAGGCGATACACGATCTCGGCGCCATACTGCGGGCTCGCCGCGCGGAATGCTTTCTGCCCGTTGCTGCCGCCGCCGAGCGGCGCCTGGCCGTACTGATAGGCGATCGTCGGCTGGAACAGATACGCATCGGCCGTGAGCGCGCTGTCGTTGAGCTGCTCGAGCGGCGCGATGTTCACGACCCACAACGCGCGCCCGTGCGTCGCCGCGATCAGGTCGCGATCGCGCGGGTGAATCTTGAGATCGTGCACCGGCACCGTGGGCAGGCCGGTCATGAACCGCTGCCAGGAGCCGCCGCGGTTGAACGAGACGTACGCGCCGACGTCCGTGCCCAGGAACAAGAGATCCTTGTTCGCGATGTCTTCGCGGATCACGTGCACGTAGCCGGGTCCGTCATCGCCCTTCGGCAAATTGCCGGCGATCGACCGGAACGACTTGCCGAAGTCTGTCGTGACGTAGACGTAGGGCGCGTAGTCGCCGGTGCGGTGGTTGTCGAACGTGACATAGAACGTGGCCGTGTCGAAATGCGAGGGCTCGATGCGGCTGACGTACGTTCCCGCCGGCACGCCGGGGAAGCGGCCGGTCAGGTCTTCCCAGGTGCCGCCGTCATTGCGGGTCTGCCAGACCTTGCCGTCATCGGTGCCCGCGTAGAGCAGGCCCGGCCTGATCGGCGACTCCGACAGCGACACGATCGTGCAGAATGTCTCGGCCCCCGTCACATCGGGCGTCACGCCGCCCGTCGTGCGCGTGCTCACGCGAATTTTCATCGAGTCCTTCGTCGTGAGATCGGGCGAGATCGGGTAGAGATCTTCGCCCCGGCGCGTCGACTTCATCACTTTGTTCGCGCCCGCGTAGAACGTCTCCGGGTTGTGCGCCGAGATCAGGAACGGCGTGTTCCAGTTCCAGCGCAGATCGATCTCGTTCGAGTCCGCCTGCTGGCGCACCTTGAGCTCCGCGATGCGGCGCCGCTGGGCTGTGGTTTCCGGCTTGGTGGTATCCGGCCGCTCGATCACGATCGAATCTTCGTACTGCGTGTAGCGCGGCCGCCAGTTCGGTTTCTGCAGCACCACGCGGTCGCCCGTCGCGAAATTGAGCCGCGACATATTGCCGCCCTGCGACTCGACGTAGATCGTGTTCGGGTCGGTCGGGTCCTGGGCGGTATAGAAGCCGTCGCCGCCGCCGACCGTCGTCCAGTCGGCATTCGTCAGCTCGCCGCCTCGGCGCCGCGAGGGCCCACACCACGAGCCGTTGTCCTGGAAGCCGGCGCACACATTATAAGGAAAGGCCATGTCGTAGCTGACGATGTAGGGCTGGCCGATCGGGAAGGTGTTCAGGAAGTCCCAGTTGCCGCCCCTGTCCCACGTCTGCGCCACGCCGCCGTCGTTGCCGACGATGATGTGGTCGGGATCGTTGGGGTCGATCCACATGGCGTGGTGATCGACGTGAATGCCGACCGTCGTGTTGCCGACCGTCTTGCCCCCGTCAGTCGAGTAATTCAGCGGCGTCGAGGAGAAGTAGACGCGATTCGGATCTTTGGGGTCGACACGCACCTGCGAGTAATAGAATGGGCGGACGTTGATGCTGTTCATTTTTTCCCACGTCGCGCCCCCATCCTGCGACCGATAGAGACCGGACGGGCGCACCTGCGGCGCCTTTCCCGCGCCCTTCTGCGCATTGGCCGTCGTATCGGCTTCGACCATGAGATAGATCACCTTCGGATTCGACGCAGCGATGGCGATGCCGATCCGGCCCTTCGTGGTCTCGGGCAGGCCGCCGCCTTTCACTTCCGTCCAGGTCTTGCCCGCGTCGGTCGTTTTCCAGAGGCCGCTGCCGGGGCCGCCACTATTAAGGAAGTAGGGACCACGCACGCGCTGCCAGCTCGCCGCGAACAGGAGATCCGGATTCGAGGGATCCATCGCGACATCGACGAAGCCCGCCTGCGGCGAAATGAATTTCACGAGCTGCCACGTCTTGCCGCCGTCGGTCGTCTTGTACAGGCCGCGCTCGGGATTGGCCGACCAGGCTTGGCCGAGCGCCGCGACGTAGACGATGTTGGGATCCTTCGGATTGACGACGATGCGGCCGATTGCCCCGCTGCGCTCGAGACCCGTCCGCGTCCAGGTCAGGCCGCCGTCCGTCGATTTGAAGATGCCGCAGCCCGGTGAGATCGTGTTGCGCGAGTCCTCTTCACCGGTGCCGGCCCACACTTGCATCGTGTCGGACGGCGCGATCGCCAGCTCTCCCATCGATACGCACTTCTCGTTCTCGAACACCGGCCGAAACGACGTGCCGTTGTTGGTCGTCTTCCAGATTCCGCCCGCCGCCGCCGCGACGAAGAACGTCTTCGACGGGCTGGGGATGCCGGTCACGCTCGACACGCGGCCCCCCATGTTGGCGGGCCCGATGTTGCGCCAGCGAAAGCCCGCGAGCAGCGTGGAATCGAGTCTGAGTCCGCCGCCGCCCCCGCCGCCGCCGGCGTTCTGCATGCCCGTTGTGACGGTGACGCCTTTTGGGGGCGGTTGCTGCGGTCTCGGAAGTCGTCCTGGTGCGGCGGCGGTGGTGTCTCGACTCGTGGCTGGCGGTGGTGCAGGGGGGTTCTGAGAAGCCAGGGGTGTTGCGACGACGGCGAGGACGGCGGCAGCCGCCCACAGACGCAGAAACATGACGGTCCTCTAATAGGTGTGGGTGTGTGCTGGAATCGTGCAGCGAAGGGAGTACGAATGGAAGCCGTGCCTCGTTGAGTCGTCCGATCTCCAACAGTCGCATCGCATTCGGACGGGGACATTTTGGGACTTTGACCGTTCCAATTGCGTCGTGAGTGCCGTCACGTTGCGCCGTTCACATCTCCTCCTACATTGGGCGCGGCACTCATGCAGTCCCAGGACGGGACCGCGCCCCCCGACCCTCGCGTTTCACCCGGTGCCGCGACCCGCTGTCGAGAGCCCTCCACCTAGGGGCGGGATACCCATATGGCTTGGAATATCTTCGGCCGTGACACCACGCCCGAGCAATTGCCCGCCGACCTGCGCGCGATTCTCGCCGACATGAAGCGCGAGCGCGTCGCGTTCGAAAGCCTGACCACCAATGCCCGTGAATCCGGCCAGCATCTGACGCAGTTGATGCAGCCGCTCACCGAGGCTCAAAAAGTGATTGCGGAGCTGCAGACGCGCATCAAGGCGCTCGAGCGGCTCGTGCCGGTCCTGCAAACGCTCGACGCGCAGACCGAAAACGTTTCCAAGACGCAGAGCCGCACCGAGCGGCAGCTCGCGGACAACTCCGAAAACGCCAAGCAGCTCCGTGGCGAGATCGACGAGCTGCGCGGCGTGCTGGAGCAGGCGCTCGCCCTGAAAAACGACGTCGCCGGGTTCCTCGAGCTCGGTGGCGGCTTCAAGGCCCTGCGCATGGACGCCGACAGTCTCGGCGGTGCGGTGCGCGAGATGACGCAAGGGTTCGACCAGGTGCGCACGCGCCAGGAAGAGCTGCGCCGCTCCAGCGAATCGATCGCCACGCGCTTGGGCGCGTTCGAGGAGCGGCAGACCGGTACGCAGCGCAGCGTCGCCGAGACCGAGTCCCGCGCCGCGAGCGTCGGACAAACGCTCAAGGATCTGTCCGCCGCGGCGGCCGAAGCGGTGCAGACCAAGCGTCAGCTCACCACGCTCAAGACGCTCGCCGACACGGTCACCGAGAAGGTCACGGCGCTCGAGCAGCAGCGCGACATCGTGGAACGCGCCACGTCGGAGGTGAGCCAGCTGCACGAGCTGATGCGCGACGTCGAAGCCAAGATCCGGCGGCACGAAGAAAGTGCCAAGGGCCTCAAGGATCTCGAGTCCAAGGTCGCCGAGCTGAAGGGCCTGCACACGGAAGTGCTGGCGCGCTCCGGCGAAATCACGGCCAATCATGCGGCGGTGAAACAGGCGGACGATGAGTTGCGCAGCCGGCTCGCGGCGCTGCGCGACGACGTGCAGCGCGCCGTGAAGCGCTTCGAGCTCGAGAATCAGGGGCTCGATGCGGTGGGCCAGCGGATCGTCGATCTGCGCGGCGGCCTCACCGCCATGGAAGGCCGCTTCAAGGCGCTCGAAGTCTCGAGCCAGGGCATCACCGACATCAACTCCAAGGCCGACGGCCTGTCGGCCCAGCTCGAAACGATCGCTGAGAACGTCGCGAGCCTGGGGACACAGGCCGAGCGAGTCCGCGCGATCGAATCGAGCACCAACCGTCTCGGCAGTACAGTAGAAGAGATGACCCAGCGCGTGGCGCAGCTCGAGAAGTCTCGTGCGGCCGTCCAGGCCGTGATCGAGGATGTCGCGTCGCTCCGGGGCACGCATGAATCGGTCAGGGGCGCGCTCGAGCATGTCGAGGGTGCCGCCGACGAGATGGCGCGTGTGCTCGAGCAGCAATCGGGCACGAAGGCCTGGCTCTCCAGCGTGACTGAGCAAATGGACGCGCTGCGTGTCGAATTGGCCGCGATCGACGACCTCAAGCCGGCAGTCGAATCCGTGCGTGGCGAAGCCGATCGCCTGTCGAGCGCGATGGGCCAGATCGAAGTCCGCAGCCGTATGGTCGATGACCTCAACAAGAAGCTCAGCGATCTCACCGCCCTCGGCAGCCAGCTCGATGAGCGCAGCCGCGAGCTGGTGACGCGCATGGCGGGCGCGGATGAGCGCTTTACCTCGCTGAATGCGCGCGCCGATGAAGCCGCGCGGATCGAGAAGCTCGTTCCCGCGGCGGTTGCGACCGTCGAGCGCGCCGAGCGGCGCGTGGGCGAAGTCGATGGCAAGGTCACATCCATGGAATCACGCGCGAACAATCTCGAGGGATTGTCCGAGCGCACGCGGGCGCTGGCACAGGAGCTCGAGCTCAAACAAGGCGCGCTCGACAAGGCCACCGAGCATCTGGACCGCGTGGCCCAGCTGCGCGAGCAAGCGGCTACTGCCGCCCAGCAGCTCGAGGATCGCTCGTCACAGCTGGGCACCGCGGTCATCACGGCCGGCAACCGGCTGCTCGAGCTGACGGCGACGCTCGACGAGCTGGACAATCGGGCCGGCGGTCTGCGGTTCGCCCAGAAGCGCATGGCGCAGTTCGAGGAACGGCTCGCCAAGTGGGAGGCGGTCGAATCGCAGCTCACGCGGGCGCTCGAGCAGATGACGCAGCGCCAGGTGACGGTCGATGCGATGCAGGCCGACATGCACCGCCTGTACGAAGTCGCCGAGAAGACGACCGACGACGTGCGCTCGATCGCGAATGCGCGGGAAGAGGTCGGGCAGACGCGCACGATGCTCGAGACCGTGCTCAGCATGGTGTCGCACGTGCACGACGCCGCGAATTCGCTCGATCACAAGAAGCGGCAGGTGGAGCAGGCCGAAGAGCGGCTCGCGCGCGCCGAGGCGATGCTGGCCGAGGTGCAGGCGGGGATGGAGCGCCTGTCGGGTCAGAAGGCGTTGCTCGACCAGGCGGTCACGCAAACCAGCGCGCTCGAGTTCCATACCAAGCAGGCCGAGACGGTGATTGCGGCGCTGCGGTCGGAGCGGGAGATCACGGACACGGTGCGCACCGCCGTGACTCACCTGCGCGAAGAACGGCGCTCGGAGGAGCGGCCGACGAAAAAATCGGCGTAGAATTTGCCACGGGTACAGATAAAGGGACGGTTTTGACGTAGGGGCGCGTGGGGTTGGGTCGGGGCGCAGCAATGATTTGATGTAGGGGCGCAGCATGCTGCGCCCCTACATCATTTGCAGGCATGGTTCCCGCCCCGGTGTCGCTCCGTCCCCCAACACGTATCCGCGCAGAAACGCCACACGCCGCACGAAATTGGTTACGTGGCGGGCCGATCGGATGACATCATACAGACATGGACCGACCATGGCACCCGCGCGTCAGCATGCAACGGCGGTCAATCAGGCTGCGTAGGCGTGACTACTCAGGCCCCGGCATCTATTTCATAACGATCTGCGCGGTATCACACCTTTTTGGTCGTGTGCGGAACGGCGGGATGATTCTGAGCCAGTACGGCGAAATCGCGCGCGACTGTTGGGCGAATCTTCCGAATCATTTTTCACACGTTCGCATAGACGAATTCGTGGTGATGCCGGACCATTTTCATGGGATCTTGTTCTTTGATCCCCGTCCCGCGCGTGCTCACGCCATCGGGCGAATACGCCCGGGGTCGCTCGGCGCCGTTGTGAGATCATTCAAATCGGCGGTTACGGCACGTATCAATTCCACCGGCAGCCGCCATATGCGTGAGATTTGGCAGCGCAATTATTACGATCGAATCATTCGCAGTCGCGCGGATCTCGATCGTGTCCGGCGGTACGTTCGAAACAATCCGGCACGCTGGGAACTGAATCACGCCAGGCGAATGACGTAGGGCGACGCGGTAGGAATTGAATCGCGCCAGGCGATTGATTCTAGGGGTGGCGAATGGCGTGGGAGGGCGAATGACGTGGGGGCGCAGCATGCTGCGCCCCTACCCATCAAACGCTGCGCCCCCACCTATTCCGGACGCTGCGCCCCTACCTAACCAACCCTGCCCTAGGGATCCAGCTCCAACAGGGCAAAGGTTCCGGGCAGCACCGGGGGCCGCGGGCGTGGCCGATCCGCCGTGGGCGCGGGTGGCGGGCCGAAGTCCGCGGTCACCGTGAAAATTCGATGCGTCTTGAGGTCGAGCTCCATGGTGCGCGCGCCGCGCTTGGTCGGCACGGTGCCCACCACCGTGAACTTGTCCGGCGCATCCTCGTGAATCACGGTGATCGAGCCCTCGCCGTTCGAGGCGAACGCCAGCTGCGTCGCGGGATCGAACCGTGCCGCATCCACACCCTGGCCGATCGGCACCGTCGTGATCAGCTTGCCGGTGTTCGCGTCCGAGATCGCCATCACGCCGCTGCGGCAGCCGCTGAACAGGACGCCGTGCGCCCGGTCGATCGCCAGCCCCGTGGGCGATTCGCAGGGCGCGAGCTTCCAGCGCCGCGTGACTTTCATTGCCGCCGCGTCGATCTCCACGACCTCGCTCGAATCCTCGATATTGGCGAACAGCTTGCCGGCGCCGGTGGTCACGCCGAACTCCGGCTTGCCGCCCAGATCGACACTCCCGATGCGCTGGCCGCTTGCCGCGTCGATGACGCTCGACGAGCCGGCATCGCCATTGAAAGTGAAGATGTGTTTCGTGGCGGGGTCGAACAGTACGGCATCCGCATCGACCGCCGCGGTGGTCCGCCCCAGCACCCGCAGCGTCTTCAGATCGAAGACCACGACGCCGCTGTCGCCGCCTGAGGTCGCAAAGCCCTTGCCGGTGCCGTAGCTGAACGCCACGCCATGCGCCCGATTCAAACCGGGGATCTCGGCGAGCAGCTTCCCGCTCGCCGGATCGATCACCATCACGCGGTCCTGTCGCGCGACAAACAGCCGGTGTCCCACCGTGTCGAGCGCGACATAGTCCCACCCGCCGTCGCCGCCGAGGGTGAAGGTCTTGGCGATGTGATAGGACTGGGCGGTCGCGGGAGATGCGGCTGCGAGGAACGCGCCACAGCACAGCACAATGCTCGGGAGGCGGCTCATTATGTTCTCCGATAGAAGGGACATCTCGATCGGCTGCATCTAACTCATAATCCGCGCAAATCACCAGAGGTCCCTGTGCAAATCGAAACAGCCCGCTTTTGCGTCCTTGTCTGTGTCGCCTCGCCGACGATGCTGTGGGCGCAAGGTGACCGCGGGAACGGCATACGCACGTCCATGGTCGAGACGTACGTCGAGCCGCATCAACTCCTCGTCTATCCGTTCGGTGCGTACACGTGGGACCACAACTTCGAGTACCAGCCATCGATATTCGGGATACCACGCGACCAGGATTTCCGCGGTCAGTTCAGGTCCACAGAGGCCGCGCTCTTCCTGGCATACGGTGTGACCGATTGGCTCGCGCTCGAGCTCGAGGGCTCGCTGATCAGCGCCGATTTCGACAAGGCGCCGGCCGACACGTTCGGCACGCCGGCAACGCTTCACGAATCGGGCCTGTCCGATGTCGGCGGCGCGCTCCGGCTGCGCCTCGCCCGTGAGCGCGGAAGCCGGCCGGAGTTCTTTGGCTCAGTGGAAGTAGTGCCGGCACAGCATGAGCAGCTGGTGCTCATCGGCGAGCCGCAATGGGATGTCAAAGGGGAGGTCGGGGCGGTGCGCCAGTATCGCTGGGGCACGATGACATTCCGCACGACCATCGAGTACAATCACGGCGACCAGGCCTGGGAGCTCGGCGAAACATCCCTCGAATACCTGCGACGTCTTTCGCCCAAGTGGCGCGTGCTGCTCGGCATCGAAGGTGGCGAGGGCGGCGCGCCCGACGACTACGGATTGATCGCCGCGGCGCATTGGCGGATCGCGCGCGGGCTCGATCTGAAGATCTTCAATGCCGTGGGGCTGATGTCCAAAGCGACGGATTGGGAAACGCAGGTCGGGCTGCTGTGGACGCTGCCTCAATGAAATACATTCTGATCACGATCACGACAATCACCAGAGGACCCTATGCAAATCGAAACGCTCGCTGTCACCCTCATCTTCGTCATTACGCTTGGCTCTCAGGCTTCGGCCCAGGAGAAAAAGCTGGAACGTTCCCAGTTGCCGGCAGCCGTCCAGCGCGCCGCCGCCGAGCAGAGCAAGGGAGCGACCGTTCGGGGCTATTCAACCGAAACCGACAACGGCCAGGTCGTGTACGAAGTCGAGATGACGGTCCACGGCCGCAGCCGCGATGTGACGCTGGACAGCACGGGGAATGTTCTCGAGGTCGAAGAGCAGGTGCTGCTCGATTCTCTTCCCGAAGCCGTCCGCAGCGGGCTGAAGGGGCTCGCCGGTTCTGGAACGATCACCAACGTCGAGTCACTCACCAAGCGCGGCACGCTGGTCGCGTACGAAGCGCACGTGCACACCGGCACCAAGCGGTCCGAGGTGCAGGTGGGACCAGACGGCAAACCTCTCGCCCATCCGGAGTAGCAGGAAAAAACGCGTAGTACTTTTGGGCACAGGTTTCATCAGAGAACCCCGCAGCGAGTCGCTGCGGGGTTTTTAGTGCGGGCATTCGGCGCACCGGTGATGCGAATCACCTTTGTTTCGCTCGCACGACATCGTCTTCCGCGCCCTGTTACTCGTTCCGCTCGAGCGAAGTCGAAGTAGTATTCCTCAGCATTTCTCAGCATCGCTCGGACCTTCCGGAGGACGCTTGAAAACTTTACGACAGATCTCGCTTCTCATTCCCGCCGCACTGCTGATCGCCGCCTGCAGCTCCACCGATCCCAACGCCATGCATCGCATCAGTTTCTCCACGACCGGATCTGGAGGAGCGGGCGCGAACGGCTCGGCCGCGGCGCTGGCGAACTTGATCGTCACCGGAACGGGCGGCTCGGTGAACATCAGCTCGGCACAGATCGTCCTGTCGCGCATCAAGCTCGCGAATGACGTGAACTGCGGCGATGACGAAGGCGATCAGAGCGGCGACGACGCTCAGGAAGCCGACTCGGCCCACGACGACGACGCTGAAGAAGCCGACTCCGCCCACCACGACGACCAGGGCGAGAACGAGAACGACTGTGAGCCGGTGCGGGCCGGGCCGGTGCTTGTCGATGTGCCGCTCGACGGCACGACCAAGATCTTCCTGGACGCGCTCGTGCCGGCCGGCACCTACACGGGGGTACGCGCGAAGCTCGACGCCGTCGACAGCGACGATAGAGGGGCGCAGGATTTCCTCACGGCCCACCCCGAATTCGAAGGCGTCAGCGTGAAGGTGGTGGGGGTCTTCACCGATGCCGGTGGCACCGACCACGCGTTCACGTTCATGTCTCACGTGAAAGCTCCCATCCATGTGGACTTTGATTCGTCCGTCACAGTGGATGCCAATAGCGAGAACCTCACGATCGACGTCGATGTGAGCAGCTGGTTCAAGGACGCATCCG
>QHUB01000047.1 GCA_003221035.1 Gemmatimonadota bacterium
ATGCCGATCATCGATACGTCGTGCCCGCCCGCCAGCAGCGCGCGCGCGACGTCGTACTCGGCCTCCTCGACTTTCTGCTCCACCTCGCGCTTGAAGGCGGCATCATCCCACTCGGGATTCGGCGAGTCGAAGATCACGGCGATTCTCATGACGGCTCAGCGACTTCCGCCGCCGGACAGGTGGACTTCGAGCGAGCTCACCCGGCGCATGTCCCGCCGGACCGTGGTCAGCCCGATCAGGATGATCACTCCGCCCAGCACCCCGACCGCGGGCAGCAGCAGCATTGCGCCGCGCAGACTCCCCGTCCGGTCCGAGAGGTAGCCGATCAGCACCGGCGCGAGCGCGTCGCCGGCCAGATGCGAGAATAGGACGAAGGCGCCGAGCACGGACGCCTGCACCGCGGGAGGCACCACGTCCAGAATGACCGCCGCGAGCGGGCCATTGTACCAGGTATAGAAGAAATACGTCGCGAAAATGAGCGGCGCGAACCAGCGGAGATCGTCAACGAGCAGGAGCTCCACGCAGATCGGCGCGCCGATCACGAATCCCGCGCCCGAGGCGAGCACGCGTCCTCCGGGCCAGTGCTGGTGCAGGCGATCGGCCAACCGGCCCCCCGCGAGCGCGCCCAGCATTCCGCCGGCGAGCGCCCAGACGCCGAACTGCGCGCCGACGTCGGCGACCGTCAGGCCGTGGACGCGCTGCATGAACGCCGCTGCCCAGGCGATCAGGCCATTCACCGCAAAGGTGACCATCGCGCCTCCCAGGAACACCCAGATCAGTGTCGGAGTGCGCAGGACGAGGATGGCGGCGTGCTGGAAGTCGTCGAACGCGCCGGCCGCGACCGCGCCGGCCTCTGTCGTGCGTTTCACGGCAAGCGGGACGAGTCGCCAGACCGTCCAGGCGATCCCGACGGTCACGCCGACGCTGAACAACGCGGTACCGATCTGCGAGGGAATACGCTCGAACAGCGAAAGAAAACCGGTGAGCAACGCGCCGATCCCTGCGCAAATCGCAAGCGGCATGACGTAGTGCGTCACGCCGCGCATCCCGTGCTGCCACCACTGCTGCAGCGTCTCGAGCAGGGGCGCTGGTGGACGCCGGTCGAGCTCGCGTATGCGCGACGCGAGGAGCGCGAGCACGAGTCCCGGGAAGCCCATCCAGATGAACGCCCAGCGCCACCCGTATGCCTCGGCGATCACGCCGCCGAACCAGATCCCCAGCACGCCACCGAGCGCCATGCCGACGGAGTAGACGCCGATGGCAAACGCGCGGCGCCGGCCGCGATAGTACTGCGCGATGATCGCCTGCGCGGCGGGCGCATACCCGGCTTCCCCGAAGCCGACGAGCGCGCGGCAGGTAAACAGCTGCCAGAACTGCCGCACGAAACCGCCGGCGGCGGTTGCCGCCGTCCAGACGGCCACGCCCAACGTAATGACGCTGCTGCGCGAGCGCAGATCGCCGATCACGCCGAGCGGCAAGGCGGCGAGCGAGAGCACAATGATGTACGCGGAGCCGAGCCAGCCGAGCTGCGCGTCGGTGAGGTGCAGATCGCTCTTGATGGGCTCGAACACCGCATACACGACGTTGCGGTCGAGATAGTTGAAGAGATTGACGAGCGTCAGCAGACCAAGGACGTACGCCGCGTACGTCCGGGACGGCCTAGCGTCCGCCAGACGCGGCCTCGGCGCGGGCGTCGCGATCGGCTTTTGCTTCGAGATAGGAGTCGGTCAGCTCGCGCATCATGTCCGCGCGCCGTTCGTACAGACGCTTCAGGGTGCGCGGTTTGCGCCGTGCGAGCGCATAGGCCGCGAGAATCGGAAAGCCCACCGTGTTGTCGAGATAGGCCACCACGGTCCCCGGCAGCTTGTCGGGATCGACTTTGCCCCAGCTGACGGCTTCCGCAGGCGTCGCACCCGAGAGACCGCCCGTATCAGGACGCGCATCCGTCAGCTGCAGATAGTAATCGTGCCCCTTTTCACTGATCCCGAGCACTTCCTGGATCTGCGGCTCGGTCTGCAGGACGAAATTCTTGGGACTGCCGCCGCCGATGATGAGGATGCCGCTCTTGCCGCCGCTCACCTTGGCGGAGAACACGATCGCCGATGTCTCGTTGACGTCGGCGCTCACGTCGAAGCGCAGCTTGCTTCCCGACAGCGCTTGCTCCGCCACGTTCATCCCGATGGACGAATCGCCGGGAGAGGAAGTGTAAATCGGCACCGCGGCCGCGTGCGCTGCGCCGAGCACCGATTTGCGCGAGATGCCCAGCGCTTTCTCGCGCTCGCGCACATACCCTCCCAGCAGGTAGTGATACTCGGCCGTGCTCATGGGATGCTGGAACTCGTCGCGCGCCGACACTTCGCGCACAAAGCGGTCGGTGGACAGGAGCACATTGTAGTCGAAGAAGATGTCGTAAATCCGCACGACCCCTTCTTCGCGCAGCACGACGTCATCCGCGAACGGCGTGCCGCGGTGCATCGCCATGCCGAGCCCGAAATGCGCGTCATGATAGAGATTCGCGCCGGTCGACACGATCCAGTCCACGAATCCCGCTTCGATGAGCGGAATGATCGTCGACATGCCGAGACCCGCCGGCGTCATCGCCCCGGTGAGGCTCATTCCTACGGTCACGTCGTCTTCGAGCATCCGCTCCGTGAACAGCCGGCAGCCCTCCGCCAGCCGGCCCGCGTTGTACGCGAGGAACGCGTTCTCGACGAGCTCCGCCACGGTCTCCTTTCCGGTGATCGGATGCGGGTTGATGCGCTGGCCGCGCAAGTATTCGTTTTGGGTCATCGGGTGGATTGGCTGACGGATTGCATGGCCCGGAACGCGCGCGTGCGCCGCTCGCGCGCTTCGACGATCCAGCCGAGCGCTTCCTTGGGATCATCGGTGAGCAGGAAGAGATTCAGATCTTCCGGCGAAATCTTGCCTTCCCCCGCGACCTTTTCCTTCAGCCACTCGGCGAGTCCGCTCCAGTACTTGCGGCCGAACAGCACGACCGGGAACTGTTTGACCTTCCCCGTCTGGACGAGGGTCAGCGCCTCGAACAGCTCGTCCATCGTGCCATAGCCTCCGGGAAACGTGATGAACGCCGTCGAATACTTCACGAACATCGTCTTGCGCACAAAGAAGTAGCGAAAGTTGATGGACCGCTCTACCCACTGATTCGTGCCCTGCTCGAAGGGCAGCTCGATGTTGCAGCCGATCGACAGCCCGCCACCCTCTTTGGCGCCGCGATTGGCCGCTTCCATGATACCCGGACCACCGCCGGTGATGACCGCGAAGCCTTCCTGGGCGAGCATGCGCGAGGTCTCGCGCGCGGCCGCGTAGAAATGGTCTCCCTCCAGGGTCCGCGCCGAGCCGAAGACCGTCACCGCATTGCGAACATCGGACAGGGTGTCGAAGCCTTCGACGAACTCGCCCATGATGCGGAGCACCCGCCAGGGATCCGTGCTCGTAAACGAGGCCCGCCGTTCGATGGGAACGACTTGCGGCGGGATGAGGAGTTGTTCGTCTTCAGTTAGCGGGCTGCGAGGCGAGGCGCTCGGTTGCTCGGACATGGTCATCCTGCACGTTATAGAAGAAGGGCGAGAACCTGACGTGGCCCGGCCGGCTGTCGGCAATCACGCCGCCGGCCGCCAGGTGCCGTACGGACGCCGCCGGGTCAGGCATTGGAACCATCACGATCGCCGACCGCCGTTCCGGCTCGACGGCGACCTTGGGCATGAACCCGGCCTCCCGCAGTCTGGCGATCAGGTCTTCGGTGAGAGCGGCGGTGGTCTCACGAATCCGCGGAATGCCGATCTCCTCGATGTACTCGAGACCACCGAGCTGGGCATAGACGGCCGCGAGCGACGGTGTTCCCATCTCGAAGCGGCGCGCGTCGTCGTGAAAGGTCAACGCGCGCGGATCGAACGTGAACTGCTCGCGCTGCCCGAACCACCCGGAAATCCGCGGCTCGAGCTTTCGCGCGACGTCTTGCCGGACGTAGAGGAATACGATCCCTGGTCCACCGAGCAGCCACTTGAGACCGCCGGCCACCAGCGCATCGACGCCCGTCTCCTGGACGTCGATGGGGATCTGGCCGACCGACTGGTACGCGTCGATCAGACAGAGCGCGCCGCGCGCGTGTGCCGTCGCGGCGACGCGTGTGATGTCCTGAATCGCGCCCGTCGTGAAATAGACGTGCGACGTCACGACGAGCGCCGTGCGGTCATCCACGGCGCGGGCGATCGCGTCGACCGGCACGCTGATCTTGTCGGGACTCTCGATCACGACCAGCTCGACGCCGTGGCCGGCCTTGGCCAGCCACTGGTAGGCGACGGTCGGGAAGTCGAGTGAAGTCATGACGACTTTGGGACGCTTCGTGTAGTCGAGCGACTCCGCCACGGCGCTCAGCGCGACCGAGATACTCGGCGCGAGCGCGATCTCACCGGGTGCGGCGTTGACGATCCGGCCGTAGCGCGCCCGCAGCTCGTCGAGCGCTTGCCACCAGACATCGTACCACGCGGAGGCGCCGCGGCTCTGCCAGATATCGAGGTATTCCGCTACCTTGCGGCGAGACCGCTCGCCCAACGCTCCCAGCGAGCAGGTGTTGAGATAGACGCGATCCCTGAAGATGGGAAACTCGCTCCGATAGCGAGCGAGTCCGAGCGCGCGCGGTGCTGCGCTGCTTGCAAGCGTCATAGGCCGGGAATATACAGAAGGAATGCAGCGTATCGCGAGTTGGACCGGGCTGTCTTTGCGCTTGGCGCTGCGGGCACTGGTGAATCCGCGACTGGCGGTGGATCTGCTGCGCCTCACGTGGAGTTTCCGCGCCCGCGACTGGTACAAACACCCGCCCTTTGTGCCCCTGCCGCCGCGCGACTATATGCAGTGGCGCATGTTCACCGCGTACGGCGACGCGAACGCGGTGCCGCCTGCCCGTGACGTCGTGAATTTCGCGCGGTGGCGCCGCGAGACGATGGGCTTATGAACACCGTCGAGCAAGGCGTCGAGATAAAGCGTCGAGCAAAGGCGTTGGGGTTTGCCGCGACAGGGATTGCGCGATTGGACCGCAATCCGCACGCCGCGGAGCTCGACCACTGGCTCGCGAAGGGGCACGGCGGCACGATGGCGTATCTGAACCGGCAGGCGGAAAAGCGGAAGGATCCACGCAAGATCTTCGCGGATGCAAGGTCTGCTGTTGTCACGCTGACTGACTATTTCCACGGCTCTCCCACGGGAGCGGGAGCCAGGGTCGCCCAGTACGCCTGGTCCTCCGACTACCACGACGTGCTTGGCCAGCGTCTCGAACAGCTCGCCGCGGTGATCCGGCTCCTGGCTCCCGGCTCCAAGACCCGCTGCTACGTCGACGCCGGACCTGTCCCCGAGCGAGAGCTCGCGCAGCTCGCGGGGCTCGGCTGGATCGGCAAGAACATGATGCTCATCAACCCGGAGATCGGCTCGTTCACGTTCATCGGCGTGGTGCTGACCGACGCCGATCTCGAGCCCGATCCGCCATTCGAAGCGGATCGTTGCGGCACCTGCCGGCGCTGCCTGGATGCCTGTCCCACACAGGCGTTCGTGGGCCCGCGCGATCTCGACGCGCGTGCCTGCATCTCGTATCTGACGATCGAACACCGCGGTGACTTCACGGGGAAGCAGCGCGAACAGGTCGGCGAGTGGCTGTTCGGGTGCGATGTCTGCCAGGACGTGTGCCCCTGGAATGTGAGCTTCGCCACAGCGACCGCCGATCCGGACCTGGCGCCGCGCGCCGAGGTCGCCGAGCCGGATGTGGACGCGCTCGCGACGATGGATGAGCGGGAGTTTGAGCGGCGCTATGGCGGCACACCCTTCGCGCGGCCCGGCGCTCGCGGCATGCGCCGCAACGCCGCTGCCGTACTCGACCGATGACGACCACCGACGCGATCACCGAGCTGCAGCGCAAACTCGCCGGGGGGCTCGCGAAGATCGATCCCCATCACCGGCTGCTTGGCCGGCCGATGAGCTATCGGGTGATCGACGGTACGATGCTCGAAATCACGTTTCGCGACGTCGCCGGCATCGCGGAAGCCGAAGTGCTCGGCGTCAAGCGAATCATCGGCGCCGATTGCTTCTGTAGCGTGAGCCCCCAGACCGCCGAGCGACTCGTGGTGCGCTTCGTCGTCCCGCTCAAGTAGATCGAAAGCATGACCTTGGGCGGGGCACAGAGCTTGCGCTGCTCTGTGGCAAACGAGGTGCGCGATGGTGTCCCGAACGATTATCGCGCTCGCATTCCTGCTCGGTGCGGGATGCGCCAGCGCGTCGCAATACACGCAGTGGCCCTATCAGGGCCCGATGATGATGGTCAAGAATCCCACGTCCCAGACCCTCGTCGTCCTCGCACGTGACGGCACCGGGCGCCAGCTGATCACGGCGCGCGTCCGGCCCAAGAGCATGCAATGCTTTCGCTGGCCGTTCATCGACGTCACCGGCTATTTGCGCGCGGCGGAAACGGCCGCGGACACCGTCACCACCGGACCTTTTCAACCATGGTCAGCGGCGGGCTGGGAGTGGTCGGCGCGCGAGCAGCCAAAATCGAATCCGAACGCCTGCGGCTGATTAGTTCGCGGCGACGCGCGTCACGACGTCGTAGTAGAACCGCACGCCAAAACGCAGCGCGTCGATGCTGACGTGCTCGTCGTTGCCGTGCACACCGGTCTCCGCGGCGGGCGTGAGCGGAAAGGGTCCGATCCCATAGCACGTGATGCCGAGCCGGCGGAAATAATGGCTGTCGGTGAAGCCGGCGAGCATGGGCGTGGTCACGAGGGCATGGGGGTGGCGCGCATGCGCCACCGCGACGAGCGCACGGAACAGATCGGTGTCGGTCGAGCTCTCGGTCGCGGGCCAGTTCGGCCCCTGCGGGCGAAACGTCACTCCGCTGTCGCCCACCACGCGGATCAGATCGGCGAGAAACGCGGCGGGGTCCTGTCCGGGGAGCAGTCGCACGTCCAGGGCGGCCGTGGCGACCGGCGGAATCACGTTTGTTTTTTCACTCCCCTTGAGCCCGGTGATCGAGATCGTGTTTCGCAGGATCGCGTTGTAACCGATGTTGGCGGTGATCGCGCGCGCGACGTTCGAATCTTGCAGCGCGGTGGCGATGTCTGCGAACCAGCGCCGCTGCACGGTGTCGGGAACGACAGTCGCCAGGTCGCGGAAATAGCGATCGACGGTCGGCGTGACGATGAGCGACGTGCGCCACGCCGCGATGCGGTCGAGGGCGCGCACCAGCCGGTGCACGGGATTGTCCGGCGTCGGGCGTGAGCCGTGACCGGCGGTGCCGCGGGCGATGATGTCGAGCCAGAACGGCGATTTCTCCGTCGTCGCGATGCCGTAGTACTCGACTGCCCCGCGCGCATCGGCGTGAATCTCGCCGCCTTCGTTCAGCAGAAATTCCGCGTCCCGGACGAGATCCGGTCGCCGCTGCACGATCCAGGCGGCGCCTACTCCGGCGCCGATCTCCTCATCGGACGTCGCCAGAAAAACCACGTCGCGCTTCAGCGGCACGTGCGCGCGTTTCAGCACGAGCAGCGTCATGAGCTGCGCGATCGCTTCGCCCTTCATGTCGAGCGCGCCGCGACCCCACACAGCGCCGTCTTTTATCACGCCGCCGAACGGATCGACTGTCCAGTACCCAGGAGAGGCGAGCACAACGTCCATGTGATTCAGGAGAACCAGTGGGCGAGCGGTGCCGTCACCCTGGAGTCGCGCGTAGAGGTTGGCCTTCCCCGGCGCGGGCTCGAAGATCTGGGCCTCGATGCCGTCGCGCCGCAGGACCTCGGCGAGCCACCGCGCGGCGACGATTTCATTCCCCGGTGGATTGGTGGTATTGATCCGCACGTATTGGGAGAGGAGCGCCGTTGCTTCGTCGCCCAACGCTTTCCAGTCCGCGTCGCCGGGAGCGGTCATCAGGGCGACGCGCGCGGGCGTCTCGAGCACCGGCGCGCTCGAGGGGCCGGCGAGGGGCGGCATCGGGCGACGCGCGCACGCGGAGAGCAGCAACAACAGCAGGGCGGTGCGGGTCATGGGCTAGTCCAGTACCAGCGTCTGGCCATGGGCGAGCTGGTGATACCCGGCCGGGGCCAGCCCGGCAACTTGCCACGCCCGTTGGGCGCGACGCGGCGGCTCATCCATCGCCTCATCGGTCAATTTGAATGTGCCCCAGTGAATCGGCACCATCACGCGCGCGTTCAGTTTTCGGAATGCCTCCACAGCTTCTTCGGGATTCATATGGACGTAGCGCATGAACCAGCGAGGCTCGTAGGCGCCGATCGGCAGGAGTGCGACATCGAACGGGGCGTAGCGTTCGCCGATCGCCTGGAATTCGGGGTGATAGCCGGTATCGCCGGCGAAGTAGACGCTGCGGCCGCTTCTCGCGCGCAGCGCAAATCCGCACCACAGCGTGTCGCCTCTGTCGCCGAAGCCGCGCGCGCTGAAGTGCTGCGCCGGCGTCGCGGCGATGCGGAGTAGTGGTGACGCCTCGTGTTCCTGCCACCAGTCGAGCTCGGTCACCCTGCGCGCGCCGCGCGTGCGCAC
>QHUB01000110.1 GCA_003221035.1 Gemmatimonadota bacterium
TGCAGAATGGCTTGCAGTTCGCGACAATCAGCGCGGGATTCGCGACCAGCTGTGGCGTCACGACCGCGGGCCAATCGTACTGCTGGGGCCGAAACTCGCGCGGCGAGGTCGGGGACGGCACGACGACGGACCGGTTGATGCCGACGCCCGTGGGCACACCTCCCCTGGGACTGGAAAACGTCGCCATGCTGAACAGCGGCGGCAGCCACACCTGCGTGGTCACGCACGACGCCGCAGCCTTCTGCTGGGGCATGAATGGGAACGGCCAGCTTGGGGACGGAACCACGAGGGATCGCCCCACGCCGGTGCGCGTCGCTCCCTAGAGCCGCGTTGATGTCCCGGGCATTCGTCAAGGAAGACGCGGGCGGTCCCGAGCCTCGCTACAATCTCCCGCCGCGCACCGATCCCGGTTACGACGCCGCGGCCGCGATGGCATTGCTCGACGGGGCGAACGTGGGCGATTCCTACAGCGCCGAGCTCGCGACCGGATACCGCTGGGGCGAACCGAAACTGAAACCGGAAGTCGAGCGGATTCTCGCCCGGGCGCGCGCCGAGGCAAATGAACGGCTGGAGCAGCTGGCGGAGCGGTTCCTGCGAGCTAGCGGACCGTAATCACCACGCGCTGGTAGCGGGTCAGGGCCGGTGTACCGTTGTCGGTCGCCTCCAGAATCAAGTGAATTGTTTGACCGCTCTTCCCATCGGGAGGCACCTCGACGCTCGTCGCCGGCGCGGTGGAATTGGCGAGCGCCACCTGCCCCGGATATGTGCCGGCTTCCTTCCATTGCCACCATCGCGCCGACACCGTGTTTCCGTCCGGATCAGACACGATGCCCTCGAGTCGGACTGTCTCACCGGGAGCGGCGGAAATCCGAGAGCTCCCGCGAATCGCGACGCGAGGCTGATGGTTTGCGCCGGCATAGCTTGGCGTCACCGACCAGCGCAGGCGCGCCGCGAAGTCGTTCTGCGCCGCCGGCGTAAAGTTCGGAACAGGTGACGGCGGTCTCGGGCCGGCGGCAGCCCGCTCCTGAAGTTTGAGCAGGTCGTCGTACGAGTTGATCGCGCCGCCGAAGGACCCTGCGCCTCCGCCTGGCGCGGCGCTGGGGCGCCGTCCAGCCCAACCGCCCGGCGTTGCGTCGTCGTACGCGCGCAGGCCATTGGCGAGCAGGTTCAGATAGGTGAACGTGTCGCCTTCGCCGAGGAATTCGCCTTGCGGGCGAGGAGGCGTCCACACGATGTACCCGCGAGCCTCGAGCGAGTCGGCGCTGAGTCCCGACAATCCGAAGTAATCGAAGCTGTCGCCCTGCACCATCTGCTTTCCGTCGCCCCAGACTCGATAGAGCGCGCCGAACGGACCCTGCTTCGAAATATTCTCGCTTGTCCACGCGGTACTGTAGTAGGCGACGTTCTCGGCACTCGCGGTTCCTTGAGCGCCGTAACCCAGTGCCACGCCGCCCGCGCCGGCCGGCAGTGTCTTGATGTCGGGCCAGTTCGGCTTGATGTACGTGGCGTAGGTGTCGTCCTGATCGCCGGATGTCGAGAGGATCGCCTTGCGCGAGACCTGTTGATAAATGGCGGTCCACTGCGGTGTGGCAGCGTACTGCTCCTGGATCGACTTCAGCGCCCGCGCGATGGTGCTCTGTCCACCCCAGGCCAGCAGGTACAGCGGTCCCGGCTCGTCGTCCAGCAGCAACACCTTGATCAGATCGGAACCGGGAGAATCTTTCGAGATATCGCCGTCGAATTCGACGTTGCCCCAGCGGATCCTGGATTTCAGCGACTCCGGTGTGGGGTACGTCGAATCGTGCACTCGCAAATTCGCGTAGACCTGCTCGTACGTCTCAACGGCGCGGTCGATGAAGCGCTCGCCCGGAGCCCAGCGCCAGGACGCGCACGGGCACAGGTTGAGCCCCCAGCGCGAGTACTCGCGGTTCGGGACCGAGACCTTCTTGCCAGAGCCGTCACCCTTCCAGTGGAAGCCGCTGCTTGCGTAGATGAGCCCTTCGGTCTGGAAATCGGTGCTATACAGTAGATAGCGGATGAGGGAGTTCGCGTCGTCGAGCTCGGGGTCCGTCGTGACGACGATGCGCGGCTTCGGCGCCGCCTGGGATGCGCTCGGCGCGACGCCGCCCAGGGCGAGCAGGAGCAGCGCGAAGAGACACCGGGCGTCCGCCATAGGATGAAGGTAATTTATCCGGACCACTATGGTCATCGGACTCCTGCTCCTCCTCCAGACGAGCGCGCCGGTCTACGACCGCGTGATTCTCGGCGGCCATGTCATGGACCCGGCGTCGGGCCTCGACGCGATCCGCAATGTCGGACTCCAGAACGGACGCGTCGCCGTCATCACAACCAACGCCATCACCGGGCGGGACACGATCGATGCGCGCGGGCTCGTCGTCGCGCCGGGGTTCATCGACCT
>QHUB01000048.1 GCA_003221035.1 Gemmatimonadota bacterium
CTCCGGCGGATGGCAGTCGCGCGGAGCCGGCCGTCGATCCGGCCGCCGCCTTCATGCTTGGCCTGATGCCGCTCAAGAGCACCGGCGTGGACGTCTTCCGCGCGCTGCATCCGACGTACGACGGGCGTGGGGTGCTGATCGCGATCCTGGACAGCGGCATCGATCCGGGCGTGCCCGGCCTGATCACCACCAGCACGGGCGCACCGAAGATCGTCGAGCTGCGCGATTTCTCCGCCGAAGGCCGGGTGGCGCTCACCGCCTTTCCCGCGCCGACTGAAAGCGCGATGAAAGGCGCCGGCCGCATCGCCCGCATGACGACGGCCACGACGTGGTATCGGGGCGTCTTTCGCGAGCTGCCGCTCGGGCGCCCACCCGCGAGCGACGTGAACGGCAATGGGCGCAACACCGACGAATTCTCCGTCGTGGTGGTGAAGGCCACGGACGGGTGGGTGGCCTTCCTCGATACGAATCTCGACGGCTCATTCGAGGATGAAATGCCGCTGCACGACTATCGCCAGGGCCACGAGATGGTGGCGCTCGGCAAGAAGCCGCTCGACATCGTGGCGAACTTCAGCGAGTCGGACGGCACACCCGTGCTCGATCTCTTCTTCGACACGTCGGGACACGGCACGCACGTCGCGGGGATCGCCGCCGGCTACAACCTGTTCGATGTCGCCGGATTCACCGGCGTGGCGCCGGGCGCGCAGATCATCGGCCTCAAGATCGCGAACAACGCGCGCGGCGGCGTCACGGTGCACGCCAGCATGATGCGCGCTATGGACTACGCCGCGCGCTACGCCGCGCAGCGCAACATGCCGCTGGTGCTGAACATGAGTTTCGGGGTCGGCAACGAGCACGAAGGGCGCGCCGTCATCGATTCGATCGTGGACGCGTTCCTGCTCGCGCATCCGGACATCGTGTTCGCGATCGCCGCGGGCAATGATGGCCCGGGCCTCTCCACCCTCGGCTTTCCGGGGTCCGCGGACCTCGCGCTGTCCGTCGGCGCCGCCTATCCCGGCGTCTATGCGCGGCCGCCGCAGCCCGGCGTTCCCCCGGCGCGCGACGTGTTGGCCTGGTTCAGCTCCCGCGGCGGCGAGCTCGCCAAGCCGGACATTGTCACGCCCGGCATCGCGTTTTCGTCCGTGCCGCGCTGGAACATAGGCGACGAGATCAAGCCGGGGACGAGCATGGCGTCGCCACATGCCGCGGGCCTCGCCGCGTGTTTGGTCTCCGCCTTCACGCAGCAGGACAGGCGCCTGAGCGCGGTCGAAGTCATGCAGGCGCTTCGCGTGTCGGCACACCAGTTCAGCGGCGTCAAGGTGATCGACGACGGTGCAGGCGTTCCGGCACTCGAGCCGGCCTACCAGTGGCTCGCGGCCGGCCACCAGGGATCGATCTACGACGTCAAGGCGCAGAACGGTGCAACGGCGGCCTTCCGGCGCAACGGGTTTGCGAACGCCCAGGACACAATCGAGACGTTCACGGTCCGTCATCTCGCCGGCCGTCGCGCGGCGGAATTTGCGCTGCGCACCGACGTCGCCTGGCTCAGCGTGGATCCGGACGTCGACGCCGCCCCCCGCGCGACGCAGATCGCCGTCACGTATAAGCGGAGCGCGTTGACGGCGCCCGGTGTGTACGTAGGGACCGTGACCGCGCTGAATCCGCGCGATAGCGTCGCCGGTCCACTCTTCAAACTGATCAATACCGTGATCGTCCCGACGGACCTGTCGGACAAGGTCTTGTTCGACGAACGTCGCAGCGTCGCACCGGGATCGGTGCAGCGGTATTTCGTGCGCGTCCCCGATGACGCGACGTTGCGCGCCACGGTCACACTGCCTGATTCACAGAGCCAACAGGCGATCGTGCGCCTGTTCGAGCCCAACGGCGAGCCCGCGCGTTCCGCACCCGACGACATCTACCTGGGGCAAAGCGAGCCCGGAACGGCGGTCGTGACCGTTCGCGCCGACGACGTGGTCCCGGGCGTGTACGAGCTGGATGTCATTGCGCCGCCCGTCGCGGGGGCCGTTGTCACGACGCGCGCGGATCTCGGACCCGTTGCGCTCGTGCGCAAGCAGAATGGCCTGGAAGCGTCGAGCGTCACCGAGCAGGGAAGCACCGCGAGCGGCGAAGTGCTCTACCGCCTGATCGGCGCCGAGCGCGAGTACACGATCGCGGGGCGCGGACAGCCGGCCGAGTCCACGGTGGTGCGCGCGCCTCGCTGGGCGAAGCGCATGGAAGTGGACGCCGTGCTGCCGCCCGATCTCTGGGACCAGCTGACCGATTTCGCCGTGACCGTCTTCGACTCGAGCGGCCAGCAGCTGCCCGGTGGCAATCATCCGGCGAACTATGCGTTCAGTCGCATGTCCGTCCCCCTCTCCGATTCGCTGACCGGCGTGCCGCTCACGATCGAGCTGTTCCCGGGCTTCGCACGCTTGCCCGCCCACGTCTGGACTGGCACACTGCGTGTCCGGTTCCTGGGTCCCGATGAGCCGGCCGGCGAGGGCGGTCCGCTTTCCGTGGTGGCAGGCGGCCGGAGCGTCATCCGGCTTCCGAATCCGCCCTCGCTCGACCTGCCTGAGGGCTTTGGCACGTTGATCGAGACGCGCGTGACGACCATGACCGGTACGATCGCCGCGCGGCGGACCGTTGTCGCACCCGCATCTCACGGAGCCGGCGGCCTGCGGTGACCGCACGTCCAGAGACGGTGCGGGTGGCGGGCGGGCAGGGTTTTTGGGGCGATTGGCTGGAGGCGCCGTACCGGCAGGTGACCGGCGGTCCGGTCGATTACCTGATGATGGACTATCTGGCCGAAGTCACGATGTCGATCCTGCAAAAACAGAAATCGCGCGATGCCAAACGCGGCTACGCGACGGACTTCGTCACCCAGATGGAACGCATTCTCCCCACGGTGGTCGCGCGCGGCATCAAGGTAACGGCGAACGCCGGCGGCGTGAATCCTCGCGCCTGCGCGAATGCCGTGGCCGACGTCGCGCGCAAGCTCGGATTCGGCGGGAAGCTCACCATCGGCATTGTGACGGGAGACGACCTGCTCGGCCGCCTGGACGGGTTGCTCGCCCGCGGGCACGATCTCAAGAATCTCGACACCGGCCGTCCGCTGAAGGACGTACGCGACCGCGTTCTGTCCGCCAACGCATACCTCGGCGCTGCGCCCGTTGCCCTTGCGCTGCAACGCGGCGCGCACGTCGTGATCACCGGCCGCGTCACCGATACGGGATTGACCCTCGGACCGCTGATGCATGCCTTCGGCTGGGCGAGCGACGCCTGGGATCAGATCGCCGCGGGCACCGTCGCGGGCCACATCATCGAGTGCGGAGCGCAATGCAGCGGGGGAAACTGCCTGCGCGACTGGAGCACGATCCCGGACATGGCGCACGTCGGCTACCCGATTGTCGAGGCGCGGCGCGATGGCACGTTCGATCTCGTCAAGCATCCCGGGACGGGAGGCCGGATCGACGTCGCTTCGGTCACGGAACAGCTCGTCTACGAAATGGGCGACCCGCACGACTATATCACGCCCGATGGCGTAGCGGATTTTACGACTATTCAGCTGAAGCAGGTGGGCAAGGACAGGGTTCAGGTGTCTGGTATCAAGGGAAAGCCCGCGACCGATAAGCTGAAGGTTTCGATCGCCTATTTCTACGGCTACAAGGCGATTGGGACGCTGGTGTATGCCTGGCCGGACGCGCTCGCGAAAGCGCGAGCCGCCGATCACATCCTACGTCAGCGCCTGAAGGACCTCGGTCTCAACTTCGAGGCGATTCACACCGAGTTTCTGGGCGCCGATGCGACTCATGGGCCGATCGCACTCCAGAACGTGGACGTCGCGAACATCCCGGAGGTGCAGCTGCGCGTGGGGGTGCGCGCGCGCGAGGAGGCGCCGGTCGATCGTTTCACCCGCGAGATCGCGCCGCTCATTCTCAACGGCCCGCCGAGTGTCACCGGGTTTGCGGGGGGGCGTCCCAAGCCGGAGGAGATCGTGGCGTACTGGCCCGCCCTGATTGACAAGACGATGGTGCAGCCGACGGTGGAGCTGATCTCGGCATGAAAAGACCACGGCGATCGGGCGGTCGACGGTCGGGCGGTCGACGGTCGGGCGGTCAAAAGGCAAAGGCGGCGGTCGGGCGGTCGAAAACCGTGCGGCTTGTCGACCTGGCCCATGCCCGCTCCGGCGATAAGGGCGACACGGCCAACATCGGTCTCATCGCGTTACGGCCGCGAGACTATCCGCTGCTGGTACGGCAGGTGACGGCGGCCCGCGTCGCTCGCCATTTTAAGGGCATGATCACGGGCACGGTCGAACGCTTCGAGCTGCCGAACCTCAACGCGCTGAATTTCTTGCTGCATGGCGCCCTCGATGGCGGCGGCACGATCTCCCTCAAGACCGACGCGCAGGGCAAGGTGTTTTCCACGGCCCTGCTGCGCATGGAAATCGAGCGGCGGTGAGCGATCGCGTCGATGTCCAAATCGCCGGCGGCATCCTGACCGCCACGTTGAACCGCCCCGACAAGCGCAACGCCATTGACGCGCCCATGATCGATGAGTTGCTCGCGACGCTCGAGCGGGCCGACCTCGATGCCGCGGTGCGAGTGGTCGCGATCCGCGGCGCCGGGCGTGACTTCTGCGCCGGGATGGACCTCAACGAACTGCTCGCCTCGGCCGACCACACGCTCGAGCAAAACCGGCAGGCGGCGCTGCACTTCGCCAGCCTGTTCGTGCAGATGCGCAAACTGCCGAAGCCGACCGTCGCGCTGGTCCATGGCCGGGCGCTCGCCGGCGGTTGCGGTCTCGCAACGGCCTGCGACCTCATCCTCGCGGCGGAATCCGCGCAATTCGGCTATCCGGAAGTCCAGCGCGGCTTCGTCCCGGCGATCGTCATGACGATGCTGCGCCGCACCGTCGGTGAGAAAATCGCATTCGATCTCGCCACGACGGGCCGGCTGCTGGACGGAACGGAAGCGGCTGCCGCCGGCCTCGCGTCTCGGGTGTACGAAGATGCGGATTTCGAAGACCAGGCAGGCGAAGTGTTGCGCGTGCTGGCGGAGGCGAGCCCCTCGGCGCTCGCCTTCACCAAGCACCAGTTCTATCAGCTCGATGGTATGAGTTTCGACGAAGGCTTGCGGCTCGGCGCCGACGTCAACGCGGTCAGCCGGAGTACGCCCGATTTTCGGGCGGCGCTCAGTGCGTTCCTGAAAAAATGAGGAGTGTATGCGGAATCTGAATGTGCCGATGTACGATCCCGAAATGGTCCGGCCGATGCGTGAGGAGCTCACCCGGCTCGGCTTTGACGAGCTGCGCACACCCGAGGAAGTGGACGCCGTGCTCGCGAAGGAGCGCACGTCGATACTCGTGGTCGTGAACTCCGTCTGCGGCTGCTCCGCGCGGAACGCCCGGCCCGCGGCGGCGCTCGCGATCCAGCACGAGCGCAGGCCCGCGCGACTGCTGACGGTGTTTGCCGGCCAGGATGCCGACGCGACGGCCCGCGCCCGCGGCTACTTCACGGGCTACGCGCCCTCGTCGCCGCAGATCGCGCTGTTCAAGGATGGACAGCTGGTCTTCATGCTCGAGCGCCGAAATATCGAAGGCCGCAATGCCAGGGACATTGCGGCCGATCTCACTGCGGCCTTCGATCGATACTGTTAGAGAATCTTGCCGCGGCGGACGCGGAAGTCGACGATCTGCTCGGTCCAGCTCCACAGGGAGTCTTGCCGCTCCACGGCCATGCCCTGGACCTCGTGGCGATGCCAGCCGGTCATCACGTTCTGATCCTGGGTCCAGATCTTCACGCGGTTGCGCGGGACGAGCTTCTCCCAGTTCTGCGCCACGGTCGGCTGCGCGTAGAGCAGACGGATCGTGACGTTGCGGGATAGATACTCGATCGGGCTCACGTCGATCTTGGCGTAGAGCTGCGGGGCGGCCATCCGGCCCGCGCCGGGAAAATCGGGGACCCCGTCCGAGAACAACACGATGTTGAGCGGCGCGAGCACCAGACCCTGCCGCTTGATGTGCACGGCCGTACGCTGGAAGAACGCGTTGAAGTCGGTGATCGGGTCTTCCTCGGGGAACCAGGCGCGCAGGTCGTGCTCGATCTCCTCCGGGGTCCTGCCCGTGAGATCCTGAATGGGATGGAAGCTCTTCGGCTGGCCGACATGCTCGCCGCCGAGCGAGCCGACGAAGACGTCGGTCGTCTGCTTGAGGCCACCCAGGCCGTTCACGTGCGCGTAGATGTACAGCGACGCGTAGCGCATCGCCTCATCGAAATAGCCGCTCTTGCGGAACGAGCCGGAGATGTCCAGGCCCACGACGAGCGTGTTCCTGGCCGGCGGCGCGTTCGCCGGGGGTTTGCAGCTGACGAGGCCGAGGGCCAGCAGGCCGGCTGCGAGGCGTTTCATCGGGCCTCCCCGCGGGCCACCTCGCCCGTGACCCGCGCCGGGAAGTGCGTCGCAGCCATCACATCGTCCATCGACTTGAACGGCAGCGTGAAGTGCGGACGGCCCGTGAAGACGACGAACAAGAAATTGAGACCGGCGGCGACCACCTGCAGCACGGGCATCGACACGAGCTCGAACAGCTCGCGCGCTTCCTTGCGGAACCACTCGCGCTCGGCCTTCAGCGCCGCGATCGGGCCCTTCCAATAGTCCGCCATCTGCGGCGCCGGGCCGTGCGCATGGCCGCCTTCAACCTCCAGCGCCTTGCGACCGAGCAACGCGATCAAGGCCGGCGCGCCGAAGCGGCCGAACAGGAACCACGTCATGCCGCGCACGCCGACCCAGGCGAAGAATGCCAGGCCGATCGTCCCGAAGACACCGAGCTGAATGCCTTGCTGCGCAAGCCAGGGCGTCATGGCATCGACGAGCTCGCGATACAGGAAGAGCACCTCGAACAGGGCCACGGCGATTTCGACGGCCACCATCGAGACGATTTGTCCGTACTGCTTGCTCTTGACGGCGTCGTTCAAGACCTGAATGCACGCGAAGCTGCCCGCGACCAGCACCCACAGAAACAGCCACAACAAAACCGTGAGCGCGAACGCGTTGACTTCATAACCCGTCAGGTCGGCCAGCAGCTCGCTCATCGTCGGCTTGAGCGTGAAGGTGAAGATGGTCGCTTCGATCATCGACCAGAACACGAGCATGAAGAACGCCGGCCACGGCACGCCGGGACGGCGCGACGTCGCATCGAGCATCGCGAGCGGGGAGGTGATCGCGCCCTTGATCGTGCCCACGAGCAGGCGGCCGCTCAGCTTGATGAGGCCCCACACCCAGCCGATCAGCACGATGACAAAGCGCACGAGACCGGCCCAGTAGAACCAGACCATGCGGAGCGCGTCCCACCAGGCGAGCGCCACGGATTGCATGAGCGTGACCGAACGCCCGAGACGGAACGGAATCGTGTAGAGCGCGACCATCGTGCCCCAAATGCCGGCGATGAACGCGCCGGCGGGCAGCACGAGCAGAATGGCTGTCCCCGCGAGCGCCCAGAACGAATCACCCTGCAGGATGCTGTTGAACACTTTGGCCTGAAACGGCACGATCCACGCGAGACCGGTCATCACCCAGTCGAAGAGCTGTGACAGGATGAAAGCCCACTGCTGGGTCTGCGCGGCGTTGGCGACATCTTGCATAGGCGCTCCAGAGAGGGGAGTTCAGCGGGCCTCATTGTTATAAACGGGACCGGACAAGTCAAGAAAAACAGTGGTGACGGAGGTCACGGCCACCCTGCGACTTGCGCAAAACGCCCAGACGAGGGCATCATCTGGCGTGCCGGAAGAGCCGAAGCGCCTGATCGTCGTCGGTGATCGCGTGTTGATCGCTCCCGAAGAAGGCGAGGAGCGCACCAACGTCGGCCTCTTTTTGCCACCCTCCGCCATCGAGGGACGGCAGGTGCAGGGCGGGCGCATCGTGGCGACCGGCCCGGGAACGCCGATGCCCGAGCCCGCAAGCATCGAGGACGAGCCGTGGAAGATTCATGGCGCGGAAGTGAAGTACCTGCCGACGCAGGCGGTAGCGGGCGACTACGCGCTGTTCTTCCGGAAAGCCGCGGTCGAGATCACGTTCGAAGACAAGACCTACCTCGTCGTGCCGCAGGCCGCGATTCTCGTGCTCGTCCGGGGGAAGCATGGCTGACATGGGCTGGGCGCGGAGCCGCGGCGATCGCGCCGAAGGACAGGGGCTGCGGCGCGGCGCGTGGTACCACGTGGTCGAGAATCCGTCAAAAGACTATGTCGTCCTCGACGTGCACCATGTCGAAGTGCGGATCCCGAAAGGCGACGTCGAGATTCGGACCGAACGGCCGAACGCCTGGAGCGTGGTGCGCGAGCCGCACCTCGTCTGCCCCGGCTGTCATGCCCGCGCGGTGATTCCGGAAGGGCAGAAGAACGCGAAGTGCGGTGAGTGCGGGAGGACGTTTCCGGTCGACTGGAAGGAC
>QHUB01000049.1 GCA_003221035.1 Gemmatimonadota bacterium
CCTTCGAATTATTCGACAGCCCAGGCTTCCATCCCCAGACCCAGACAGCGCTGCAGCCGGTGACCGTGGCGGTCGTCCGCCGGATACAAGAGTGGCAGCAGCGCAGCCACGCGGCGGCGGATAAGACATCCCGGGACGCATTTGCCAATCGCTACGTCGATCGCTCTGCGCGCGCAGGCACGAGTGCCCAACAGTGGGCGGTCGTAATCACCGACTCGCTGGAACAGACGGTGTCGCCGTTGGCGGACGCTGCTGCGGAGGCTATCGCGAGTCGCGGGATGCGCGCAGTGCATCCGTTCCGGCCGGCGTTCGTTGAGGACAAGCTCAACGAACAGCTGTTTGGCGGCGGCCCCGCCCTGGTTCACAAGCTGTCACTCGGCGACGTCTGCGCAGGGGTGGTGGTTGCGAAGGTCAGCATGACCTCGTCCAGCAGCGCCGACGTCGCGGGGCTCGTCAACACTCGCCTTGTCGCGCATGTGCGTCTCGTCGCAGCGGGCAACGGCTCCATCCTCGGCGATTTCATAGTCCAAGCCCAGGGAGCGGGATTCTCGCGCGAGGCTGCTGGGACCCAGGCGCTGGCACACGGCGCGGAGGCGCTCAAGAATCGCGTGATGGATGCGCTGGGGCGGGCACAGTGAGCGCTCGTCTGAGCGCGGCGATCGTGTGGGGCGCGGTGCTCCTGCCGATCCCGCTCAGTGCCCAGGTGCGTTTGGCCGCCGGCCTCGATACGTGTGCTTCCAGGATAGCGGTCAGCGTCCCGGGCCAGGGAAGGCGGAAGATTGCCGTCCTCCCCTTTCCGGACGCCAATCGACGTGCCTCGGCACTCGGCACGTACATCTCCGAAGAGCTTGTGACGCGTCTCGTGAACAGTGGCAGCTTCGACGTCGTGGAACGCGGGCTGCTGGACCAGGTCCTCGGCCAGTTGAAACTCGGCCAGTCGGGAGTGATGGATCCGGGGACCGCGCAACAGGTGGGGAAGATCGCTGGCGTGGAGGCGGTCGTGCTGGGAACCATTACCGATCTCGACACCACGGTCGCGATCAACTGTCGGCTCATTGCCGTCGAGACGGGTCTGTCGCTGGCGGCTGCGAACACACGGATTCTCAAGGACGACGATGTGCGTGGAATGCTGGCCGAGCATGGGTCCAGTGCTTCAGCGGAGCCCAGCGGGGTCAAGAGCGAGCGGGTGGGGCGAACGATTTATTTCGGTGGAGACTGGCTGACGGTCCGCTTCGAGTCGATCGAGATGGTGGAGAACAGTTTTCTGCGCTTGACGTTCAGTGTTCAAAATTCATTCGATAGCGACGTGGATCTGCGCTTGAACAACCCCGCGCAGAACACGTACGTCGTCGACATCAGCGGCAACTCTTACAACTTCATGTCTGGTGAGGGGCTGCAGCAGAATTTCACGCGCCACATCAGGGCGGGGGAGAACGCGCAGTTCTCCCTGCTGTTCAAGATCCCTGCCGCGACGGTCCGATCCGTCACGTTGCGAACGACGTGGGACGCGTATGGTCAACGTACATCCGGCAGCAAGCGATTCGTCCAAGAGAACGTTCACATACCGGGACGGTGAGGCCCTTGGGTCGTGGCACTCGTGCCCGCGTGTGCCTCGTTACGCTTGGCCTGCTGGTCTGGGGTCGCGCCCCGGTTCAGGCGCTTCAACGGGCAGCTTCGCAGCCTGGTAGTGCCAAGCGCGGTCTGATCCTATTCTCGGAAGTGCCTCTCCGGTGGGTGCGCGTTTCCGACACGGACAGTGTGCCCTTGTATCCGTGGATGTGGAAGGCGCTGCACAAGGCGACGGACGATGAGAAAAGTAGCTTCGCCTTACTGGACGACGCGGCGGTCTTGGCTCGCTTGAGCAGTCACAACATCGAGCCGGTGGCTGCGTACTTCGATAATAAGCATCATGAGGTCGCCCACCTCGCGTTCTATGACGATCAAATGACGGGGCTGTCCGCGGTCGGGCAGGAGCTCGGCGCTGCGTTTCTCATTCGGGCCCGCCTCGTCGCCAACGAGGCACGTGTCAGGCACTATCGGGAAAAGCGCGGACCGCTCGGCCTTCGCATCGAAGGGAATTTTAGCGATGTCGTCCGCACCATGAGCGTGGAGCTCACGGTGTACGACGTGGCGGCGAATCGCGTCGCGTTCACGCGAGCGTTCAGCTCCACCGACACGTCCGGGGCCGGCAAGGCCGACGACAGAGTTTCGGAGCGCATCGCGGCGGGAATTCTGCTGGCGCTGGCGGCGCCGCAAACGGCGCAGTCCGGCGACGGCGCGGGAGCCGACTCTGCGGTCGCCACGCTGGAACGCACCGCCACGGTTGAAGCAGTTGTCACGAGCAACGGGGGAACCGTCAAGACCGCAGTGCCCTCCTACCGGGTCACGCTGCAGCGCATCGTGCTGGTGGGAAATCTGCTCCGATTCGACATGGCGCTGTGGAATACGACCGAGGAGGACGTGCGAGCCGTGTTGCGGCGCGATCCGCGAAATGAGCTCGAGGCGTACATCGTCGACTCCTTGAGCATCCGCACGCAGGCGGTCAGTACCAGCTTGGCGAACACGATGCTGCAGGCGCGGCCCGGGGAAAAGGTCGCATTCTATATTGTGTTTCCAGTGCCGGGGACGAATCTCAAGCGTGTGAGCGTCGCCAGTCTGTGGTTTCTGCGCTCGCCCAGCGAAACCCAAGCGGTGAGCGTGACTGTGGCGAATGTTGCGCTGCCGTAGCGTGACTACCGGACGAGTGGCGGCGACAAGATAGAGCGGCGCGTGATCTGTCTTGGGGGCGAGGCGCGGTGGCATGGTTAGCTGCCGCGCCTTGTTGCGTTTCAAACGGTGTAGCGCCGAATCGTCTGCCCCGGCACCGCGACAGACTCAAGCTTCAGGTTCAGGGTTGCGCTCAATTCCTCCGCAAAGCCCCTCGCTTCGCGCGCATTCCGCGCGCTCCGCTCAGGATGAAAGGCTCGCTCGCTTCTTTGAAATGAAGGAACGGGAGGGAGGAGCGCGCTTGACCCCTTGCGTCTTGAAGGGGAGGGATTAGGGAAAAAATGGTCGGGATTTTCGCCGTGCGATGTGTCATTATCGAAATGAGTGGTCTTCGATTGACTGCGCGCGCACGGCGACAGCCGGTGCGCAGCCGCCGATCGGCGTAGCGAGGCCGGCGACCCGAGGAAAATGCCCGGTTGACGGCGGCGCGGGCACGCCGACCGACACAAAGCGCGCGCCGATTCGCGGAGTGAGCGGGCTGATCGACTGAACGCAGTGCCAACCTCGTAAAATCCCCAGGTCGATTCACGAACATGCGACGCCGATCGACGACGCGCGGCCAACGACTCGCGGTGTGCGGCGAAGAAACGACGGCGCGAGCGCGACGATTCGAAAAACCTCGAGGTTTTTTGTTCGTCGGCGTACGCCGACACGCGAAAAATGTGCGGTGTGTCGAAATGAGTGGACAACGATCGACGAGCAATGGCGGGCGTTTTGGAGAAACCGCGCGGCGACTCGCGAAAAATGTCCTCCGCAAGGGACAGTCACGCGCGAGCGCTGAGCACAAAATTCCTGGCACGATCTATCCATAGGGCGAAACGCGTCGGAGAGGACCGCGATGCTCAACGCCTCTTCGATCGGAGAGAGCGTCCTCACCCCCGGTCCCTCTCCGTTCCGGAGCGGGGGAACCACGGAGTCGTTATGAACGCCACGTTACGGAGACGGCTGGAGATGGCCGAGCGGGTCCGCGACTTTCTGCGGGCTCACAAGACGGACGCAGTAGGCGAAGGGCTCGGGCTGGCGAAGCTCGAGGAATTGATTCAACGCGCCGAGGTGCTCGGCGCGCAACAGCGGGCCGGTGTGGCGGTGGCACGCGCGGCCAGCGAGCTGCGCGAGAAACTGCGCCGCGAGCTGCAGAGCAAACTGCTGCTCTACTTGCGAGCAGTGGGCGAGCTCGCGGCGGAAGAGGATGTCCAGCTCGTGGATCAGTTCCGGCTGCCGCCCAGCAATGCCAGTGACCAGGCATTGATCGAAGCGGCGCGGGGGATGCTGGGGAAGGCGACAGAGCATAAGGATGCCCTGCTGACCCACGGGATGTCGCCGGCCCTGGTGGACGCGTTGGCGGATGCCGTGGGCGCTTTCGAGCACGCGCTCGAAGCGGCGCGGGAAGGCCGGCGCGGGCACGTGGGTGCGAACGCGGATCTCAAGGCGGTGATGCGCACGATCACGGCACAGATTCGGGTGCTCGATGGTCTCGTGCGGTTCCGCTTTGGGGACCAGCCTGAGCTGATGGGCGCGTGGGCGAGCGCCCGCAACGTCCTCGGTCCGTTCAAGACCAAGAACGAGCCCGAGGCCGGCAGTGGTAGCACGCCGAAGGCGGCGTGATGCTTTTACCCGCGGCGTAGGCGCGGCAGACTGATCACCTGCCGCGCCTTGTTGTGTCTTCCCATAAAGCAGATCTCAAAAGCAGGTCCTTCGCTTCGCTCAGGATGACATGCCTCGCGCTTTGCCGAAAGAAATAAGGAGAAATGGGAAGGGAAGATCGAAGTTAGATTCCGCGTAAATGAGTCACGGGGCGGAATGGATTGCTTCAGGGTTACCCTCCACCTCTTCATTCGGGGGACGGCGCGGGGAGTTCGATGAGAGGTGTTTGACCAGCCGTTGACACCAGCATATAACACATACATACATATGCATATGCGTACTACCCTCATCCTCGACGACGTGCTGCTCGCGCGCGCGCGGCGGATCACCGGGATCGCCGAGAAGACGGCGCTCGTGCATGCCGGCCTCGAAGCCCTGATCGCCCGGGAGGCCGCGCGACGGCTGGCGGCGCTGGGCGGCACGATGCCGCGGGCGCGTGCAGCTCCGCGACGGCGTTCCCACGGGCGCGCGCGGCGGTGACGGTGCTGGCGGACACGTCCGTCTGGATCGACCACTGGCAGCGTGGGAATCCCCGGCTGGCCCAGCTCCTCGAAGGCAGCGCGGTCGTGATACACCCGTTCGTGCTGGGCGAGATCGCCTTGGGGCACGTGACGGCGCGGGCCGAGGTACTGGCCGACCTCGCCACGCTGGAATCGCCGCGGGTCGCCGAGCATGACGAAGTGCTCGCGCTGATCGAGCGCAGGCGGTTGTGGGGTCGCGGCATCGGCTGGGTCGACGCGCACCTCCTCGCGTCGGCGCTGCTCGATCGCATCCGGCTGTGGACGCTCGATGCCCGGCTGGCGCGCGTGGCGCGCGAGCTGGGGGCGGCCGCCTAGCGCGCTGCGGCGCGGCCAACCCAATAGGGTCTGCGGGTCTTACGGGATCGAAAGAACCAGTACCGGCACCTGGCTGTTATTGTTTGTCCCATCGCCGAGTTGCCCGGCCGCACATCAGCTTTGCCCTACGCGCGTTCGTTCGTATGGTGGCCGGGGTATTCCGTTACGGCCCGGCCCAAGTGTCGGTCCGTATCTTGATGCCTGCGTAATACCAGAAAAGGCCGGTGTTCTGCGCGCTTGCCGAACCGTTGTTCCCCATCACGAGGCTTTGCAGTGTGGTCGCTGCCTGATCAGGGTCAGGCTGGCCGTTCACTTCGAAATCGCCACCCGGATTACAGCTTGCGATGATGCGAGTGTACCATCGCGCCAAGGTCCAGTCGCCAACTCCGCCGCAATCGCTGGCGCCTGGGTCCTCCTGCACGAAGTCGTCATCGTCAAACAGCAACACGCCGCTCGCGTCATAAATACGCGGGTGAACCTGCATGTGGTTTGCTGACGTGAAGTGAACCCAGTACTCGAGCCGATACCACGTGTTATAGGCGAGCGGGAGCGCCCCCGTCTGCGATGTCGTGAGGAACCAGTTTCCGATGGGGTAGCGGGGGTCGGGATATGTCCCGATGGTATCGCCATGACCACCAATTCGCATCGTGATGCCCCAACCGGTGGGGCCTTCGAGCTTGCTTAAGTAGACGACATCCTCATACTGCGCCGCCCAGATCCATGGTTCTGCGCCGTGGTCTCCCCACGTCCCATTTATGTCGCTCGTCATGAAGTAGAATCGGAAGTAGTAGTCGGTATTGCCCGTTGCTATGAACGGATTCTTTCGAACATCCGCCCAACAGTTGTCGCAAGAACCGCGTTGCTGAACTCGCAGAGAATGGGTGTACCCTGGAGGGGCAATCCCAGCCACCACTTCCATTATATAAGCGCCGCCCTGCAGGGTCCCCCAGCTTCCGTCCTCCCAGATATCCCACGGGGTGACGGAAGCGCTATCCATGATCGATCGAGCGGTCGCACCGGTTCCGGTCGTCCAGTTGCTCTCGAACACTACTCCGCCGGACGCCGGGGCAAACCACGCTGCCTGGATATCGTCGACCGTATTCTGGGTGAGCTGCGTGACGCCTGTGCCATCGGCATTCATCACGTAGATCTCATGGTCGCCATCGCGATTGCTCTGAAACGCGATCTGCGCGTCGTCGGGTGACCAGGTCGGGTCAGAGTCCCAGATGCAGCACGCGGTATTCGTGAGGCGTGTCGCTCCACTCCCATCCGCGTTCATGACGTAGATCTCGCGGTTCGTGAAGTCGCCGGCACGGGTAAATGCGATCCTGCCACCATCGTGCGACCACGCAGGGTATTCGTCGTAGCCTGCGCTATTCGTGAGCCGTACCTTGCCGGTGCCATCCGGCCATACGACATATATCTCCACATCGCCGGTGGAATCGGAAGCGAACGCGATACGATCGCATAACGGAGACCAGGCAGGTTCTTGGTCCACGGCTGCATTATTCGTCGTAACTCGTGTCACATTGCTGCCGTTATCGTTCATCACATAGACATCGCCAAAGTGAGGCAACGAGCGGTCGCTCATGAAGGCGATTCGGGTACCGCACCACGCGGGGTCCAGATCTCGGTTCGGGTTATTCGTTAGGCGCGTGATGCCGCTCCCATCCGCATTCATCACATAAATCTCCCAGTTGCCGTCGCGGTCGCTCGCGAACGCGATGCGGCTCCCGTCAGGCGACCAGGTCGGGGCTTCATCGGCGGCGGCATTACTGGTGAGTCGTGTGACCCCCGTTCCGTCGGCGTTCATGACGTAGATCTCGTTATTGCCATCTCGTGCACTCACAAACGCCACCTTCCCGGTGGCACTTTGAGTCCCGAACGAGGGAAGTTCGCCTGGGGCGGCAACGCGTTCCGCGCGTTCGCAGCCTACGAGGATGGTCAGAGCCAGCAGCAAAGTCGTCGCACGCATATGGTCCTCCCGTTGCCGAAACACCGCCGCAAAGCCCGTGCTTGCACCGCCACAGAAAATTGCTGATCTGGCGCGGGCAATTGGGAAGATGCGTGTTGCGGCTTGTCTCAGTGTGGCGGTCTTGCTACGGCGCCGGAGCCCAGGTCTGGGCGGAGGCGGCAAGGCGGGATGGCGTGGTTACCTACCGCGCCTTCTGATTTCCTCGAGGACCTCGATGTCGGCCGCATCCTGAAGCCGGCCGGTGCGTTTGGTTTCGATCAGATCGTCGAGTGAGATCAGCGGAATCTTGATCCCGTTCACGTCCACCGCGGTGGACCGCGGGCTGCCTGATCGTATTTCACCGTCCACGCAACGGTAAAGATGTCCACGCGCGGGTCATCACCGATCGCGGTGGCCGAGGCACAAGAGCGACTCGATTTTGCGGAACGGCTGCTGCCGAAGGGTCAACTTAGGATAAAAGGCGTCGCGAGATCGACGCTCGTCAGGTTTGCGCGAACGCAATCGAGTCTTTGCCGGCGGCGAGATCGTAGGCGCGCCAGAAGTTCGGGATGTCGCGCGTGATGATCTGGACGGAGTCGATGGGCGTCTGAACGGCGAGGAAGAGTGAGAGGAGTATGAAGAGGGCGTTTTATCCGTGCGCTAAAGCGCCGGCTCGGCTACTTCACACGCCCTGAAGGGCGCGCGTCGAATTGACGCCCGGTTCAGTTGACCCGCTGTTGATCAGTTCCCGGTAGGATGCCGCGGTGAAGACCGTACAGGGGCCCTGCCCAGCGCGCGTACTCCTCAGATCGTATCGTATCGAAGCCGATGTAGCTGACGCGCCCAATATCGCCTGAAGCGCGGATATGGGGTATACACGCAGCGTGCCCCCCGTGCCCCCCAACCCGGTCCAGCGCTCCTCCATTGCCGGCACAATTACCGCGGCGATCCTCGTCATTGTCGCACTGATGTTGGGTCGAGACTTTTTCATTCCGATCGCGTTGGCGCTGGCCTTGCATGCGCTGTTCAGTCCCGTGGTCCGGCGGCTCGAGAAGGCCGGGCTCCCTACGGCGCTGGGCGCAGCGATCGTGGTGCTGGGCGGGCTGGCTCTGTTCGGGATCGGCGCTTGGGGCTTGTCCGGCCCGATCGGCGGGTGGGCCGAGAAGGCGCCCGCCAGCATTGCGACGGCGCGGCAGAAGCTGAGCGCGATCGGGGGTCCGCTCAGCAAGTTGGGTGGCGCTGCCGCGGGACGTCCCGCGGCGCCAGCACAGGCTCCGGCACCGCCGCCTCCTCCACCACCTCCCCCACCTCCACCGCAGGCAGCGGAGAGCTCGGCGCCGGCGCCACCGCTCCTCGCCCAGCTCCTGGGCAAAGCATCATCATTCGTGGGGTTCTTCGTTCAGGTGCTGGTATTGCTCTACTTGATGCTCGCGATGGGAGGGATGCTGTTCGGCAAGCTGATCGAGGTCGTGCGGGCGCCCGACGACAAGCGCACCGCGCGCGACATTCTGCAGCAGACGGAGTCGATCGTATCGGGCTATCTCGTCATCACCGCACTCATCAACGCCGGGCAGGCCGCGGTCGTCGGCCTCACGATGTGGGCGATCGGAATGCCGAACCCGCTGATCTGGGGCTTGCTGACATTCGCGTTCGAGTTCATTCCCTTTCTGGGGGGCATCGTCAATGTGGTGCTGCTGCTCCTCGGCGGTCTGACGGCGTTCACGACCACCGGCCGGATCCTGCTGCCCGCGATCGCCTATCTCGTCATCACGACGATTCAAAACAACCTCGTCTCGCCGTTCGCCTACGGGAATCGTCTCAAGCTCAACGCGCTGGCGGTGATGATCTTCGTGTTGTTCTGGTGGTTCATCTGGGGTGTGGTGGGAGCGTTCCTCGCGATTCCCATTGCCGCCACGCTCAAAGTGCTCGGCGATGAGGTGCCGCGCCTCGCGCCAATCGGGAAGTTGTTGGGCGATGAACCGGCGCCGAAAGTGGCGGCGGCGAGGAGCGGCTGATCTACCGGAGGACCTTCACAACTCCGAAGACGAGGGCGATAGTTGTCGCAGCCGAGCAATCCAGAAGCCGCTATCATCACCAAACCTCTCATAGCTCACCCCCTGACCCTCTCCCTTCCGATGTTTCCACTCCCCCACAGAATCTGTTGCTCGGCTACCGCATCGTGGCCCGCTTGCCGCACCTGCCGCGCCATGATTACTGGGAAACCGAGCGGCATTCCGTTTGCTGCACGATGGCCGTAAACCACCTGAGGCCGCCGTGAAACAGATCGCCATTCTGACGCTCGCAACCGCGCTCATCTGCGCCTGCGAATCCCCCACCACTCCCGCCAGTCACCAACCCAGCGGTCTCCTGGGAATCACGCCCGACCCGATCGTGCGGCTCGATCTCGGAACACTGGGTGGGTTATCGAGCGCTGCGGCGGACGTGAACAACAGCGGCACCATCGTGGGATCGTCGCTGACGACCACGGGCGAAACGCACGCGTTCCGTTGGACTCTCCTGGGTGGCATGGTGGATCTCGGCACTCTTCCCGGAGACGGCTGGAGCAAAGCCATCGGCATTACCGATGACGGCCAAATTCTCGGCGTGAGCGGGGGGAGCGGACAATCGCACGGCCAGCCGGTGATGTGGACGTCGGGAGAACCCGCAAGCATCGTCGCAATGCCGGAGGTGTTGAGCGGCACGAGCTTTGGCGAACCCACGGCCTTCAACGCGCAGGGCGAGATCGTCGGCTGGGACTTTGTCATCAACCAGCATGCTTTCTACTGGAGCGAATCGCGCGGCCGAACCGACCTGACGGCGCTCGTCGGCAAACCCGAGGGAGATGCCCTCGATATCAACGCATCAGGCATGGTCGTGGGCACGAACCTCTCCTACTGTCCGGATGCCCTTGGCCATTTCTTCCCCTGCTGGCATGGCTTCCTGTGGAGTTACGACAACGGCTATCGGGATCTCGGCACGCCAGATGGGCACCCGAACGCCACCGTGCAGGCATGGGGCATCAACAACGACGGGATGGTCGTCGGTGTAGCCGGTGCTCAGCCGTTCCGGTGGCGCGACGGCGAGGGATTCACACTGCTTCCCACCGTCTCTGGGTCGGGTGGGGGAACCGCGATCGACGTCAACCGGTCCAATACCGCCGTCGGACAGAACGGCGTAACGCAGGCCGCGGCCTGGCCCGCCTCCGGCGGGATTCTCCTCCTCAATCCCGGCGACTCCCACCGGAGCTATGCGGTCGCCATCAACGATCAGGGATGGGTTGCGGGATGGATGGGCGTCGATCCCACCTCGGCGAATCACGCGACACTGTGGATCCTCAGCCCCTCGCCCGCTGGGGTCCTCGCCGGAACGTTCGGTAGCCCCTCCGCCTCGGCAACGAGTGCGACGTCGGGAAGCGACTCGTGCCTGGCGCCGAGTGAGGCAGTTGTTTCCAAGCAGGCGCTGATCGCGTGTGCGCTGGGGCGGAACCCCAAGTAGCGAAGCCGGGAGGTACTTCGCTATACGGCGCCGGCGCGGGCGTTCTATCGGAAGCACGGCGCCCGGGACCTGAACCCGCACTGGCTCGTGTGGCCTAATACGAGCCGGAGCGTTTTATCCGTGCGCTAAAGCGCCGGCTCGGCTACTTCACACGCCCTGAAGGGCGCGCGTCGAATTGACGCCCCGGTTCAATTGACCCGCTGTTGATCGGTTCCCGGTAGCATGCCGCGGTGAAGACCGCACAGGCCTCTTTGGTCGCCCTGCATCTCATCCGGCGCGACGAGGCGCGCCGCCGCTCGAATCCGTCCAAAGAATAACTGACACTGCTAACTCGGCCGCCAAACTTGCGAGTGCCGTTTCATTCTCCGCGATCAGCTTCAGCGCCACGCCCCTGAGCTTGCTCAGGATGCGAATTGGTCGAGGCACGTTCCCACCGCCTTTACGGGTGTGTGACCTGATATACGGGGTGGATCTCCCACAGCGCGCCAGCGGAGCTGTTGCAGTTGCCGTGTTTCGATGGAGGCTTACCGGACCCCTTGGCGCCCCGATGCTGCGCGTCGAAGAACGCGGGGCCGATCACGGTCAGCCGAACGGGCGGCACGATCGCTTTTTTCTTGTTGGTCTTCGAGTTGATAATGAGGTCCAGGAAGCGTTGCCGCGCCGTCGCGAACATCGCGCCGTACTGCGGATCGGGGATTTCGGCGACGATGCACTTGCCGGGTTTTGTCGTGCGGCTTTGCGTGAGCTCGATGTGCCAGTCGAGGTCGCCGGGAGCTTTGTCGACGTGCCACGCGCGCGCCCATCCGGTGACGGCGTAGACGGTGAGCTCGCGGCCCGCGCGCGGCGTGCAGTCGTGGGCCCCGACGGCGGGGTGGTACAGCTCCGGAGGCGTCCATTTCAGCATGGCGGAGGGTGTGGTGGGAGTCGGGGCAGAGTCTTGCAGAGCGACGGTGGTCTTGACGGTCCAGCGGTAGTGCGGATCGGTGCAGGTTTGGGCGTGGGCGGTGCTAAAGGTGAGCGTGGTGAAGGCGGGGATGAGGACGAGAGTCAGACGCGACATGGGCGAGCTCCGGTCTGACCGCTTGCCTGACTCGTCGCCCGGACAGCGACGAAGGGAAGGCGGCATGCAAGCGCGCGGATCTGGATGTGATCGGGGATTACGGAATTGCCTCCATGTTTGTCCAG
>QHUB01000016.1 GCA_003221035.1 Gemmatimonadota bacterium
CCGGCGACAATGACGGCGACGACAATGGCGGCAATTTGTTTCGCCTTCATGGCGGCCCCAAGTGAGCGTTTTGAAAAATCCTCGGCGTCCTTGGCCCTGGTCCATCACTCCCGGGTCGATGGGCATTAGTGCCCGAGGGGGACAATCCTTCCCCGCGGCGGAATCCCCGGCTCGAGTTCCAGAATCCCTACGCTCGACCCTATCCCGAATCGTGGCGCACCCGCCCCACCGGGGTTCATCACCGTCACCGTCTTGTCCACCAGCTCGAGCAACGGCCGGCGGCTGTGCCCAAAAATGATGATCTCCGCATCCGGAAACGCCTCGTGCAGCTTGGCGGGATTGGGACTCCCGAATTGGTCCCCGTGTGTGACGACGATGGGAAAACCGTCCAGCTCGATCGCGGCGACCTGCGGAAGCTGGGAGCGCAAGTCGAGGCCATCGCTGTTGCCGTAGACCGCGGTCACCGGCGCCAGCGCGCGCAGCTCGACCAGCAGCAAGCCGATAATGAGAATTGGGAAGCGCGACATGACAGGCGAACCTTGAAAGTCAGTTGCCCGCCCGATGTCGCAAACTCTGTGCTGGGACGCTGGGCGGGCGTTAACCCTGGAGTGGGTGACGGTTATGTCGTTTCGAGCGGCGCCACTGCGCGCCCTAGCCCCTCCGTTTCCAAAGGATCGCGTGCGTCTTGGCGTCCAGGGCACAAAACTGAGTCCCCTCGACGAACTTGTCACACGTATATCCGATGACATCCCCGCGCGTATTTATCGCCACCGCCACCGCGCCGGCGCTGCGCACATTGGAGGGACCCGTCCCCAGGTCCGTCACCGTCGATTGCCCCGGCTGCCACACGAATACGTGTAGTCTGCCCTCTGCGGCGACGCTCGTTCCGACAAGTGTGCTCTGCCCATTCATTCCCGCCACGAACGTCGCACCACCGAGCGATCCGATGTCTGTGCGCGTGCCATCGCGCCAGAAATAGCCATGCCCGGGGTCGCTGCTATTGCCGGCGATGTCTCCCGCATCGTTGATGGTCAGCGCTATTCCGAGGCCGAGATCGTGGACCACACCGTCCACCCATAGAACCGCATGCTGTCGAAAATCCGAGTCCCAGCTCGTGCCAACGACGTCGCCCTTGTCGTTGATGTCGTTCGCTCTGGAGTTCCCGCAGTTCGGGTAATCCCCATTCAAGTCGCAAGTGAATTCTTGCAGCACGCCCAAATCGCGCGTTGTTCCGTTCTCCCAGATAAAAGCGTGGTAGATATCGCTGTGACCGCCGTGCATTAGACTGGCGCCCACGACTTGGCGGCTGTCATTCATCCCAGTCGCCTCGGCTTCATCGCTGCTGGGTGAGTAGAGCCCTCCGATAGACTGTCGTGCGCCGTTCCGCCAAATTGCCGAGGTGAAGCGGTCCATCTCGCTTTCGTGCCAGGCGAGGATGTCGTTTCCCAGCGCGCCTGTGATCTTCACCTGCGGCCCACCCGCGATACCGACAAGCCCGAGGTTCGTCGTGACGCCGTTCTTCCACTCAAACACTTGCGCTCCGCGATTCTCCGCCATGATCCCGACACCGGCAATGAGTCCGTCTCTCGTAATCTTTTCCGCTCGGCTCTCGGGAAATCCCACGGCGAGATCCCGGATCGAGCCTTCCTTCCACAAGAAGGCGTGGAGCTCTCCATTCGACGTCGTGCTTGCTCCGACCACCGCGTCGTTGTCATTCAGTCCGTAGGGCCGTGCCGATTCGCCGCCGAGTGTGCCGAGATCGATGACTTCATAGCCATCGACAAGCTGGGGCGCCGCGCTGACGTCGATAGCGGCCGTCTTGCTCGCGCTCGCGCCGTCGTCGTCGGTGACCGTCACCTGCACCGTGTAATGCCCGACAGTCCCGTACTTGTGCGCCCCATGCGCCTTGGGGACCGTGTTCTTCTTTCCGTCGCCCCAATCGAAGCTCACGGTCAGACTGTCCGCCTTGCCCGGATCGCTGACGACGACGTCGATCTTGACTGAATCGGGCAGGGCCACCGCCGAGGTGGGCGCCGTGATGCTGGCGATTTGCGGCGGGGCATTGGCCACCGTGACCGTCAGCGCCGCCGTATCCGCGAGCCCCTGCGTATCGCGCGCGACGAGCCGCACGGTTTTGGAGCCGTTGTCGGCATAGGTGTGCTTCACGACGTCGCCCGAATCCGCGCCACCATCGCCGAACGTCCACTGATATCGGAGCGGGTCTTCGTCCGGGTCTGTGGAGCTTTTCGCGCTGAACGACATTTCACTGCCTTCGACGCTCGCCGCAGGACTGTCGATTTTGGCGACGGGCGCGTGATCATCCGGCGGTGGCTCGACCTTCGTGATGTTATCGGATTTCGTGCATGCGCCGGCGACAATGACGGCGACGACAATGGCGGCAATTTGTTTCGCCTTCATGGCGGCCCCAAGTGAGCGTTTCGAAAACTCCTCGGCGTCCCTGGCCCTGGTCCATCACTCCCAGGTCGATGGGCATTAGTGCCCGAGGGGCACAATCCTTCCCCGCGGCGGAATCCCCGGCTCGAGCTCCAGTATCCCCACGCTCGGCGGAATGCCAAAGCGGGGCGCGCCGGCACCGCCGGGGTTCATCACCGTGATCGTCTTGTCCACCAGCTCGAGCAGCGGCCGGTGGCTATGCCCAAAAATGATGATCTCCGCATCCGGAAACGCCTCGTGCAGCTTGGCGGGATTGGGACTCCCGAATTGGTCCCCGTGTGTGACGACGATGGGAAAACCGTCCAGCTCGATCGCGGCGACCTGCGGAAGCTGAGAGCGCAAGTCGATGCCATCGCTGTTGCCGTAGACCGCGGTCACCGGCGCCAGCGCGCGCAGCTCGACCAGCAGATCACTCCGGCCCACGTCACCGCCGTGCAGGATGTGATCGACCTCTCGAAAGATCTCGAACACCTGCGGCCGCAACATGCCGTGCGTGTCCGAGATGATGCCAAGCCTCATTGCGGCAGTCGCCGAGCAACCTCGGCGTTCCACGCGGCCTGGCTTGCCGACCGCAGCCCGTGGTTCGTCTCCGCATCGTATCGCTGCTGCTCGGCCTTCTCTTCCTGAATCAGTCGGCCGGCGAGGTTGGTGAGCTCTGAATCTGTCTTACTGCAGGCGCCGGCGAGCGTGGCAAAGTACCGGCGCATGCGGCGCGCGTGTACCTCGGCCAGATCGAAATGCGTCTGCTCGTGTCGCAGCGCGCTGCGGCTGAACACACTGTCGCTCAGCGCGACCGTCTTCACCCAGGACTGCCGGGGCCGGAATGTGGCGATCACACGGAAATCGAACGCCTCGCGCCGGCATTTCCAGGCATAAAACAGCGCATAGGCTGTTTTCGCGACCTCAGGGCCACTGCCTGGTGGCCGCCCGTGGAAATCGTTCCACGTGAGCCGGCGGGCTGCAGACCATGGGAAGGCGGAGTCCGCGGCCATGTCTTGATGCAGCATGTCGTCCAACGTCGACGGCGGAGCGGGCGGAGGAGGCCGTCGCACAACTGTCGGCGTCGCCGACCTCGGAGGCGGCGCTCCGTGGCCACAACCCGCAAACGCGAGCAAGAAGCTCAGTAAAGAGAAGCGCCGCGTCACCGCCCGGGTGTTGAAGTGACGGTCACGTAGAAGTTTTCGTCCACGGTCAGCTCCGTTGCCCTCGGCGATGCTTCGAGTGTCTGCCATGCTTCGGTGGGCTTGAGCAGTCGGGTGCCCAGCCCTGGAATGCTCACGCGCACCGGCATGTCGAATCCCGGGACGACGTTCGACCAGCGATACGACAGCGTACTCCCCTGCACGCGAAACTCGAACACCGGGACCTTGGTCGTCGTGAGATATTGCGCGAACACTTTGCTCAGATCGATCCCGGCCTCGCGGCTGATGTAATCCTCCACCTGCTTGCCGGTGACGGTCTGGTGATAGAACGTCTTCTGCAACCCGCGCAGGATGTCGCGCCACTTCGCGTCGTCATCGATGATGGCGCGGATCGTGTGCAGCATGTTCCCGCCCTTGGGATACATGTCGCCCGACCCTTGCGCATTCACCCCGAACACCGGCACGATGGGACGGTCGTTCCGAATGCCGCGCCGCGCGCCGATCATGTACGCCGCGCCGGCCATCTTCCCCATCATGCACTCGGTATAAATCCCCTCGGCGTAATTGGCGAAGCTCTCGTGCAGCCACATGTCCGCGTGGTCCTGGGCGGAGAGGTTGTTGCCCCACCACTCGTGCGCGCTTTCGTGCACGATGATGAAATCCCACTGCAGTCCGAGTCCCGTGTACGAGAGATCGCGGCCCAGGTAGCCGTTGAGGAAATGATTGCCGTAGGCGACGGCGCTCTGATGCTCCATGCCGAGGTGCGGCGTCTCGACCAGTTTGTAGCCGTCCGTATACCAGGGGTACGGTCCGAACCAGTGCTCGAAGCATTTGAGCATCGGGATGACCTGTCGGAATTGGCGCTTCGCGGTGTCCGCGTGATAGTCGAGCGGCCAGAAGTCGAGCGACAGACGCCCCGCCTCACCATCCAGCGTGTCGCTGAAGTGCGTGTATCCGCCGGCATTGATCGTGACGTTGTAGTTGTTGATCGGACTGGTCACGAACCATTCGTACGTCGTCGTGCCGTCCGCATTCTTCGTGGTCTTGCGCAGCCGGCCGTTCGAGACGTCGAGCAGTGGATCGGGCACGGTGATCGCGATTCGCTGGCTGTCGGGCTCATCCGCCAGGTAGTCCTTGGTCGGCCACCAGACGCTCGCGCCGAGCCCCTCGTTGGCGGTCGCGATCCATTGCCGGCCGAGGCTGTCCTTGGGGAATGTGAAGCCGCCATCCCAGGGAAGCCTCTTGCCGACTCGCGGCTTGCCGTGATACCACACGGTGATCGTCCCGGTGGACCCGGCGCGCGGCTGCGACTTGAGCGTGACGAAGAACGCATTGCCGTCGCGCCGGTACGCGAGCTTGCGCCGGTCCTGCACGATGCTGTCGATCTCCAGCGGCACCTGCAGATCGATCTGCATTTCGCGCGCGGGCTGAAGCACGCGATACGTGATCGCATTCCAACCGCTGATCGTCGAGTCGGCGGGATTCACCCGAGTGTGCAGATCGTAGAACTGCACGTCCCACCAGGCGCGCCCGGATCCGTTGGAGCCTCGGAGCGTGTCGGCGTGGCTGTAGTGTGTGGTGTCCTGCGCCTGCGCCAACATAGGGCAGCACAGAGTCGCGAGCAGGAGCATCGATGTCTTTGTCATTGTCTTCGTAGTTGCTCGAAAGTGATGTTAAGAATCGGATAGTGCTCCCAGCCGCGGAAGTCGAAGTGCCACCACTCGCTGGGATTCACCGTGAACCCTTCGCGCTCGAGCGCCCGCCGCAGCAAAGCACGATGCCAGCGCTGCAAAGAAGTCCCGCCGAGAAAATCCGCGTAGGCACGCGGCGTCGCTTCGTCGTACGTCGAAGGCATCTCGACGGGCGCTCCGGTCTTGAGGTCATACAACGTGATATCGACCGCGGCCCCGCGATTGTGCTTCGATCCCTTGCTGGGATCGGCCACGAGCCAGCGCGATGCGGGCGGTGTTGCGTCCCAGAACACCTTGGTGACATACCACGGCCGATAGGCGTCGTGAATGAGCAGGCCGTAGCCGAGCGGGCGCAGGGCGCGCGCTGCGGCGACGAGCGCGAGCGCGGCTGGGCGCTGCAGGAACGCATGTGGTGAAGAATAGAAGACGCTGCCGAGGAAGTTGTTCGTCGTCGCGTACCGAATGTCGAGGTGAATGGTCGAATCGAGCCCCGCCGGTTCCACCAGATCCGCCGCCAGGAACGCCCCGCTCTCGGCGGGCGGCGTGAGCGCACGGTCGGCGCTGAGCAACTCCACGACGGGGCGAGCGGGGGTGATCCGCAGCTGGCCGCCGTCAGCGGGGCCGAGCTGCAGCCGCGACCAGCGCGCCAGCACGGAGTCTGCGCCGCGTTTGATTGGCAGCGCCACTGAGTCCACCCGCGCGAACAACGCGCCGTGATCTTCGTAGACGTAGATCGTGTCGGTTCCGCTGAGGTAAGCGCCGACCCGGCTCCGCGCGGCGGCGGGCGCGGGGGCAGGCTTCGGGGGGGGCGAATCCGCTGCTTGGACCGCGAGCAGAATCAAGCAGAGAGTCGATCCGATCATAATTGCGCGAACACGCGCTCTCCTTTGAATTTCCGGGCTCTCGAATCCCACGGAAAGAAAATCACCACGCGAAACTCCACCTCGGTGCCCGACGGCGCGTGCGACAGCCACTTTGCCTTGTGCGTGCCCGTCACCTTCGCCTCTTCACATACACCCTGCGGCCCGATCACGATTTGCTGGAGATCGAACTGGATGTCGGGGAAAGCGCCGAGGAGTGTCAGATAGAATTGCGTCGCGCCGGCATGGCCCTCCCAGCGCGCGCCGGCTTCGCCGATGACTTCATACACGCAGTCGGGTGTGAGCGTCGCGATCAGCCCGGCGATATCGCGTTTGTCTTCGGCGATCGAATGGGCTTTCCAGAGCTCCCGAATTTCGCGGTACAGCTCCGGCGTGACGTCGCGGGCGAGGAGCTCGCGAACGTCCATGACTATCCCTGCCACGGCTCGATCAGCTTGATGTCGAGACGCACGTGGTCCACGATCCGCTGCACGATGAAATCCACGAGCTGGCCGATCTCGTTGGGCCGCTGGTAGAATCCCGGCGCGGCGGGAAGTATGGTCGCGCCGGCCTCGGCCGCGAGCGTCATGTTGCGCAGGTGAACGAGCGACAGCGGCGTCTCGCGAGGCACGAGCACCAGCTTGCGGCGCTCCTTGAGCGTGACGTCTGCCGCGCGCTCGATCAGCGAGCGACTCGTGCCCTGCGCGATCGCCGCCATCGTCCCCATCGAACAGGGGCACACGACCATGCCGAGTGTCTGCACCGATCCCGACGCGGGCTCGGCGCCGCGATCCGCGTCATTGAACAGCCGCACACATCCCCAATCGCCGCCAGTGGCTTTCTTGAGTCCAGCCTCGTCTTTGATGCCGCTTTCCTCCGCAAGAAGACGCCAGCCGTGAGTCGAGACGAGCAGCCACGTCGGGACATGATGCTTGGCGAGCACATCGAGCAGCCGCACCGCGTACGGCGCGCCCGAGGCGCCGGTGATCGCGAGGACCAAGGGGGTGGTCACGGCTCGAAACATAGCGTTAATTCGACCGGACACATCTTCTTTCTCTGTTGAGGCTCGTATGCGCGCTCTCGCCCTCGTCGCCCTGTGGCCCGTCGTACTCGTCGGTCAACAAGCACCAGCCACGGCTCCCGCCACGCTCACACCGCCCGTCGCCGCCGTGCGGCCGCATCGCTTCGACGAGCACGGCACTGTGCGCATCGACAACTACTACTGGCTGAAGGACCGCAAAGACCCCGAGGTTATCCGCTACCTCGAGGATGAGAACGCATATACCAAAGCCGTCATGGCGCATACCGAGCCGCTGCAGGAGCGTCTGTACGAAGAGTTGAAGGGACGCGTGCAGCAGAACGATCAATCCGTGCCGTTTCGCGAGGGCAACTATTTCTATTACACGCGCCTCGTCGACGGAAAAAACTATCCGATCTACGCCCGCAAGCGCGGCGCGCTGACGGCGCCCGAAGAAATCATGATCGACGTCAACGCGCTCGCCGAGGGAAAGTCGACCTACATCGTCCGCGCGTGGGACGTGAGCTCGGCGGAGGACATCCTCGCGTTCGCCGCCGACACCACCGGTGGTCGGGTGAGCAGCATTCGGTTCAAGAACCTGCGCACCGGCGAGATGCTGTCCGACGTCATCCCGCGCTCCATCGGCGGCCTCGCCTGGGCCGAGGACAACCGCACGATCTTCTATACCAAGCCGGATTCGGTGTCCGTGCGTCCGTATCAGGTCTATCGCCACAAACTCGGCACGCCGGCGGCAACCGATCAGATGGTCTATGAAGACAGGGACGAGCAGTACTACGTCGGCGTCTCCAAGACCAAATCGCGCGGCTACATCATGATTCAGTCGTCACAAACGATGGCGACCGAGTACAGCTATATCCGCGCCGATCAGCCGGACGCGCCATTCAAGGTTCTGTTTCCGCGCGAGCGCGGGCACGAATACTCCGCGAGCCACTTCGGCGATTACTTCTACGTCCTGACGAACGACCATGCCAAGAACTTTCGCCTCATGCGAACGCCGGTCGCTCGGCCCAGCCGCGCGAACTGGGAAGAGGTGATTCCGCATCGCGCGGATGTCTTGCTCGAGGATTTCGAGTTCTTCAAGGACTTCCTCGTCCTGAGCGAGCGGAAAGACGGGCTGGTGCAGCTGCGGGTGCGCCCCTGGACCGGTAAGGGCGAGTACTACCTCGATTTCGGCGAGCCGGCATATCTCGCCTTCGTCAGCACGAACCGCGAATTCGACACGCCGCTCCTGCGCTACGTGTATACGTCGTTGACGACGCCGTCGTCGTCGTATGACTACGACATGCGGACCAGGCAGAGGACGCTGCTCAAGCGCGATCAGATCCTGGGCGGCTTCGATCCGTCGAACTACGTGACCGAGCGCTTCTACACGACCGCGCGGGACGGCGCGCGGGTGCCTGTCTCGATCGTCTATCGCAAGGGAATGATGCGGCCGGCGCCGCTGCTTCTGACCGGCTACGGCTCGTACGGCTCGAGCAGCGATCCGACCTTTTCCTCCGACCGCCTGTCGCTGCTCGATCGGGGGTTTGCGTTCGCGATCGCCCACATTCGCGGCGGGTCGGAAATGGGACGCGCCTGGTACGAGAACGGCCGGCAGCTCCAGAAGAAGAACACGTTCAACGATTTCGTGGACGTCGCCGACGACTTGATCAAGCGCGGCTACACGTCATCGGATCGCCTGTTTGCCGTCGGACGCAGCGCCGGTGGTCTGCTCATGGGCGCCGTGGTCAACCTGCGGCCGGAGCTGTTCAGGGGCGTGATCGCCGGCGTGCCCTACGTGGATGTCATCACGACGATGAGCGACTCCACGATTCCGCTCACGACCGGCGAATACGATGAATGGGGCAATCCGAACGACTCGACCTTCTACCGCTACATGTTGTCCTACTCGCCGTACGACAACGTGGAGCGCAAAGCCTATCCGAACATGCTGATCACGGCGGGGCTGTACGACACGCAGGTGTTGTATGTCGAGCCGGCCAAGTGGACGGCGAAGCTGCGGGCGATGAAAACGGACACGAACCGCCTTATCCTGCGCACCAATATGGAGGCGGGACATGCCGGTGCGTCGGGGCGTTACAAGCGCTGGCGGGATGTGGCGTTCGAGTATGCGTTCCTGCTCGACTTGGCGGGGTTGGGAGACAGAGCGGCGCCCTAATTCCTAGCGGCCTCTCCGATTCGGCGTGGGAGAGCGTTTCGGATGTGCTGGGGGGCGTGGCGGGTAGATGGGGGAAGGGAGAGGTACGTTGCGGCGCGGCGTCGGCTTGCGTCTCTCTTCTCCCCTTTTCATAGGATCCGATCGACCAGCGCGCCCAAAAACACCACAATGCTCACGATCCCATTGGCCGTGAAAAACGCCGCATTCAGCTTCGAGAGGTCGCCGGGTTTCACCTGGCGGTGTTCCCAGCTGATGATCAGGATCGCCGCGATCACGCCGCCAAAATAGGGCAAGCCCAGTCCCGCGCCTTTGCCGAACACGATGAGCGCCGCAATTGCGGCGCCGTGCAGCAGCTTGGCCACGATGATTGCCCACCCCTGCCCCAGTCGCACCACGAGGGAGTGCAGTCCCTCTTTGCGATCAAACGCTTCGTCCTGGAGCGCGTAGAAGATGTCGAAGCCCGCGACCCAGCACGCCACCGCGAACGCAATGACCACGAGCAGCCAGGCGGGGTCGCTCCACTGGCCCGTCACGGCGACATACCCGCCGACTGGCGCGATCGCGAGTGCGCCACCGAGCCAGAGATGCGACCAGTCCGTGAAGCGTTTGGTGTAGCTGTATGTCGCGATCCAGATCAGCGCGACCGGCGCCAGCGCCGCACAGAGCGGATTGAGCGCCCAGGCACAGAATAAAAACACCACCATGGCCGCGATCACCGCCGCCCACGCCTGGGCGATCGTGAGCCGAGCGCTCGGCAGCTCGCGACTCTGCGTGCGCGGGTTGCGCGCGTCGATGCGCCGATCGGCGATCCGATTGAACCCCATCGCCACGAAACGAGCCGCGGTGAAGGCAATGACGACGAGGATCGCCACGCGCCACGTTACCGGCTGCTGATACGACGCGACGATCACGCCGAGCAGCGCGAACGGCAGCGCGAAAACCGTATGTGGAAGCTTCACGAAGTTGACGTAGCGGACGAACAGCGATTCGCCGTCGAACGTCTGTCCTTCTCGATTAGAGCTCAATACCCAGATCCTTCCACATCTCGTCAACCCGCTGTTTCGTCGCGGGATCCATCACAATTTTGTTCGGCCATTCGCGCGTAAAGCCTTCTTCCTTCCATTTGCGCGTTGCGTCGATCCCCATCTTCGACCCATAGGTGAAGCCGCGGCTCGAGTGATCGAGCACGTCGATCGGCCCCATTGTGAATCGCACGTCGCGCTCGGGATCGATGTGATTCAACGCGACCCACCACGCTTCCTTGGGATCGCGCACATTGACGTCCTTGTCCACCACCACGATCACCTTGGCAAGCGACATCAGTCCCTGCCCCCACAGACCATTCATCACCTTGTACGCCTGCCCCGGGTACTGCTTGTCGATGCTCACAAACACGAGATTGTGGAAGATGCCTTCGGCCGGCATGTGCAGATCCACGATCTCGGGAATCGTCAGCTTGAGCAGCGGCAGGAAAATCCGCTCAGTCGCGTGACCGAGGTAATAATCCTCCATCGGAGGACGGCCGACGATGGTGTGTGGCCAGATCGGATCGTCGCGGAACGTAATCGCGGTGACATGCACTTTCGGATAGTAGTCGGCCAGCGAGTAGAAGCCGGTGTGATCGCCGAACGGCCCTTCGAGCACCAGGTCCTCGCGCGGATCGATCCGTCCCTCGATCACGATCTCCGCCTCGGCCGGCACGTCGAGATCGGATGTAACCGCCTTCGCAAGCCGTACGCCCTCGCCCCGCAGAAATCCCGCGAACAGGAACTCATCGATCGTGGGAGGCAGCGGCGCAGACGCGGCGTAGATGCTGGCGGGATCTCCCCCGAGCGCGATCGCCACCGGCATGGTCTCGCCGCGCTCGGCCATTTGGCGCCAGTGCGCGGCGCCGACTTTGTGCCGCTGCCAATGCATCGCGAGCGAATTCTTTCCGAGGACCTGTACCCGGTACATTCCCACATTCCTGACTCCTGACTCCCGATCCCTCGTAATGACTCCACCGAGCGTGATGTACGGCCCCCCATCCTCAGGCCAACAGACCGGCACGGGAAATTGCGTGAGGTCAACATCCGATTCTGCGATTACCGTGCTTTGGCACGCGGGACGACTTACCGTCTTCGGTGGGAACTTCGCGATCTCGGCGAGCCGCGGCAGCATGGCGAGCTTGCCCAGCAATCCTTCCGGCACTTTCATCGCGAGCAGCTCGCTGATGCGCTCGCCGGCGTGGTCGAGGCACTCGACGCCGAGCGCGAGCGACATGCGTCGCGCTGAGCCGAAGAGGTTCACGGCGACTGGATACCGCGACGCGCCGCCGGTGCGCAGCGTCGGCTTCGTGAACAGGAGTGCCGGTCCGCCGCCCGGTGATTTCATGCAGCGGTCGGCGACTTCGGTGATCTCTTTGTCTACCGACACGGGGCGCGAGACCCGGGTCAGGTCGCCGGCCTTGTCGATCGCGCTGACGAACTCGCGGAGGTTAGCGAGTGCCATAGTGCAGGGCGCAGATCCCGCCGGTCAGTCGCTCGAAGCCGACGCGCGAGAAGCCGGCGGCGCGCAGTCTGTCCGCGAGCGCTTCCGGCGCGGGAAACGCGAGCACCGACTCTGGCAGGTAGGTATACGCGTCCCTATGTTTCGAGACGAGCCGGCCGATGGTGGGGAGAATTCGCCGAAAGTAGAACAGGTAGACCGCGCGCAGCGGCGCGAAGCGCGGCGTCGTGAAGTCGAGGACGACGAAGCGCGCGCCAGGCTTCAAGACGCGAGCCGCCTCGCGCAACCCGCCGTCGATGTCGGCAAGATTGCGTACGCCAAATCCCACCAGGGCGCCGTCGAAGCGCGCCGCGGGAAACGGCAGCTGCAAAGCGTCGGCGGCGACGGGCACCGCATGAGGTGCTTTTTTCTTGCCTCGTGCCAGCATCGCAACGGCAAAGTCGGCCCCGATGACTCGGCCGCGAAACCCTTGCCGGCGCGCCAGTGTGGCGGCGAGGTCGAGCGTGCCGGCGCAGAGATCGAGATAGGTGCCGTCGGGCTTCGACTCCCAGCCGAGGCGCGCGACCGCGCTGCGGCGCCAGGACCGATCCACGTTGAAGCTGAGCAAGTGGTTTAGGAAGTCGTAGCGCGGTGCGATCGCCGTAAACACACCACGCACGTACGCGGCGGAGCGGGGGGGGGCCATAGGCGCGAAAGATAGACCGGACCACTTAAGCGACGCTAGCGATCAGCAGGTTGTCGCGTGGGCAAACCAGGGACACGACGCGGCATTCCGCGAGCTGGTCCGTCGCTACGAGCGGCCGCTCTTTTCCCTGCTCTACCGCATGGTGCGGGACCGCGCGCTCGCCGAAGACCTCGCGCAAGAGACGTTCATCAAGGTCTTGAACGGCATCAAATCGTACCGCCCCGAGTTCAAGTTCTCGTCCTGGATTTTCAAGATCGCCAACAACGCGGCGATCGATCACCTGCGCCGCAAGAGTATCGACACACTGTCGCTCGACGGCTCGCCCAACGCCGAGACGCCGGAGCAAATGCGGGCGACGTCGCTGCAATTGGGCGACCGGACAGAAAACCCCCTCGAGGAAGTCGAGAATCGGGAATTGGGAACCGCGATCGAGCGCGCCATAGGCCGGCTCAGGCCGGAGTACCGGTCCTGCATCTTGCTACGGCACGTGGAGGGGTATTCCTATGAGGAGATCGCGGACACCCTCGAACTCCCTCTGGGAACCGTGAAAACGTATATCCATCGGGCCCGTAATGAATTGCGTGGTTATCTGGAAGATCGCCGAGACTGAAACCGGGGCCTGAACCGGCCCGTAGGAAACCCAATGACCGACACCGCCATGCATCTCACAACCGACGAAATCGAGCTCTGGGCGCAGGGTCTCCTCCCCGCCGCCCGAGCCATGCATCTTGCCGACTGCTCCCTGTGCCTCACCGAGGCCGAGCGCGAGCGCAACGTGATTCTCGAGCTGGTCCACCTTCTCAAGTTCGCACCGAAAGCCGGGTTTGCTGACCGGGTGATGGCTCAGGTGCGAATCCCGACTCCTTCTGGAGATTGGACTGACGGTAGATAATACGACGGTAGAAAGACGACGGTAGATAAGACGACGGTAGGAGCCAATGCTTCTACCGTCGTTTCATTTACCGTCACACTTTCATCGCGCGCCACCGTCCGCCCCTCCAAAACAGAATCATCGCGATGCCGCGTGAGACGGCCGTCACACTCAACGCGAGCCAGATCCCGAGTAATCCGATGGCGCCCGACCACCAGGCAGCGAGTGGAATGCGCATCCCCGTAAGAGTCGTACTCACGATCTGCGGCCAGAATGTGTACCCCGCTCCCGCCAGCGCACCCTCCAGAATGAGCTCAAAGCTCTGGCCGATCTGCGCCACCGAGATCACACGCAGATACAACACACCGTCCCTGATCACCTGCGGATCCCGCGTGAACAGCCCCACGAGGCTCCCTGGAATCAGGAGGAAGGCGATGGCCGTGGTTACGGTGACCATCAGGCAGTAGCCGACGGTCAGGCGCACGGCCTCCTGCGCCCGTGCTTCTTGCCGCGCGCCGAGGTTCTGACCGACCAGCGCGCTGGCGGCGAGCGAAAAGCCGCTGATCGCGATGAAGCCGAGTCCTTCCATTTTATGACCTACGCCGAGCGCGGCGAGCGCGGCTGTGCCAAACCGGGACGTGAACCGCGTCAGCCACATATAAATGAGGGAGAGGAGCACACCCGCGAGGGACAGCGGGGCGCCGATTCGGACGATCGTCGGCAATGATCTCCAATCCGGCTCGCCCACGCGCACCAATCCACGGCGTAGTGCGATCACGAGTCCGACGAGAAACCCTCCACCGCGGACCATGACCGAGGCGAGTGCCGCACCCTCGACGCCGAGCCGCGGGAATGGACCAATACCCATGATCAAGAGTGGATCGAGAAGAATCGACACGCCGACCGAGCACGCCAGCATGAGAAAGGGCGTGCGCGTGTCGCCCGCGGCCCGGAACGTCGCCTCGATGGCGAAGAAGCCGAACACGAGCGGGGCGCCGAGGAGCCAGGTCGATAGATAGGCGTGCCCCAGGCTGGCGACCTCGGGCGGCACTCGCATCAGTCGAAACATCGGGCCGGCCACGGACCAGCCGACGATGCTGACGGCGAGTCCCGCGCACAGCGCGTACATGACGGCGGCGGCCGCGGCTCGCGCCGCGCGCTCGGGATGTCGTTCCCCATGGCGGCGCGCGGCGACAGCGATCAGTCCGATCTCGACCATCTCGCCCAGGCTCAACGCGACCCAGACGTAAAACCCCGCGGTCGAGACGGCCGCCAACGCGGCGGGGCCGATCAGACGTCCCACCCAGATGCTGTCGATCAAATTGAACGAGAAATGGCATGCCATCATCGCGACGGCGGGCGCCGCGAGGCGCAGAACGACGGGACGCAGGGCGCCGGTCGTCAATGCACCGGCCGGTGTTGCGGCTATTTCTGGAGAGTTATCGGACGTAGCGTGCTACCAGCACGAGCGCGTCGTCGTTCCCTTTCAGATGACGCGCGATCACGAAGTCGGCGATCTCCTGCGGCGTGTTGGACAGCACCAGCGTTTCGGCGAACCCGTCGCGGATTCCGTCCGAACAGAGGATAATGGTGTCGCCCAGCGCGAGCGGAACGGACCGCACGGTCGGATGCGCCGGCTCGCCGCCGATGAAGCCGGCATTCGGCACCATCGTGATCCGCGAGGGCCGGTTGCCGAGATCGGCGCGGAGCAGCACGCCGCCGATATTGCCGATGCCGAGCCATGCCATCGTCGCGGCCTGCGGATCGAGGTAGGCGAGTCCGAGGACGACGCCCCGCAGCCCGACGAGCGCGTCGCGGCACCGGCGCACGAGGTCGATCAGCGGCTCCGTGGAATGACGGTCCAGCGCCCCGATCGCGGCATGGGCGGCAGCTGCCGCTTCCTGGCCATGCCCGAGCCCATCGACGACGCCGAGCAGCGTCCCCTTCCCCACGCGTTTGATGAGACAGAGATCGCCCGACTCAGTCTGTCCGGGCAGCGGCAGATTGGCGAACGCCGCCTCGATCTTCAAATCGACCGCCGCCACTTCTTCATGGTGATCGTCGTGCCGCGGCCGACGACGGAGTCCACCTCGAATTCGTCCATCAGCCGCTTGGCACCGGGCAGGCCGGCGCCGACGCCGTGCGAGGTCGAATAGCCGTACTGCATGGCGCGATCGATGTCCGGAATGCCGGGCCCCTGATCGATCGCGACGACCGAGACGCCCTGGCGGTCGCCGTTCTGGACGAGACCGAGGATGATCTCGCCCTTCTTGGCGTACATGAGAATGTTGCGCGCGATTTCCGAGATGGCGGCCGCAATGACCGTCTGCTCGCCGCTCGAGAATCCGGCGACGGCGGCTAGAGCGCGGCCTTGTTGACGGGCTTCAACGACATCAACGTCCGCGGCGATTGGAAGTCGGAGCTCTTCACCCACGGCCGCGCTTGGGTTTGGTATCCAGGGTGGCTTTGGTTCGACTGTCGAGGAAGGCGAGGCCCTCCTCGAGGTCCAGCACCGTGGCCACGCCCTTCAATGTCAGCCCGAGCTGCACCATCGCGAACGCGACGTCGGGCTGGATTCCTACGATCACCGTCTCGGCGCCGCGCAGGCGCGCCATGTGCGCGATGTCGCGCAAGGTCCGGACCGCGAACGAGTCCATGACGTCGAGCGCCGTGACGTCGACGATGACGCCGCGGCAGCGCGAGCGCCCGACCTGGGCGATCAGCGCTTCGCGAAGATGGGAGAGATCGGCGTCAGTGAGGGCGGACTGAATCGAGGCAATGAGGTATTGCCCCTGCCGCAGAATTGGTACTTCCACGGCATCCTCCTCTTAGCGCTGGGATTCTGGGGCGATTTCGCGAACCGGGGTCGCCGTGGGCGCCGCCCGATCCGCCAGCAACCGCTCGGCCTCTTCAATGCCTCCCTGCAGGTCACCGACCGTGGCCATTTCGCTGAGGTCGACGCCGATGGTGACGAGCGTCTGCGCGATTTCGGGCGACAGGCCCGTCACGATCACGGTGGCGCCGAGCAGGCGGGATGCTTCGACCGTCTGCACCAGGTGGTTCGCGACGCCAGAGTCCATGGCCGCCACACCGGTCACGTCGATCACGACGACTTTGGCGCGGTTGGCGCGGATGGCGCGGAGCAGCTGTTCGGTCAATTGCCGGGCGCGCTGCGGATCGATCACGCCGATGATCGGCAGAATGAGCAGGCGCTCGCGCACCTGCAACACCGGCGTCGACAGCTCCCGGATCGCTTCCTGTTGCTGCCGGATGATGCGCTCGCGCTCTTCCACGAATCCGACGGCCACCGTGTTCGCGATGCGGTTGGCGGCGGGTTCGTAGGAGTCGAGAATCCGGTTCAGCTTTTCGACGTTGTCCTGGTATTTGTTGAACAGCGAGCGGGCGAGCACGTCACGCAGTAAGAGCACGATTCCGACGACTTCGTCTGTCTCGACGCCTCGCGGAATGATTCGCTCCGACAGTCGCCGCGAGTACGCCTGCAGGGCCTCGAAGGTGCCGGTCTCGAGCGCTTCCACGTAGTTGTCGTACACGGCCGTGGCTTCCGCGAAGATTTCTTCTTCGGTCATCGCCGTGAGCAGCTCGGCGCGCGTGATGCGGCGCGCCCACTCTTCGCGCAGCTGCGTGCGGTTCTGTCGCAGGTGCGCGACCAGCTCGCGCAGCAATCCGGCCGAGGATTCGGTCAGCGCCGGCGCTTCCGACGCGCGCGTCGATACGCTCATGCTTCGCTTGGTGTCAGCCATGGCTCCAAACCTAGTAAGGGTGCTTTAGGGAGCAAGCCCTGAGGCCCTGCTCTTGCGGCGTTCCTTGGTCTCGTAGAGCGCGACGTCAGCGGCATTTAGCAGAGCCTCGACCGTCTCACCGTGGCCGGGGTACACTGCTACCCCTACGCTGATGGATAGGTTCGGCTTTTCGGCATCCGTCGCCAGCCGGTCCACCACCCCACGCGCCACATGCCACGCGGCGGCCTCGCCCGTCTCCGGCAGGACCAGCGCAAACTCGTCGCCCCCGAAGCGGGCCGCGGTATCGGTCGCCCGGCAGGACCCCAGGAGCGCCTCGGCCACACGGCGAATTGCGAGACTGCCGGAGAGATGACCGTGCCGGTCGTTGATCTGCTTCAGTCCATCGAGGTCGAGCAGCACCACGGCGAGCGGCTGTGCCGTCCGGCGCGAGCGCCGGATCTCGGCCTCGAGCGCGTTGATCAGCTGGCGGTGATTGGCGAGGCCGGTGAGCGGATCGGTGACCGCCAGCTCGCGCCACGTTCCCTGAATCTCGCGCTGCGCCGCCACCACCGCGGCGAGCACGAGACTCGTCACCGCAGTGATGCCGGTCCATACCTGCAGCAGCACGAACGACTCGTCGCGCGACAGGCGCGCGAACGGCCCGAATCCGTGCAGGGTCTGCAGGACGGCGACGAGTGAGATGATCAAAATCGCGGTGGCCGATTCTCGTGGCGTGAACCGGAACGAGATCCAGATCAACACCGGCCAGAGCAACACCGTGAGCGCGTAGTGGCGCTCCGGGAACACACCGCCGAAAATCGCGAACGTCACGAGCGCGGTCGCCACGGCGGCCGCGAGGGCTTCCAGTAATCGCGTGCCGGCAAATTTCGGCGCCGGTTTCACTCCGATCCAGATGATCAGCACCGGGGCGAAGATGATCGCACCGACCGCGTCGCCGAGCCACCAGGTGAGCCAGATCCGCGGCGCCTCGCCCAGCTCGCGCGTGCCGCTCGCCACCAGCGCGGCGACGCCGATCGTCGCGCTGACCATCGTGCTGATCAGCGCCGCCAGGGCGACGAATCGGAAAATGTCGCGCACGCGATCGAACACGCGGCCGCCGCGCGCAAAGCGGTTGACGAGGTAGGCGCCCAGCAGACCCTCGAGCGTGTTTCCCGCGGCGATGCCGAGGGACATCAGGGGCGAGCCGGCCGTCGCCACGTTGGCGAGGAATGCCCCGGCGAGAACCGCCGGCCAGACCTGGTAGCCATACAAAACGAACGCAGCCAACGCGATGCCGGTCGGCGGCCAGACGGTTGTGACGCTTCGATCGACGTAGGCGAACTGAAGGCCGAGGCGTGCTGCAGCGAAGTACACGACCGCGACCCCTACCAACAGCGCGACGCGGCGTAATGGTTGGCTCATCCGGCCTAAGCTAAAGGAGGGATTAGCCATCAGGAGATTTCATCCCCACGAGGAATGCCACTGGTTCTTGACAGAAAATACATTAGACCCAGGAAGGGGGGTGGAGTGTGCCTTGGACAATCCGCCGTGTCGAGCGACGCGTCTCTTCGCCGCGCCGACGTGGCCTCGATAATAGAGCCAGTGATCGTGATGGTTCGCTGAACCGGCGCCGTGGTGGTGACCGTCGCGTGGGCAGCACGTCCGTGCCTGCAGCACGCATTCGTGTTCTCGTTCTCGAAGATAATCGTCTGATGCGCGATGGGCTCGCGCGCTTGCTCGCGGCATTTCCCGACGTGGACATCGTCGCGAGCACCGACAACGCCGACACCGCAACGCAACAGGTGCGCGACGCCAAGCCGCAAGTCGTCCTGCTCGATGCGGGACTCGCGAACGGTGACAGCTACGCGTTCCTCGGCAACTTGAAGGCGAGCGCGCCCGACGCCAAAGCCATAATCATGGACTTCGTTCCCGCGCAGCAGGACGTCAATCAATTCATCGACGGCGGCGCCAACGGGTTCATCATGAAGGACGCGACCGCCGAGGACATCGTGAAGGCGATTCGTTCCGTGGCGAGCGGCACCGACCTGCCGCCACCACCGGCTGCGCTGCACGTCTCCGGTCCGGAAAACGTCATCAGCGGCGCGAGTGCCGGTGGCGCTCAGGCCGGAAGCGCGGTGCGCCTGACCAAGCGCGAGCAGGAAATCAGAGACCTGATCGCGGCCGGCCTGGGCAACAAAGAAATCGCGCAGCGGCTCAACATCGCCACCAACACGGTGAAGAGCCACGTCCACAACATGCTCGGCAAGCTCTCGGCGATTTCCCCGCCCGACCGGCGCCAGGGGAACCGCAGCCGCCGCGGGACGAGCCGGCGCTCCTACCGGTTCACGCGCGGATGACCTGGTAGCGGGGAGCTCGCGCAGGAATCGCTGGAAGACCGGATTCGCCGGATAGCGCGCGGCCAACGTTTCGACGTAGCCGCGCGCTTCTGTTTGCAGGGCCGCGCGCGCGCGCTCGTCGCGCGCCGCTTCTCGCAGCAACGCCGCGGCCAGCACCCAGGCGCTCTCGACGCGCGCGAGGTCGCCGTCACGCGCCACTCTCCGCATATAGCCAATCCCGCGTCCTGCGTCGCCGCTGCCGAGGCCGATGATGCGCGCGAAGAAACGCGAGACCGCTCCGGCGCGCGCCAGCCCGTAGTCGTACACACCCAATCCGAGATAACAATCGATGCACGTGGAGTCGGCTGCGAGCAGGCGGCGGTAGATGTCCCGCATCACCTTCGCATCCTTGGCCGCCGCGTAACCGTGGCCGTGCTCTTCGCGTTGACGCGCGCGATAGCCGAGGGCGGTCGCGAGCCAGAAATCGCCGGATCCGGCGGGGAGGGCGCGCGCGCGCGCCATCGCGGCGCCAAGCAACGAGTCGATTCGCTGCAGCGCAAAATCCGACGAGTCCTTGGCGGAGGCCCACCAGATATACGCGCCCGCCTGGAATACGAGCGGCGCGGGATCGGTGGGTTCGCGAGCGGCGAGCGCAGCGAAATAATCGGCCGCGGTCCGGAAATCGCCCCCGTACAAGGTGTCGAGCCCGACCCGGAGCGCGCGCAGCGGCTCCGGTGGGCCGGGCAGCCGCGGCCCCGGCCGCGCCGGGACAGCCAACGGGTGAGAGACCGACTGCAGCAGCAATACGGTTACGGCGAGGGCCAGCACGTTCAGCGCGGCGCGGTGATCGGAACCGCTGCGGAGAGTCCCGTGGCGCGAGTCACGACGGTGCGGGCCAAGTCGCGCAACGCGACACCCGCGGGCGAGTCGGGCTGGCTGACGACGATCGGCTCACCGCGATCCGCAAGCTCCGCCATGCCGGCCTGTAGCGGAATCTGCCCGAGCAGCGGCACACCGAGCTCGGCGGCCAGCCGGCTGCCGCCTCCGGCCAGGAAGACGTCGGAGTGCTCGTGGCAGTGGGGACAAACGAAGTAGCTCATGTTTTCGACGATACCGATCACACTGACGCCCACGCGTTCGAACATCTTGGCGCCCCGCAGGCTGTCGCCCACGGCCATCTCCTGCGGCGTCGTCACGATGATCGCGCCATGCAGACGGACGATCTGGGTGAGCGACAGCTGGGCGTCGCCCGTGCCGGGCGGAAGATCGACGAGGAAATAGTCGAGCTCGCCCCATGCGACGTCGCGCAGAAACTGTCCGATGATTTTCATGATGATCGGGCCGCGCCAGATCGCGGGGGCATCGCGCTCCACGATGAAGCCCAGCGACATCAGCTTCACGCCGTGCGCCTCGAGCGGCTGAATCTTGCCGCCCTGCACATCGGGCTTCTCGTTCCGTCCGAACATGCGTGGAATGTTGGGCCCATAGATGTCCGCATCCATCAACCCCACGCGATGACCGTCGCGGGCCAGCGCGGCGGCCAGATTCGCCGACACGGTCGATTTCCCGACGCCGCCTTTGCCGCTCGAGATCGCGAGGACCTTGCCGAGGGCGGGCATTTCATCCGCGGTGGGCGGCGGTGGTGGCGCAGCCGGCGCCCGGGGGGCGCCATCGGCGGTGTCGACGACGTTCATCTTTACGGCCGTCACTCCGGCCACCCCCTCGACCGCCTTTCGCGCCTGGCGCGCCAGCGAGCCGGGGTCCTCGCGCGTGAGAACGAACGTGAGCGTCACCGCGCCCGCAGGATCGACAGCAATGTCGCGCACCATGCCGGCGGCGAGGATGTCGCGACCGTGACGCGGACTCGTGACGTGCTCCAGCGCATGCTCCACAGCAGTCCGAATGGCGTCGCTCACTACGATTGTCCGTTCGCCAGAAAGCCCCGCGCCGCGCTCAAGACTTGCTCCTCGACTTCCGCCATCGTACCGGCAAGCGATGCCCCCGCCGCGCGATGGTGCCCGCCGCCGCCGAACTGATGCGCCAGCGCAGCGACGTCGACTTCGCCCATCGACCGAAATGATACCTTGATGCGTCCGTTCCCGATGTGGCGGAACAGCAGCGCCATGCGCACGCCGGCGATCGAGCGCGGGAATTCGACGATCCCGTCGAGATCGTCGGCGGTGACTTCGTGTCGCCGCAGCGCGTCGGCCGGCACGCTGACCCACGCCAGCCCAACCTCGGGCTCCACCACGAGCGTCTGCAGCACTTCGGCGAGCAGCCGCACGCGACCTTCCGGCGCGCTCGCGTATACCGATGCATAGATCGACTCGGGATCGACGCCCTTCTCGAGCAGCGCGGCGGCCACGCGCAGCGCGCGCGCCGTCGTGTTTGAGAACCGAAAGCCTCCCGTGTCGGTCAGCAGCCCGACATACAGGGCCTCCGCGACCTCGGCCGTGAGCGTCCAGCCGGCGACGCTCGCAAGATCGAACACCAGCTCTGCGGTCGCCGTCGCCTCGGGCGCTATGAGACACGGCCCGGGCGGCAGTTTGACGGGACCGACGTGGTGATCGATGCAGACAAATGGCGGCTGGCGCTTGTTGATCACCGCCGCGAGGCTGCCGAGGCGGCTCAAGTCCCCGATGTCGAGACTGGCGACGATGTCGGCGCGCTCGATTTCCTTCACGGCGTGATCGCTCGCGTCGGCGCCTTCGGGGATCATGAAACTGAAACGTTCGGGAATGCCGGTGGGATTGGCGATGCTGACTGAGACGCCCCGCGCGCGCAATAGATACCACAGGGCGATTTCGCTGCCCACTCCGTCGCCGTCGGCGTTGACGTGCGTCGTCAAAACGACGTGGTGGGCACTCGTGAGTGCGTCAGCCACGTCGCGCGCCGCCGACGCGCGAGTCGGCGGAACCGGAACGCCGTTCGGGTTCGGATTCATCCCGCAGAAGATAATCGGCTAATGCCCGCTCCCGCCCACTATCCAGCCTTTGATCTAGATCCTTTAGGCGAGCCGGCGCGATCCCGAGTGAAGCGCACGCGCGCGCTGGATCTTAGCGCGGCGGGACCGTCGTCTTCCCGTCCCGGGCGGCCAGCCGGGAGTGCCGCACGCCGTAGGCGAAATACAAGATCATACCGATCACGAACCAGATGATCAGCCGCCGCCAGGTCGTCCACGGCAGCGAGATCATGAGGTAGAGCGCCGAGATCGCGCCGAGCGGCGCGACGACAAATACCGCCGGCGTCTTGAAGGCGCGCGGCAGATTCGGCTCGCGGACCCGCAGCGCCATGATGCCGATCGAGACGATCACGAAGGCCAGGAGCGTGCCGATGGAGACGAGGCTGCCCGCCTCACGCACGGTCAGCAGCGCCGAGACGATCGCGACGCCGATGCCGGTGACGATCGACGTGATATACGGCGTTTGGAACCGGGGGTGAACCCGATTGACGAACGAGGGCAACAGCCCGTCGCGCGCCATCGAGTAGAACACGCGCGATTGGCCGAGCAACATCACGAGAATCACCGACGACAAGCCGGCGATTGCGCCAAGCTTGATGAGCGACGACATCCACCCGAGTCCCGCGTGGTCGGCGGCGACGGCGATGGGATCGGGGACGTTGAGGTCTTTGTAGGACATGACGCCGGTGGCGATGCCCGCGACCAGGATATAGAGCACGGTGCAGACGAGGAGCGAACCGATGATGCCGACCGGCATGTCCTTCTGCGGGTTCTTCGCCTCCTGCGCCGCGGTGCTGACCGCGTCGAATCCGATGTAGGCGAAGAAGACGACGCCGGCCCCGGTCATCACCCCCGTCCAGCCGAACTCCCCGCGGTGGCCGGTATTCGGCGGCATGAAGGGGTGCCAATTCGCGGGATTGATCGCATGCGCGGCCGCGACAATGAACAACAGCACGACCGCGACTTTCACGAACACGATCACGTTGTTGACGTTCGCCGATTCCTTGATGCCGATGACGAGGAGGGTCGTGACGATCGCGATGATGATCACCGCCGGAAGATTGAGGGTGGCCGGCTCGGTGCAACCCGTCGCGACGACGCCGTGCGCCGCGGCGAGCGAGCAGGGCATGGTGATCCCGATATCCTTGAGAAAGCTCACGACGTACCCCGACCAGCCGATTGCTACGGTGACCGCTCCCAGCGCGTACTCGAGGATCAAGTCCCATCCGATGATCCACGCGATCAGCTCACCGAGCGTGGCATAGCCATAGGTGTAGGCGCTGCCCGCCATCGGCACGAGCGACGCGAATTCCGAATAACAGAGGGCCGCGAAGATCGAGGCTACACCGGCCAGCACGAACGACAGCACCACGGCTGGTCCCGCGTTCAGGGCGGCCACCGTACCGGTCAGGACGAAGATCCCGGTGCCGATGATCGCGCCAATGCCGAGCATGGTGAGGTTCAACGCGCCGAGCGCCCGCTTCAGGCTGTGGTCGGTCGCCGCCTCGTTCTGCAGCTCGGTGACGCTCTTCCGGCGAAAGAGATTCATTCAGGCTCCGCTTGCAGGGGGAACGGGGTGACGAATCGACCCAAGGTTCCGCGAGCGGGGCGATCTGTCAATAGAGGAAGGTGTCAAAGACTGTAGTTGGGCGCCTCGCGCGTGATGACCACATCGTGGGGATGCGATTCGCGCAGCCCCGCACTCGTGATCCGAAGGAACTCGGTCTCGGTCCGCAGGGCAGCGATGTCGCATACCCCGCAGTACCCCATTCCGCTTCGCAGGCCGCCGACCATCTGGAACACCACGTCCGCGACCGGGCCGCGATAGGGCACGCGCCCCTCGATCCCTTCGGGCACGAGCTTTTGCAGCGACACCTCGCCTTCCTGGAAATACCGATCGGCCGAGCCTTCCTCCATGGCCGACAGGCTCCCCATGCCGCGAATCACTTTGAAGCGGCGTCCCTCGAGCAGGAACGATTCGCCGGGGCTTTCTTCGGTTCCCGCCAGCATCGAGCCCATCATCACGCTCGACGCACCGGCCGCGAGCGCCTTCACGGCATCGCCGGAATACTTGATCCCGCCGTCGGCGATGACGGGGATGTCGCCGGCTCCGCGTACGGCGTCCACGATCGCGGTGATCTGCGGAACCCCGATGCCCGTGACGACGCGGGTTGTGCAGATCGATCCGGGTCCGACGCCCACCTTCACGGCGTCCGCGCCGCGCTCTACGAGTGCGCGCGCGCCAGCCTCCGTCGCAATGTTTCCCGCGACCAGCTGCGCGTCGGGAAATGCGTCGCGCAGGCAGGCGACCGCGTCGAGCACGCCCTGACTGTGTCCATGCGCGGAATCCACCACGATCACGTCGCACCCCGCGTCGAGCAGTGCCTGCGCGCGAGCGCGGGCCTCCGGCGTGCCGCTCACTGCTGCCGCAACGAGGAGACGGCCGTGCTGGTCTTTATTGGAATCGGGATACTGCCGCCGCTTGAAGATGTCTTTGATGGTGATGAGACCCTTCAGGAGTCCCTGCTTGTCGACGACGGGCAACTTTTCGATGCGGTGCCTGGCGAGAAGACGCTCGGCGTCATCGAGCGTGGTGCCGAGGGGCGCAGTGACCAGCTTGTCCTTAGTCATCACCTCGCGGATCGGCCGATCGAGCTCGCGCTCGAACTGCAGGTCGCGGTTGGTGATGATGCCGACGAGCTTGCCGGCGCCGTCGACGATGGGCACGCCCGAGATCTTGAAGCGCATCATCAGCTGCTGCGCTTCGCGCAACGGGCGGTCGGGACCGAGCGTGATCGGGTTCATGATCATCCCCGATTCGCTGCGCTTGACCCGATCCACTTCGGCCGCCTGCCGATCCACCGGCATGTTCTTGTGGATCACGCCGATCCCGCCCTGGCGCGCCATCGCGATCGCCATCTCCGCCTCGGTGACGGTATCCATCGCGGCGGAAACGATCGGAATGTTGAGCGGGATCTTGCGAGTGAAGCGACTGGCGACTTTGACGTTCCGGGGATGCACCGTCGAGTGACGGGGCACGAGCAGGACGTCGTCGAAAGTCAGCGCGACGTCGGGTCGGAAGGTTCCCATCTCGAAAGCTACTGGGTGGGTTTGGTTTCCTCAACCGGTTTTTCGGCCGGCTTTTTCTTCGCCTCCTCCACCGCCGCCTTCCCGGCCGCGACGACTCCTTCGAAGAAACGTCCCGCCTTCCCTACGGCGTCCATCGTGCCGCGAATGATCGTGACCGGCACGCGGCCCGCCCGCATCGTGTCTTCGAGCGTCTCGGCGACCTTCTGAAACGCGGGAGCTCCGGCCGCCCGCTGAGCGTACTTCGATTCCAGAAATTCGATGTAATCCAACACCTGATACGCCTGCTCGTCGGGCATGGCGTCGAGCTTGCGGCGAATGCGCTCGTTCAGCACGTCGTTCACGGCGTTACTCCTCCCTCCAGCGATATCAAGTCCACAACCGGGTTGCCGAGGTAGCGGCTGCGGCCGTTGCGCACACGCACCGTGAGCGTCATGGCGGTGAGCGGGTTGAGCGCGCGGAACGCCGGCAGCCGGGCGTCGGGCACGATCACGTAGACAAAGCCGCGTTCCGGCAACGGCCCTCGCGCCAATACGTACGACGCGCCGCTCGGAATGTCGGGCCGCAGGTCGTCGGCCTTCTGAATCGCAATGAACTCGAGATTCCAGCGGAGCGCCTGGCCCACGTAGCGCTGCGGCTCCGCGCGTAATTCGGCGGCGGTCACACCTACCTGGACCCCGGCCGGCGCCGCCTGGAGATCGCCGCCTTTCACCCAGCCTTCGATCTGCACGCGAGTCCACTCACCGTTGCGGCTCAGCACCCGCAGTGGCGTGTCGGCGGCGATCGTGCCGGCTTCGGGGCCGCTCTCGTCGGCGGCGCGGTAGAGGGTCGTCATGCGCGTCGGTTGAGCGCGCGTGCTGTCCACGCGCGTGGTGTCGCCCGGGCGCGGCGGCGCGGGTGCACCCTTGATGGAGCTGGTGTCGGTGGTGGTGTCCGCCGTCCTGGTGGCGACCACGTCGGCGACGGGCGCCAGCGCGCTGCGCTGCACCCAGCCCTCGCGGCTCACATGCACCCAGCGGCCGCTCGAGTCGGGCGCGGTCGCCCGTTTCAGTCCAAAGCCCTGCGCCAGCTCGGCGATCAGCGGACCGGCGGGAGCGGCGCGCAGGTTCTCGTTCGGCGTCCGCGTGACCAGCAGGTCAAAATCGGGGCGGTCGCTCTTCCCGACGGAGGTCGCGAAGATCCAGCCGTCGAGCGTGACCTGAATCCAGCCGTTGCGCGTCGCTCCGGCGGTCACCAGCGCGCCACGCGTCAGGCGCGCGATGCGGCGCCCGGCGACGTCCTGATAGAACCAGGCGTTGTCCACACTGACCCGGTAGCGGCCTGCGTCCTGCGACGCCGCTGGTGCCGGCGTCGCAAGGCTCACCACAACTAGTAGCGCGGGAACGATCTGGCTAACTTGCATCCCCTTCAATATGCCAACGTCCCGTAGCACGCGCACCTCGCGCGAACCGGTGGTGCTCGTGGTACTCGACGGCTGGGGCTTTCGGCCCGGGCGCGACGGCAATGCCATCGAGCTCGGCAGGACGCCGGTGTGGCACCGGCTGTGGGAGCGGGCACCGCGCACGCTGCTCGAAGCTTCAGGGTTGGCCGTTGGCCTTCCAGAAGGACAAATGGGCAACAGCGAGGTCGGCCATCTCAATCTCGGCGCGGGTCGCGTGGTTCCGCAGGATATCGTTCGCATTTCCCAGTCCGTTGAGTCTGGAGAGTTCTTTCGCATTCCCGCGCTGGCCGAGCTGGTCGAGGACATCCGTCGCCACGACGGTACGTTGCACGTGATGGGGTTGATCGGAACCGGCGGCGTGCACGCGCTCGACAAGCACCTGCTGGCGGCTGTGGAGCTCGGCAGGCGCGCGGAGCTCAGGATCGCGATCCACGCGTGGCTCGACGGGCGTGATACGCCGCCGAAGTCCGGGCTGGGATTTATGGAAGAACTGCTCGAGGACGTTGGAGTCAGGAGTCAGGAGTCTGGGACGTCATCCCCGGCTCCCGGCTCCCGGCGCCCGGCCCCCGTTGTATCCACCGTCACCGGCCGATACTTCGCGATGGATCGCGACAAGCGTTGGGATCGCACTAGGCTCGCCTACGATGCGATGGTGAAAGGCGTCGGCGTCGCCGTACCGGATCCCATTGCAGCGATCAAGCAGGCGTACGAAGCGGGGGAAACCGACGAATTCGTAAAGCCGCGCGTGATCGAAGGCGCGCCGCTGATCAAAGACGGCGACGGGATCTTCTGCTTCAACTATAGAGCCGATCGGATGCGGCAAATCGTGCGCGCCCTCGCCATGCCGGACTTCGACGGTTTCGATGTGAAGGGCCGGCCGCGGGTGCAGCTCGTGACGATGACGCGCTACGACGTAACATTCCCCTTCCCCGCCGCCTTCGAACCGATGGTCCTGTCGAAGATCGTGGCCGAGGTGCTGTCGGATCACGGCAAGACGATGTTCCGGACGGCGGAGACCGAGAAATACGCGCACGTCACGTACTTCTTCAACGGCGGCTACGAGCCGCCGTACAAGGGCGAGGAGCGGCTGCTCGTCCCATCCCAGAAAGTGGCGACGTACGACCTGATGCCGGAGATGAGCGCGCCCGGCGTCACGGACGTCTTGTGCACGGCGATCGCGGCGCGGAACCACGATTTCATCCTGTGCAACTACGCCAATGGCGACATGGTGGGACATTCGGGCGTCCTCCCCGCCGCGATCAAAGCGGTCGAAACCGTTGACGACTGCATGGCGCGCGTACTGAACACGGCCGAGCAGGCCGGGGCGACCGTGATCGTGACCGCGGATCATGGCAACTGTGAATTGATGATCGATCCGGCAACGGGCGGTCCACACACCGCCCACACGACCAATCCCGTGCCGATTGTGATGGTGGGAGCGGGCGCGGGCACGAAGCATCTGCGAGCCGGTGGCTCGCTGCGCGACGTGGGGCCAACGATCTTGAACCTGCTGGATATTGAGCCACCCCGTGAAATGACAGGAAAGGATCTCAGAGAGGTATGACGTTACGACGGTACGTTGTAGGCGCGCTCGTAGGACTCAGCGTCGTAGCGTCGTATGACCTAGCCGGGGCCCAGGTCGGCCACGACCCCGGCTCCTCTCCCTATCGCGACATCCCGTGGCACAAAGGACCGGTGTTCTTCGCCGGATATTTGAGCGGCGACCGCGGTGAAGCCGACGCCGGGATGACGAACGCGCAGACGGAGGGCGGGCGCTGGGAGATGAACGCCGGTAAGACGATGTTATTTGTGTTTTCCGGCGCCTATCTCATGGGCGATCGCTACATCATCGACCCGCGACTCAACAGGCTCGATCCGAACAAGAAGACGGGGCCGTATCCATCGAACATCGGGACGGCGGAGATCGCCTTGCAGCTCAAGCTCACCGGTAACAAGTCGTGGCACAGACTCGCGCCCTATGTCGGAACCGGGCTTGGCCTCGCGTTCGACATCGACTCGCCCGGCGACACGACCAGGAGCGGCTATGCCTTCGGCACCAAGTTCACCATCGACTTCATGGGCGGAGTCCGCCTGTACTTTCCGAGGCACTTGATGCTCAACGCCGACGGGCGTTTGCTCTGGTGGCGTCTCAAATATCCGGTGTCATTCCATTCGACCGCGCCTGACGGGTCGCGCGTGGTGCCCATCTTCCAGGATCTGACGGACTGGACATTGCATCCCTGGGTCAGCGTGGGCATTGGATGGAATTTCTAGCCGAGGGCTTTCGGCGGGCCTGGTCGCTCCTCCTCGCGGGGGATTCTGAAGTCCTCGGAATCGCAGCCTTAACCCTCAAGGTCGCCGTTGTCGCCACCACCATTGCCTGCGTCGCGGGGCTGCCGCTGGGCTATTTCCTGGCTACCCGAAGGTTTTGGGGCCGTCGCGCGGCCCTGACCGTCGTCAACACCGCGCTCGCATTTCCCACCGTCGTCGTCGGTCTGCTGCTCTACGCCCTGCTGTCGCGCCGCGGACCACTCGGCGCCATGGGGTGGCTCTACACATGGCAGGCGATCGTGTTGGGCGATGTCTGTCTCGCCCTGCCAATCGCGGCCGCCCTCTCGGCTGCCGCCGTGCAGGGCGTTGACCCGCGCATTCGCCGCACGGCCGAGACGCTCGGCGCCGGACCATGGCGTACGGCGTGGACCGTCGCGCGCGAGGCGCGGTTTGCGCTTGCCGCCGTGATCACCGCGGCGTTCGGCCAGGTGGTCGCGGAAATCGGCGCCGCGCTGATCGTCGGGGGCAACATTCGCGGCCAAACCCGCACACTCACGACCGCGGTCGCGCTCTACACGTCGCAGGGTGATTTCGGCATGGCGCTCGCGCTCGGCCTCGTGTTGCTGCTACTCGCGCTCGTCGTCAACATCGCGCTGCAGGTGCTGCAGGGCCGGGGGGGCGGCAGTGGTTGAGCTCCGGTACGTGCGGCACCGCTACGAAGGGCGCGTGGTGCTCGACTTCGAGCAGTTTGGCCTGCCCAAGAACGGGACCGTGGCCCTGGTAGGTCACAACGGCGCCGGCAAGAGCACGCTCCTCCGCCTGCTCGCGCTCCTCGAAAAGCCCACGGAAGGTCATGTCCTCTGGAACGGCACACCGGTCTCCGGCCGCGCGCGAGCTGCGGCGCGCTCGCGCGTCACACTGGTCGAACAACGCCCGATCCTGTTTCGCGGCACGGTTCGCGAGAACCTCGAGTACGGCCTGCGCGTGCGCGACATTCGGCACGCGGCGGCGGATGGTATCATCGGCGACGTCGTGGACAAGCTGGGGCTGGCGCCGCTGCTCGCCCGGCGACGCACCGAGTTGTCCGACGGCGAGGTGCAACGTGTCGCGGTCGCGCGCGCCCTCGTCCTGCGCACCGACGTCCTGCTGCTGGACGAACCGACCAGCTCCGCGGACCGCGCGGCCGCTGGTGCGCTGTACCGCGCGCTCAGCGCCGAGCGTGTCGAGCGGCCGTTTGCGGTGTGCATCGCGTCGCATCTGCTCGAGGACGCCTATCGCTGGGCCGATGACATCCGCGCTCTTGCCGAAGGCCGGCTCTCGCCTGTGACGCCGGAGAATCTGTTTCGCGTCGAGCTGCCCGCCGGAGAGGGACTGAAGAGCGTACGGGTCGGTAGCATCCACATCGCCGCGGTGACCGACCGTGCCGGCTCCGCGGTGCTCGCCGTCCCGCCGACCGACATCTTCGTGAGCAAAGAGCCTCTGGCCTCGTCGGCGCGCAACGTCTTCAAGGGCCGCGTGACCGGCATGGCGATCGAGCAGCGCGGTGCCGGAGTCCAGGTGCGCGCCGACATGGGTGGCGTCGAGCTCGTGGCCAGCGTGACGGCGGAAGCCGCGCGCGACCTGGCGCTCACGCCCGGCGGTGGGGTCGTCTTCTCTTTCAAGGCCACTGCCGTCCGGGTATTCTAAGGAATGCCGACCGCGTACCTCACCCGCATCGTCGAATTCACCGCGACGCATCGCTTCCCCGAAACGCCCGAGTTCGCCGGCGCGACCCACGATCACAGCCATCAGTACAAGTGCGCCGTGACGGTGAAGGCTGCCGTCGATCCGACCAAGGGCGGCGTGATGAGCCTGCCGGCGCTCAAGAAGCTGTTACAGCTGGAAGTCGTGGCGCGCTTCGACGGCCGGCACATCAACAAGGACATCGCGTCGTTCGCCGCCGGGACCTGGGTCGCGACGGGCGAGGCGCTCGCGATGTACATATGGGAGCGCATCGTCGACCAGCTGCCTCAGGGCGTGACGCTCCACTGCGTGCGCATCGAGGAGAGTCCCCATCTCTACTCCGAATACCGCGGGGAAACGTAGCGGGCGCATGCGGGCCGACTCCGCCGTCGTGGAGGAGTGGCCCGTGTGGCTCGAGGTGAACGGCGAACCCGCCGTCACCTGGATGTGCACGCCCGACCAGCTCGAGGAGCTCGCCGTCGGCTGGCTGCACGGCGAAGGGTACATCGCCTCGCTCGACGACCTCGTGCAGCTTCGCCCGTGCGCCCCGGACCTCGGCTTCTGGGCCGACGTAAAGCCCGAGCGGCTGGCGGAAGTGAAAGGCGAGAATCGGAAGCGAGTCCTCGCATCGGGCTGCGGCGCCGTCGCGACCATGCTCGCCGACCCGGAGGCGATGGCGCGCTCAACGCCGCCGCGTGGCGATCCGCCTCCTGCCGAGACGCTGCGCGCTTTGTTCAAGCAGCTCTTCGCCGTCGGCGTGCGCTACAACGACACGGGCGGGATTCACGCCGCCGCGCTCACAGACGGCGCGATCCTGCTCTTTCACGCCGAAGACATCGGCCGCCACAACGCCGTGGACAAGGTGATCGGCGCGGCGGTGCTCGCGCGCACTCCGATCGCGGGCCGCGGCCTCCTGGTCACCGGCCGCATTTCCGCCGAGCTCGCGTTCAAGGCAGTGCGGGCGGGGCTGGCGTGGGTCGCGACGCCAAGCGTGCCCTCGACGTTGGCGGTCACCATCGCCGAACGGTCGGGCATGGTGCTGGTCGGTCGCGCGGTCAGCGGCACGCCGCATCTGCACAGGCGCGAGCCATGACGCTCAGTGATCAGGAGCTCCGCGAGCTCCTGCAGGAATCGCGCACAATCGCCGTTATCGGCCTGTCGCCAAATCCCATGCGGCCGAGCAACTCCGTCTCACAGTACATGCAGCGCTCGGGCTACACGATCGTGCCCGTGAATCCCGGTCACGGCGAAATCCTCGGCGAAAAAAGTTACCGCACGCTCACCGACGCGGCACGCAAGCACGACATCGACATCGTCAACATCTTTCGCCGCTCTGAGCACGTCGCCCCGATCGTGGACGAGGCGATTGCGATCAAGCCCAAGTTGATCTGGCTCCAGCTGGGCATCGTCGACCACGACGCGCAGGAGCGCGCCGCGGCGGCCGGAGTCCCCTTCATCATGGATCACTGCCTCGCCATCGAACACGGTCGGCTCAAAGACTAGCGTGCGCGGGGCGGTCCTCGCCGGCGGCGCCGCGAGTCGCTACGGCGGTGCGCCCAAGGGGCTCGGCCTGGTGGGAGGCCGCCGCATTCTCGATCGCGTCATCGACGGAGTGCGCGCCGTTACGAATTCCCCGCCGTTGCTGGTGGCCAACGCCTCCGACGCAAAAACCTGGCGACCCGACCTCACGACGATCCCGGATTCACGGCCCGGCTTCGGCAGTCTTGGCGGCATCTACACCGCGGTGACCGCGGGAGCAGGAGCGGTGCTCTGCGTCGCGTGGGATATGCCGTTCGTACCCGATGCCTTGCTCAGAGCGTTGGTCCATGGATTCACCGCAGGGGCTTATGACGCCTTTTTACCGGAGAGCTCGGGCCGGCGCGGGCTCGAGCCATTGTGCGCGGTGTACGGCCCCGCGTGTGGCCCGGCGATCGCGCGCCGGCTCGACAGCGGCGACTTGAAGGCCATCTCCTTCCATGGCGACGTGAGGGTCGGTATCCTCCCCCTCGCCGAGGTCCAGAGGTTCGGCGATCCTGCTATGCTGTTCTTCAACGTGAACACGCCGGACGACCTTGTGCAGGCGGAGGCGCTGTGGCGGCGACCCGGATGATTTCGATCATCGGCCTCAAGAACGCGGGCAAGACGACGTTTCTCGTCGCGCTCGCGGCGGAGCTCGCGCGCCGCAAGTTCCGCGTCATGACCATCAAGCACGGCTCGCACGCTGCCGACATGGACCAGAAGGGCAAAGACACCTGGCGTCACTGGCATGAAGGAAAGGCGGAGCGCGTGCTCATGGAGGGACCGGGGCAGCGCGTGCTGTTCGAGCGGACCGAAGTCGAATCCGACCCGATTTCCCTCACCCAGGAGTACCTCGAGGGTGCCGATATCGTGCTCGTCGAGGGATTCAAGCGCGCGCCGTTGCCCAAGATCGAAGTCTATCGCACGGCGGCGGGACCCAAGCCGATTTTCGATCCGGCCGTCCATGATCCGACCGACTGGGTCGCGATGGTGACCGACGATCGCGACCTGCGCATGCCGTTCTCCGTCTTCCGGTTCAGCGATACCGCGTGGCTCGTCACGCTCGCCAGCCTCGCGTGGGACCGAGCGAAGATTCTCCCTCCCTGATGACACCCGCGGAGGCCGCGCGCATCATCCTCGACAATTGCCGGCCGCTCTCCAGCGAGCGCCGGCCGCTGCGCGATGCGCTCGACGCCGTGCTCGCCGAGGATGTCACCAGTCCGATCGACTTGCCGCCCTGGGATAACTCGGCAATGGACGGATACGCCGTGCGTAGCGCCGATCTGGTGGAGGCGGAGACTGTCCTCGAGGTGATCGAGACGATCCCAGCCGGGCAGTTTCCTCAGAAATCGATCGGCAAGGCGCAAGCGACACGCATCTTCACCGGCGCGCCGCTGCCGCAGGGCGCGGATACGGTGATCCGGCAGGAGGACACGGCCCTGGGGGAAGACTCCAACGGCCGGGTCGCGATTCGCAACACGCGCGACGCGAAAAAGAACATCCGGCGTCGTGGCGAGGACATTCGCAAGGGTGTCGTCGTGCTCACAGCCGGCGCGGCCCTCGGGCCCGCGCAACTCGGCGTATTGGCCTCGATCGCCTGGGGCACTCCGCTCGTGCACCGCCGCCCCCGCGTCGCCTTCATGGGCTCGGGCGACGAGATTGTCGACCTGGATCGCCGGGACGAGATTCTCGCCGGCACCAAGATCGCGACATCGAACTCCTATACGCTCGACGCACTGATCCGTCGCGCCGGCGCGGAGCCGGTCAACCTCGGCGTCGCGCGCGATAGTAAGGAAAGCCTGCGCGAGCATCTGCGCGGGGCCGCCGAGGCCGACCTTCTGATCACCACGGCCGGCGTCAGCGTCGGGGAGCACGACCTGGTCCGGGACGTGCTCCAGGAGCTGGGCGGCGAGCTGAAGCTCTGGCGCATCGCGATGCGGCCGGGCGCGCCGGTCGGATTTGGGTTGCTCCGCGGCATCCCGTGGATCGGGCTGCCCGGGAACCCGGTCAGCACCATGGTTACGTTCGAGCTGTTCGTGCGACCGGCGATCCGGCGGCTCCAGGGGCATCGCCTGCCCTATCGCCACACCACGCCGGTCACCGCGGCGGAGCCGATCACGTTAGGTCCCAGGCTGCGACACTACCTCCGGGCCATCGTGGAGAACGGGCAGGCGCGTTTGACAGGGCCGCAAGGGTCTGGCATTCTCACCAGTATGGTGCTCGCCAACGCGCTGCTTATCGTTCCCGCCGAGCTGTCTACTGTTCCCGCGGGGACGGAGCTCGAGGCGCTCGTCCTCGACGATCCCCGGCACGTCGCGGAGCCGCCCTACTGATGCGCGTGCCCTCTTCGCCTGCCCTGCGCCAGGTGCTGCGGCTCACCGGCTACGTTCTGCTCACGTTATTCGTCTATTGGCTCAACGCGATCACGCCGCCCGATGCGCGGCTCGGCATCCTGTACATCGTGCCGGTCCTGCTCGTCACGTGGACCGAGGGGCTGGGCTGGGGCATCGTATTCGCGGTCGTCACGACGGGATTCCGCGAGACGATCGCATGGGTCCAGATGCCGCTCGACACGCCGATCGTGTGGCGCGTGCTCACGGCGCTGGCCTACCTGGTTGTGCTGGGCGTGGCGATGGCGGGGCTTCAAATGCTGCGTCGCAGCCAGGCCGCCCTCGCGCGACTGGTCATCATCGACCAGCTCACGAATGTCCTCAACGCTCGCGCCTTTGCCGACCGGCTCGGCCAGGAGCTGGACCGCAATCGCCGCTATCCGCGCCCGCTCGCGCTGATCTACATGGATCTCGACAACTTCAAGGTCATCAACGACACGCACGGCCACCAGACGGGCGACGCGGTGCTCCGTCTCGTGGCCGATGCCATGCGATCATCAGTGCGGCAGTCCGATATCGTCGGTCGCCTGGGAGGCGATGAGTTCGCGGTGCTGATGCCGGAAACTGAAGCCGCGCTCGCGGACGCCGCCGCCAAGCGGCTGATCGCGAGCCTGCGCGACGTCTTCAAAGGCACGCCGAACGTCACCGCGAGCATCGGCGTCGTATCCTGCATAGCGACGGATGCCAACACCGACGACCTTCTGCGCAGAGCCGATCAGGCGATGTACGACGCCAAAAAGTCCGGTAAGGACCGCGTGGTGCAGGTCGCGATTTGATTCTGCTGCTGGCCGCGCTCCTCAGCGCGCAAGACTCCAGTCCGCAACTCCTCTACAGCGTAACGGTTCCCGACGACCGGTCGGCCTATCTGGTGGAAGTGCAGATCGATCGTCCACCGAATCCAAGCCGTCTCGTCATTCCGAACTGGGCGCCGGGCGCGTATCGGCTGATGGACGCCTGGGAAAACATCCGGGGCCTCGACGCCGTCACCGCCGCCGGCGATCCGCTGCCGGTTCGCCGGGACTCGCCGAACTCCTGGCTCATCGACACGCACGGCAGCGCGCGGATCACGGTTCGGTATACGGCGGGGCTGACGGATTCCGTCGCATGGCGGCGGCCCAACAACCGCTGGTTCCTGCGCGCGAGCTCCGGCGTGGTGGACGGTCCGCGCACCTTCATGTATCTCGACGGCTGGAAGCTGGCGCCCGCTCGTCTCACGTTCGAGCTGCCGCGGGGCTGGCGGATCGCCACGGGTCTCGCACCGGCCAACAAGGACAGCACCATCTTTGCGGCCCCCAACTACGACGTGCTGATCGACTCGCCGGTCCTGCTCGGCACATTCCTCACGTATTCCTTTACCGCCGGCGCGACGCCGCATCGCGCCGTCGTCGATCTCGGTGGTGGCCGAGCCTACGCGCCAACCACGTTTGTGGACATGCTACGCCGCATCTCTGCTACGGCGATCGGCATCTTCGGCTCGGCACCTTACCATGATTACACGTTCATCTTTGTGGGCGGACGAGGCGGCGGACTCGAGCATCTCAACTCGACCACCATCGGCGTCACGACCGAAACGCTCGCGCGAAATCCTCGCGCTGCCAGATCGGTGAGCGCGCACGAGTTCTTCCATGCCTGGAACGTCAAGCGAATCCGGCCGGTGGAGCTCGGGCCGTTCGACTACGAGCACGAAGTGCGCACGGTCAATCTGTGGTGGAGCGAAGGCGTCACCGATTACTACGCCGACGTGATTCTCGCGCGCTCGGGACTCGAAGGGCCCGCGGAATTCGCCCAGGGGCTCGCCACATCGATCGGCAATCACCACGGCAATCCCGCCCGTTTGCTGGTCTCGCCCGAACGTTCGTCGTGGACGGCATGGGATTCTCCCGCCGTCAACAAGGGCGACGTCATCTCTTACTATCTTCAGGGCGAAGTGCTGGGCTTCCTGCTCGACTTGGCGATTCGCGATTCGACCAATGACACCAAATCGCTGGACGATGTGATGCGCTACCTGCTGGCGCACTACGCGGGCGAGCGCGGCTTCACGCGCGATGAGCTCGTGGCGGCCGTGCGCGAAGCCACGGGACACGATTTCGAGGGGTTCTGGCGGCTCTACGTCACGGGCAGCGCCGAGATTCCCTGGAATGACTACGTCCGTGCGGCCGGATGGCAGGTCTCGTTCTCGACGGCGCCCGCCGTCGACGCGCGTATCGGCTCGATTCCGCCGGCGGCGCAAGGCGGCCGGTGGCGCGCGGTGGCCGAGCCTGGGAGTGCCGCCGCGGCGGCAGGTCTCCAGACCGGCGACGAGCTGGTGCGCATCAATGGGCGTACCATCATCGACAACACGGACGTGCGGTCGGCGGTCCGCGCCGTCGGTCCGCATGGGGCGGTCGTCGTGGATGTCGTCCGCGACAGCCAGCCCCTCACGATTCGATTCCGCGCCGGCACGTACCGGCACGTGCATGCGCAGCTCCGCGATCTCGCTTCGCTCACATCCCGGATGCGCCGCATCCGCGCGGGCCTCCTGAGCGCCGCACGATGAGCGCACGCGCAATGGAGCTGCTGCTCATCTTCACGTCGGTCTTCTTCATCGTAGATCCGTTCGCGGTCATCCCGACTTTCTTGGCGATGACGGCGCGCGATACTCCGCCGCAGCGCCGTGTGCTCGCTCGGCGCGGCGCGTGGACCTGCGCGATCACCCTCATGCTGTTTGCGTTGGGCGGCAGCCTGATTTTCAAGCTCTTTGGGATTACGATCGGGGCCTTCAAGATCGCGGGCGGCGTGCTCATCGGGCTCAACGCGCTCGACATGGTGCAGGCGCGGCGCAGCCAGCAGCGCGAGACCGCCGTCGAGACGGCGGAAGGCATTCAGAAAGACGACATCGGCATTATGCCGCTCGGTGTGCCGATGCTGGCGGGACCCGGCGCGATCTCCACGGTCATGGTGCTCGCGCTCGGCGCGAAGTCCGTCGCGGCGGCGGCGACGGTCTATGTCTCCATCGTGCTGACCTCGGTTCTCACATATTTCGTGCTGTCGGCAGCGTCGATCGTCGAGCGGCGGCTCGGCCAAACCGGCATGCGCATCCTTACGCGCCTGATGGGACTTGTCTTGTGCGCGATTGCCGTTCAATTCATCATCGACGGCGTCAAGCTCAGTTTCCGCTGATCCTCAATCCAAAGGATTACACCCTCAGACCGAAAAAAATTCACAGCGACTCCGTCACAAGATTGATTGTAGCGTTTAGGGCGGCTCGTACGTTACCGCATGCGCGTGCCCGCTACCATTCCGGAAGTCCGCTAAATGCCGTCGCCACTTATCAGTGCGCTGCTGATCAATGCGCCGGTCAACCGGCACTTCGCGCAGCTGCACCGTGACCCGCAGGCCCTCACCGAAGCCGTCACGCTCTACTTGCAGACGGGCCTGCGGCGCGGCAACGGCGTCATCGTGATCGCCACGCCACAGCATATCGATCTCTTCCTGGCGCGCCTGCGGCAGGACGATCTCGAGCCCGGCGTGTTTCTCAAGTCCGGCCAGCTCGAGCTGCACGATGCGGAGCTTACGCTCCGCAAATTCATGCGGCACGACATGCCCGACTGGGATGATTTTCACGACGCGATGAAGGCGGTGTTTGAACGGGTACGCGCGTTCGGGCGCGGCACGACCCGGGCGTATGGCGAGATGGTGAACCTGTTGTGGCACGAAGGGAAGCAGGACGCCGCCATTCGTCTCGAGGAGTACTGGAACGAGCTCGCGCGGCTGTATCCGTTCTCGTTGTTCTGCAGCTACATGCTCGATGTGCATCACCACCACACCTACGACGGACCGATCGAGGAGATCGGCCGCACGCACTCTGACATCATCGGCACGCCGGAAGATGAGCGCTTCCGCGTCGCACTGGATGCCGCCAGCCGCGACGTGTTTGGGGTGCCGCTCTCGCAGATGGTGGGCTTCTCCCGCCAGCGCGACAGCGGCGAGCAGCGTTTCCCGAGCGGCCAGCGTACGATGCTCTGGGTCAAGCGCAACCTTCCGTCGGCCAGCGCGGCCGTGCTGGAGCGGGCGCGCCGGTACTACGAAGAGTCTTTGAAGTAGTCGTTAGTGTCCCTCCTGCTCGAGGCGCCCCCGGGGCGTCATTTCGCGCAGTTTCATCGCGAGCCGGATAGCCTCGTCGAATCGGTATTCGCGTTTCTCGAAGCGGGATTACGCCGCGGCAACAGCGTGCTCGTGATCGCCGCGCCCGCTCAGGTCGAGCGGCTCTTCGAGCGTCTTGCCGCGAGCAAGCTTCATCCGAAGTCGCTGGCCAACTCCGGGCAGCTCGCCGTGCTGCATGCCGACCGCATCCTCGAACAATTCCTGGAGCATGGCCTCCCCGAATGGGCCGACTTCCGCAGCGTCCTCGGGCCGATGCTGTCACGGCTGCAGCCGTTCGGCCGCGGTATTCGCATCTACTCGGAGCTCGCGAACACGCTGTGGAACGGGGGTCATACCGACGCCGCAGTGCGGCTCGAAGATTTCTGGAATGCGCTCGGCGCCGCTTACGCGTTTGCATTGTACTGCGGGTACACGATGGACACGCAGTGCGAACACTCCTACGAGCGACCGCTCGAGGAGCTCGGTCGCACCCATTCCGAGATCCTCGGCACGCCGGAGGACGAGCAGTTCGGGGCCGCGCTCGACCGTGCCAGCAAGGAGATCTTCGGCATCGCGCTCACGCAGATGGCCGGCGTGACGCGGCAGGACGGTGCGCGCCGCTTCCCCAGCGGTCAGCGGACGATGTTGTGGGTGAAACGGAATCTGCCGATGTCGACTACGCAGCTCGTGGAGAAGGCTCGTCAGTATTTCAGGCTGAACGGCGGAAACGGCGCGGCTTAGTCGATCACATCCTCTTGTACTTCGGGCCGCTCCCGCCTTCTCGTGGTGTCCAGCGAGGCCCTAAGACGTCTGTGGCTTTGCAGTCCACACAGTTCGGCGCATTGATCCGCAAACTGCCCCCCCCGTCGCCCGCTTCATATACACCGGCCGGACACATGTGGGAGTAGAATCGGGCGACTTCGGGTGGCACATCGCCCCGGGCAATGAGATGACTCGGAATCGTGTCGCGCGTCGCGTTGCCTGACTTGAACACCGCATCGACCTTGCTCACGCCGCCGTTGCTCGCTGTCTCGGCACCAACATGCCGCGCCACCTCGGCATCCGCGTGCATCGCGTACTTGCCGCCGGGAAATCGACCGCCCGTGAGCGTCATCAATGCCGCGCGCAGGCCGCCCAGATAGAATCCATCGCGGAAGCCCAGCCGCATGTTACGCGTGCGATACAGGTCGCGCGCGACGTAGGACGCGTTGACCAAGCGGTCGTACTCGGCGAGCGACGCGCCTGTTTGCAGGTTCTGGAAGATGGCGCGCGCCGCGTATATGCCCGATTGGATGGCGTAATGAATGCCCTTGAGCGACGGCACATCGACAAATCCCGCCGCGTCGCCGAGCACAACGACGCCGTCGCCAGCGCGCCGCTCCGGCAGCGCAAAGAAGCCGCCTTCCGGGATCGTCTTGGCGCCCCACTCCACCATCTCGCCGCCAGCCAGCAAATCGGCCAGCAGCGGATGCCGCTTCAACGTCTGCAGCAACTGATGCACGTCCAGCGTCGAATCGCGATAGTCGAGCCCGACAACCAACCCGAGCGCGACGAGATTCGGCTCGAGCGGGTAGATGAAACTGCCGCCAAACGCGTCGTTCGGGAGCGGCCAGCCCAGGGTATGGATCACGCGATCGAGCGGCTGCTTCGTCTCCCACAGCTCCTTGACGCCGAGTGCGAAGATCTGGGGATTGTCCGACGGCACGCGCTGCCACTGGCACCACGTTTGGGCCAATAACCCGCGCGTCCCCTCCGCCAGTGCCGTGACTTTGGCGACGAGATCGTTGGGCGCCGCGCCGCCGGCTGTCGGGTTGCCATCGCGATCGAGTCCCGCCGGCGCGGTGCGCACCCCCACAACCGCCGAGTCACGCACGAGCAGCTGTGCCGCGGGGAATCCGGTAAACACATTGACGCCGAGCGCTTCCGCCTTGCCGCCGAGCCAGCGCACGAGCTCGCACAGCGACGCGACGTAGTAGCCGCGGTTGTGCATCGTCGGCGGCGTGGGAAGGCGCAGTCGCCCGCGTTTGGTCAGCAGGTACACCGTCTCTCGCGAGACCGGCATGCGGAATGGGAAGTCGGAGTCCTTCAGGTCGGGAAACAGCTCGCGCAGCGCGCGCGGATTGACGACCGCGCCCGACAGCGAGTGCTCTCCCAACGCTTCGGCCTTCTCCAGAACGCCGATGTTGAGCTCGCTCCCGTCTGCGTTCGCCAGCTGCGCGAGCGCGATCGCGCACGCGAGCCCCGCCGGCCCCGCGCCGACGATGAGGACGTCAAGATCCATGCGGTCACCGGCACCCTCGGATCCGTCCTGGATGATCAGTTTGTCCAACGGCAACGACGGCTGGTATCGAGCCGGAATGAACTGCTCCCTGCTCCCATCTCCCTGCTTCTGGTTAGCCATGCAGCTTGCGGATCTCTTCGGTCAGCTTGGGAACGATCTCAAATAAGTCTCCGACGACGCCGTAGTCGGCGACTTTGAAGATGGGTGCGTCCTTGTCTTTGTTGATTGCGACGATGACTTTCGACGTACGCATGCCCGCCAGGTGCTGAATCGCGCCCGAAATGCCGACGGCGATATAGAGCGAGGGGCTGACGGTCTTGCCGGTCTGTCCGACCTGGTCGGCATGCGCACGCCAGCCGGCATCCACCACGGCGCGCGATGCGCCGACCGCCGCGCGACCGCCAAACGCCTGCGCCAGCTCCTCGAGCACCTTGAAGTTGGCCGGCTCCTTGAGCCCGCGGCCGCCCGAGATGATGACCTGCGCCTCGGCGACGTCGAGCGTGCCCGCGGGCGCCGGCTTGATTTCGCTCACCTTCACCCGCCCGCTCGATGTCACCGAGAGCGTCTCGGGCTTCACGCCGGCGGCGGCCTCATCAGGCGTGAAGATATTGGGCCGAAGCGACAGCACGGCGGGCCGCGCGGTGACGCGAACCTTCTGGAGCGCTTTGCCCGCGTAGACCGGGCGCGTGCCGATAATTGCGTCACCGTCGGCCGCAAGATCGGTGAGATCGGCGGCGACACCGACGCCGAGCCTGCCCGCGACCCGCGGCGCGAGGTCTCGGCCCGTGGCAGTCGCCGTAAACACTACGGCGCGGTAGCCGCCGGCTTTCGCCTTGTCGGCGAGCGCTGCCGCACAGCCTTCCCGGTCCGTCGTGTCGCATACGACGGCATCGACCGGGCCGCCGAGGCGCCGGGCGGCGGTGACGACCTCAAACGAGACTTTGCGCAGCTTGCCGTCGCGCTGCTCGAGCACGGCGAGCGTTTTCACAGAACCTTGGCCTCTTCGCGAAGCAACCGAACCAGCTCGCCGACGGCAGCGGCGCCTTCGCCGACGATCTTGCCCTCTTTGCGCTCGGCCGGCGGCGCCAGCGCGACGATTTCCATGCCGCCGGCGGCAGGCTGCACCGGTTTGATCTCGAGGGGCTTCTTCTTTGCCGCCATGATCCCTTTGAGCGCGGGGTAGCGCGGCTCGTTGAGACCTTTGTCGGCGGTGACGACAGCCGGCAGCGGGAATTCGAGCACCTCGATGCCGCCCTCAATCTCGCGCTCGGCGACGCCCTTCGCGCCCTGGATGTCGAGATGCGAGACGGCGGTCACACACGGCAGATCGAGGAGCTGAGCAACGAGAGATCCGATTTGATGATTGTAGTCGTCGATCGCCATGCGGCCGAAGAGAATCAGGTCCCACGTGTCCGGTTTCAGGGCCGCTGCGATCAGTTTCGCGGTCTCGTACGGATCGGCGGGAATCTTGTCCGTTTGGAGCAGCACGCCCCGGTCGGCCCCCATCGCAAGCGCGGTGCGAATCGTCTCCTGCGCCGCCGCGGGACCGAGGCAGAAGACGGCTACTTCGCCGCTTCCGGCTTTCTCTTTGCGCCGCAGCGCCTCTTCGACTGCGAATTCGTCGTAGGGGTTCAACACGAATTTCACCCCGGCTTCGTCGAGACTTTTGCCGTCAGGCGAAATCTTCACGCGCGTCTCCGAGTCGGGCACGCGCTTGACACATACGGCGATTTTCATGAGGCCCGAAAGCTACGCTAGGGCTTTGCCGATCGGAACAGAGAGATCCCCCAACGTTCGGGATCGTCGGGAGGATTGGCGTTCCAGTTGCCGTAGGAGTGGGAGCCGTCGGAGGTATAACGCAACACATAGCTGCCGGCCGGGAGCGTAATGACGCCGTCGAACGAGCGATTCTTGTCCGAGCCGCCGGCGGGCTGCGTATCGTCGTACTTCATCTTCCAGACCACGTCCCCCGCCGCGTCCTCGATCCAGCCGTAGTCGAACATCTCACTATCGCGGCCTTCGCCGATCGCCAGGACCCGCACCCGGGTCTGCTCGGTCAATTGGAATGTGGTGCGAGCGTCTTCATCGTTGCCCATGTGGTTCAGCTGGGCCATCGTAAAATCCGTGGCGTGCATCGTCATGAACGGACCGACGTCGGCCGAATTCAGCTTCCCGGTCGCCGGGAAGATGCTGATGCCCCAGTACCGCTCCTCGGCCGGGGGAGCCCCGTTCCAGTGATCGTAGGAATGCGAATCGTCGCTCTTGTAGTAGACGAGATAATTGCCGGGCGCGAGATGAATGACGCTGTCGAACAGCCGGTTTTTCTCGGCGCCGCCCGCGTGCCCGGTGTTCGCGTAGCTCATCCCCCACACCCGCTTGTGCTGCTCGTCGTCCACGATCCACGCGTAGTCCGCCATGTGGTCGGAAAAACCTTCGCCGATCGCGTAGATCCGCACGTCCATCGGCCGCCGCAGCGCGAACCCGGCACTGCGCATCTCATCGTCCTCGACGCCAATCAGGGAAACGATCGTCTGACCCGCCGGCACCGGCTCGTAGTCGAAGGGACGGACCGACGCGCGCGCCGCCGGGTCAGCCACGCGCAATGTCAGCCCCCAGGACTCCGGATCGGTGGCCGGCATGCTGTTCCAGTCGTCGGGACTGTGCGAATCATCGCACGCGAAGTAGGCGACGTAATGGCCCGGTTTGAGCTTGAGGGTCTCGTGCGCGACACGATTCTTCGCTGCGCCCCCCGCCGGATCGGTCGACTCGTATGACATCGTCCACACGCGCTTGCGCGTGTCCGCGTTCATGATCCAGCCGTAGTCGGCCGCCGCATCGGCCGTCAACTCGCCGATCGAATAGACCTCGACCGGCGTCGGCCGGGTGATCTCGAAGCCTTTTCGCGCCGTTCGCGCGCGCTCGGGAGCGAGTGTGACGATAGCGGTGCTGGTCGCCGCCGCGTGCGCGGCGGCAATGTCGTCGGGACTGGCCGGGCGACCAGTGCCGCTGATCGTCACCCCGAACTGCTTGTAGAGCCCGCTCTCGACGTAGGGACCGCCGTACTTGGCGCGCCTGCCGAGGCGGATCAGGTCCTTGAGGCTGAGATCGAGACTGCTCTCGTTGAACGTGACCGACGAGGATGGATATGAGGCGTAATGCGCTTCGTAGGTGCCGGCCGGCAGCCGCACGTTGCCGGAAAAATGCCGCAGGCCGTTGGATTCGCGCTTCGTATCTACTGCCCGCAGATCCCATACGACGGCGCGGGTCCGCGCATCCAGGATCCAGGCCGCGGCGGGCCAGGTGGTCTGCTCATCGTCCTGCCAGTGCGCGTCGTCCCGGGTGCGGAGCCTGTCCGGCCATGGTTCAGCGCCCGTTGCGGTGATCGTGACTTCCTGCTCGGACGGCAGCACGAACACGCTCACCCGATGCTCTCGGGAAGCGAGGTCGTGAATGTCTACAATCTGCATTTGTGCGAGGACGAGCAGCAGCGCGAGGTGCATGGCGCTCATAACGGGCGACTGGAACCCCGGGTTTCTACTTAGTCATGTCCGGTCGGAATCTTCAGCTCGGTATACCCAGCCGGAGGCTGAAATAGCGTCGCGTCAGGCCGGCCCCGGTTCAATTGCGTGACGGTCCAGACGGCCGTGCCGTGCTCTCCCATGATGTTCATTTTGAGCGGGAAGAAGCCCTGATGGGCCAGTTTGGCCAGCGCGGGGTTCTGCGAGCGCATCATCGCAACCGTCGAAGGCATCATCGAGCCTTCCTGACCAGCCAATCCCATGAATCCCATCCCCGGCGCGCCGCACATGTCGACCTTGTTCTTGGCCTTGGCGGAGTCGGCATACTCGAACAGGTAATGTTCGCAGGAGACCCCCGCGATGGTCTCGCGCTGTCCGGTCGGAGTGACCTTCATCTTGCTGAAGTCCGGCACGTCCCCACCGGCCCCGCGACCCATCATGGCCCTGGCCATTTGGCGCGCGATGCCGCCCGACTCACGGAGATTCGAGACCAGGTACTTTTTCTGCTGCGGGATGATGTAGAGCATGTTGCCCGTCGTCGCGTCAAAGATCGTCACGACGGAATTGCCCTCCATCGTGTACTCCGTCCGGATGTGACTGCCCAGTTGCGCGTAGCGGAAGGGGATCACCGTTCCGCTCGCCGTCATCGTCCCGTTCAACGTCCCGTCGAACGTTCCCTGCGCCCACGCACTCACGGGCATCATCGCCAAGACCAGCGCCAGTCGCCGCGTCACGCATCCTCCTAATTGAAGGCGTTGAGCCCCGTGATTTCCTGTCCCAGAATCAGTGTATGGACGTCGTGCGTCCCCTCGTACGTGTACACCGACTCGAGATTCGCGAGATGGCGCATCGCCTGATACTCCGCGAGGATCCCATTCGCGCCCAGCAGGCGCCGTGTCTCACGTGCGACGTCGGTGGCCATGTCGACGTTGTTGCGCTTGGCCAAGCTCACCTGTTGCGGCGTCGATTTGCCGTCGTCTTTCAGTCTGCCGAGCTGCAGACAGAGCAGCTGAGCCTTGGTGATCTCGGTCAGCATATCGGCGAGACGCGCCTGCTGCAGCTGAAATCCCCCGAGCGGCTTGCCGAACATTACGCGCTGCTTGGAATAGCTCACTGCTTCGTCGTAGCACGCCATCGCGGCGCCGACCGCGCCCCACGCGATGCCGTAGCGCGCGGCGGTGAGGCACATGAGCGGAGACTTGAGACCGCCCGACTTTGGCAGGATCGCGTCCTTGGGCAGATGGACGTCCTGGAGCACCAACTCGCTCGTGTCGCTCGCGCGCAGCGACAGCTTGCCTTTTTGGTCTTTGGCTGAAAATCCCTTCGTGTCGGTCGGCACGATAAAACCGCGGATCGAGTTCGCGTCGTCGAGCGCACCCGTCTTCGCCCACACGACCGCGGCCTGGGCGGTGGACCCGTTGGTGATCCACATCTTGGCGCCGTTCAGGGTCCACCCGTCTTTCATCTCTTTTGCGACGGTGATCATGCCGGCCGGATTCGAGCCATAATCGGGCTCAGTCAGACCAAAGCAGCCGATGACCTTCCCACTCGCCATCTGCGGCAGCCACGTTTTCTTCTGCTCATCCGAGCCGAAGGCGTAGATCGGATACATCACGAGCGCACCCTGCACCGACGCGAACGAGCGCACGCCCGAGTCCCCGCGCTCCAGCTCCTGCATGATCAAGCCGTAGGCGACGTTGTTCAGCCCGGCACAGCCGTATTCCTCCGGCAGATTCGCGCCGAACAGGCCGAGCTCGGCCATGCCGGGGATGAGTTGTTTCGGGAATTTGCCGGCGACATAGGCTTCGCCGATGACCGGCATCAGGTTTTCATCGACCCAGTCGCGGACCGTGTCGCGAATGGCGCGCTCTTCTTCGGACAGCAGACCGTCGATATTGTAAAAATCAACGCCGGAAAACTTCGGGGGCATTCAGGCCTCAAGGTATTGATTGGTGGCGAGCCCTGGGCCTGTGGCCCGGGACCACCAAAACTAACCCCTACTCTTGCGCTGCGGGGACGGGCTGGGAAGCGTGCGGCTTCGACGTGCCCTGCGGCCGAGCAAATGCCGCCGTGTCCGAGGGCTGAAACCGTCGCTTCGCCGAGTCCCACCGGAAGAAGGTGACCTGCACGGCCGCCGGATCGATGGTGACGAAATTGAAGGACACCGGCCGGCCCCCGCGCGCGCGCGTGCAAAGCGTTCCCGCGGTCGACACCACGACGCGCCCATCGAGCATCTCGGCGCCTTCCTGATGGTCGTGCCCGCATAACACGACGTCGGTACCCGCTTCGACGATGCGTCGTTGCGCGCGCTTCCAGCGCGCGAGCCCCATCCGCCTGGACAGATCACCGCGCAGCAGATTGTGATGAATCACCAGCACGCGCGGCAGCCCCGGCTCGGCCTCGGCGTATACCGTCTTCACGCGCTCCATCTCCCGCCTGGGCAGGTGTCCTTTCACGGCGATATCGCGCAGCCGCGCGGTCAGCGATCCCCACGCGACACCGTGCGCCGTGAGCGCCGACGCGATGACCGCGCCGCCGGGGATGGTGAGCGTGGGCGTCAGATCGGCGCCGAAATAGGCTCGGTACTTCTGGTACACGGCGTCCTTGCCGAACGGAATGAAGGGGCGCCGCCACCACTGGACGTCGTGGTTCCCGGGAATGACGAGGACGGGCGCCGTTTCGCGGCACAGATTGGCGAACGCTCGACCGCGCTGGAATTCGCCGTGGCGCGCGCGCTGCGACATGTCGCCGCCGATGGCGATGGCATCCGGCCGGAGGTCGGGCAGCATGCGCTCGAGTGCTTCGACGACCGGGACGTCCGCCAATCCGCCGAAGTGCAGGTCCCCGATATGGGCGATCTGGACGGTCATGACTCGATTTGCACGGTGTAGGTCAACGTGGCCGAGCCGCCCGCCGGGACCGAGAGACGAAAGCGCGACTCTGTGGACGACAGCTTTTCGGCCGCCACACTGCTCTCCACAATCTTCCAGCTCCCGAAGTGCGATTCTCGTACATCGACGTTCACCGGCTCGCTCTTGGCATTCGTGAGGGTCACGCGGTAGGCCGCCGTGACGCGTTGACGCGCCGGCATGCCGCGCTGCTGGGGCGGCAACTGCTCCTGATTGTAATCCGTCTGCACGCGCTCGGCTGTGACGTCGAACGCATCACCGGATTGTACGCGGAGATCGCGGCCGGGCGCGGTGTGGTCGTTCGCAGCTTCGCCGATGAGCTGCACACGGCCGCTCGAATCGGCCTGGTAGAGCTGCACGGTGCCCGCGGGCAACGGCCTGTCGCCAAAGGCGGTCTTCGGTGCGCGCTTGATTGTGTACCACACCTGCACCGGCGGCTTGTCCGGTTCGGCGTTCTGACCGATCCAGCCGCGCCACGGCACGACGCCGGGGACGATGAGCTCTTGAGTCACGGCCGCGGAGCTGCGCGGGAACAGGGCGGTTGTGACCGGAACATCGGGTTCGATCGAAAGGCGGCCGGGTAGTTGATAGACGTGGGTTTCGCCCACTGCTTCTTCGCTCACGTCTCGTTTGGCTTCCTCGCGAAGCACGCCAGCCGCCATCATGCGGTCCATGACGGGCTGTGGCGATGCGTTTGGCACTCGGGTCCGTCGAATCGCACCTGCCACGAGCTGGATATCCGCGCTGTCGGCCCTCAGCGACTGCGAGATGATCGTTGCCGTGCCTGATACCTGACACTTGGCACCCGACACAATCACCTGATACAACGCCTCCCACGTCATCCCCTGCGCGACATACGCGATGTCCGTACGGGGCCGGGCGCGCGCTGCATCGAGGACGATCGACGCTTCGGGTGCGCTGCGCACCAGCTCCGCGGGAAACAGCGGCTCGCCCGGCAGGCCCAGCAGCAACCGGCCGTCCGTCAGCTTGAACTGCGGCGGATCCGCCCGCACCACCGTCGCGCGAATCGTGTCGCCCTTGGCGCGAACGAACGACAGTGTCTGGCCCACCGCGCGGGAGAGCGCGTCGGTCGAGGTGCTGGGATAGCGCACAGTGGCGGACGCAACGCTGACACTCGTATCGGTCGAGAACAGGGTCGCGGGGTCGAGCCCCTCGAGCTTCAGGGTGAGCGCATTGCGGCCTTGCTGCAGCGCCTGGGGCAGCGTCCGCCGCACGACCACGCGACCATCTCTATAAATAGAAAGGGATGTCTGCGCCGCAGCTGGTAGAGCGACGCACGCCAGCGCCACGACGCCCGCCAGTACATTCCGCATTCCGCATTCCGCATTCGGAACTTTCATTTCAACCACTCCATCGTTACGCGCTTTGCGATGACAAACGTCAGGCCGTACGACAGCAGCGCACTCGCCGCGCCCACCACCCGCGCGGTCCGATCCACCGGCAGCGACACCGCCACATACACCGCCAGCGGGAGCGTCGTGCCGATGGCCACCAGGCGCGCGATCTTCGTCGCGCGCCGGCTCAAGTCTCGCAGGCAGCGTGCGCACAAGCCGCCGATCGCGATGCCCGGCGTGTCCGTGCCGCACTTCGCGCACGGATGGCTAGGCCCCAATCCGCTTAACCACGGCGCGGGCGAACTCGGCCGTAGAAGCACGTCCCCCCAAATCAGCGGTGCGAACCTTGTCCTGAATGATCGTCATTTCGAGCGCGCAGCGCAGCCGCTTCGCGGCGTCGCGCTCGCCCACATGATCGAGCATCATCGCCGCGGCGAGCATCTGCGCCGACGGATTGGCGATCCCCTTCCCCGCGATGTCGGGCGCGGAGCCGTGCACCGGCTCGAAGATCGCGGCATGGGTGCCGATGTTGGCGCCGGGCGCGAGTCCGAGGCCGCCGATCAGTCCCGCGGCTTCGTCGGACAGAATATCGCCGAACAGATTGGTCGTGACGATCACATCGAACTGCTCGGGCTTTATGACGAGTTGCATCGCCGTGTTGTCCACGATCTTGTCGTCGGCGGCTACCGTGCCGGCGTACTCCTCCGCCACGTGCCGCGCGACCTCGAGAAACAGGCCGGATGTGGATTTCAGAATGTTCGCCTTGTGCACGATCGTGACTTTCTTGCGTCCGTGCGCCTTCGCGTATTCGAACGCGTACCGGGCGATTCGTTCGCTGCCCGCGCGCGTCACAATCGACATCGCCTGCGCCATGGCACGCCGATCCCCGCCGATCTTGAAGGTGTGGTCGAGCCCGACATACAGCCCTTCGGTATTCTCGCGAATGATGACGAGATCGACGTGCTCGTAGCGGCCGCCGGGAACGATTGTCTTGGTGGGCCGCACGTTGGCGTACAGATCGAATTCCTGCCGCATCGCGACATTGACCGAGCGGTATCCGCCGCCGACCGGCGTCGTGAGCGGGCCCTTGAGGCAGAGACGCGTGCGCCGAATGGAATCGAGTGTCGCGTTGGGGAGCGGGGTGCCGGCCTTCTCGACGGCGGCCATGCCGCCGTACTCCTCATCCCATTCGAACTTGATGCCTAGTGCGTCGATAGCCTGCAGCGTGGCGGCGGTGATCTCCGGCCCGATCCCATCGCCGGCGATGAGCGTGGCTTCTCGCGTGGTCACGGGACGCCGGGCGTCAGATTCTTGACGGCGCGCGTGAGCGCAGTCCAGACGTCGGGACCCTGACCTCGCGCGACGGTGCGAAAGCCGACCTTGCCGACGCGCGAATCGATCATGACGATAGACAGCTCCGCGTTGATCTCGCCCGGGACGTCCGCACCCGGGAGCCCCGCGGCCGGCTTCCGGAACACGAGGCCGGCCGGAATCATCACGTACCGCCCGCCGACGAGTCCCATGAGCGTGCGGAGCTGATAGCGGAGCGGATCGGGGACGTCGACAATGCCCGCAGCGCGAAGAAACGGCGTGCCCAGCTGATCGGGCTCCGCAACGATGCCGGGCGCGCGGTGGGCAATATGGCGCAGCTCCGCCGGCCCGACCCACGTGACCTCAGGCGCGCGTGCGGTGAGGAAAGCCATGATCACGCTGTCGCACTTATCCAGTGTCTTGCGCCGGTCGGCGATCAGCGTATCGAGGTGAAGCGTGTCTTCGGCTCCAACCAACTCGAGCGGCGTCAACGCGACACGCTGGCCGGCGAGCCCGGCGGTCGGCAATGGCGCGGTGGGCTCAGGGGTGGGTGCTTTCGCGGGTTTCTTGCCGCCGCAGCCGAATACTGCGGCGAGCGCTACGACGTACGACGAACGACGCACGAAGTAGTTGAGTTTTAAGGGGTTACTCACGCGCCGCAATTTAAGCGAGCGTCAACCCTCCGTCCACTATGATGACCTGTCCGGTGATGTGCCGGGCTGCCTCCGAGCACAGGAACAGGATCACGCGCGACACGTCCTCAGGCTCCGCGACGCGTCCCAGGACCGACTCGTGCTCGGCGCGCTCTAGAATTTCCCGCGGCAGTTGCGTCAGCAACTCCGTCTTCACGAACCCGGGCGCGACCGCGTTCACGTTGATCGCGGCAGAGCCGAGGTCCACGGCGGCAGCCTTCGTGAGGCCGATGAGTGCCGCTTTGCTGGCGGCGTAGTTCGCGATCCCGAATCCGGGACGGAACGCCTGATGGCTGGAGACGCAGACGATCTTGCCGAACCGTTGGGCACGCAGATGCGGCGCGACGGCGTGAATACAATTGAAGGCGCCACTCACGTTCGTGTCCATGACTTCCTGCCACGCCTCGGCCGTGAGCCGCCACAGCGCGCCGTCGTGGGTTACGCCCGCGTTGTTCACCAGGTAGTGCATCGCACCGAGCTTGCTGCGAACGTCGGCCACGAACTGCTCCACCGCCGCCATCCTGCGCACGTCGCACACGGCCGAGTAGCACGGAACGCCGAGGGCTTTGATGGCCGTCTCGGTGAGCAGCGCCTGCGCGCCGACGTCGCGCCCCGGCATCTCGACGTAGTTGAACGCGACGCCGCAGCCGGCCTGCGCGAACTCGAGCGCAACGGCGCGGCCGAGACCGGTGGCGCCGCCGGTCACGATGGCGACCCTGCCTCTGAAGCCTTGGGTTTGCTGCTGCGTTTGCGGGCGCTCCTGCACGGCGGGCGCCATCGCGTCGCGCCCACTCGCCGACCAGGGATACGAACGGGAGGGGGGGCTCAAGGCGTTCGAACCTATGTTCGAACTTGAATATCGGCAAGCGGCGCCGCAACTTACGCCGCGTGCGGGCGGCACAGACTGCGATCTGGATCGTCATCTCCGTGCTCGGAGCCGTCGCCTTCGGCGTGCTGGCGCTGGCCCGCGGCGAGACGATCAGTGCCGCCTGGCTCCTGATTGCCGCTGTCTGCACCTACGTCATCGGTTACCGCTTCTACTCGAAGTTCATCGCAACAAAGGTCTTTGGCCTCGATCCGCGCCGCGCCACACCAGCGGAGCGGCTCAACAACGGGCGCGACTTCGTCCCCACGAACCGCTGGGTGCTGTTCGGACACCACTTCGCCGCGATCGCCGGGGCAGGCCCGCTCGTCGGCCCCGTGCTCGCGGCGCAATTCGGCTACCTCCCGGGCACGCTCTGGCTCATCATCGGCGTCGTGCTCGGCGGCGCGGTGCAGGACTTCACGATCCTGTGCTGCTCACTGCGCCGCGACGGCAAGTCCCTCGGGCAGATGGCCAAGGAGGAGGTCAACAAACTCACGGGCGTCACGGCGATGTTCGCGGTGCTCTGCATCATGATCATCCTCCTCGCGGTGCTCGCGCTCATCGTCGTCAACGCGCTCAAGGCCTCTCCCTGGGGTCTGTTCACCATCGCCTGCACGATCCCCATCGCGCTGCTCATGGGCTGGTGGATGCGGTCGTGGCGCCCCGGAAAAGTGGGCGAAGCGTCCGCGGTGGGTGCGGTCCTGCTCATCGCCGCGCTGGTGGGCGGCGGCTGGGTCGCCAATCACCCCACCCTCGGCCCGGCGTTCACGCACTCGGGTATCGCGCTCACCTGGATGCTGATCGCGTACGGCTTCGTCGCGTCCGTATTGCCGGTCTGGATGCTCCTCGCGCCGCGCGATTACCTGTCGACGTTCCTGAAGGTATCGACCGTCCTGATTCTCGCAGTCTCGATCCTCATCATCCTGCCGGTGCTGCGGATGCCGGCGCTGACGACGTTCGCCACGGTAGGCGAGGGGCCGGTGTTCGCGGGCAAGCTGTTCCCGTTCGCGTTCATCACGATCGCGTGCGGCGCAATCTCGGGATTCCATTCGCTCGTCGCGTCGGGGACGACGCCCAAGATGATCACGCGCGAGCCGGACGCGCGGCTCATCGGATACGGCGGCATGCTGATGGAGTCGTTCGTGGGCGTGATGGCGATGATCGCGGCCTGCACCCTCGACCCGGGCGTCTACTTCGCGATGAACACCTCCCCCGCCGCCTTGGCGCAGGCTTCGGACCTGCTCAATCAGGCGGGCTTCGTCGTCACGCCGGAGACGATGCAGGCCCTCGCCGCGCAGATGGGCGAGCAAACGCTCGTCGCGCGGACCGGCGGCGCACCGTCACTGGCCGTGGGGATGGCCCACATCTTCTCGGGACTCACGACCGCGCTCGGAGGGGGCGGCAAGAGCCTGACGGCGCTGTGGTACCACTTCGCCATCATGTTCGAGGCGCTGTTCATTCTGACCACGATCGACGCCGGCACGCGCGTGGGCCGGTTCATGCTGCAGGAGCTCGCCGGCCACTTCTGGCCCAGGCTCGGCAAGACGTCGTGGTACCCGAGCGTGATCGCGGCGAGCGCCGTGATCGTGGCCGGGTGGGGATACTTCCTCTATCAGGGCGTGGTCGATCCGCTCGGCGGGATCAACTCGCTGTGGCCCCTGTTCGGGATCTCGAACCAGCTGCTCGCCGCGGTCGCTCTCTGCGTGGCGACGACGATCCTGATCAAGATGGGCCGGCAGCGCTACCTGTGGATCACGCTGGGACCACTGATCTGGCTCATCATCGTCACGATGACGGCGGGATATCAGAAGGTGTTTTCGGCCGACCCAAAACTCGGCTTCTTTGCGCATGCGGCCACCCTGGCTGGATCGGTCGATCCGAACGCGGCGCGGCTGATTTTCAACGATCGATTGAATGCGATCGTCGCGCTGTTCTTCATGGCCGTCGTCGCGATGCTCGTCGTCACGTCGGCGCGGGAGTGGTGGCTGGTCCTGTCCAAGCGTAAACCGGCGGTTGTGCACGAAACGCCGTTCGTGCCCAGCAGCTCGCCCATCTGATCTAGCTCCTTCGGGCGAGGCAGACTCACCCCAATTTCCAGTTGTAGTCGCTTTACGCCTCCACTGTTTCATAGGTAATGCCCGCAACGAATTGCGCGACGCTCGCGCCGACCCCGTCCCCTGCGCATGACTTCCTCGCGGGCGGCGGCGAGATGGGCGAATTGATCCGAAGACGAGATTGGTCCGCGACCCCGATCGGGCCGGTCGAATCGTGGTCGCCGGCGTTACGCATGATGGTTCGCTTTCTCCTCGCAAACCGCTTCCCGCTGCTCTTATGGTGGGGTCCCGACTACGTCTCCATCTACAACGATCCGTATCGCCCAGTCCTCGGCGCGAAGCATCCGGCGGCGCTCGGTCAGCCCGTGCGTGAGTGCTGGAGCGAGATCTGGCACGTGCTCAAGCCGCTCATCGATACGCCATTCCAGGGCGGCCCCGCGACGTGGAATGAAGACATCTTCCTCGAGATCAACCGCCACGGGTTCGTCGAAGAAACCCATTTCACCATCGCGTATAGCCCCGTTCCCGACGAAACCGTGCCGAGCGGCATTGGCGGTGTCCTGGCGACGGTCCATGAAATCTCCGCCCGGGTTGTGGCCGAGCGCCGAGTCGTCGTCCTGCGCGATCTCGGCACCGGCGCAGGCGATGCGAAGACGGCCGAGGAAGCGTGCGCGGTCGTGGCGAACACGCTGTGCGCGCACAGCAAGGACATTCCGTTCGCGTTGCTGTACCTCACCGACGCCGACGGCAAGCGCGTGCGCCTCGCCGGCGCCTGCGGCGTCGGGATCGGCGAGGCCGTCAGTCCGCCCACGATTTCGCTGGAACCCGCCGACGGCGGCTGGCCGGTATCGGAGGCGATGCGGAGCGATGAGATGATTGTCGTCGACGGACTGGCCGCCCGCTTCACCCAAGTGCCGCCGGGTCCCTGGTCCGAGCCGCCGCGGACGGCGCTGGTCATGTCCATTCCGTCGAATAAGGTGCGCGAGCCGGCCGGACTCATGGTCGTGGGTGTGAGCTCGCGGCTGCAGCTCGATCAGTACTACTGGGACTTTCTGGCACTGGTTCGGACTCAGGTCGCGACCGCGATTTCCAATGCGCGCGCGTACGAGGAAGAGAAGCGTCGCGCCGAAGCACTCGCCGAGATTGACCGCGCCAAGACGGCCTTCTTCTCGAACGTGAGCCACGAATTCCGCACGCCGCTCACGCTGATGCTGAGCCCGGTAGACGACAGCCTTACCGACACCACCGAGCCTCTCATGCCGGTGCATCGGGAGCGCCTGGAGCTGATCCGGCGCAACGGGCTGCGCCTGCAGAAGCTTGTGAACACGCTGCTCGATTTCTCCCGCATCGAGGCGGGGCGCGCGCAAGCGACGTACGTGCCGACCGATTTGGCGGCGCTGACCGCCGATCTGGCCTCGAGCTTCCGCTCGGCGGTCGAAAAGGCGGGGCTACGTCTCGTCGTCGACACGCCATCGCTCGCGGAGCCGGTCTACGTCGACGAGGAGATGTGGGAGAAAATCGTCCTCAACCTGCTGTCCAACGCATTCAAGTTCACGTTCGACGGCGAAATCGCGGTGCGGCTCCGCGTTGCGCCGGCGGGCGACCGCATCACGCTCGTCGTGCGCGACACCGGCACAGGGATTCCGGCGGCCGCGCTGCCGCACATCTTCGAGCGTTTTCACCGAGTCAGCGGCGGAAAGTCTCGCACGCACGAGGGCACGGGCATCGGGCTCGCGCTGGTGCAGGAGCTCGTCAAGCTGCACGGCGGTGAGGTCAACGTCGAAAGCCAGGAGGGCCGCGGCACGACGTTTACGGTGACGATTCCCCTCGGAAAAACCCACCTGCCCGCGGACCGAATCGGCGCCGCGCCCAGATCGCAAACGTCGGCTCGCGTCGAACAGTACGTCGCTGAGGCGCTCCGTTGGTTGCCGGGTGCTCCCGATGTGCCGGCCGCGTCACCATCCACAGCCGCGCCCGCCACGCGCCCCCGGATTCTGTGGGTGGACGACAATGCCGACATGCGGGGGTACGTACGGCGGCTGCTGAGCAGCCGCTACGTGGTGGACACCGTGCCGGATGGCGCTGCGGCCCTCGCCGCGGCGACGGCATGTCCGCCGGATCTCGTCCTCAGCGACGTGATGATGCCGGGGCTGGATGGATTCGGGCTGCTTCGGGCGCTGCGGAATAACCCGCAAACGTCCGCGGTGCCGGTGATACTCTTGTCCGCCCGGGCGGGAGAAGAGAGTCGAATCGAAGGAGTTCAAGCCGGCGCCGACGACTACCTCATCAAACCGTTCAGCCAGCGCGAGCTGCTCGCGTGCGTCGAAGGACAGCTGCGCCTCGCCCAACAGCGCCGGGAAGCCAGCGCCGCGCTCGAGCAGCGCTCGGCGCAATTCGAGGCGCTGCTCAATCAGGCACCGCTGGGCGTCTATCTCGTCGACGCCGATTTCAAGATCCGCCAGGTAAATCCCGTCGCGCTCCCCGTGTTCGGCAACGTTCCGGGCGGCGTCGTGGGACGCGATTTCAACGAGATCATTCACATTCTCTGGGAACGACCGTACGCCGACGAGGTCGCGGCGATCTTCCGGCACACGCTCGAAACGGGCGAGCCGTACATCACGCCGGAGCGTGCCGAGTATCGCGCCGATCGCGGGATCATGGAGTATTACGAGTGGCGCCTGCACCGCATTCCCCTCCCCGACGGGCGCCACGGAGTCGTCTGCTACTTCCGCGACATCTCGGCCCAGGTGCACGCGCGCCTGGCGCTTGAAGAGAACCGGCACGCGTTGCAGGAAGCCGACCGGCGCAAGGATGAGTTTCTTGCCACGCTGTCACACGAGCTCCGCAATCCGCTGGCACCGCTGCGCAACGCTCTGCACGTCATGCGGATCGCGGGCCAAGGCCCCTCGGAACTTGCGCCCGTGCGCCAGATGATGGAACGGCAGGTCAACCATCTCGTGCGGCTCGTCGATGACCTGCTCGAGATGTCGCGGATCAGCCGCGGCGTGCTCGAGCTGCGCACCGAGCGCGTGGATCTCAATCAGATCGCCGCGGACGCGCTGGAGGTGAACGAGCCGCACATCAGGTCGCGCGACCATGAGGTCCATGTTGCACTCGCGCCGACTCCCACGTGGGTACGTGGTGATCCGCTGCGGCTGACCCAGGTGATGGGCAATCTCCTCAACAACGCGATCAAGTATACCCCCCAAGGCGGGCAGATCTGGGTCACCCTGGAGCGCTCGGGTTCCGACGCCCTCTTTGCGGTGCGCGACAACGGCGTGGGCATCTCGGCGCAGGCACTCCCACGAGTGTTCGATCTGTTTCATCGCGGCGACCGCCTGGGGGCTGAGACCGGCCTCGGCATCGGGCTCACGCTCGTTCAGACGCTCGTACAGATGCACGGTGGTTCTGTCACCGCCTACAGCGCCGGCCCCGGGAACGGCAGCACCTTCACCGTGCGACTCCCGCTGGCCGCGGCGTCGGAGCCCGCTGTAGTGACGGACCGCCGGGTCTCTCGACGGCTGGCGCCCCAACGCGTCCTGATCGTGGACGACAATCGCGACGGCGCCGACAGCCTCCATACGCTGCTCTGCTTGCTCGGCGCGGAGGTTCAGGTGGCGCGCGACGGCCCGCAGGCGCTGGCGGCAGTCACGACCTACCGGCCGGCGGTCGTGCTGCTGGACATCGGTATGCCTGGCATGAACGGCTACGAGGTGGCCCAACGGATTCGTGCGGATGCAACGATCACGCAACCGACGATCGTCGCGCTGACCGGGTGGGGCCAGCCGGAAGATCGCCGCCGCGCCCGGGAGGCGGGGTTCGACCATCACCTCATCAAACCCGCCGATCTCGTCGCGCTACAGAGAATCCTCGATCAGAGCTCGACGTAGGCCCCGACTTCGAACACCTGATTCGACGGGATCTTAAAGAATGCCGTCGCTCTGAGCGCGTTGCGTGACATGAACGAGAACAACCGCTCCCGCCACATCGACATCCCGGGCCGATCCGACGCGATCAGCGTCTCCCGCCCCAGAAAAAACGTCGTCCCCTCCATCGGAATATCGAGGTGGTTTTTCTTGCAGGCGGCGAGTACCTCGCCGATGTCGGGATCCTGCATGAATCCGTAGCGCGCGACCACGTTGTGAAATCCCTTGCCGCTGCGCTTGACCGTCACACGACTATCCGGCGGGACGTGCGGCACGTCCTCGGTCGTGATCGTGAGAAACACGATCTTCTCGTGCAAGACCTTGTTGTGCGTGAGATTGAGCACCAGCGCCGGCGGCGTGCCGTCCGCGCTGCCGTACATGAACACGGCCGTGCCCGGGACGCGCGTCGGCGGCTCGGCGGCGAGATCGGCGAGCAACAGCTTGAGCGGAACGGTCTTCTCCATCATGCGCTTGGAGAGAATCTCGCGGCCGCGCTTCCAGGTGCTCATCACGAAATACAGCGCGACCGCGATCGCGAGCGGCACCCAGCCACCGTGCCAGATCTTCAAGGCATTGGAAACCAGAAACGTCAGATCCACGATCAGGAACACACCGGCCACGCTGGCGGCCTTGAGAATGCTCCAGCCCCAGACCTCGCGGCTCATCACGTAAAACATCACCGTCGTCAGCGCCATGAGCGTCGACAGCGCCACGCCGTACGCACCCGCCAGGTTGCTCGACGTCTGGAAGTAGAGCACCAACGCGATCGTCAGGACGGCGAGCAACTTGTTCACGGTGGGGACGTAGATCTGGCCGATTTCCCGTGACGACGTGTGCTCGATGTCCATGCGCGGGATGTAGCCGAGCTGAACCGCCTGGCGCGTGAGTGAGAAGGCGCCCGAAATCACGGCCTGTGAAGCGATGATCGCCGCGGCGGTCGCCAGTGGAATCATCGGGATGAGCAGCTTCGCCGGCGCGAGCAGGTAGAAGGGGTTTGCGGCGGCTTCGGGCTGCGACAGCAGCAGCGCGCCCTGTCCGAAATAGTTCAGCATCAACGCCGGCAGCGGAATCGTGAACCAGGCCAGCTGAATTGCCGAGTGGCCGAAGTGGCCGAGATCGGCGTAGAGCGCTTCACCTCCGGTCACTGCCAGAAATACGGCGCCGAGCACGATCAGACCGCGCCCGGGATCTTCCGTGAGAAAACGGATCGCATGCATTGGGGAGACTGCGGCCATCACCGACGGGTTGCGGAGAATACCGTTCAGGCCCAGCACGGCGATCGCCAGGAACCAGACCAGCATCACCGGTCCGAACACTGCGCCGACGCGCGCAGTGCCTCGGCTCTGAAACGCGAACAGGCCGACCAGGATGACGAGCGTAATCCCCATGACCCAGTGTTGCAGTCCAGGTGTCGCGATCTCGAGTCCCTCGACGGCCGACAGCACCGAAATCGCGGGAGTCAGGGCACCGTCGGCATAGAGCAGGGCCGCGCCAAAGATTCCGAGGACGATCATGATGCGGCGCGGCGTGAGGCCCCGCGCAACCCGGCTGCCGTTCACCAGGGCCATGAGTGCGAGCACGCCGCCCTCGCCCTTGTTGTCCGCCCGGATGATCACGATGTGGTACTTGACCGTCACGATCAGGAGGAGGGACCACAGGATCAGGGATAGAACGCCGAGCACGTTGCCGTGCGTGACCGGGATGGCGTGCGGGCCATGGAACGCCTCCCGCAGGGCATAGAGCGGGCTCGTTCCGATGTCGCCATATACCACCCCAAGAGCGAGCAGCGCGAGCCGCGCCAGGTAGCGGCCCTGTGGGGGGGTGGTGTGTGAGCCGGTCGGTGTTGGGGACTTCCTGGGTTCTACGGGGGCGCTCATTGCGGGGGGACTTTACCCGCGCGGCTCCAGAAAGGCCAGAGGATTGCCAAAGCCAAAGCGCCGGCTGCACTTACGATGAACGCTGTCGTCCCACTCGCCCGCTGGAAGACGAGCCCCAGGGTAATGCCCCCGACGAGCGCGGCAACGCCGGTCAGTCCGTGGTACACGCCAAACTCAGTGCCGCGATGACCGCGCGTCGCCGCTGTGACGAGCGCGCGCTCGGGACTTTCCGTCAAACCTGCGACCACGCCGAGGGCGAGGAACACGATCCACGCGGCCATGGCGCTCGCGGCGAGAGCCATGCCGGCGGCGAGCGCGACGTAGCACAGCCATCCGATCCACATCGTCCGCGCCGGACCGATCCGATCTGAGAGCCCGCCCCCGAGGAACGACGTGGACGATCGCACCACATGCAGCAAAGCCCAGAGAAGAGGAATCAGCGCGACCGGGACGCCGAGATTTTGCGCTCGGAGGATCATGAGCGTCTCGGGCATGCGGAGGAGGTAGAAGAGGGAGATCGCGATGATGGAGGGCGGTACGGGGCGGTACATGGCGGGAGGAGGCGGTACAGGCGCGGATGGCTCCGCCGCTCCTACCGCCCCCTTCCGCCTCCTCCCGTCGCTCACCGCCCACATCGCCAGCACCACCACAAGCACGCCCGGCACGAAGCTCGCCAGGATCACCTTCCGAACGTCCGCACCACGGGTCAGCATCCACCAGGCCACCAACGGTCCGATGACCGCGCCGGCGTGGTCGAGACCGCGCTGCAGCCCGAAGGCGCGTCCCACGAGTGGGGCCGGCGTGACGTCGGCGATCAGCGCATCGCGTGGCGGGGTGCGCAGTCCCTTCCCCAGGCGATCGATCACCCGCAAGCCGATCACCTGCCAGGCCAACGCGGTGACCGCGATGACGGGCCGCACGGCGGCCGCGACCAAATACCCGATGACGATCAACGGTCCGCGCCTGGTCGTGCGATCGGCGAGCCGGCCGGAAACGAGCTTGATCAGCGCCGCGGCCGCATCGGCCGCGCCGTCGAGCACGCCAAGGGCGGCCGCTCCGCCACCCAGCACGCCCGTGACGAATGCGGGGAGCAGCGGATAGACCATCTCGCTCGCGAAGTCGTTGAGGAGCGAGACGGCGCCAAACAGTTTGACCTGCCTGGGAAGTTGGTCTGGTTTACTCACCCAGGCCGAGTCCCCAGCGGATCAACGCGACGGGCAAACCGCCGTAGGGGAGGACCGCGTCGTGGAAGCCGCGCAGCGAGAAGTGATTTCCTTTCGCCTTGCGGAAGTCTTCGCGCAGACGCAGCAGCTCGCGCCGGCCGACTGCGTACGCGAGCTGATACGCCGGCCAGGCGCAATAGCGCCGCACCTCGGCCTCGGCGTTGCCGCGCTCGACGTGCAGGTCGCTCACCATCTGTTCGACCGCCTGCTCGCGAGTCATCCCGCGCGTGTGGAGTCCGACGTCGAGCAGGATCCGGACGGCGCGCCAGAGCAGATGGACGCGTTGAAAGAACAGCTCCTCATCGGACGAGTAGAATCCTTCCTCGCCCATCATGTCTTCGCAGTAGAGCGCCCAGCCCTCCACCGTCAGCGGCGTCCACAGATTCTTGCGCACATGCGAGGGCGATTCCTTCGCAATCACCAGCTGCAAATGGTGCCCGGGATACCCCTCGTGCAGCGCCGTAGCCGCGAGCTCATAGCGGCAGTGGTCGCGCAGAATGCGATCCTGCTGCTCGCGCGGCAGGCGCGAGTCCGGCACGGTGACGTAAAACCAGCCCGTGCGGTTCCGACTGTACGCGCCCGGGCTGTCGTAGGCGGCGTAGGGGATGACGGGACGCATGAAGGCGGGGGTAGGGATCACGTCGAGCGGCGCCTGCGGAATCGGGGCGAGCCCGCGTTCCTCGACGAACGCGCGGGCGCGGGTCATCTCCTTCGCGTAGGCTTCCACCAGCTCCGTGGGCTGCGGATGGTCGGCACGCAGTTTGTCGACGAGCGCGGGCCAGGGCGTGCCGCCGCCGTCGAGTCGAGCCGCGAGACGCGCGAGGTCGGCCTCGACCTCTTCCTTGAGCCGCAAGCCGTAGCGCCACAGCTCCGGCGCGGTGTCGCGCAGCGCGTGCTGATAGTGGAGCAGGAAGTTGAACGACTCTTCGCCGATGGCAAAGTGCTCGGTCCCCATGTCCAACCAGCGCTCGAGGTTGCTCTCGAACTTGAGCAACGCGTCGCTCGCCTGCGCCGCCGCCGTGACAAGGCGCGCGGCATGCACCGGCGATTGCGCGCCCAGCGCAGCCGCCAGCTCTTTGACCAGGAGGCGGCCACCCTCGGTCATGCGCATCGCGGTTTCGACGAAGACGCGCACCGGCTCCTCGAGTCCGGCTCGGACGTCGTCGAGAAAGGCGGGAATGTCCTCGAGCCGTCCGATCGCCGCCGTAGCCTTCTCGGCCGGGGTGCGGTCGGCGGACAGCAACAGGTGATGCAGACCCCCCAGGAGGTGTGAGAGCCAGAATTCAGGATTCTTGGCCTGGGGCCGGAGCCGTTCGAAACGGCGCAGCATGACGCGGATTTCATTGAGCAACGCCGTGCGGTCGATTTCTGCGTCGAGGTCGACAGCATTCGCTTCCTCGAGCGAGGCGGCGATGGATTTGAGCGCGGCGAGATGCGGCGTGAGCGCGGGCGTGCTGAAGCGGCCGTAGCGGTCATCGTGGCCCGCGACTCCGGCCTGCGTGGCGGCGACCGGGTCCAGGTGCCAATACAAATCGAAGAACGATTTCTCGATGTCGCGCAGATTCATGCGTTCAGCAACCGGTGGCACTCCTCATCGGACAGCACATGGTCGGTGCGCTTGGCCGCATCGAAGAGCGTTCGGCACGCGGCCTCGTCGTCGGGATCGTATCCGTGGCGCTCGAGCCAGTACTTCACGTTGGAAAGCCCGGAAACCGGCGAGATCTCGATGCGCTGCTCAAAACCGAACTCCTCCGCCGGCACGGAGCTATACACCCGATCGGCCAGCCAGTTGTGGCCTTTCTTCTTGGCCTTGATGATCGCCGCGGCATGCACTCCGGTGCCGGTGCGGAAAGCGTCGGTGCCCAGCACCGGGTAATTCACCGGGATGGGCACGCCCACGGCCTCCGAGACGAGGCGGCAGTACTCGGGCAGCTTCCGAATATCCCCCTGGTGCACGCCCAGGAGCTTCAAGTTCACGATCAGCAGATCCATCTCGGCATTGCCGACGCGCTCGCCGACGCCGAGGGCGGTGGCGTGGACGCGGTCCACCCCGGCCTCGATTGCCGCGAGACAGTTGATCAGCCCCATGCCCCGATCACGATGGCCATGCCAGTCGATTTTCACATCGTTCTTTCTCACTATTTCCTTCTTCACGAAGCTCACTAACGCCTTCACGCCGGCTGGCGTCGCGTGCCCGACCGTATCGGCGAGGCAGATCCGGGTCGCCCCGCAGTCGATGGCCGCGCCGTACAGCGCCTTGAGCGTTTCGGGCCGCGCCCGGGTCGTGTCCTCCGTGACGTACATGACGGGCAGGCCATTCCTGACGGCATGCGTCACCGCCTCCGTCGTCGCCGCGACGATCCGCTCGACGGTCCAGTCTTCCGTGTATTGCCGGATGGGCGAGGAGCCGATGAACGTCGCCGCTTCGATCTTGATCCCGACTTCCTGCGACACGCGAATGATCGGATCGATGTCGGCGATGACGGTGCGGGCCGCGCAATTCGGCGCGATCGGCAGCTTCTGATCGACGATCTCGCGGGCGAGCGCCCGGACCTGCTCCACGACGCGCGGCCCCGCTCCGGGCAACCCGATGTCGGCCGCGACGATGCCGAGGTCGGCCATGAGATGCAGCAGGCGTTTCTTGACGTCCAGCGAGGGGTCTGTGACGGACGGCGACTGCAAACCGTCGCGCAACGTCTCGTCGTTCAGGTCAACGCGCGCGCGTGCCCAATCAAAGCCGCCGTTCGTCGCCGAGCCGTTCCAGTCGTAGATAAGCTGGCGCTCGTCCATACGTTTAGTATAGTTGCCGGTGATGCTTCCTTCCATCCACGCGCTCTTCATACACGATGGCATCCGCGCCGCGCGCGCGCACATCGAGCGCAGCGATGAAGCCACGCTCGCGCGACAGGCGGCGCTGTCCGCGATCCCGGCGCCGACCGGAGCGGAGACGGCGCGCGGCCGGCGCGTCGCGGAAATGTTTGTTGACGCGGGGTTGCATGACGTCGCCATAGATGATGTGGGCAACGTACGTGCCTGGCACGGAAAGCGGGACCCGGAAACCGACTGTGTCGTGTTGAGCGCGCATCTGGACACGGTGTTCGGGCCGGAGCTCGACGTTTCGGTCGCGCGGCGCGGACCGCGCCTGGAAGGTCCCGGCATTGCCGACAATGCGCGAGGCCTGGCCGCCCTCGTCACGGTCGGGGAAGCGTTGACCGCCGCTCGCGTCCACACGCGGCGGCCCGTGTTGTTTGCCGCGACGGTAGGGGAAGAGGGAGCGGGCGATCTCCGCGGCGTGAGGCATCTATTTGGACCGTCCGACCGTCCGACGGTCCGGCCGTCGGCCTTTATCGCGCTCGACGGCGCCGGCATCGAGCGTATCGTCCATCGCGCGCTCGGCTCGCGACGCTATCGCATCAGCTTCCACGGCCCGGGCGGCCATTCGTGGGCGGCATTCGGCGTGGCCAATCCCGCCAACGCCGTCGGCCGCGCGACCGCGGCGCTGGCTGAGATTGAGCTTCCGCGTTCACCGCGCACGTCCTGCGCCGTGGTGCGCCTTGGAGGCGGCACCAGTCTCAACTCCCTGCCGCAGTCGGCCTGGTTGGACGTCGACCTCCGCAGTGAAGAGCCGCGTGAACTGGAGAACCTCGATGGCACGGTTCGGAACATCGTGGCGCAGGCGCTCGCGGACGAGAATCGACACCGCGTCTCAGGAACCCCAGCGCTCACCAGCGAAGTCCGCCGGCTGGGAGATCGGCCATCCGGAACGACCCCGCGCACGCATCCGCTCGTCCAGACCGCCGTCGCGGCGACGCGCGCGGTGGGTCACGATCACCAGCTCGCGTGCGCCTCCACCGACGCCAATGTGCCGATCGCCCTCGGCGTCCCCGCGGTCGCGCTGGGCGCCGGTGGCCGCGCCGGCGATGCCCACCTCCCCACCGAGTGGTACGAAAACGAGAAGGGCGCGCTCGGCATCGTGCGCGCCCTGCTGGTCACCGCCGCCATGGCGGAAGCATGCTAATGTGCCGCGGCCCCGCCTCCCGGCATCCCGCGGCTCTTGTGCATCAACGGCAGTAGCGCCAGCGACAGCACGAACACCGTCCCGAACAACAGGAACAGCTGTTCGAACGACAGCATCATCGCCTCCCGCGTCACGATGCCGTTCAGAAATCCAATCGCCTTGGTCTGCGCGATGGCCGGGATGTCGCCGCGCGCGATCAGCGCCTGCGATATCATCGCGATGCGCTCGCGCGTCGCTTCGGCGAACGGCGTCACGTTGGACGCGAGATCCGCGCGATGAATCGCCGTGAAGCGCTGCAACAGCGTGGCCGAGAGCGCGATGCCGACGCTGCCGCCGAGCTGGCGCATGAGATTGAAGAGGCCCGTGCCGTTCGGAATCTTGGACATCGGCAGGTCCGCAAGCGCGAGGTTCGTCAGCGGCACGAAGATCAGGCCGAGTCCCACGCCGCGGAAAATCAGCGGCCAAAAGAAATCGTGGAAGCCGCTCTCCGTCGTGAAGTGCGCGTGTTTCCACATCGCGAGCGCGAAGATCCCGACGCCCGCGGCAATCGACAGGCGCGCGTCGAATTTTCCCTGCAACCGGCCCATGAAGGCCATCGTAAACGCGCTGGCCAGCGCGCCCGGCAGAATGACGAGTCCGGTCTGATTCGCGGTGAAGTTCCGGATGTTCTGCAGATAGACGGGCAGGACGAACACGGTGGCGTAGAGACAGACGCCAAGCACGAGTCCGAAGATGACGCCCACGGCGAGCTGGCGGCTCCTCAGAATCCGGAGATCCACCACGGGATGGTCGGTACGCAGCTCATGCCAGATGAACGCGATCAGCGAAGAGACGCTGGTGAGCCCGAGGAGACGCACCGAGCCGGATGAGAACCAGTCCAGCCGCTCGCCGCGCTCCAGCATCGTCTGCAAGCACCCAATCCCGAGCGCCAGCAGGCCCAGCCCCAGCCAGTCCACGCGCTGCGCGCGCTGCTGGTGCAGTGAGTCGTTGATGAACGTCATCGTGAGGCCGAGGGCGAGCATGCCGAACGGGATGTTGATGTAGAAGATCCACGGCCAGCCGTACACGTCCGTGATCCAGCCACCCACCGTCGGACCGAGCGTCGGGCCGACCATCACGCCCACGCCGAAGATTGCCATCGCGGTGCCGAACTCTTCGCGCGGAAACTCCTCGTACAGAATCGCCTGCGACGTCGAGAGCAGCGCGCCGCCGCCGAGTCCCTGCACGATTCGCCAGAACACGAGCGCGCCGAGTGAGCCGGCATTGCCGCACATGAAGGACGCCATCGTGAACAGCGCAATCGAGCCCGCAAAGTACTGGCGCCTGCCGAAGTAGGCCGACAGCCAGCCGGTGATCGGCAGGACGATCACGTTCGCCACGATGTACCCGGTGGACACCCAGGCGACCTGGTCGAGCGTCGCGCCCAGGTTCCCCATCATGTGCGGAATCGCCACGTTCACGATGCTGGTGTCGAGCAGCTCCAGCACCGACGCGAGCGACACCGTGATCGCGATCAGGTACTTGAACTTGTACCGATCGGGCGCCGTCGACAGCGGGAATGCGGCGGCCGTCATGCTAGTGCGTCTTGATCGTGACTTCGACGCTCATGCCGGGACGCAGGCGAGCCGTGCTGTCCACCGGCGAATCGATGCGAACACGAACGGGGAGACGCTGCACCACTTTCGTGTAGTTGCCGGTCGCATTGTCGGGCGGCAGCAGCGAGAACTTCGCCCCCGTCGCCGGCGAAATACTCTCCACATGGCCCCGGAAACGCTTTCCCTTGTACGCATCGACGGTGATTTCGACCGAATCGCCCGGCGTCACGTCCGCGCTCTCGGTCTCCTTCAGGTTCGCCGTCACCCAGATGTCCTCGAGCGGCACCACGGTCATCAGCGGCTGACCGGCCTGGACGAGCTGGCCGATCTCCACCGATTTCTTGGAGACGACGCCGTTGGACGGCGCCGTGACGCGCGTATACGAGAGCTGCAGCGCCGCCTGGTCGCGCGCGGCGCGCGCCGCGCCGACACGGGCATCGGCACCCAGCAGCGCCGCCTGCGCGCTCGCCAGCTGCGCGTCCGCGGCCGACGCCGCAGCGCGAGCCGCATCGAGCTGCTGCGCACTCACGACGCTCTGGATCGCCAGCGGCTCGACGCGCGCGAGGTCGGCTCTGGCCTTGACGGCATTGGCTTGCGCCTGCGCGACGGCGGCGTCCGCCTGCCCCACCCGTGTGCGCGAGCTCACGGTCGCGAGCAACGCCGCGAGATCGGCGTCGGTTTGCGCCAGTCGCACGCGGAAGTCGCGGTCATCGAGCACGACGAGCGTGTCGCCCGCTTGGACCGAGTGATTCTCGTCCACGCGAACCTCGGCGACGAAGCCCCCGACTTTGGGCAGAATCGGCACGATGTGACCGTCCACCTGCGCATTGTCGGTCGAGACGTGATTGCGCCCGAACCACCATTTGCGCACGGCAAAGACGACCAGGCCCAGGAGAACGATGCTCATGATTCCGAACACGACCGTGCGAGAGCGGTTGCGCTTGGACGCCTCTGGCGTCCTGCCGGACGCCGGCGGCGGCGGAGTGCCCCGGGAGCGGCCTTCGGTTGAGGGTTCCATCGTGGTAGCCATGTGCTCATGCTTTCTCAAAAGGTGACTAGTGGAGCGTCCGGGCCGCGCCAACCGAACGAGCCAACGCAATCCGGGCCGTCACACCGGCGAAGCGCGCGTCCACATCGGCTTCGCGCGCGAGCACCAGTGATTCCTGAGCATTGATCACTTCGATATTGCCGGCTACGCCTGCCTGAAAACGTTGCCGCGCCTGGCTGAGCTCTTGCGCAGCGAGCGCGAGCCGCTCGCGCGCGATCATCTGCTGCGCCGCGGCGGAGCGGATATCGAGCAATGCACCGTCCACGTCGGCGGCAACCTGCAACCGCAGGTCCTTCGCGCGCACGTCGGATTCCTCCGCCACGGCGCGTTGCTCGGTGAGCCGCCCTTCGCGCCGGAAGCCGTCGAGCACCGGCAAGGTGACTTGCAGGCTCACGCCGTTGGTGGCCAGCACGTTGTCGGGCTGGGTCCCGCTGAGCCCCACGTCCGCCGCAAGCTCGAGGCGTGGCAGGCGCTCGGCTGATATGGACTTCGCCGTGCTGCGGGCGGCCGCGCCCCGCGCCAGCTCGGCGGCGAGGTCGGGTCGAGCGGCCACCGCCTGCGCCACCGCCGCATCGCGATCCAGCGGCACGTCCGCCGCGCCGAGATCCGCGGTCAGAGTGTCGGTGAACTCGATGGGAGTCGAGGCGTCGAGACCAAGCGCGCGGGCGAAATCGATCCGGTTGCGCCCGAACTGGCTGGTCGCGAGCACCAGGCGCCCCGCGGATTCAGCGAGCTGCACGCGCGCCCGAGTCACGTCGATCGACGCGCTGACACCCGCCTGCTGCTGCGCGACCGCGAGATGGACGAGCTCCGCGGCAAGCGAAGAGTCGGCCCGCCGGGCGGCGACGATGGCCATTCCTCGAATCACCCGCGCGTAGCCGACGGCGACGGCCTGCGCGCTCGTCTCGACCGTGGCCGAGCCCTCGGCGGTCGACGCCGTCACCTGTCGCTTTGCCGCACTCACGCGCGCGATGTTCGACAGGTCGAGAATCGTCTGCCGCAGCTGCACGCGGCCATCCACGGCATCGAACGGACCGATGATGCTCGGAAGGCCGGGAAAGTTCAGTCCTTGCGCCTGGGGGTTGAAATCGCGGTTGGCCCACGACCCCGCGAGTGAAAGACTCGGCAGGAGGCCCGAGCGCGCTTGCTTGACGCGCGCGCGCGATTCATCGGTGCGCAGACCCGCGAGCTCGACGGTGGGCGGAGGCGCCTGTGTGGCCCCGGTCGCCTGACGCACCGCGTCGGCAAAAGACAACCTCACGGGCGCGGGATTCTGCGCCCGGAGCGAGCCCGCGCTAGCGAGCGCGAGAAGCAGAACGGTCTGTAGTCGCAATGCCATGGAGATAGAGATCGATGTGAGTGTTCAGGTAGCTGGCGACGTCGAAGCCTTCAGGCATGCACGCCAGGAAGGCCTTGCGGGCGATCACCGCGTGCATGAGCGGCGACATCGCCAGCTTCGCAGCCACCATGACGTTGACGGGCCGGAATTCGCCGGCCTTGATACCCCGCTCGATGACCCCGGCCATCAGCCGGTGGCCGCGCGTCACTACCTCCGCGTAGTAGAACCGGGCTAGCTCGGGAAAATTGCCCGCTTCCGCCATCATGAGTTTGGGAATTCCCACGAGCGACGTCTCACCCATGAGCCGCCAGTACTCGCGCACCAGGCGCTCGAACAATTCGCGCGCGCTCCCGATGAAGGTTTGCGCGATCGCTTCGCCCTGTGCGATGATCGGCACGATCGTCTGGCGGACGAGGGCCTTGAACAACGCTTCCTTGCTGTCGAAGTAGAGATAGATGGTGCCCTTGGTCACGCCGGCGCGCCGGGCGATGTCTTCGAGCTTGGTGGCCGCAAACCCGCGGTCCGTGAAGACGTCGAGCGCGGCGCTGATGATCTCCTCAGGCCGCGCATCCTTGCGCCGCCGCCAGCGGGGCTTGGGCTCCTTGGCGGACGCCTTGGGTCGTGTAGCAACGGTTCGCATAAGGGGCGGAATTTACTAACTGAACGGTCAGTTAGTAAAGGGGGGCTTACTGCTTGCGGCGGTAATACAGGATGAGATCTGTACTCGGCGGCGACGTTCCAAGCTGGCGCATGAACGTCACGATCTGCCCGCGATGGTAAGACGAATGGTTGATGAAATGCCGAAACATCTGCCGGAACGTGTGAACGTATTCCCCACCGGTGGACGGCTTCACCACGCGCGTCTCATCGAGCTGTGCGTCGCTCAGATGTGAGACATAGCCGGCGCGCTCGCGCTCCACCGTTTCCCACCGCCCGCACACGTCCTGGAGCGATTTCAAGTCTGCGCCCTGCGGCACCCCGGGGTTCGGCAGCTTCTTCCACCGATGCAGCCACAGCTGTTCGGCCCAGACGACATGACACAGCGTGCCGTGCACCCCGCCATAGCTACTCTTCAAATCGCGGAAATACTGCTCCTCCGGCAGCCGAGCGACCGCGTCGAAGATCGTGCGGCTCGCCCAGGCATTGTAGTCGAACAGCTCGAGGAACTCGTTCAACGCGCGGGCGCCATCTCTCCGGCATCCATGACCGAGTTCACAACTTCCTGCTCCTTGATGACCTGGTTGTCGCCGATCACGGACCCGTGTACCAGCGCATTTTTCAAGCGGACGCCTCTGCCCAGGATGCTGTTTTTGATCTCGCTGCCGACGATCGTGCTGTCCGCTTCGATCGCCACGTTGGGCCCGATCTCCACATCCTGTAACGTGACGCTGTCCTCGATGTAGACGGGCTCGATGATTTTCACGTGGCTGGGAAGGTGCTTGGGCCGCTTCCCTCGTCCATGCCGCAGCAGGTGCTCGTTGGTCTCGAGCAGCGTGTCCACCTTCCCGCAGTCGTACCAGCCGCCGACTTCCTCGACGCGCAGCTTCTTTCCCTGATCTACCATGTACTGAAACGCGTCGGTGAGATAGAACTCCCCGCCCTTCCCCGGCGGGCTCTTGAGCACATGCTCGATGCCATCGAACAGTGTCCGCCAATCCTTCACATACTGCAGCCCGATGTTGGCGCGCCGGGAGATCGGGGTGCTCGGCTTCTCGACGATCTTGGTCATGTGGCCGTTGTGGTCCGCCACGACCACGCCGAAGCGCTGGTAGTCCTCCACTTCCTTGGTCCAGATGATCCCGTCGTCCTTGGTCTTTTGGACGATCGACAAGTCGGCGTCGAACAGCGTGTCCACGAAGATCACGATCAGGGGACCGTCTACGTACGGCCGCGCGAGGTTGACGGCGCCGGCCGTGCCGTCGAGCACCTTTTGCTCGATGAAGCGCGCGGGAATGTCGTAATGCTCGCGCACGTAGGCTTCCACCTTTTCCTTGAGATGGCCCGTGATGATGATCAGCTCGTCGAGCTGTCCCGCGCGCTTCAGCGCGTCCATCACGTAGTCCATCACCGGCCGTCCGGCGACGTTCACGAGCGGCTTGGGCACCCGCTTGGTCAGCGGCAAAAGTCGCGTGCCTTTGCCGGCCATCGGCATGATGACCTTCATGGGACCCGTCCGTAGCGGTCTTTGAGCCGGACGACGTCATCCAGCTCGGGGGTAGAAGCTTCCAGGAGATCGGTCACGACGACGGCCTCGAATTGATGGATCTGTTTTGGTGGTATGTGAAACGCTTCACCCGCGCGCACGCGGCGCTCGACGAGCGTCTCACCCTGCTGGAGGCGCAGAACGATTTCGCCGGTCAGCACATAGATCGACTCGTCCTTCTTGTTGTGATACTGGAGCGACAGCACCTGGCCCGGCTCGATATGCAGGACCTTGCCCACGTACTTGTCGGCTTTGGCCCAGATGATCTCGTACCCCCAGGGCTTGTCGACCCGGTACGGTATACCGCTCACGTGAGACTCAGTTTCAGAGAGGACGGCATCGTCACGCATGCGATCACGCACACGCCGCATCCGACGCATCCCTCAGGCTTAAGCACGGGGCGGCCCTGGTCATCCAGCGCGAGCGCCTTCTCGCCGATCGGGCATGCGCGCGCGCACACCCCGCACTGCGCACCCTGGAATGTGATGCAGCGCTGCGGGTCGAGCTCGAGCACGCCCATGCGCACCTGTTCCCACGGCACCTTGGTCAGCGCACCGGTCTCGCACGCGGCCGCGCAGGGCATGTCTTCGCACGCGATGCAGGCTCGCGTCGTGGGATCGATGTACGGCGTTCCCGCCGCCAGGCCGCCGCCGCTCGCCGGCATCTTGAGGATCGCGTGCACGGGGCAGATGTCGATGCAGTCGCCGCAGCGTGTGCAGGCCGCCACGAACGCCACCTCATCCGCGGCGCCCGGCGGCCGGAACCAGCGCTTCGGAGCGACGCGCTGCTCGGTGCGCCGCGCGACTTCCTGGAGCAGCTTGCCGATCGTGGCCTGAAAGAACTCTCGGCGCTCGTTCAGAAAGTCGGCTCCAAACTCAGGATCCACCGAAATGCGATTCGTTGATCAGTCCCGCTTGCCGCATAATCCCAGCGATTCACCAGCAGAGGCACCTCGAACCGCATCGTCCACCCAAGCTCGTTCAGGCGATGGCGTGTCACCACGCCGACCCCGCCATCATACAGCGTCGTGTAGTTGTGACCGGCCGAGGATGGGACCGCCAGGCTATCGACGATGCCGGCATCGGTGAATCCCTCGAGCGACAGGTCTTCGAGCAATTTGCCCTCATGTTGCAACAATGACTTCGTGACCTCGAGGTTCAATCCTGCCGCCCACCGCCCGCCCAGGTCGGGACGAAACCCGCGCAGGTCGGCGTTGCCGGGCGCGTGGTAATGGAAGTCGGGGCGGACGAACAGCGCCCCGCGGCTGCGGAGCAGCGGGTTCGTGAACGTCTCGTATGGATCGGCGCCGGCCAGCATGACTCGACGCTGCAGCGGCGGCGGATTCTGCGCGAGGTAGGCGCCGCCGAACACCCTCGCTCCCAGCTTCGTCTTGCCGATGAATGGCTTGCGCACGCTCACGTCGATCGTGGGACGGAAGAATCCTTCGATGTCGTAGCGCGTGGATGACTGCACACCGGCGCCCGGATTGCGATACACGACCCCGAAGCGCAGGCTCGCGTGCGTCTTCCAGACCTCTTCGCCGTTCTGGCGCGTACTGGTCGTCCCAAACCACGGTCCCGCCTCGATCGTACCGGCGTTGTCCCACAGGTTTCGGTCTACGTAGCCGAGGTCGCTCACCGCCATCCAGATGGCATCGAAGCCGGCGTGGGGGTCGGGACCAAAGGTGAGGTGGCGGCGTAGCGAGCGATCGCTATGCACGGCGATCCCGGCACGCCCTTCCACGTACCACCCGGCGAGGCTCGCGTCGGTGCGAGGCATCGGATGTGAGACCGGATTGCCGAATCGGGCGTAGAATCCGAACGGGTGCGTCGCATCGGGATCGAACCCGTACGACAGCTGCGTTGTGTTTTTCTCAAACCGGCCCAGATAGTTCGAGCGGTTCTGCACCGCCCCCGTCACGCCCCCGTAGTCGTTGAACCAGACCAGCGGCAGGAGGCTGTTGACGATGCCGTCGCGCCGCGACGGGTTCTTGGTCGGATTGTCGAACCGCGTCGTAGCATGAGCGGCCCGAGACCGGAACGGCCAGATACCGTGCGGCTCGTGGTTATTCAGCGCATTCCAATCGTGCGTCCGCTGCTTCGGATCGAGCACCAGCCGTTTTGGCTTCCGGCCCGTCACGAACGTCACGCGCTCCTCTTCGGGCTGGCCGCTAGTCCGCGCGTAGATCGTGTCGGCGTCGCCGATCTCGATGGGCATCCAGCCGTCGCCATGTCGATCGATCGTGACGGTCGTCTGCCATTTGCCGTCACCACGTCGGGTGCGCTCCACGTTGTTGAGCTCGTAATCAATCGCCGGCGTACCATGGAGCCACTGGGCGAACAGCCATTTGAGATCCTGGTGCGACACCTCTTCCGCGACGCTGCGAAAGGCATTCTCGTCCACGTGCTTGAGGCGCCAGCGCGCGTAATACGTGCGCAGGATCTCGCGCATGACGTCGTCACCCACGACGTAGCGCAGCTGCTCGTAGAACAGTTGCCCCTTCTCGTAAATCATCGTGTTGTAGGTCGCGAAATCACGGTAGCGCTCGCTCACCATGGAGACCGGCTCGCTCCAGCGGTCCACATCCCACAACAGAATTTCGCTCTCGAGGCTGGGGTATCCCGGGCCGGCGCCGTGCGTTTCAAAGAACCAACCCGTCTGGAAGCTCGTGAAGCCTTCGTCGAGATAGCCCTCCCGCCATTCGTTGTTCGCGAGGATGCCCATCGTGTAGTTGTGGCCGAGCTCGTGGACGATAAGGCCGAGGCCGGGGCTGCCGTCCATGATCATCATGGGAAACTCGGTGCCGCCGCCTTCGATGCGGTGCACATTGGTGATCTGCGGCCAGGCAAACTTCCCGTAGAGCGAATCGAGCCACATCAACGCGACTTCGGTGTTCTGGACGGCTTTGCCGTGGCCCCACGTCGCGCTGTCGCCCGGTTGGTAGAGCACGTGCACGACGACGTCCTTGTAGCGGCCCTGCTCGTAGCGATAATCGGGATTGAGTGAGAACGCGAAGTGGTGGACGGAGTCGGCATAGAAACGGACACATTTGCGGCCAGGAGAGGCCGTGCACGCGTGCGTCGTGCGTCGTGCGTCATAGTAATTGCGCTGATAGTCGATTCGACCGCCGCCGACCGCCGCTTTTTCCCAACCAGGGTCACCTTCGACCGGCACGCCGGTCGCACCCACCACCTGATCCGCCGCGAGGTCCAACGTCACGTCGTACGACGCAAACTCTCCATAGAACTCACCCGCCGGATACAGCGGATGGTCCTCCCAGCCGTACCGGTCGTAGACCACCACTTTCGGATACCACTGCGCGAAATCGAACCGCCGGCCACGCCTGCCCTGCCGCCGCGGTAGTGTCGAGGGCCGAGCCTGCCACTCGATTTGCACGGTCATCGAATCGCCGGGTGCGAGGGCTCGCGGCAAGCGCCAGTGAGCGATCGTCGAATCCGGCGCATCGGGATAGTCGGGCTTGCTCGCTGCACCCATCAGCGTCGAGCTCGTGATCCGCTCAAACGCATAGTCCGGATCCTTCATGTGCTGAAACCGGACGCGCTGCTCGGCCGAATCGACCGCGGCCCAGCGCGAGCCCGGCCGGAAGGCATTCAGGTACTGATGGACGTAGAAATCCCGCAGGGTGTCCGGTGACTGATTGACGTACGTGATCCGCACGTTGCCGCTGAGCACGCCACTCGGCTCGTCGAGCGACGCGGTGATCTCGTAGGCGACACGCTGCTGCCAATAGGTGGAATCGACCGGGAAGGCAAGCATGGCCCGGGAATCTCGCGTCTTTCCGGTGTCGCTCGCAAGGAAAGGACGCTGGTCCTGACGCGCTCGCCCCCAACAATGAGCCTCCACTCTAACCTGGAGGACCTATGTTGAACCGCAGTTGCGCTGCCGCGGCGCTGATGCTCATCGCCGCCTGCAGCGAGCGGGCGATCACACCACCCGGGCCGGAGGCATCGGCCGGGGCGGTCCCGGAAGCGGTCGCGCGTCCCGAGGCGCTCGCCAGGATGGTCGCGAAAGGACTCAAGAACCCGGCATTCCGGGCTTACCTGAAGGCGCAGCTCGACGCGTCGCCGTATCGCGAGCACAAGCTCCAATTCGAGACGTTCCTCGCGGCCAACTCGGCCCGCGCGCTGCGCGAAATCGCGGCCGAGAACGGCACGAGCAAAGGCGCGCTCGAGGCGCAGCTGAACGGGGCGATCGCGCTGGAGATCTATTTCCCGGTCCCGGCCCATCGCGCGGCGTGGCAGGGCGATGAGCAGGTGCTGGTCGCCACGGCACTCAGGGACGACGACCCTCCCGTGGCGTTCGATCCTCAAGGCCGCCGCCAGGTGCTGGATCCCAGGACGCCGCCTGCCGTTCCCGTCCTGGCCGTCGTGCCGGTCGAAACCGATTTCTCCCGCATCCCGGCTCGGATCCTCGAGTGCACCACGAACTGCGACGGTGGCGTCGGAGGCGTGGTCCCTCCGCCGCCGGCCCCCGGTCTGTACATGACCAAAAGCCATTTCGTACAAGACTTTGAAGGCTGGTTGAAAGGGTCCCCCGAATTTGAAGTACACATCCTCGGGCAGCGCGGGCAGACCGATTCACTGGTCGATTATCAATGCGCGGGTGAGCATGCGGGCGGGCCGTACACATTCGATCAGAATGACCTCGACTGGTCTGGCAACGTGCTGCTGTTTTCAAAGGCGCAGCTCGATCAATACAACGCCGCGCACCCGGGGCAGAATGTTCGCGTCTTCGTCGTCGAAGACGATGATACCGCGTGCGATATCAAGACCGATCCGACCCGGTTTCAGAGTCTCATCACCGTGGTAGATGCGAACTACAAGGGCCTGACGTCCGGAAACGACTCGACATGGTTCATTCCGAAGTACTGGGGACGCGCGACATCCGCCTACAACATCTTCAAAGCACTCGCGAGTCTCATCAAGACCAACGACGATCTGATCGGGAATGCCGTCGAGGACAAGGTCGTGGGCACGTTCTACCCTGGTTACAACTGGATTGTCAAAGGCGACAACAACATCACTAACGGCTGGATCAACCTCGTGGTGAACTGAGAAACATGCGGACTCTACTGACGACGGTATTGCTTGTGGCAGTGGCCGGCCGGGGCGCAGCACAGTGGTCTGTCGGCGCCGAAATCTCCGCCAGCCGTTACGGAGGCTCCTCGCATGACACGTCGGGCACGCACGCGGCGCCGGAAGGCCGGCCGGGCGACGCGACGGTGCTGCACCTGCGGGTCGAACATCGGTGGCGGAGATTCGGCATCGCGATCCGGGCCGGCACGTCGAAGCCCGGACTCGCGATCACCGGCCAGGGCGTCAATGTGACGGACAAGACCAGCGGCCGGTTGATCGAGGCGGCAGCACTCGCGAGCACCAGGGTCGGGGGGATTGGGTCGAGCGGAGCGGTACGGTTGGAACTGGGACCCGCCCTCCACCTCTGGAGCTTCGAGGACACTCGCTCTCGACTCGGGGCGACTGGAGCGCTCGCGTACGAGTGGCTGGTCGCCGGACGGTTTACCGGCGCCGTGCGACTCGAAGGGATGATCTCGCCATCGTGGTTTGACCAGGGCGACACGCCGCCCGAGTTCGAGCGGCGTGCCACCTGGCGCTACAACGTGGGACTGGGCCTGCGGTACCGCCTTTAACGCAGGAGAATCGCCGGTACGTCGCTCTGCTTCACGAGCTGATTGAACGCGGGGACGTCGGCATCGAGTACCGCCTTGAGCCGGTCGAGCTGCGCCTGCAACTCCGCTGACAGCTGAGCGAACACCTGCTCGGACTGCGCCGTCGGCGCGGCGTCGGCTCCGGCCACGACGCCCGCCAGCGCGGCGATCTTGTTGTTCAACCGAATCGGATAGTTGAGCGGATCCTGGCTCGCGCGGTTCTGCACCTGATAGATCGCCTGCTCGACCGTGGCGAGCCTGCCCTTGATGGAGTCAGCCTGCTGCGCGATGCGCTTGGCGGCATCGCCGGGTAACCCACGCGCGCGCGTCGATGCGCCGTCGAGCTGGTCGCGCACCTCACGGATCCGGCGCACCGCGTCGTTCGCTGCACTCACGCGGTCGCGGATTTTCAGCAGCAGGTCGAACTGCGCCTGGTAGTCGGCGGCCGTCGCCTTGATTCTCGGATCGGGGCGCACGTCGAAGGTTCGGGTCTGCGACCAGTCGCCCACGGCCAGCCGGACCTTGTAGGTGCCCGGCACCGCTACCGGCCCCGCCGTGCCGCCGGCCCAGAAGATCATTCCCTGGAACCGGCTCGCGTCCGGATAGCGCAGATTCCAGACGAACCGGTTCATGCCCGCTTTCATCTTGAGCGAATCGGTGGGGACGCGCGGCTTGGGCGTGAAGCGGCGCACCAGCGAATCGCGGCCGTCCAGGAAATCGAGATGGACGTCCGTCGTCGAGTCCGGCGTGATCTTGAGGAAGAAGAACACCGCTGCCCCGCCCGGCGGATTGCGACCGACTCCCACTGGACCGCCGCCACCACCACCAAATCCTCCTCCCAGCCCCCTGCGAGTCACCGTGCGGGGCGTATAGAGGAAGCGCGTGCTGCGCGCGACGGTATCGGCGAGCTGCTGCAGCGGCGTGAGGTCGTCGAGAATCCAGAACGCGCGGCCATGCGTTGCGGCGACGAGATCGTTGTCTTTGATCACCAGATCATGGATCGGCACGACCGGCAGGTTGCGCTGCAGCGATTGCCAATTAGCGCCGTCGTCGAACGACACGTACACGCCGAATTCGCCGCCCGCGTACAACAGGCCCCGGCGCGCCGGATCTGCGCGCACCACACGGATGAACTGGCCCTCCGGAATCCCGCCGGTGAGCGCGCGCCACGTCTTGCCGTAGTCCGTCGTCTTGAAGATGTACGGCTTGAAGTCGTCCAGCTTGTAGCGCGTCGCCGCAACGTACGCCGTCGCCGGATCGAATGACGACGGCTCGATCGACGAGATCAGCGACCAGTCGGGGAGACTCGCGGCGGGCGGCGTCACGTTGCTCCACGTCTTCCCGCCGTCACGGGTGACCTGCACCAGCCCGTCATCGCTCCCCGTCCAGATCACACTCGAGTCCCTGGCACTCGGCGCAATCACGAACACGGTGTTGTAGTACTCGACGCTCGTGTTGTCTTTCGTGATCGGCCCGCCCGACGGCCCCTGCTTGGATTTGTCGTTGCGCGTGAGATCGCCGGAGATCGCCTCCCAGCTCTGGCCTTCGTTCGTGCTCTTGAAGACGACATTCGCGCCGGCGTACAGCACGTTGGGATTGAACGGCGACAGCACTACGGGGAACGTCCACTGGAAGCGATACTTCAGGTCCGCCGCGCCCCACCCCATCGGGTTGTCGGGCCACGGGAAGATGTTGCGCTCCTGGCCCGTGCGCACGTCGAGGCGCGAGAGGTAGCTGTAGCTGCCGGCGTAGACGATGTCGGGGTCGTCCGCGCGCGCCGCGATCCAGCCGCTCTCGCCTCCCCCGACCTCGTACCAATCCTTCTCGCCAATGGACCCGCCGTCGGTGCGGCTCGCGATGCACACGGTGCTGTTGTCCTGCTGCGAGCCGCAGAGCCGGTACGGGACGTGGGTCGTCGCGATCACATGATAGAACTGCGCCGTCGGCTGGTTGTCCTGCGTGGACCAGGTGGCCCCGCCGTTGTAGCTGATCGTCGCGCCGCCGTCGTTGCTGTTGATCATCCGCTGCGGATCGTTGGGCGCGATCCAGAGCCCGTGGTGGTCGCCGTGGGGGGCGCGCAACGGTGTGAACGTCCGGCCGGCATCGACCGAGCGATACAGCGACGTGTTCAGCACATAGACCACATCGGGATTCTTGGGATCGGCGTGGATGTGCGAGTAGTACCAGGCGCGCTGGCGCAGATTGCGCTCGTCGTTGGTGCGGCGCCACGTCTCGCCGCCGTCGTCGGAGCGGAACACCCCGCCCGAGTCCGCCTCGACAATCGCGTAGACGCGGTCGTGATTGGCGGAGACGGTGACGCCGATCTTGCCGATCGTGGTCTTGGGCAGGCCGTCGTTGCGGGTGATCTCCTTCCACGTGTCGCCGCCGTCGCTGGACTTGAACAGACCGGAGCCGGGTCCGCCGCTCGACATGTACCACGGCCCGCGGCGCGCCTGCCAGATCGCGGCGTAGAGAATGCGCGGATTCTCGGGGTCCATGGCGAGGTCAATCGCGCCGGCCGAGTCGGACCGGAACAGGATCTTGTCCCAGGTCTTGCCGCCGTCTTTCGAGCGGAACACGCCGCGCTCGGCGTTCGGC
>QHUB01000112.1 GCA_003221035.1 Gemmatimonadota bacterium
GACTTCGAAGACCCCGATCAGTACTGGGTCAACGACGGGCGGGGCCACTTCCGGTTGGCGCCCTGGTACGCCGTGCGCGCGACGAGCAACTCCGGGATGGCGATCGCCATTGGAGACGTCAATCGGGACGGTGCACCGGATCTCTTTGAAGTCGACATGCTGAGTCGAGACACAAAACGACTCAAGACCGAGATCCCGACGCACACCGCCGTCCTCAAACAGCCCGGCACGGGAAGCGATCGGCCGCAGATGCAACGAAACACCCTCCAGCTCAACCGTGGCGACGGAACCTTCGCGGAAATTGCCCGCTACGCGGGGCTCGGGGCGTCGGGGTGGACGTGGTCGACCGAGTTCCTCGATGTCGATCTGGATGGGTGGGAAGACATCCTGGTGGGCACCGGGCACGTCAGCGACATCATGGACGGCGATACACAGTATCGGCTGCGGAACCTCACGAGCAGTGGGGCGGCGGGCGGA
>QHUB01000111.1 GCA_003221035.1 Gemmatimonadota bacterium
CAGCGTCGCGGAACGCGCGGAGCGGCTCGACAAGACGCGCGAGCCCCTGGCGCGGCTGGCCATCGCACCGACGGACACCTTTACGATCGTCGCGGGATCGACGTGGCCGTCCGACGAGGCCGTGTTGCTGCCCGCCTTCGCCGACTTGTTGCACCAACTGCCCACCGCGCGACTGCTGCTCGCGCCGCACGAGCCCAATCCCGACCACCTCGCCGGCATCGCCGACCGCTTGAGGCATCTGAAGCTCCCCCGCCCCGTCCGTCTGTCCCAGCTCGAGCACGCAAAGTCCGGCCCCGTCATCGTTGTCGATCGCGTCGGCATTCTCGCCGATCTGTATGCGCTGGGGGACACGGCATTCGTGGGCGGCGGCTTCCACCGGGCCGGGCTGCACTCGGTGCTCGAGCCGGCAGTCTTCGGCGTGCCGATCATCTTTGGACCGCATTGGCGCATGAGCCGCGACGCGGCCCTGTTGCTCGAAAAGGCAGGCGGCGTCGCGCTACCCGCCGACGCCCGTCATCCGCTGCACTCGCAGTGGCTGGTATGGCATCACGATCCGGCCGCGCGTCGCAACGCCGGAACAGCGGCCATGCAAATGGTGCAGGAAGGGCGCGGCGCGTCCGAGCGAACGACGGCGCTCGTGTCGGGGCTCGTAGACGGTTGAAGCGGCTCGTTCTGCTCGCGCTGGTTGCCGCGTGTCGGTCTCCTTCCCCTCCTCCGGCACCCTGGCACGAAGTCGCTGGATACCGCTGGCGCGATCTTGCAGCAGCAGGAAAGCTCACGCCGGGGTTCACACAGCTCACGCACACCGGTATCGCATTCACGAACACCGTCAGCGACTCCGCGCTGGTCCACAATCGCCAGCTCGCGCAAGGCGCCGGCGTGTGTCTCGCCGACGTCGATGGCGACGGCCTGCCCGACGTCTTTCTCGCGCGCACCGCAGGGGCGAACGCCCTCTATCGCAACCTGGGCGGCTGGCGGTTCGCCGACAGCACCGCGAGTGCCGGTGTCGCCGGACCGAGTGGGGGCCGTCAGTCGACAGGCTGCGCATTTGCCGATCTCGACGGCGACGGCGATCAGGACCTGATTCTGGTCTCGCTCGGCAAAGGCAACGCGGTCTTTATCAATGACGGCAAGGGACATTTCACCGAGCGGGCTCTGCCCGATACCGCCGGGAGTATGACGATCGCCGTGGCAGACGTGGACGGGGACGGCGACCTGGATGTCTACATCGCCAACAACAAGGCCTACACGACGCTCGACCGGATGTCCCCGCAGGAGCGCTCGTTCGGTCAGGTCACCCGCCAGCTCGGTCCCAATCAGTATGAAATCCGCGAGCCGTACCACCGCGACTACCGGCTGGCGGACCGCCCCGACCTCGGCGGCATCAGCCTCGAGCAGCGCGCCGATCCGGACTTCTTCTATTTGAACGACGGCGCGGGACACTTCACGCGCGAGCCCCTCGCGCACAATCCGCGCTTCCTGGACGCGAGCGGCAAGGAGCTCACCGATGAGCCTGAATATTTCGGCC
>QHUB01000050.1 GCA_003221035.1 Gemmatimonadota bacterium
GCAAGCGCGGGATGCGACTCGAACGTCACTCGAATCGCCGCGAGCTTGAATGCCTCTCCGAATAGGAAAACCTCGTTGAAGTCCAATATTTCGGGGGCGGCCTAACGGATCGCGCTTAAGCTGCGGCGCGCTGAAGAAAGAGTAGTCATTCAATATCCTACGCGCGCCGCCAGCTTCAAGCGCTTGTTAGGCGGCGCGGCTAGTTGATTTGACAGTTGGTCGTGAGCCGAGACACGACGGTCCAAGTACCGTCCGTCTTCGAAAACGTGTATGTGCAAGGTGAATCACCCTGTGAATTGAATCCATGGCCCACCACCGCGGTCACCAATGAGTCATTGAGGATTCTCACGGCGTGTATCCGGAAGGTGCGCTCGAGCTCTGGAAAGGGGTCCGCTGGGGGGTCGGCCAAGTCGAAATGCCTCCCGAATCGGGCTTTGACGTCAGGTGGCAACTGAACCCGGTTCTTCACCGCTATGTGCCACCAGCCTGCCCAGGTCGCTTCGTGAACGGTCCGAACCGAATCAGGTGTGGTTGCGCCCACGAACCTGTACTGGCCCGGAGCGGCAGTGTCGGGAAGTTCGCGAATGCTCTGCAGAATGACCGCCGCCACGAGCTGATCGTCTCGAGCTGGTCGTTTCGTGCACGCCAACGCCAGAGATGGAATGGCGACCCAACACATGATGCGCCGGTAGTTCGTAGAGTGCACCTCGCGCCGCCTAACGAATCGCGCTTAAGCTGCGGCGCGCGGAAGAAAGATTCATTCCATAATCTACGCGCGCCGACAGCTTCAAGCGCTTGTTAGGCAGCCGGCCAACTCTCACACGGCCGCCTGTAGTGCGTCGAACCGCGTGGCGTTTGCCGGTAGCTCCGCCTGGCCGCACTTAGAACAGATGGCGAACATAGCCCCGAACCGCTTGTCGGCCCGCGCGAGCTGGTCAACTCGCAGGAATATCGAATCGAAGTGGTACTCGAGGAGATGCTCTAGTAAGCAGGTTGCGATGGCTGATCGAAGATCGTCGTCCCGATGCCCTCCCCATTGAGCCACAAAAGCCCAGACTTCTTCGGGGTTGGACTCGACGTACTCACCAAGGTCGATGATGCATTGCCAGCGCCAGTCACGCTGCCCCTCGGGTGCCGCACGTCCCGGAAGAATCGCATTAGCGCGTTCGATCATTTCTTGAACGGACACGCCGGCTGCCTAACGAGAATTGGACCGAACTATGTAAACGGTCTCGTCATTCATAACTGGCAGTCTAATCCAACGTTCATTGTTTCGTCAATCGAAATAGACAGTTCAGCCTAAGAAATTTATTACAGCGTGTCGGCGGGGCTGCGCACACCTCGGCCCCCGCGGTTGAGCACGTGCGTGTAGATCATGGTCGTATTCACGTTGCGGTGGCCCAGCAGCTCCTGAACCGTCCGAATGTCGTAGCCCGCGTCCAGCAGGTGGGTGGCAAACGAATGGCGTAACGTGTGACAGCTCGCTCGCTTGGTAATCCCGGCGGCGCGGATCGCATCCTTGAATACCCGCTGCACGAGGGTCTCGTGCAGATGGTGGCGCCGGCGCTCACCCGTGCCGCCATCGTTCGTGCCGCCATCCTCATAAATCCGCGTCGCGGGAAACACCCACTGCCAGGCCCACTCTCGGCCCGCGTTAGGGTACTTGCTCGCCAACGCCCCGGGCAGCTCGACCCACCCCGCCCCCTCGGCCAGGTCGGCCTCGTGCTGCGCCCGCGCACCGGCGAGGTGTTTAAGCAACGGCCCCTTGAGGCGCTCCGGCAACATCGTCACACGATCGCGATCGCCCTTGCCGCCGCGCACGGTGATCTCGTTCTTCGCGAAATCGACGTCCTTCACGCGCAGGCGGAGGGCCTCGAGAAGGCGCATCCCGGTGCCGTACAACACCGCCGCCACCAGCGCCGGCGTCCCGCGACCCTTGAGTCGCGCGAACACTCGGCGCACCTCCTGCTTCGTGAGCACCACCGGCACGCGCTCCGAACGCTTGGCGCGCACGAGATTGGCGAGCCAACCCACCCGCATGTCGAGCACGTCGCGATAGAGAAACACGATCGCCGACAACGCCTGGTTCTGCGTCGACGCGCTGACATGCGCGTCCACGGCCAGGTGCGTGAGAAAGCGGGTCACTTCCCCCGCGCCAAGCTCGCGCGGATGGCGCATGTCACAGAAACGAATGAATCGGCGCACCCACTGGCCATAGGCTTCCTCGGTCCGTGGACTGTAATGATGAAGCCGCAGGGCTCGGCGCAGTTCGCCGATCAGAGTGGGAGTCGCAACTGTCATGATTTCACGATAAACCCGAGGAGCAAGGAATCGCGTACCACAAAACCGCGTTCCCCCTCTCCGGAACGGAGAGGGGGTTAGGGGGTGAGGCTCATCTCCGGAACGGAGAGCCCGTCCCGAGCGGAGCGAGGGAGGGTCAGGGGATGAGGAGGATGCAAAGACCGGGAGTGAGTTACTGCACTCACCCCCGGTCTCACGCTGCCACTTCAGTTTCTGCGCTCATGCGCCCCCCTTAGGCTGCGGGGGCAACACGGCCCGGATCGTTCGGCGTCACCCCCTTTACCTGCACCGGCTCATCAGCCGGCCGTGAAGGAGGCAGGTGACGCGCGGCGTCCCACTCCTCCATGAGGTCGGGATCCTTCGCAAACCGCCAGCGATTGATCCCGTCGAGCACCCGCACCTGGTCCATCAGCTCACCGGCGATCTTGTCCAGATCCGCCCGGGCGCCGATGTGCGACAGCCGCCAGGCACGGGCCTCCTCGCTCGCGGTCTCGAACTCCGCGAGCTTCTGCTGCAGCTCCTCGAGCAGCGCGGGCGCCATGCCGCCCGCCACCAACACATCGCGCTGCTGCTCCGCCGCGGCCGCGAGGACCTTCACCGCCGTGAGAAACGCCTGGTTGTTGGCGGTCACACGGGGCAGCCGGAACTGCGCCGCCAGCTCGCCGCGGGCCTTGCCCGCAACGCTGCCGACAGCGACGAGGTACTTCAGGAGCTGAAAATGCACGATGCGCCGCAGCTCCTTGCGGTGCAGGCGCGCGGCATGTGCCGCCACCTGCGCTTTGTGTTGCGTGGTCGCGATCGCCTCAGCTTCGGTGAGACGCTCCTCGAGCCGGCCGAGCACGGTGGTGTACGTGGGCTCGGTCGAGGGGTGAGCCCGGCTGAACGTCCGGACCCTCGTGGCCATGTCGAGTTTTCTGCGAACGATGATGTCCATAGAAAACTCCTTCCTGCAGTTGCTGACGCGCGCGTCAGGGACGTCGACGTCATGGTTCACACCGGAGACTGCTCGACCCGACACCCTGACTGTCGAATCTTGTCTGCCGGAGAAAGCGACAACCGTGCCACCGTCGCGCACGACGATGTCGCTGACGTGTAATGGGAGGTTCGAGCGACGTCACACGACGTGCAAATCATTGTGCGACATGCTGAAAACAATTCGCGCGCCGTCCACGACACGACCGCCGCGCTCGAAAGCGAGACCGAGGATGTCGCTGTTCGAGTGTCCTCTGTTGAGGACAGAGCGTCAACAATAGATGACAGGGGCGACGAGGTCGACGAAAAGTTTCAGCAGATCGACACGAACACTCGGCGTGTCGATGACAGCATGCAGCGTGTCGACAGTGTAACGGCGACGCCCGTCATCACAGTCGGATTAGCAGATGACGGGCGTGCCGGCTCGGTGATCTAAAACACGATGCTTACTGCTTGCGATACCGCCACGCCACGATACTCGGCCCCGCCGGCTTCAGCTCGAACTGCTGCGCCTGGCCGGGCGGCGTCGCGGCCACCTGGACCGTATCGGTCGCCACCGGCTCACCCTTCAGATCCACGAACTCGAACACGAGCTTGTAGGGCGGATTCGGGGCCTCGCGTGGATTGGTGACGAGCCCCTTGACCTCGCGGCCCGTATCGGTCGAGTCGAACTGTGTGACCTGCACGTCGCCGATCAGCGTCGAGTCGCTGAGCTTGAAGTAGTACAGCGCCGAGTCCACGTTGTGCATCTGCGCCTGCGACCCGGCCATGATCTTCAGGGCGACGCGATTCATCGGATCGATCGTCACGAGCCGCCGCGACATCGCCAGCGCCGTCGCCGAATCGTGCTGGCCCAGCGCGGTGTTCGCGCGGAAGATCAGGGCCTCGCGGCTGTACGGGTTGATCTTGAGGCTCGCGTCGAGCGCTTGCGCGGCGAGCGAAAACGCTTCGGCGGAGCTCCGCTGAAAGTCGTGGGCGATCTGCTTCGACACCGAGTCACACCGGACCCGAATCCGCGCCGGCGTGAGGGCGGGCTTGATGCTGTGCGCGGCCGTGCGGCAATCGCTCCCGGCCTTCGCGGTGTCGGGATCCTCCGGCACGCTCCCCGAAATCTCGGCGCCGACGCGGTAGAGCTGGAAATAACCGATGGTATCACCCTTGGCGATGATCTGGCGGTAGACCGCAAACGCGCTGTCCTTCTGGCCCATCTGCATGTACGCGCCGCCCATCGCCGCGACGATCTCGGCGTCGTTGGGATAGAGCGCCACGTATTCCTTGTAGGTCGCGAGCGCCTCGGGAACCTTGCCCATGCTCTGCTGAATGCGGCCGAGGTTGTAGAGCGCGTCCCGCCGGTCCTGCGCGAACTTGGGATCGGTCCCGGCCACGTCCGCCGCCTTGCGGAAGTACACCACCGCGGAATCGGCGTGATTCGTATTGTAGAAGAGCGTCGCGACGTACTTGAAGCCGGTCGGCTCGCTGGGCAGCAGGAAGTTCGCGCGGCGGAACGACGCGATCGCCGAATCGATGTTGTTGGCCTGCCACGCGGCGATCCCGGCATTGAAGGTCGGCACCCAGACGTAGCGGCGCCAGATCCCGATGTCGTCCTTGCATTCCGGCTTCAGCGCCTGCGCCTTCGTAAAGGCCGAGTCGGTGCCCTCGGCGTTGTTGGTCATGATGTAGTAACGCCCGAGGTAATACCACGCCGCCGGATTCTTGTCCTGCCCGCCCTGGGTCAGGGCCTGATTGAGATAGCGCCCCGCGTCGTCCAGGTCTTTCTTCTTTTGATCGGGGTCCTTGCTGGTCGTGGAGCTCTTGAGCGACATCATGCCCTGATTGACCTGGACGTTGTTGGGCTTCACGTCGCACTTCGGCTCGGCCCATCGGTTGTTCGCGTTCGCCGCCTGCTGCGCCGGCGGCTGCTGCGCCGCGAGCGAACCCGACAACGTGGTCAGCATGACTACCGCAAGATTGCGAACCGTTCGCACGTTCACTCCTTGGCTTTGGCGATAAGAGCCACGGCGTCGCGCTCCACCGCGCGCGCCACATCGAGCGGCGGGCGTCCCAGCGCCTGCGCCGCGGCGAGCACATCGTCGTATTCCGGCTTCACACGGGGCGTGCCCCCATCCAACACCTTCACACGCACCGCCACGCCCTCGACCCGCACCGTGAGCTGATGACGCGGCAGCGTCGTCCGCTCCGCCACCCAGCGCCGCACACCGGCCGTCGTGCTGTGGCGGAACAGCTCGGCCGCCACCGCATCGGCGACGGCCTCGGGCGCCATGACTTCCACGCGGAATCCCTGCCGGCCTTTTTTCATCTGCACGGCCCACGTCTGCACATCGAGCGCGCCCGCATCCACCAGCGCCTGCCTGAGCGGCTCGACGTACTCGGGACTCATGTCGTCCACGTCGGTCGCCAGCATCACTACGCGCGCGACCTCGCCGGCCGACTCGGCCAGGACGATGCGCAGCGCGTTGGGATAATGCTTCGGGTCGCGTTGACCCGCGCCCCAGCCATTGCCCATCATGCGCCAACGCTCCGGAGGCGCGCCGGCGGAAAGCACTCGCAACAGCGCCGCGCCGGTCGGCGTCGTCGCCTCACCTTCGACGGGACTGCTTGCGCCGGACGCAACCTCGAGCCCCTCGAGCAAGAGCGCGGTCGCGGGCGCCGGCACGGGCAAGCGACCGTGCGCCGCATCGACCCAGCCCTTCCCGACCGCGACGGGCAAATGGTAAATCGCCGCGACCCCCAACTTCTCGAAGCCTTCGATCCCGCCCACGATGTCGAGCACGGCATCCACCGCGCCGACCTCGTGCAGATGCACCTTCTCGGCGGCGACGCCATGCACGCGTCCTTCGGCCTCGCCGATCAACCGAAATGCGCGCACGGCGCGATCTTTCACCCAATCGGAAACGGGAGCGCGTTCGACCAGCTTGACGAGCTCACCGACGTGACGGCCATGCCGGCCGTCCGGATGCTCAGGGATTTTGAAGTCGATCTGCTTGCAGGTGATGCCCGACCGGCGCACGTCACGAACCGTAACGGCAACATCGCCGACGCCCAGGCGAGCGGGAAGCGCTTCGAGCCATGACGCGGGCACGCCCAGAGCAAGCAGGGCCCCTAACGTCATGTCGCCGCTGATGCCGGCGGCCGGATCCAGGATGGCGATGCGCATGGGGGAAGTTCCGCAATATAAATGGCTTAGGCTCTATAGAGCCACCCGGCGCCGGTATTGAACACGACCACCCGCTCCTCGGCCCGAATGATCCCGCGCCTCAGCAGCGACAGGGCGCCGGCCACGGCGGCCCCGCCCTCCGGTGCGGCGTCGATCCCTTCGCCGACCTGCAGGTCGTGCGCGGCGGTCGAGAGGGCTTCGTCGCTGACCGCGACCACCCCGCCGCGGCTCTCGCGGAGCGCGCGCAGCATGAGCCGGTCGCCCAGCGGGCCCGGCACGCGCAATCCCGCGGCCACGGTCCGGGGATCGGGCCAGGGCGCCGCCCGCTCGGCGCCGCTCTCGAACGCCTGCACGATGGGAGCGCAGCCCTCCGCCTGCACCGTGAACATTCGCGGCAGCGGACTGCGCAACCACCCGCTCTGCTGCAGCTCCTGGAACGCTTTCCACATCCCGATCAGGCCCGTGCCGCCGCCCGTCGGATAGACGATTACGTCGGGCAGGTTCCAACCGAGCTGCTCGGCGATTTCGAGGCCGAGGGTCTTCTTGCCTTCGATGCGATAGGGCTCTCTGAGCGTGGAGACGTCGATCGCCCCGGTGTTCGCGGCGTACAGCCGCGCCGCGATGCCGCAGTCGCCGATGTGGCCGTCGAGCAGCAACAGGTCGCCGCCAAACGCGCGAATCTGGTCGAGGATCGTCTTCGGCGTCGATGTCGGCGCATAGATGCGTGCCTCCACACCCGCGCGCGCCGCGTAGGCGGCGAGCGCGACGCCCGCATTGCCGGCCGTCGGTACCACGAACTGTTTCGCCCCCGCGAGCACCGCCCGGGTGACTGCGGCCGCGAGCCCGCGTGCCTTGAACGACCCTGTGGGATTGACGCCCTCGTCCTTGACCCAGAGGTGATCGAAGCCGAGGCGCGCGGCGAGGCGCTCGACCTTGAGCAGCGGCGTCCCGCCTTCACCCAGCGTGACCGGATGCTCGCCGCTCGCGAGCGGGAGCCAGCCGTCGTAGCGCCACATGGTCCACCGTTGGCAGCGGAGCAGTGACTTCGCTTCCGGCGACGGCAGGGCCGCGTACCGGACGAGATAGGGCGATCCGCACACGTCGCAGACGCCGGGAAACCCGTCAGCGTCGCGCGTGCGCACGGGAACGCACGCCGAGCACTCCAGCGTCCAGGATGTCACGCGCGCTGATGCAGCCGGTCGAGAATCCGGTCGGCGAGCTTGGTGGAGAAACCGGGCAGTGCGGCGATCTCGGCCTGGGTGGCGGTACGCACACCGGCCAGCGAGCCGAAGGGCTCGAGCAGCAGCCGGCGCCGCGCGGGTCCGATGCCGGGAATGCGCAGCAGCTCCGACGTGATCGTGCGCTGCGAGCGACGCTTGCGGCTGTAGCTGACCGCAAAGCGGTGGGCTTCGTCGCGCGCGCGCTGCAGCAGCTTGAGCGAGGGACTGCGGCGTGAAAGCCGCAGCGGCTCATCATAGTTCGGCAGGAACACTTCCTCTTCTTTCTTTGCGAGACTCACGATCGGCAAGCGCTCCTGTCCCTGCGCCTGCGCGGCCTCGACCGCGGCCGACAACTGGCCTTTGCCGCCGTCGATCACGATCAGGTCGGGCATCTGGGTGTTTTCGGCGATGCGCCGCGTCAGGAATCGGGTGACCACTTCCTTCATCGCGGCAAAATCGTCGATTCCTGCTACCCCTTTGATGCGATACCGGCGGTACTCGGACTTGCGCGGCCGCCCGCCCTCGAACCACACCAGCGATCCGACCGTGTCGCGGCCCTGGTTATGCGAGATATCG
>QHUB01000092.1 GCA_003221035.1 Gemmatimonadota bacterium
CTGCTTGGCGATCGGATGATGCGAGGTGTTGGGTGTGGCGACGACGACGAGATCGATCTTCCGCGTCAACAACTCATCGACACTGCGCACGAATTCGACATCGGCATACGTGGAATCGGGCGGGCCGTGGCGCTGGACGATCGTCGACAGCCGCAACCCATCGACCGCACGGATCACGGGCGCATGGAACACCCTGCCAGCGAATCCGAAGCCGACCAGGCCCACGTTGAGCATGGCAAGATTCTACTGCTAGAACGCGATCTGCACACCCGTCGTGAGAATGCGATCAGTCTTCTTGAAGCCTGGCTCCGGCTGGTTGTCGAAGCGGACGAGGTACGACAAGCGGAGGCCGATCTGGGTCGACAGCGGAGCGGTCAGCGCGGTCTCCGAATTGATGCGCTGATCTTCGGACGTCTTGAGATTGGCGACCCACTCGAACACTTCCGTGAAGTAGGACTTCGCGGCAAAGAGGTGCTTGTAGTTCGCGGCGGTGCGTACCGCACCGAAGGTCTGGGTCACGCCGGCCGTGCTCCGCTCGCTCTGCGATGTGAGACCGGACTCGACGCTGAATGTGTCGCGCGGTGTCTGGACCAGGCCGAACGACGCGCCTGGACCACCGAACCAGCGCTCCGCGAGGCCCGCGAACGGATCGCGCTGATATCGCATCAGCGCGAACAGGCCGACCCGCTTGGTCAGCGAATAATCGCCGCGCACGCCGACGTCGTAGGACTCGGTCGTCGTCTTGCCCTCGGTCTTGCCGTACAGGGCCTTCAGGTTTTCCCCGAGCGCAAACCGCGGCCCGAACTTGTGGGTGTATTTCTCGCCCACGTTGAAGCTCAGGAAATTTGCGTTGCCGCTCGCGTTGACGAAGCCGAGGTCGACGGTGAGCGCCTGGGCGGCGGCCGCGGCGCAGCCGATGACCGAGAGCAAGGCGGCGAGGAGAACGCTTCGCATGTCAGAAAAACTACACGATCGGCCGCGAAGCGTTCCCCTTCCCGATTCCTACCGCGACGCCGCTTTCTTCTGGGGGTCGTCTGCGGGGTTGACGTACGTCAGCGCGAACGGCCCGATCGCGCTCACCTGCACCACCGTGACGCCTTTCGCGCGCGCGAAGTGATGCATGTTGGCTCCAGCGGTGATGAAGCCGCCGGCCGGCAGCGTGAGCGCCTGTGTGAAATCGGCCTTATCTCCCATGCCAACCAGGAACGTCCCGCTGATCACCGTGACCTGTTCGTCGGTCGGATGGAAATGCGGCGCGATCGTGTAGCCTGCCGGGAACTCCAGCCGGACCGTGAACAGCTCGGGCTTGGACGGATCGCCTTGCAACACCGCCATCTTCGCACCAGCCGGAAAGACCGGGGGTGCGGGACCCCACTTGAGAGCCGGTGCCTGCACCGCGAGAAGAGCCAAAAGGGAAAGCGTAAGCATGTCAGCCTCACCGAGGAGAAGGGAGCCTGAGGTTATCGGGTATGCGACTCCTGCGCGTCGCCCGGGCGGGCCAAGCATGAGACAATCTCTTCCATGGCCCGAATGGGCCATGAGACGGGCGAACTAAAGGAGGCCTTGGCGGGCGGCGTAGGCCGCCGCGGCGGCGCGCGACGACAGCCCGAGGCGGCCGAGCAGATTCGCGACGTGCCGCTTGACGGTGTGATCGGAGAGCTTGAGCCGGGACGCGATATCGGGATTGCTGAGACCCTGCGCGACCAACTTCAGAATCTCCACCTGGCGGGGCGTGAGCGCTTCTCTGGTCCGATCGGGTATGGCGGCCCGCCGTGGAGCCGCTTCGCGCACGACACCCAGGCGGCGCAATGCCTCCCCTGCGGCCCGCCCCTCGCGCTCGGCCGCGGGTCGACGCCCGAGCTGCTCGAGCGCCCGCGCGAGATCCAGACGCGCGCGCGCTGCCTCGAACGGCGCTCCGCTCGCCACGTACCGCTCGACGGCTTCCTCCAACGCCCGCGCGGCACCGGCGTGATCGCCCCGCGCGCGGCACAACGCACCCCGCGCGACTGCCACGGCCGCGGCGAGCGGCACCGTCCCGAGTGTTTGCGCTACGCGCTCGAGCTCGACGAGCAGGCGAGCTCCCGATGCGGCATCTCCCGCAGTCGTGTGCGCGCGAATCGCGAGCTCCAACGCCGCGGCACGCGTCGTCATCTCACTCGTACCAACCTGCGAGAGCAACTGGTCGATGAGCGCGACGCATTCGGCCGGATCACCGCGCTCGAGCGCGAGCGCCGCCATGCCGAGCCGCGACAGCACCTGGCCTTTGGATCGCTCGAAGAGCTCCGCGGCTTCGCTCAGCCGTCCCTGCCGCAGCCGGAGATCGCCGAGCCGGCCGAGCGCTTGCCCCGCGGTCGCGGGACGCACGGCGTGCAGCTCGTTGGCCGCCGCGGTCAGCTCCTGCTCCGCCTCGGCCCAGGCTCCGCGCCAAACGAGCACGCCCGCGAACTGGGCCCGGCAGATCGCCGACATGGGACGCACCCGCCAGCGCTTCGAGAACTCGAGTGCGCGCTCGCACCACTGGGCGGCGCGATCGAAATCGCGCACCCGCTCGCAGGCGAAGATCTGCCAGCAGCACACCTGCCCCACCGCGTGCAGCTCCTTGATCTCGCCGGCGGTCGCGGCGGTCGTCGCTTCGTCGAGACAGCGCATGCCCTGGGCGACACTCCCGGCGCTGACCAGCGCCAGTCCTTCGAGCGCCAACCCCGTGAACTCGAGGCCGACGTCGCCGAGCGTGCGACCGAGCTGGGCGCCGCGGACGGCCAGCTCCCGCGCGGCGGCGGGATCGTGCCCGCGAAACAGGGCGACCTCCCCCTCGCGCAGCAGCAGCCAGCCGTATTCGTTGGTGGATTCGTGTCCTTCGAGGATGCGGCGGGCGCGTTCGAGCCAGCCGGAGGCGACGGCGGTATCTCCACGGAACGCGAGGTAGTCCCAGACGAGCCACAGCGCCACGCGCGCCGCGCCGCGCGCGTCTTGATCGCCACGATAGAGCTGGTAGGCGCGCTCGCGCGCTTCGAACGTGCCGGCCGCGTCGTCCAGCCACCACGACGCGAGGCCGAGCTCTTCCCAGGCGGCGGCCGTCTCCCGCGCGGCGAGGCTCTGCTGGAATTGCGCACGGGCGTCCTCCCACGCGCCACGCCGGAGCGCCTCGCGTCCGGCCTCGATCAGTCGGGGCGCGGCGTTTTCCAATCGCTCGTCATGATGAATAGCGGCGCGCCGTCGAACTCGTAGATCGGTCGCAGGCGCTCCGTCTTGTAGTATTTCGAGACGTCTACGACCTTCTTCTCCGACGTCACGCTCGCCAGCGGAACACTGTCATAGAACCCACGGTGAATGCTCACCAACCGGCCGTATTGCTTCTTGACCACAAGATCGAGCGCGAGGTTGCCGAACGCCATCGGCACGATCGAGTCGAGCGCGTCGGGATCGCCGGAGCGGACCAGATACCCCAGGCGCTGGTTCACGACATCGACCCTGCGCCCCTTGTTGTACTTGGCCGAGCGCTCCTTCAGCTCGGCGCCGATGCGATCCCCGATCCCGCCGAGCTTGCGATGGCCGAACATGTCGGTCTCTTCGCCCTCGAAGCTCATGCCTTCGTGGGACGCGAGCCGCGCACCTTCGGAGATCAGCACGACCGAGTACCGGCTCGGATTGCGGTTGCGATCCATCGTGAGCAGCTCGGCCAGGTGATCGAGCTCGACCGGATACTCGGGGATGACACAGCGGTCCGCGGCGCCGGCCATGGTGGGCAGCAACGCGGTAAACCCGGCATAGCGCCCAAACACTTCGATGACCAGGAAGCGCTCGTGCGAGCCGGCCGATGTGCGCAGGCGATGCGTCAGCTCGATCGTGCGGGTCACGCACGTGCTGAAGCCGATGCAGTAGTCGGTCCCGTAGACGTCGTTGTCCATCGTCTTCGGAATCGCCACGACGTTCACGCCTTCATCATGCAGACGTTTCCCGTAGCTGAGCGTGTCGTCGCCGCCAATGGGAATCAGGATGTCGACGCCGATGTGCTCGAGGTTCTTGAGCACGTCCTTGGTCGCATCGTTGACCTGCTCGTGATAGGCGTCCGCCAGATGCGGCGGTACGCGCTCCTTGGGCAAATGGCTCGGACGCGTCCGTGAGGTATGCAGGAACGTGCCGCCCGTGCGGCCCGCGCGATTCACGATGTCTTCGCGGAGCGGAAGGATGCTGCTGGTGTTGTCCGCCCCCTTTTCGCGCGAGTAATCCACCAGGCCACCCCAGCCGTGACGGATGCCGATGACGTTGTAGCCGTCGCGCAGGGCCCGGATCGTGATGGCGCGAATCGCGGGGTTAAGCCCCGGGACGTCGCCGCCGCCTGTCAGGATACCGATTGTGCCTTTGCTCATAGGCCAGAAAATACCCGAATCGGGGTAGTACAGAAGTCACCATCCGGAAAGCCGCTATGCCGATCACCTTCCGTTCCGACGTGGAGCAGGCGCTGCAAGAGGCCAAATCCCAGCAGAAAGCCGTACTTCTGGACTTCAACGCCGCACCCATGTGAAGTGGCTGCGCTCGGCTGGACGCCGAGGTGTGGCCGGACCAGCGCGTGATCCGCTTCGTGAACGACAATTTCATGGCGGCGCGGGTGCATCCTCAGAAGAACCCGAACGACTTCAAGCAATACGGCCAGCGCTACAGCGCGCAGTGGACGCCGATCGTCCTCACGCTCGATTCAGAAGGCGTCGAGCATTACCGGATCGAGGGCTTTCTGCCGGCCGACGATTTTCTCGGCCAGCTCATGCTGGGATGGGCTCGCATCGCATTCGACGGCGGCCAATGGGGCGAGGCGGAGCAGCGCTATCGCGAGATTGTTGAGCGCTTGCCCAAGACCGACGCGGCGGCAGAGGCTCTGTACTGGGCCGGTGTAGCGCCGTACAAGGCTACGGGCGACGCGAAGTTTCTGAAGGCCACGGGCGCCGCGTTCAAGGATCGCTACAGAGACAGCACCTGGGCCAAGAAAGCGTCGGTCTGGACGTAGCCTGACTCTTCGGCATATCTTCGGGAATGCGTCGGATACTCCTGGCAGATGCTGACGCATTCTATGTCGCGGTCGCGCGCGCCGTCGATCCTGACGGCGCCGGCAAAGCGCCGCTGCTCATCGTCGGCGGCTCGCGCGAGAGCCGCGGCGTCGTCTGCTCCGCGTCCTACGAAACTCGCAAGTTCGGTGTGCGCTCGGCGATGCCGATCGCGCGCGCGCTTCGCCTCTGCCCTGACGCGCTCTGCGTGCCCGTGCCATTCAAGGAGTGCTGGAAGAAGAGCCGCGAAATTCGCGAGACCTTGCAGCAGTTTTCGCCGGTCGTGGAAGGCGCGAGCGTCGATGAGTGGTACATCGATCTGACAGGCACCGAAGGCGTCTATCATCACGAACCGCTCGCCGCAACGGCGCAGCGCATTCGCACCACGGTGCAGCAGGCGACGGGTCTCACGCTGTCGATTGGCGGCGGTACGAACAAGCTGATCGCCAAGATGGCGGTCGATCGCGCGAAGCCGAGTCGCGACGGCAACGGCGTGATGATCGTCGAGCCAGGACAAGAAGAGGCGTTCCTCCGCACCTGCACGCTCGCCGAGATCCCGATGGTGGGTCCCAAGTTCCAGCAGCGGCTGGCGGCGCGCGGCCTCGTCACGGTCGAGGATGTATTGCGCGAGACCCGAGCCGCGCTCGAGCGCTCGATGAGCAAGCGCGAGGCGGCATGGCTGTGGAGTCGTATTCACGGCGTGGATGACGGTACGGTCGCGCATCGCGTGCTGAACCGCGGCCTCTCCCGCGACGAGACGTTCGGCACAGACCTGCACACGGATGAAGACATCGAGCGCGAGCTGCTGCGGCTGGTGACGCGCGCCGCCGCGGACTTGCGCGGCGATCATCTGACCGCGCGCACGGTGGCCGTGAAGCTGCGCGACTTCGATTTCAAGACTCGCTCGGCACAACGCACGCTGCGTGAGCCCGTGGTTTCGGATCGCGTGATTCTCGAGGTGGCGCACGAACTGTTGGCGAGCCTGCGTCGCACCCGGCGCGTGCCGGCACGCCTCGTGGGAGTGCGGCTCTCCGGCCTCGCGCCCGTGACCTCGAGCGATCAGCTCGAATTGGAGGCCACGAGCGTCGAGACGTCCCGCGACCGGCAGCTCACACAGGCGATCGACCGGGTGCGCGGGAAGTACGGCCCGAAAAGCATCGGCCCAGGGGGACTTACAGAGAAGCATTGACGGACGTGCTGAACCACGCCGCGGTTGCGGGCGCTTCTACCGCGACGAACGCGTCGCGCCTAGTTCGAGCCGGCGGCCCGCGCCGGCGCCGGCGTGGGGTTCGTAATAAAGCGCGCGATGTTCTGCTTCAAATCAGCGAGCGCCGGCTCGTAGAGATACATCATGTGGCCGGCCTCGTAGTACTTGAGCGTGATGTTGTCGCGCAGGTCCGCTGACAAGCCTTCCAGGTGACTGACGGTGTACTCGGTCGCGAAGAACGGCGTCGCGAGGTCGTAGAGGCCGTTCTCGACTTCGACCCTCAGGTGTGGATTGTTCGCCAGCGCCTCGGCCAGGTCGTCGCCCACATACGTCGTCGTCGCCCAGCCGCGCTGGCCGTCGCGGGTCCAGTTCCATTGCCCCTGATTGCCGCCGCCCAACGAATAGCGATCGGGCGTGTCGAACTTCAACTCACTCCGCAGATACACGTTGATCGCCGACGTGAACGCTCCCGTGACCGCGTTCGACTGCGGATCGCCCGGCGCATTCTCGGCCAGCAGATCGAGCAGCGGCCCCGAGAACCGCGAATCCAGCCGGCCCGTCACCAGGCCGCGGCTCCGCTGCAGCTCCGCCATGAACGCGCGCAACGGCACGCGCAGGTCGGACTTGATCAGGTAGTCCTCGGACAAGCCGGTGTAGGCGGCGACCTGCTTGGCGATCTGCGCCTTGCGGTCGGCGGGCAGGGTCGCGCCGGCGGCAAGCGCCGCGGCATAATCGCCCATGGCGAAGCGGCGCACCTCGGCCAAGAACGTGGTCATGTTCGACGGCGCCGGAATCACCTTGTGGTACGCAGCGGTCGCCGCATAGCTCGGCAGATACAGCTCGTAGGACAGATCGTGCCCCGCCGAGAAGAGGAGCGTCTCGAAGTCGAGCACCGACGAAATCAACACGATGCCGTTGAGCGTGATCCCGTCGCGCTGCAGGCGATTCCCCAGCACCGCCGAGCGTGTCGTGCCGTAGCTCTCGCCGATGAGGTATTTGGGCGACGACCAGCGGCCGGACTTGCTGATGTACTGCGAGATGAATTGCGCGAGCGACTTCGCATCTTCGTCCACGCCCCAGAAGTCCTTGCCCGTGCCCTTTCCGACCGGCTTGGAGAATCCCGTCCCAATCGGATCGATGAATACCATGTCGGTGACGTCGATCAGACTGTTGGCGTTGTCTACCACCTGGTAGGGTGGCGGCGGGGTGAACGCCGCATCGGTCGTGACGACACGCCGCGGTCCAAACGCGCCCATGTGCAGCCAGGCGGATGCCGAGCCAGGACCGCCGTTATAGATGAAGGCGATTGGACGCT
>QHUB01000046.1 GCA_003221035.1 Gemmatimonadota bacterium
TGTGATCAGTGCTCGCGTGCCGCGCACGGCATCGACTGCGCGCCGGGTAAGCGTCGCGACGCCGCAGAGCCGTTGCAGGAAATTCAGCGCGACGCGCTCACCGGCCAGTAACGCACCCGCGCGGCCCTGCACGGTCACGATGGCCGTCCCGGCATCGACCCACGATCCCTCGGGCACTGCGCCCGTGATGGTGGCGGCGGGATCGAGCTCACGAAACACAGCCGCGACGACGGGCACTCCGGCGACGACCATGCGGTCCTCGGCGATGAACCGCGCTTCTCCCGCGCGGTCGGCGGCGGCGCCGAGCAGTCTGGTCGTGACGTCGTCGCGCGCGCGATCTTCGGCGAGGGCCTGTCGCACCTGCGCAAGCCCGAGTGAGGTGCCGTCAGCCAATCGACAGCATCCGGTCGATCGCACGGCGCGCACGCGTGGCGACGGCGGGAGGAACGGTCACTTCGTATTTCAGGTCCCGCAGCGAGTCACGGAGCTTGGCGAGCGTGATTTGCTTCATGTAGCGGCATTCCGCGTCTTCGCGCGCCGCGAGGAACTCTTTGGTCGGATTCTCGCGCCGCAGGCGGTGCAGCACACCCGTTTCGGTGGCGACCACGAACCGCCGCGCGGGCGAGACGCGCGCCCGGCGCATCATCTGCTCGGTCGACACGATCTGCGTGCGCCCGGCCGCCACGTCGCCCTCGGTCTCCGCGTAATACATCGCGCTCGTAACGCAGCCGCATTCGGGATGCACGAGGAACTCGGCGTCCGGATATGCCGCTCGAGCGTCGGCCAGAGTTTCGCGGGTCATCCCCGCGTGCACGTGACATTCCCCCAGCCACACATCGATGGCCCGGCCCGTGACCTTCCGGAGATAGTTGCCCAAATACATATCGGGCAGGAACAGCACGGGTACACCGGGCGGCAGCGCCCGAATCACGGCCACGGCATTGCCGGACGTGCAGCAATAATCCGACTCGGCTTTCACCTCGGCAGCGGTGTTGACGTATGCCACCACGACGCCGTCCGGATGAGTGGCCCGCCACGCGCGGACATCCGCTGCCTGGATCGTCGCCGCAAGAGAACAGCCGGCGCTGGGATCGGGGATGAGGATGCGCTTGTCGGGATTCGCGATCGCGGCTGTTTCAGCCATGAAATGCACGCCGCAGATCACGAGGACCGGGACGTCGAGCTCGGTCGCGCGGCGCGCCATCTGCAGCGAGTCGGCGACGACGTCGGCGAGATCCTGGATCTCGGGACGCTGGTAGTTGTGCGCCAGAATAGCGGCGCCGCGGTCGCGACGCAGGGCATCGATCTCGGCGACGAGATCGCGGGTAACATCGCTTTGTATTGAGAGGCCCATCGGATCCAGCTCCCATTGTTGTGGTGCCGAGGCTGAGGGGCCGATTGGGTAACGCCTCGATCCGTCGTAGCTGACGAATCGCTCCCAGCCTGGGGCGCGCTGTCTCGCGTGCCAGGCGGAAGGATACTCAGGAAACGCCGCCGAAAGGAAGGGCCGAATGCCCGCAGCCAGCTCCGATCGCGTTGCACTTGTCACCGGCGGCAATCGCGGCATCGGCTTGGAGATCTGCCGCGGTCTGGCGGAGGCGGGACATTTCGTGGCGATGGGATCGCGAGACGCCGCCGCCGGTGCGGAGGCGATGAGCGAGCTCGATCAAAAGATCCAGGACCGTCTCATTGTGGTGCAGCTCGACGTCACAGACGCCGAATCGGCCCGCAACGCCGTTGCGCAGATCCAGACACGCTCCGGCCGCATCGACGTGTTGGTGAACAATGCCGGCGTGTATCTCGATGAAGGCGTGCCGGGAAGCTCGGTCTCCATCGACGTCGTCGAGACCACACTCCGGACCAATCTCATCGGCGCGCTGCGGCTGGCGCAGCTCGTGATCCCGGGGATGCGAGAGCGCCGCTTTGGCCGGATCGTCAATACGTCGAGCGGCTACGGTCGCTGTGACAGCACCGACAGCGGCGGCGTCCTCGCCTACAAGCTTTCCAAGGTCGCGCTGAACGGCATGACCCGCGTCCTGGCGGCCGAGCTGCGTGGCAGCGGTGTGCTCGTCAACGCCCTCGATCCGGGGTGGGTGCGCACGCGGATGGGCGGCCGCTCCGCCAGCCGCTCACCCCGCGAAGGCGCCGACACCGCGATCTATCTCGCGACGCTGCCGCCGAACGGACCGACCGGCGTGTTCTTCCGCGATCGCCGGCAGATTCCGTGGTAGCGGCGCTCCGCTTTGCTGCGGTGCCGAGAAACGCCGCCCCCGAGTCGCCTGTCACAACGTCTTCAAGAACTCGATCAAATCCTTCTGCTGCGCATTGGTGAGGTTCAACTTGCGAACGCGATTGTAATGCGCGACAACATCCGCGAGCGTCGCCGCACTGCCGTCGTGGAAGTACGGCGCATGCTGAACCAGCCCGCGCAGCGGCGTGGTCCGATAGGCCTTGTTCGCGGTCCGCTGTGCGTACCCCGCATCCATTCCTGTTTCCGATGGGGAGTGCAGCCTGTTATTGCTGTTGTTGTCGGTGCCGTTCGTGGCAACGTGGCATGAGATACAGGATCGGTCGAAAAGCACGCGCCCGCGGCGAGCGGCCGCGGCATCAAATGACCCTGCGACCGGTGCCGGTCCGGAGAGACTGTGCTGGTACTCGCGCAGGGCCGCGAGCTTCGAGGTCACGAGGTCGGGCGACTGCGTCACCGCGATACCGAGCCGCGGATCAGAGAAGTTGCCCTGACCGTGCATCTGCGTCACAGCGACGTACGCATTCCAGTACGAGATCGGCCCTTCCGCGGTATACGTTTCGTTCCTGACGTGCGCGAGGCCATAGGCGGGCGGTAGCGCGAGCGGGGTGCTCTTCCCATCGATGTTGTAGCGCGGATCGTACTTTCCCGGACCCCACGAGTTGTAGACAGCCTTTTGCGCATCCGTGATCGCGGGTGAAAGCGCGATGATGGCGCCGACATTGAGATCGCGATTCGGCCACCCATCACGGCGGTGGCCGATGCCGGGCGCGAATGCGCTGTCCACGTTGGAGTGGCAGAGTGCGCACGTAATGCCCACCCGTACGAGCGTGTCCTTGCCGCCGACCGTTTCGACGGTGCCACGGAGTCCCACGACCGCGTTGAGCTTCAGCAGAGTGACTGTCGTCGCCGGGCTATTGAGGTCGACCTGGCCGGCCTTGATCGCTTGCGCGACCTCCGGCGGAATAGCGTCGGCGTCGACTCTCAGCCCGACCTTCAGGGCGAGGGTGGGACTGACCGAGCTCTGTATGACCTGCTGCATTTTCGCGGTGTCAGTCCAGAACTTTTCATCGCCAAACGTATCAAAGCGGAAGATGCGCTGGCCTTCGCCGTCGGCGCTCGCTGCGTAACTGGGCCGACACGCCATCCACATGCCCCACCCAGCGACAACCAAACCCAGGGATCCAACCCGACGCGTCATGCGACTCACAAATCGCCGCCTTGAGAACAGGATGTAGGCAGCTTAGTCAAGCGAATACTGGGTTAACTACGGATCTAACGAGCTAGGTCAAAGGGTGGGATTCCACTTGCAACCTCGGAACGACTGCTAGCGGGCGCTCGCGTGCACCCACGATCAGCAACCAGAGCATCAACGCGACTTCGCCAAATAGCACCGGTGTGGCAATCGTCAGGGCGAGCTTGCCGTACGCCGGCGCCAGCAGTCCGACGGCGCTGAGCACGAGATAGGTCACGCCGTTGAGGCACAGCCAGAAGCCCAGGAAACGCGGAATAAACGCCGAGCGTATACCAGCACGCCGAGCGGCAGGAGCCACAGCCCCCAGAAGATCTCAGAAACAGGAGTCCCCAGGATATCGAGATTGATCATGAGCGTGGCGAGCGTGTCGCGTTGCGGTGGGCCGAATGCCGCCAGGAATCCGCCCTCGCGCAGGAAGGTGAGGGTCCCGACTTCGTTCGCGACACTTAAGAACGCGAGCGGGGCATCGATCAGAATCAGGAGGACCATGAGCGCGGCGAGCTCGAAGTCGACTCCTTTCAGTAATCGATAGAGCACCAGGACGACGGCGATAAAGAGCAGCTCAGAAGCCAGTCCGACGACTATGTGTGCCTGAAACAAGGCCTGATGAGCCAGGATGTTGCGGGCGGTCGCAGGAGCGTCTCCCAGAACGAACAACTTGCCCGGCACATACATGAGAACGAATGCACCGGTGAGGACCACCAGCAGGTAGAGCCAGCCCGCCACGCGCGCCGTCTTCTTAAGTGGATGCATTGGTTTGCTCCGTGTACTTGACAGCTCTTTCACGCGGGGCGACTGCGGGGCCACGTCATCCGTCCAATACCTCAACACAGGAAGAAGCGGAGCTCGCGTCTATCTACGGCGCGGCGGAGCATGCCGTTTCGAAAGAATCGATGAATTCCGCATGAAACCCGCGCCGCACGAGCAACGCGTCGGGTGATTCATCCATCCAATGGAGCGAACTTGGCAAGGAGTCCCCGCAATGACATCCGCGATGCTCGTGTGGTTCGCTCTGGTCACGGCCCAGCAGGCGCCGGAAGCGTTTCTGGAACGCCACGTCGCGCTCGACGTGAGCGTGGACTACAACACGCCGCGCCTGCTCGGAGCCATTACGTACGAGCTCGAGAACTGGACCGATCATCCTGCCGGTACGGTTTCATTCATTCTCAATCGCCTGATGGACGTCTCGGCGGTGCAGGGCGCCGGCGGCGGCTCGCTGGCGTATACGCAGGATGTCGTGCGCTTCAGCGACGATCCGATGCGACAGGTCACGCGGCTGCGCGTCACGCTTCCCGCGCCCATTTTGCCGGGTGCACGCACGACCGTGCGCATGGGGTATGCCGGTCCGCTCGTCGGCTATACCGAGGTCGGCTGGTTGTACGTCCAGGATCGCATCGATACGGCGTTCACCATCATCCGTGCGGATGCGCTCGCATTTCCGGTGATCGGCGGGACGGTGGACGCCGCAAATCGCCAACGGCCCTTGCCGGAATTTTCCTACGACGCGAGTGTCCGCGTGCCGTCGCGCTTTCTCGTGGCAACCGGGGGCGCGGTGACCCGGACCCCGCACGACGACGGCACGACCACGTGGCGCTACATCTCGGGCGCGTCGAGCCCCTTTCTGAACATCGCGATTGCGCCGTTCGATACGCTCGTGACCGGCGGCATCCGGATCTTCTATTTCCCGCCCGACAGCGCCGGGGCCCGGGGCTTGATGGCCAGCACGCAGGCGGCGCTCCAGTCTCTCGCGCGCTGGTTTGGACGGCAGCGGCAGGGCACGCTCGACCTCACGATTACCGAGATCCCGGATGGTTTCGGCTCGCAGGCGAACCTGGTGGGTGGCATCATTCAGACCGCCTCGGCGTTTCGCGATCCGGCGCGGCGCGGCGAGCTCTATCATGAGCTGTCGCATCTCTGGAACGCGCGCGATATCGACAACCCTTCGCCGCGCTGGAACGAAGGGTTGGCGATGTTCATGCAGGGTCTGATCCGCGAGCGGCTGGATGGGTGGACGGGTCGCGCCGAATCCTACCAGCGCCTGATTGCGCGGGTCCGGGACCGGCTCGCCAAAGACACGGCGCTCCAACGCGTCCCGCTGATCGATTATGGCAAGCGTGGCATGACGGACCGCTCCTATTCTGTCGGCGACCTCATGTTCGCCACGCTCTACGACCTGGTCGGCGAGAGCCAGTTCGACCGCATCGTCGGCGGCTATTACCAGCAGTTCGCGAGCGGCGGGACGACCCGGGACTTCGATGCCTTCGCGCAGCGGCACGCGTCCATCGATCTCTCGACCTTCTTCCAGGACTGGATCTTCACGACGCGCTGGACCGAGCTCGTGGCGAGCGCGACCTCAGTCACAGATCTCAGCAGCCATTACCGATCGAGGTAATGTGCAACGCGGGGGTTGCGTATTACCACACCCTCGAGGTAAGATACGCAACATGACAGTTGCATATCACAAACGCACCGCGCTCGCGGCAACTCTCGGCCTCGCCGCCACGGCCTGGGTCGTGACGGTCCGCCAGATGCACGGGATGGACATGGGTGTTTCCACCCCGCTCGGCTCATTCGCGTTCTTCGTCGCCCTGTGGGCGGTCATGATGGCGGCGATGATGCTGCCTGGCCTGGCGCCCGCGGTGTGGCGTCGCGCGCGGACGACGGGCGCCGTGCGCGCCGTGGTGCCGTTCGTCGCGTCCTACCTCGTCGTCTGGGCGCTCGTCGGCGCCCTCATCTACGGGCTGTATCGTCCGCACGGCACGTGGGCGGCCGGGCTTCTCGTGATCGCGGCCGGTTTGTATGAGCTCACCCGGCTCAAGCAGCATTGCCGCCGCTGCTGCCGCGCGCGCACGCGCTCAGGATTTGAATTCGGACTCTACTGCGTCGGCTCCAGCATTGGAATGATGGTGATGCTGGTGGCGCTCGGCGTTATGAACGTCACCTGGATGCTCGTCATTGCCGCCCTCGTGTTCGCGCAGAAGCTGCTGCCCGCCAAAGCCGCCATCGATGTGCCGCTCGCCCTCGCGATCGTCGCACTCGGAATCCTCATCATCGCCGCGCCCGGGTTCGTCCCAGGCATCACGCCATCGATGGTAACGATGTAGGGGCTATGTGACGATGTAGGGGCTACGTAACGATGGAGGGGCGCAGCATGCTGCGCCCCTACTACCGACAACCTCCACCAAACGTGAACCAGAGAGACCATGCCGAAAGCAACGATCGTAACGCGAGACGAATGGACCGCCGCCCGCCAGCGCCTGCTGGTCCAGGAGAAGGAGCTGACCCGTCAGCGCGACGCGCTGAGCGCCGAGCGTCGCAAGCTGCCGATGGTGGCGATCGAGAAGGAGTACACGTTCGAGGGGCCCGACGGACGCCGCACCCTCGCCGATCTATTCGGGAAGAAGTCTCAGCTCATCATCTATCACTTCATGTTCGGTCTCCCGCCCGAGTGGGAGGACGAGGGCTGTCCCGCGTGCTCGTATGTGGTGGACAACCTCTCTGGCGGCCTCCTGCATCTCGGGGCGCGCGACACCGCATTCGCGGCGATCTCGCGCGCGCCGTTCGCAAAGATCCAGCCCTTCAAGCAGCGCATGGGATGGACATTCAGCTGGATGTCCTCGTTTGGGACTGACTTCAACGATGACTTTGGCGTGACGCTCGATGCGCAGCACACCATCTACAATTACGCGCCGGTCTCGGACCAACCCGAGGGACGGCCCGACGAAGGCGAGCGGGAAGGCCTGAGCGTGTTCTGGCGCGAGGGCAGGCGCGTCTTCCATACCTATTCGACCTATCAGCGCGGCCTCGACCATTTGCTCAACACGTACAACCTGCTCGATCTCGCGCCGCTCGGTCGTCAGGAAGAGGACGGCATCATGCACTGGCTGAAATACCACGATGAATACTGACCGGATCGAGAAGCGCATCGTGCTCCGCGCGCCGCGCTCGCGCGTGTGGCGCGCGATCAGCGATGCCAAAGAGTTCGGCGCTTGGTTCCGTCTCACGCTCGACGGCGCGTTCGCCGCCGGCAAGACGGTGCGGGGGAGTCACGACGCCTTCAAGGTCGAGATGCGGATCGAGCGGATCGAGCCGGAGCGGTATTTCTCGTATCGCTGGCACCCGTACCCCAAGGACCCCGCCAAGGACTATGCGGAGGAGCCCATGACGCTGGTCGAATTCACGCTCGAAGAAGTCGAGGGCGGTACCGCGCTCACGATCGTCGAGTCGGGGTTCGATCGGATCCCGCTCGCGCGCCGCGCCGAGGCGTTCCGCATGAACACCGAGGGATGGGGGGGACAGATCAAGAATCTGGAGCGGTATGTCTCGTAGCGGCGGTGTGGCGGCCTTGAAAGTCGCCGAGGCCGTGCCGCTGTTCACGGCGCTGGCAGACGCGACCCGGCTCGGGTTGCTGGGCCGTCTGTCCGTCGATGGCCCGCTCTCGATCGCCCGCTTGAGCGAGGGAACGGGTGTCACGCGTCAGGCCATCACCCGTCATCTCGATGCGCTGGGTCGCGCGGGCCTGGTGCGAGACACCCGGCGGGGCCGTGAGCGCGTCTTCTCGCTCGATGCGAAGCGTCTCGCAATCGCGCGGCAATACCTCGATCGCGTCGCGGCGCAGTGGGACGCGGCGGCCGCGCGGCTCAAGGCGTTCGTGGAGATTTAGCCGGCGCCCACATCGAAGCGTTGCGCTCGCGCAGCGCTCTGCCCCGTGCAGTGCGGCGGCGCGGCTGCGTCGCACTCCAGCCACGGCGAGGTAATCGCTTATTTCCCAAACAGATCCTCGCAGACCATGCAGGGCATGTCGCTTGCCTGATCTGGTGACGGCATTCGAGGCCAGTCACCAATCACGGAGGCAGGAGTCATGTCACACGCGAAATTCCTCGCCGGTCTGACGGCGACGGTGGCGGCCGCGCTGACGGTATGGGGCTGCGAAACACAACGCCAGCCTGTCGCGCCGGTCGTCAACGGACCGCTCTTTCATTACAACCAGTTTGAGTGTTCGCCGCTCAAGATCACGGGTGGCGGACGCATCGATTATCCTCCCGGCACGGCCGACAAGAATCCTCCCGCGAGCCATGAGTACGAGACGTTCGGCGCCCACGTGATGTCCTCGGGCCAGACCGACGCGAACGGCGTCTGCCTGGCGGACAAGGGCGCGCTGGAGTGGGTCGATCACCGGCCCGAAATGGAGATCAACGGTCATCCGCTGAATCTGCACGCGACGGCGATCACGTTCGCCGAGCGCGCCACGGATACCGACTGCAGCGACGGTGCGGCGCACTGGGGCGGCAAGCTCCGCGTGCAAAATACGGGGCAGCAGGATCTCGACTTCGAAGTCTGGGACTGCGACAACGGTGAGCCGGGCGTAGGGCACGATGGCTTTGCGATCAGAGTACCAGCCATCGGCTACGAGGTGATGTGTCCCGATCCCGATCTGCCACCGGCGGAGCCTTCGTGCACGCTGACCGGCGGCAACCGGCAGTTCCATCCGACCCATTAGCGACTCGAGCAAGGAGATAGCAATGAAATTCCAACATGCAGGACTCGCCCTGCTCCTGGCGCTGCCGGTGTCATTGTCCGGGCAGATGCAACGGAGCGCGACAGCTGCGGCGTTCGGAGTGTCGGTCCGCACCGGCACGGTGAATCAGACGGCGGCGTCGGCAGTGCTCCCGGGCGATGGCTCGGTGGCGCAGGCACGAGCCGGCGACGTCACCATCGGGACGTATGTGAGCGCTCAAGATGTATTCTCGATCGCGACGGGGGACGGTTCCGACCCGGCGGATGCAGGCAGCAGCTCGACCCTCGAGAGCGTGAGCGTCTTGAACGGCCTGATCACGGCAAACGGCGTCGTCGCGATCGCGAGCAGCACTGGCGGCACGAGCGATGCCGAGGGCTCGAGCCTCGCCAATCTTACGGTGAACGGCGTCTCGCTCGATACTCCGGCGCCGAACACGCGCGTCAATCTTCCCGGCGTGGGCTACGTGGTGCTCAATGAGCAAACCACGACACCCGGTGGCATCACCGTGAACATGATCCACGTGGTACTGCAGACGTTCGGCGTTACGACCGGCGAGATCATCGTCGGTTCGGCTTCGAGCCAGGTCAACTAACCAGCTCGCGGCCCCAGCGCTCGATCGCCTGCGCTAAATTCCCAAATTCCCGCCCGGCGCGCGTGAGATCATAGCTCACGCGCACGGGCGGCCCCGCGTCGACGGTCCGAACGAGGAGGCCACGGGCCTCCAACTCCTTCAGTCGAGCCGAGAGCACCTTGTCCCCCGGCCCCTTCGCGCGCTCGGACAGCTCGCTGAAGCGCAGCGGCCCCTCCTGCAGGACGTTGAGAATCAAGGCGTTCCACCGGCTCGACAGAATATCGATCGCCGTTTGGAACGAGCGGCACTGGGAATCGATACGTTTGGGCATTGGTGTATAAGGAACATAGCGGCGTGGCTTTCCGTTCGATAGTCGCACTCTAACAGAAAGCACGAGGTGGGAAGTATGACACTCGGTCTCCTGATCCTGCGCCTGGTCGTCGGGCTGACGATGGCGGCACACGGTGCGCAGAAGCTGTTCGGCTGGTTCGGCGGGTATGGTCTCAGCGGCACCGGTGGATTCATGGAAAAGCTCGGCTTTATTCCCGGGCGACGGAACGCGCTATTCGCCGGATTGGCGGAGTTTACTGGCGGGCTGCTCCTGGCGCTCGGTCTCGCCACGCCGCTCGCAGCCACGCTGATCATCAGTGTAATGTTCGTTGCGGTCGCTACCATCCATGCGAAGAACGGTTATTTCAATCAGAATCAAGGCTTCGAGTACAATTTGCTCCTGGCGGTTGTCCCGTTGACAATCACCATCATCGGCGCCGGCCCGCTGTCATTGGATGCTCGCATGGGGTTCCACGATGCGGGACCGCTGTGGGGGCTTGCGGCTCTGGTTGCCGCACTCGTCGGCGGGGCAGTGCAGCTCGCGAGCCGTCGTGCTCCGGCGGCACAAAAGGCGAACTAGACTCTGACTAAGAGGAGATGAGCAGATGCCGCGCACACCGACGCAGCGCCGCGATGGCAAGGGTGCGAAGTCCCGCCACCGGGCCGCCGAGAAGCCCGCGCCAGCCCGGATTCCAGAAGAGACACCCGACCCCAGCTCGGACACGAAGCTGTTTTCGACCAAGAACGATCTGCCCGAAGACAAGCGGGTCGAAGTCATCGGCTTGCTCAACCAGCGCCTGGCCGAGGCGATCGATCTGCAAACGCAGTGCAAGCAGGCGCATTGGAACGTGAAAGGCCAATCGTTCATCGGACTGCACAAGCTGTTCGATGAAATCAATGAGGATGTCGAGAGCTACGTCGATCTCATCGCCGAGCGCGTGGTGCAGCTCGGCGGCGTGGCCGAGGGGACCATCGGTGCGGTGGAGCAACGCTCGAAGCTCCCCGATTATCCGATCGGAATCGCGGCCGGGCCCGAGCACGTCGCGGCATTGTCTGATGCGCTGAGCGCGTTCGGCCGGGCGGCGCGGATCACGATCGCCGAGATGGATGAGCTCGAGGACGCCGACAGCGCCGACATGCTGACCGACATTTCGCGCGGCATCGACAAGTGGCTGTGGTTTGTGGAGGCGCACCAGCAGGCATGAGTCAGGTGCGCGCGGAACGCGGCACTCTGACGCCGCCAGTAGGAGAACGAGACCACGTCGCCGGCCCGCCATCGGCGCCGGTGACGCTGGTCGAGTACGGCGACTTCGAGTGTCCCTCCTGTCGTAAAGCGTGGCCCATGGTCAAGGAGCTGCAGCGCCGCCTCGGCGACAAGCTGCGCTTCGTATTCCGCAACTTCCCGCTCACCAAGATTCATCCGAATGCCCAACACGCGGCGGAGGCCGCCGAGGCAGCAGCGGCGCAGGGCGCGTTCTGGCCGATGCACGACCGGCTGTTCGAGCGCCAGTTCGCGCTCGAAGACGACAACCTGATCGAATACGCGTCGGAGCTGGGACTCGACGCTGATCGGTTGCGCGCCGCGCTGGGCGGCGGCACCTACCGGGCGCGCGTCAAAGAGGACGTACTCAGCGGTTTGAAGAGCGGTGTGAACGGCACGCCGACGTTCTTTATTAATGGCGAACGCTACGACGGTCCGCACGGCGCCGAGGCGCTGTTCGAAGCGCTTCGAGGATCGTCTTCCTCTATATAAGGGCCGCCCGCATCTTATCCCGGTCTCCAACCCGGGAAAAACCAGTCCGATGATGCGGAAAATCCTGCTGAGAACCGGCGCGACGATTGTGCTGCTGATCATGGTCGTGCTCGTCACGATCAGCCTGCGGTGGGACCGGCACTTCGACGCACCCTACCCGAGGCTCGCCGCATCGTCTGATCTGGCGATGATCGCCCGCGGGAAATACCTCGCCTTCGGACCGGCGCATTGTGCCGATTGCCATACGTCTCCTGCGGACTCCGACAGGCTTCGCGGGGGCGATTCGCCGCCCTTGAGTGGCGGTGGCGCGTTCGTCATACCAGTCGGCACCATCCGCGTGCCGAACGTGACTCCCGACAGTGCAACGGGGATCGGAGGCCTCAGCGACAGTGCGCTCGCCCGCATGCTCCGCTACGGCGTGCGGCCCGACGGCCGCTCGGCGATCCCATTCATGGAGTTCCACGAGATGAGCGACGCCGACATCGTGGCGGTCCTCTCCTTCCTGCGCTCGCAACCCGCCGTACGGAACGTCGTCGCCGATCACGGCCTGAATCTCGTGGGCAAAGCGGTGATGGCTTTTGTCATAACGCCGATCGGCCCGACCGGCACGCCGCCTGCCGAGAGCCCGCGGCCGGGCCCGACGCTGGAGCGTGGCGCGTATCTGGTCGACGCGGTCTCGAACTGCGCCGGATGTCATACCAAACGCAACATGGTGACTGGCGCATACACCGGCCCACGACTCGCTGGAGGTGTGCCGATGGAGACCGCCGGCGGCAGGCCGATCCGGGTCACCCCGCCGAATATCACGGCTGATTCGGGAGGCAGGGCGGCGCTTTGGACCGAGGATGACTTCGTTGCGCGTTTCCATGGGGGCGAACGGATCCCAGGCAGCCCGATGCCGTGGCTCATGTTCCGCCGGATGAGCGACGACGATCTGCGCGCGATCTACCGCTATCTGCGGTCGGTGCGGCACACGACGTGATCGATCGGCGAGGATTTCTGGCGACAGGCGCGGCGCTCACGGGTCTGCGCCTGCCGTTTAGGATGGTGGATCGTCCCACTCCCTATTCCCCCATCCCCAGTCCCCGTCAGTTGGCCTGGCACGAGCTCGAGTTCTATGGTTTTCTGCATTTCTCCATCAACACCTTCACCAATCGCGAGTGGGGCGATGGCGACGAATCGCCCGCGCTCTTCAATCCGACCGAGTTCGATGCCGACCAGATCGTCGGTGCCGCCAAAGACGGTGGGATGAAGGGATTGATCCTCACGTGCAAGCACCACGACGGGTTCTGTCTCTGGCCGTCGCGCTACACGGAGCACTCGGTCAAGAACAGTCCGTTCAAGCGCGACGTGGTGAAGGAGATCTCGGAGGCATGCGCCCGCGCCGGCGTGAAATTTGGGGTCTACCTGTCGCCCTGGGACCGCAATCACAAGGACTACGGCACGACGGAGTATCTGACGTATTACCGCAACCAGCTGCGTGAGCTGCTGACCGAGTACGGGCCCGTGTTCGAGATCTTCTTTGACGGGGCCAACGGCGGTGACGGCTACTACGGCGGCGCGTACGAGCGCCGCGAGATCGACAATCGCACCTATTACGATTGGCCCGGGACGTGGCAGATCGTGCGAGAGCTGCAGCCGAGTACCGTGCTCTTCAGCGATGCGGGACCCGACATCCGCTGGGTCGGCAATGAGCGCGGCGTGGCGGGCGAGACGTGCTGGGCGACGCAGAACAGCGCCGACTTTGCACCCGGGCACGCCGATGAAGCCCGGCTCAATCGGGGCGATCGGCCCGGCACGAATTGGGTGCCCGCCGAGTGCGATGTCTCGATCCGGCCGGGCTGGTTCTACCACAAACACGAAGACGGCCAGGTCAAGACGCCGCAGCAGCTGGTCGAGCTCTACTATTCGTCCGTCGGCCGCGGCGCGTCATTCCTGCTCAACCTTCCGCCCGACCGCCGCGGACGAATCCCCGATATCGACGTCGAGTCGCTCCGAGGGTTTCGCCGTTACCTCGATGGGACATTCGGGACCAACCTGGCGGCCGCAGCAACGGTGACCACGAGCAATTGGCGGGGCGGCCGTGACCGGCGCTTTGCGCCAGGCAATGTGCTCGACGGCAGCCGCATTACCTACTGGGGCACGGACGACGGAGTGCGGACGCCCAGTCTCACGCTCGATCTGGGCAAAGAGGTCACGTTTAACGTCGTCCGCGTGCGAGAACACCTCCCCCTGGGTCAGCGCGTCGAATCCATAGATGTTGATTTGTGGCAGAACGGGGCCTGGGTCGAGTTCGGCACCGCCACGAGCATCGGTAATTGCCGCCTGATTCGCGGTCCGCGAACCAAAACATCGCGCGTGAGGCTCCGAATAACGCAGGCAGCGGTCTGCCCGGCGATCTCCGAGTTCGGGCTATTCTCAGAGCCATCCTAGTCGCGCTCAGCCTCGTCCAAGGACGCGACTCGGTTCCGGCCGAGCGTCTCGCCGCGCGCGACTGGTACCGCGACGCGCACTTCGGGATGTTCATCCACTGGGGCGTCTACAGCCTGCTCGGCCAGGGCGAGTGGGTGATGCAGAACCGGCCGATCGCGGTGCCCGATTACGAGTGGCTCGCCACGACGTTCAATCCGGCAAAGTTCGACGCGCGCACCTGGGTCAGTCTCGCCAAGGCGGCGGGGATGAAATACATCACGATCACGTCGCGCCACCACGATGGCTTCGCGATGTTCGGCACGCGCGCGACCCGCTATAACATCGTGGACTGGACCCCCTTCCATCGCGACCCGCTCAAAGACCTGGCCGACGAGTGCCAGCGGCAGGGAATCAAGCTCTTCTTCTATTACTCACAGCTCGACTGGCATCATCCTGACTACTGGCCGCGCGGCGCGACGGGCCAGCGCACGGGCCGGCCCGATGGCGGCGACTGGAACCGCTATCTCGACTTTCTGGACGCACAGTTGACCGAATTGCTCAGCAATTACGGTCCCGTTGGCGGCATCTGGTTCGATGGAATGTGGGACAAACCGGATGCCGACTGGCGCTTGCCGCAAACCTACGCGCTCATTCACCGCCTGCAGCCCGCAGCGCTGATCGTACCGAATCACCACCAGGCGCCTTTGCCGGGCGAAGACGTGCAGACGTTCGAGCAGGACTTGCCGGGCGCCAATACCGCGGGCTTCAACACCCGAACAATCGGCGGACTGCCCCTCGAGACTTCGCTTACCATGAACGATTCGTGGGGCTTCAATCTCACCGATCACAACTACAAGTCGGTGCGCGATCTCATCCATTATTTGGTGAAGGCCGCGGGGCAGGGCGCCAACCTCTTGCTCAATATCGGCCCGCGCCCGGATGGGACGATCCCGCCCGAAGCGGAAGAGCGCCTGCGCGAGATCGGCAAATGGTTGGGGACGTACGGCGGCTCGATTTACGGCACACGCGCGGGACCGATTCCACCGCGCAGCTGGGGCGTCACCACGCAGCGCGGTGACACCGTGTTCGTGCACGTGCTCGATTGGAAAGATCCGGTGCTCGCGCTGCCACTGGCGGGAAAATGGAAGGCAAGGATCTGGCCGACCGGGCCAAGCATCGCGATCACTCGATCGGGTGAGAGTCTGGCGTTGCCGCTTCCGCCCTCTGACGCCCCCGACCGGGTGATCGCGCTAACGCACTAGCGTCTGCGCCCGCCGATCCCGCGGAAGCCGCCACCCATTCGCGGCATTGACCATCCGCCGCTGCCGAAGCCACGGGAGACGCTTGGCCGGCTGCTCGAGCGGCTACCGCCACTTCCGTGTCCACCGCCGAACAGTCCACGCAGGATCGCTGGCATGGACCGCGAAGTGCTCCGCGTGGTCCGCGGCTCGATCCGATTCCGCGTCGACGTCGACGGACTCACGATCGTGCGCGGCCGCACCTCGATGGGCGTCACGAACGGTCGCGCCGGCTTGACGAACGTCTTGCGCCCGCCAAACGAACTAAACACGACGGGACGGCCACCGTATCGGTAGGGATAGCCCCAACCCCCGTAACCCCCGTAACCCCCATAACCGCCGAACGGGGCCGCATAGAACGGATAGTAGTACGGGTAGCCGAACGAGAATCCGATCATGAAGTGCGAGTGCCCACCGCCGTAGTTCGAGGCGTACTGGTTCGACTGCACCAGATACGTCACTTGGTCGTATTCGAACCGGCCGGCGGAATCACCCGACATGCGTTGCACGATGTCGAGCAGCTTCGCAAGCGGATCGTCCTTTACCGCCGTCGATGGCCCACCCAGAGCACGGTAATCCCAATGATCGTTGCGCGAAAACTCGTTGAAATTGAAGGCGTCCGGTGAGACGGCGGCCACCACCGTTCCGGTGCCCTCTTCTCCTTCTATCTGAATGGGGTCGCGGTCACTCCGGCCCCGAACCTCGAACTTCCGGTCGCCGCGCACGAAGTTGTCGTCGCCGGGATCCAGCGGGAAGATTACACGGACCCGTCCAGCCGCATCGGCATGAAGAATGACGAGATAACCGTCCTCCGCGGCTTGCACATAGAGACGCGCGCGGTTGCCGGGCTCGTATCGCTCGTGGTTGAGCTGAACTGTGACAGGATTCTGAACTGCGAGTGCGATTGCCAGGGCGAGTATCATAGCGGCTCCCTCACATGCGTTGTCTCCCCTTCTAATGCTACTTCAAGTCTTCCGCTCGAAACAGGAGTCCCACGATTCCGTGCACCGCATCCACTTGGGGGCCAAGACCCTTGAACGTTGCAGAATGAGCAGAATTGTCCCCGGCCCGGACAGTGGAGTTCTCGAATAGCGGGTAGTAGCCGATCGCCATACGGACGGCGCCGGGCGGAATCGTACATCCACAGCGCATCGACCCTGTAAGACCAGCATTGACCGTGATCGTTAAGGGGCGGCCGGTCTCGTTCGTGATGACAGGTGCGAAGTAGGCCCCATGGGTCGGCCGAGCTGTAGCCGCGAGGCGAACCGTGCCGCGAGGCTGTGCGACGGCGATCGTGTCGGCCAGTGAGACGCCGAACCGCGAGACCAGCTGCCACGAGAGGACAAGCCGTTGCCCGCGCGGGAGCGCGAGCTCGAACGAGCCGCCCGGCAGGATCCGACGCTCCTCGCCACGCACCTGCACGGTCACGATGTCGGCCAGGCGATTCTCGAACACGAGCTTCGGCTGGCGGAAGAACATCGCGCCCGCGGCAAGCGCCAAGACTGGCAGCACGATAGCCAGCACTACCCACCCCACGCGCCGCGGTCGTGACGGCGTGCCATCGTGCCCACGTGCAGTCGGCTTCGTCGTCGCTCCACTGACCAGTAGCTCCGTCGCCGCCTGCGCCGCTGATGCTCTCGACCGCATGGTGCTCGGCTGCTTATCGCTCTCGAGCGCGGCGATCACCTCGCTTGCGGAGTGGAAGCGGGCGGCGGGCTGCTTGGCCAGGAGCCGCATGATGACATCCGACAGCTCCCGCGGGACCTTGGGATTGACACTGGATGCGGCCGGGGGCGGATCGGCGATGTGCTTGCCGACGACCTGCTGCGACGACTCGCCGTCGAACGGTGGCTCGCCGGTCACCATCTGGAAGAGTACGCACCCGAAAGAGTACAGATCAGACGCCGGAGTGAGATTCGGGTCGCCCAGGGCTTGTTCGGGGCTCATGTAGTGTGGCGTCCCGATCACGAGGCCGGTCTGCGTCAGTCCCGCGCTGGCCGAGCCGTCGAGCCGCCGGGCAATGCCGAAGTCCACGAGTAGCGGGCGACCGCGTGCGACGTCGAGCATGACGTTGTCGGGCTTGATGTCGCGGTGCAGCAGTCCCGCCTTGTGGGCGTGATCGAGCGCATCGAGGATTGGGATCACGATCGCGAGCGCTCGCTCCGGCGGAAGCGCGCCCCCTCCAGAGCGCTTGAGCAGCTCACCGAGGGACATGCCGTCCACGAACGGCATGGCGTAGTAGGCAAGGCCTTCGCCCTCTCCCACGAAGTGGATCGGCAGGATGTTGGGGTGCTCGAGCTTCGCAGCCGCCCGGGTCTCGCGCTGGAAGCGCTCCACAGTGCCGGCCGTCCACGCGACGTCCGGCCGGAGGACCTTCACTGCCAGCCGGCGCTCTAAGTCCTTGTCCCACACCTCGTAGACGTCAGCGAACCCCCCTGAGCCGACCACGCGCCGGACTTCGTATTTGGAGCCGAGCGCGCGCTGGAGCTTGGGGAGGGTGCCTTCCGTGGAGATCGCATCGGGCATGGCCGCAAACTATGGAGCAGAGCGTCCGGGAGTGCAAAGGGAGCACTGATGGAACCACTTTAGTGCCACTTCGGGCCCTGTGACGCTCCTCACGGTGTCATAACGGAGTAAAGTCCCATTTTGTACCCCTCGGAAGTCCCCTCAAGAACGTACGTCGTAAGTAAGGAAAGAGATCGAATGAAGGCCACTCGTCTGATCGTGGTCGCGCTGTGCGTGTCGCTTGCGGCATGCAGCGACCACGCGCCCACCGCGGCACCGCAAGTTCCTCAAGCAGATCTCATCGGCTCGGTGGTTGGCGCGACTGGGCTGCTCAAGTGCTCGGCTCTGCCCTTCGCGCAGTCGACTGCGACGATCGGCCCGGATGGTGGCTCGATCAGTGCGGGTCCGCACACTTTGACGATCCCGGCGGGAGCACTGAGCGCGCCGGTCAAGATCACGATGACGGTTCCCACGGGGCGCGGCGTCAACGCCGTGGAATTCGCGCCCGAAGGACTCCAGTTCGCGCGCTCCGCCTCGCTCACGATGAGCTACGCGAACTGCGGCCTCGTCAGCAACCTGCTGCCCAAGCGGATCGCGTACGTCTCGGACAATCTCGACATCCTGTCCTACATCCTGTCCCTCGACAATCTCTTCACGAAGCGTGTCACGGGGCAGGTCCGGCACTTCTCCGACTACGTGATTGCCTGGTGAGTAACTCCCACTCTGAAGAGTGGGTTCAGCAGGCCACTGCGACTAGGCGCAGTGGTTCTGTTGGTCCACTCTTCAAAGTGGGTTCTGCTGTCGAGCTCCTGCACGAAGCCCGCGTCAAGGAGCGGGCAGCCTGCATGCCAGAAGCCATCTACCTGTACGAAGGCGCAATCTCGAGCGCCGAGCGGGCCGGCAACAAGGCGATCCTCGCGGAAGCGTTGCGCCGGCTCGCGGTCGTCCTGCACCACCGCAACGATTCGGCGCGGGCGCGCAACTGCTGTGACCGCAGCTACAAGGTCGCGTGCAGCCTCGGGGACGACATCCTGGCGGCCGAGGCGCTGAACACGATGGGCGGGCTCGCGCTGCGCATCGGCGGCATGGAAGAGGCGCGCATGCATTTCGTTCATGCGCGCGAACTGGGCGGCCACTCGCGCGAAATGGTGGCGCGGGTGGAGCTGAATCTGGGCGTCATCGCGAATATCCGCGGCCAGCTCATCGAAGCCGTCCAGCACTACGAGCGCGCGGTGGAAGCGTACCGCGCGACGAACGATGAGCATGGTTGCGCGACGGCGTACGTGAATCTCGGCATTGCCCACACCGACCTGCGGCAGTACGACTGGGCCGACAGCTACTTCAGCAAGAGCTTCGAGATCGCCGAGCGCGCCGGCGACGCGCATCTCCAGGGCATGTGTCTGGTCAACCACGCGGAAGCGCATTTCCTGCGCGAGCGTTACGACGAGGCGCGGAGCAACGCCGAAGCCGCGCTCGCGATCTTTGACCAGCTCGACTCGCGCGCCGACAAGTCGGAAGCGTACAAGATGATCGGCATGGTGTATCGCGAGACCGGCCGCCCCGCACTCGCCGAATCGCGGCTCCGCACCGCGATCGAGCTGGCGGTGAGCGCGGGCTCGGTGCTGAACGAAGCGGAGGCGGCGCGCGAGCTCGCCCTGTTGATGCAGGGGATGGGTCGCAATCAGGACGCGCTGACGCTCCTGAACACGGCGCACCGGCTGTTCGGACGCCTCGAGGCCCGCGTCGATCTCGTCAACGTCAGCAGCAAAGTGGCGGCGCTCGAGCGAACCTATTTCGACGTGGTGCTCGAGTGGGGGCAGTCGATCGAATCGGCGGATAGCTATACGTTCGGCCACTGCGAGCGCGTGGCGCAACGCGCCTTGTCGGTCGCGCGTGGTTTGGAGCTCGATGATACCGCGCAGACCACGATCCGCCTCGGCGCCTATCTGCACGACCTGGGGAAAGTGCGCGTGCCGCACGAAATCCTGAACAAGCCCGGTCCGCTGACGCGCGAGGAGTTCGCAGTCGTGCAGATGCACCCGATCTGGGGCCTCGAGCTGCTCGCCGCGGTCGAGTTTCCGTGGGACCTGAAACCGATCATCCGCTGGCACCACGAGCGGTACGACGGCACCGGCTACCCCGACCGGCTCCGCGGCGACGAGATTCCCGTCGCCGCGCAGATCGTCGGGATCGTGGACGTCTACGACGCGCTCACCACCGCGCGCTCATACCGAAAAGCGCTGTCGCACGAGGACGCGATGGCCGAGATTGCGCGCTGCCGCGGCTGGTGGTCCGAGGCCGTGTACGACGCGTTTACAGCAGCAGCGCCTCGACTCGGTACGCATGCACCAGCTGAGCTCGCGGAGACCATCCGAAGACCGTAAATCGTCCGTCCTGCGACGCGACCAGCGCGAGCGCGTCGCGCTGCTCGTGAATGAACTGCGCCGCCGACAGGTGACGCGTCCCTCCCAGCTCTGAGGCAGGCATCTTCACCGGCGTGTGGCCGCGGATCGGCTCGCGCACGAGCACATCCTCCACGAACGGCCCCGACTGCGATCGCCCGATCTTGGCGCCGAACGCCAGTACGTCCCAGCGATCGCTGAGCACGACCGCGCCGTCTACGGCGGTCAGACCGGCAATGGCATCGATCGCATTCTTGAAGGTTTCGTCGTGCTCGCCACCGTTGCGTACCAGGTCGCCGAGCTTTGAGAAGGGCGGCGCCACGGCATAGGGTACCGAGACAATGGATTTGCGCCACGGCGATTCATGCGGAACCACCAGCAACGAGCCGCCATGCTTGTGCGCGCGCATCGAAAGCGCCAGCGGCAGGAGTACGCTCTCGGAGTCACCGATGCCGAGCAGTGTCGCGACAAAATCGGGACACTTCGAGTCCAGCGTCCCTTGGGGATCGACGATCTTGACCTGATCGCCCTCGAGGACCACAACATTGGCAAACTTCCCATCGGGGTCCGCGCGCCGGTGCTTGATCACGAGCAGCCCCGGCTCGATGACTTCGAGCACGAAGCATAGCGGCGGAATGCTCCTGGTCGCGCCCCAGACCGAGAGACCATCTCCGTTCTTCCAGATGCCTAAGTGAATGCCGGGTCGTTCGACGGCGGGGGCGAGTTTCGTGAGGGTGGTCGGATCGAGGCCGAGGGGCCGTTCGACGAGCAACGCCGTGCCGGCCGCCGTGGGCGGTAGATACGCGAGGGAGATCGTGGGCGCGCGGCCCTCTTCGTGCCGCAGGCTCGTCCAGAACGCAGCGTCGATGATCTTCTCGATGGTTGCGGCATCGGGGAGGTCGGCGTCTATTCCCGCCAGCTCGGCATGGCTGCGGAAATGCTCGGCGACGATATGCGATACCGAGTGCGCCTGCGGATAGGACACGCGTTCCATGAATGGAGAACTGTAGCGCTACGCCGGCCTTATGCAAACCCGGCCCGTCCGCGCTTCACGCGCTGCCACTCAAACCGGGTCAGGAGAATCACGAACACGTCGAGCACCGTCAGCACGATCATCCAGATCGAGGGCTGCTGGAAATAATGAACGACCTGATACACGCCGAAGCCGGTGAATACCGCGATCGCCCACGGAAAAGCCCAGAGTTGTTCCCGGAGGAGGCCGTAGACGAGCACGCCCTTCACGATCCCGTGCGACAGGAGGTAAATCGCGGCAAAGCGCTCGTCGTGTGAGGACAGATGCCGCGTGACCAGCGCGTTATGAGGAAAGAGCAGCAGCAGGGTACCGGCCACCAGCTCGACGAGCCCGTTCAGCCCCTTCAGGACGACGCCGATCTCGAATGCGACGTGGAGCTTGGAGCGCATGGAAGTGCTAGTCCATGTCGACCTCCCGAGTTCCCACCCGCCTTATCCTGCGCCCCACATCGCGCGGAGCTTGGCGGCGACATCCACCGTCGGGATACGGAGCGCGGGCCCTTCGGCCGGTTCCGGCGTTCCGGTAGCTACACGCTCGAACAATCTCAGCACGTCTTCGGGAAGAAACCGCGTGCGGGGCGCGTAGATGTGCCGGTCGCCATTTCTGCGACTCGACCCCGTGTAGAACCGATGCGGTTGCACGAGATGGAGTCGCTCCTTCGCGCGCGTCATCGCGACATACAGCAAGCGTCGCTCCTCTTCGACCTCGTCCTTGCTTCCCGTGGCCATATCCGATGGAATGCACCCGTCCACCACATTGAGCACGTAGACGACATCCCATTCCTGTCCCTTGGCCGAATGGATCGTCGAGAGAATGAGATAGTCCTCGTCGAGCAGGGGATCGCCGGCGAGATCGCCGACCGCTTCCGGTGGATCGAGCGTGAGATCGCTGAGGAAATTCTCGCGCGATGCGTAGTCCTTCGAGAGGCTTTCGAGCGTCTCGAGGTCTGCGATCCGAACGGCGCCGCCCTCGTACAGCCGCTCGAGGTGGGGCTCATACCATTTTCGAACCATGCCCAATTGGCCCGGCCACGCCGTGGCCTTTCGGAGCGCCTCGAGTAGCTCGTGCAGCGGCCGCGGAATCGTGCCGCCCCCCCCGTTCAGGATCCGGCGTGCATGCGCGGGACCGATTCCGGGCAACAGCTGCAGCACCCGAAATCCCGCGATGTCGTCCCGGGGGTTCTCGGCCCAGCGCAAGACGCACAATACGTCCTTCACATGGGCCGCTTCGAGGAACTTGAGACCGCCGTACTTCACGAATGGGATGTTGCGCTTGCCGAGCTCGATTTCGAGCAGATCGGAGTGGTGGGCGGCCCGCATCAGCACCGCCTGCTGATGCAGCAGCACACCCGCTTCGCGCTCTTCGAGCACGCGCTCGCAGATGTAGTCGGCCTGCGCCTGCTCGTCCTTTGCCGCAATCAGGAATGGCTTTTGCTCGGATCGGCGCTCAGAAAAGAGGCTCTTCCCGATTACGGCGTTCGAGCCATCGAGGATCGGTTGCACCGAGCGATAGTTCTGCTCGAGTTCGATGACCGTTGCGGGCGGATCGAACCGATTCGGGAAATCGAGAATGTTGCGAACCGTGGCGCCGCGGAACGCAAAGATCGCCTGCGCGTCGTCGCCGACGACTGTAATGGACCTTCCGAGTTTCAGCACGATGTCGGCTTGCAGGGCGTTGGTGTCTTGATACTCATCGACCAGAATGTGATCGAACCGCCGGCTCACCTCCGCCGCGGCGGCTTCCATCAGATAGAACCAGTAGAGCAGCAAGTCATCGTAGTCGAGTACCGAGCGGCGCTGCTTCGCCTCGACGTAACCCCGGAATAGCGCCCTGAGTTGCTCGACCCAATCGGTGTACGCCGGGAACGTGTGGTTCAGCGTGGTCTCGATTGTGCCGCGCGTGTTGACGACGCGCGAGTAGATCGCGAGACACGTGTCTTTCTTTGGAAACCGCGCCGGCAGCTTCGCGAAGCCGAGCTCCTGGCGCACGACGTTCAAGAGATCGGCGGAGTCGGAGCGATCGAGGACCGTGAAACTCGGCTCGAGCCCGACGGCGCTTGCGTGTGGTCGGAGCAGGCGATTGGCGACAGAGTGAAACGTCCCCGCCCAGCCCACGCGTGCCTTCTTGCCGACGATGCGCTCGGCGCGGCGCGTCATGATCTCGGCCGCACGCCGCGTGAACGTGAGAAGCAGAATCCGGCTAGGATCCGCGCCTTCCTTTATGAGGTGCGCGACCCGATGGGCCAGCGTATTGGTCTTTCCGGTGCCGGCGCCGGCGATGATGAGCAGCGGCCCGGGGGGTGCGGTGGCGGCGGCGAGCTGCGATCGGTTCAGCTCCATAGGTCCCGAATATAAGCCGAAGCCAACGCCCCGACCTAATCTCCCCAATCCCCCCAATCGGGTCATATCCATATGTGTTGATTTGTCGTGGTAAACGGTCGCCGCGGCCTGCTTGACATCAATCTCCGGCCGGGCTTACCTAAGACTCGTGAAGCGCTCCATGATGGCCTGCCTCTGTACCATGCCAACCCACCGGGGAGACTCAGCCTTAGTGTAGCGTAACCGAGTCCTAAGTTTCCGCCGGCTGTGGCTCCCGAGTCCAGGAACCACCGCCGTTTTTTTGCTTTTAGGAATACGACACTATTCAGAGGAGAGCCGAACCATGACGCAAACAGTTGCCGCAGTCTCCGAAATCGCCTCCCGGGGCTACGCCCAGCCCGATGTCCTGGTATCGACGCAATGGGTGGAAGACAATCGTAACAACCCGAACGTCCGGCTCCTCGAGTCGAACGAGGACGTGCTGCTGTACGAGACCGGCCACATCCCCGGCGCCGTGAAGATCGACTGGGTGACCGACCTGAACGATCCCCTCCTGCGCGACTATGTGAGCCGCGACCGTTTCGAGCGGCTGCTGCGCTCGAAGGGGATCAACCAGGATACGACGATCGTACTCTACGGCGACAAGAACAACTGGTGGGCGACCTACGCGTTCTGGGTCTTCAAGCTGTTCCGTGTCGAGAATCTCAGGGTTCTGGACGGCGGCAGGCTGCGCTGGGCGGAAGAAGGACGGCCGCTCGTCACCAACCGGCCGAGCTATCCAGAGGGCAACATCAGGGTGCGTGAGCGCGACGACTCGCGAATTCGCGCTTTCAGGTCGCAAGTCGAGCTGCACGTGCAGCGCAACGGCAAGCTCGTGGATGTGCGCAGCCCCGAGGAGTATCGCGGCGAGCGGCTGCACATGCCCGAGTATCCGAACGAGGGCGCGCTGCGCGGCGGGCACATTCCAGGCGCCAAGAGCATCCCGTGGGGCCGCGCCATCACGGCCGAGACGCACACGTTCAAGCCGGCGTCCGAGCTGCGGACGCTCTACGAATCGGAGAACGGGCTCCAGAAGAGCGACGACGTCGTCGCCTACTGCCGCATCGGCGAGCGCTCGTCGCACACCTGGTTCGTGCTGACGTACCTCCTCGGCTTCAAGAACGTGAAGAACTATGACGGCTCGTGGACCGAGTGGGGGAACCTCGTGCGCGCGTCTATCGAGAAGCCGTAATGGATCGCGAGACCCGGCTCGCCTGGCTGCTCGATCACTACCGCCGCCCGCGTTATCGTGGCGTATTGCCCGATGCGGATGCACGCGTGCCGGGCGGCAATCCGGGCTGCGGGGACATCATCACGATGTCCCTGAAGGACGGTGAGGTCCGTTGGGAGGGCATCGGGTGTACGCTCAGCCAGGCCGCCGCGTCGATTCTCGCCGAGCGGGTGAACACCGAGAAGATGACATTCGAAGAAATCCTCGCGATGCCACCCGAAGCGATGATCGAGCTCCTTGGCCGCGATATCGCGGAGTCGCGGCCGGGGTGCGCGCTCCTCGCGCTCGGCACGCTCAAGGGCGCGGTAAAGACGGTCGAGATGAATCGCAAGCTCAAAGCTGCCGGTCACACGGACGCGCAGATCGCGGAGCTCCGCCGCGCCTAGGGCGCGCTCTTTGAGTCATGAAGGAACTCCCCGCGACCGGCCCCCTGCCGCGCCCCCAAAACTCGCGCGAGGCGCGCGAGGTCCTCAAGGCCGAAGCCTTCCCGGCGCCCAACGTGCAGCTCGTGACGATGACGGGCACGGAGTTCACGTCGATCTGCCCCAGGACCGGCCAGCCCGACTTCGGGACTGTGACAATCGAATACGAGCCCGCCAAGGTCTGCATCGAGTCGAAGTCGCTCAAGTACTACCTGTGGTCGTACCGCGATGAGGGCGCGTTCTGCGAATCGCTCGCCGCGCAGATCGCCGACGACGTCGTCTACGCCATCAAACCAAAATCCGTCGCCGTGCGCGTCACGCAGAATGTGCGGGGCGGGATCGCGCTCGTGGCGGAGGCGCGGCGATGAGCTGCTGCCCCGCGCGGGGCTGCGAACGGACATTCGATCGCAAGCACGCGGCGCGCGAGCTGCGCCATTATCGCAAGAACGGTCCGATTCCCACCACGCGGGCGCTGATCCAGTCGTTGCTCCG
>QHUB01000093.1 GCA_003221035.1 Gemmatimonadota bacterium
ATGAGCAACCAGACGACCAGCAGCCAGAATGGAGAGCCCAGCGCTCGGGCCATGCCGGCGGGAGTGAGAAAGATCCCGATGGCGATGACCTCGCCAACAACCAGCGCGGTTACGGTGAGGACGCCAAGCTGACGTCGGAGCGTCGGTGCGGGTGTGAGTTCGACGGCTGCCAAGGTCCCCAAAAGCTCCGCGCCGTTGGGGAGGCCGGCAAGTCCTAGATCGCGCGTATGGATCGCTCAGAATCGTCCTGTTGCTGTAGGACTTCCCCGAATCATCTCGCGCACCCGTGCGGCGGTGGCGGGACTCAAGACCCGGAGCACGAGGTAGAAGAGGTATCCCATCGCCGCCAGCACGAGCAGCGAGATGGCGAGGCCGATGACTACGCCCAACAGCCCCAGCGCGAGCTTGAGCACTGCCAGCGCCACGATCGCGATCACCGCAAACGCCACGATCTTGCGGATCATACCACACCCCCTGCCATGACCTCGGCTCCTGTCATGATCTCCCGGGTCGCGAGCCGCGCCACGAATTCACCGGCGAAGACGCGCAGCTCGTTCCAATCGGTGTACTCGTGATCACGCGTGGTATCCGTGTCGCCGCCCGCCTTCGCGACGATGCGTTTCATCATCCACTTCTTGAGCCACGAATACTGCGTGTACCGAAGCGCACCGGCGAGCGGTTTCGTCACGCTTGGACGCCAGCCCGACTGCCGGAAGAAGCGCTCCACGATCTTGTCGATCTCCTGCCGCGCTTCCGGACGCGTTTCGAGAATCGCCAGACAGACCGGTAAGAACGCGGTCTGAATCTTCTTGAGCGCCTTGGCGTTCTCCCGTACCCAGCGAACCACCGGCTTCTGGAATGCGCCAATGTGGACCGACGCTCCGACGATGACCGCATCGTAGGTCTCCGGACTGAGCCGATGAAGCGGCCCCGCGGCATCGACCAGATCGACACTGCAGCGCCGCGCGCGAAGATCCTCGGCGAGCACGTTCGCGATCTTCCGGGTCTGGCCATCGGTAGTGCCGTATACGATCAGGATCTGTCTCATCGGTATGTTCCTTTCCACGAAAGGGTCGTCACACCTCTCAGCCGGTGGCGGCGACCGCTTGCTGCGTCGGCGCTGCGGCGCGCTCCGGCTTCCGCACCGGCACGACCAGCACCGCGCACGGCAGATTGTTCAGGAGATCCTCCGTCACACTCCCGATCAGCAAGCGGTCGACCCAACCCTTCCCATGGGATCCGACGACGACCACATCGGCGCGCCAGACGCTGACCTCGTCCACGATGGTAGTGAACGGCGCCCCCTCCCGAATGACCTTGCCCTGCTCCACGAGCGGGATCTGCGGCCAGATGTCGCGCTCGACGATGTCGCGGGACCAGTTCGGGGGCAGCTCCGCCATCTCCGGCGGTGGATCGACGACATGCAACGCATGCAGCGGGCAACCGAGGATCCGCGCGAATGCGACGGCCTGCTCGACGGCCGGAATCGCGGCGTAGGACTGATCGACGGCGACCATGATGCGCGGACGCCGGCGCAGCTCACCCGCCGTTACGAGGAGCGGCGCCGTCACCCGCCGGACCACCTGTTGCACCGTGCTGCCGCCGAGCCAGCGCCCGAGGCTGGAATGGTGCTTGCCGCCGAGCACCAGCAGCGACGCGTCCGTCTCACGGATCACGGCCTCCAGAACCTCTGCCGTGGTGCCCGTGCTCACGACCATCGCCTCCACAACCGGACCGGGAAGGACGTCCCACAGGGAGGCGCTGACCGTTGCCCGGGCCTGACGCAGGGCGGCCAACTGCATGGTCTCCGAAAGCATGCCGGTGCCGGCGAACTCGAGGGCCGCGCTCACGTCATTCGCCGCGTGCACCAGCCGGCACGGCACTCCGGCGAGCTCGGCCACCATCCAGGCGGCGGATGCCGCCGCGACGCTTTCGGGTGAGCCATCCACGCCAACGACGATCGGTTGGGTAATCATGAGAGTTCTCCTCACTGCGCGAGCTCGAATTGGCGCTCACGCGATTGCGACAGGGCCGCGGCGGCAACCCCGACGGGTGCGACGAGCAGCGATGCCGGCAGCTGGTTGATCAGACGCTCCGTCACGCTGCCGAGCAGGACGCGCTGGGCCCAGCCTTTCCCATGAGAGCCCACGACGAGCACGTCGGCCTTCCAGTCGGCGGCTTCGCGGAGCAGCGTTTCGACGACATGACCGTGGCGGACGAGCTTCTCCACGCTGGGCGTTTTTACGAGCGGCCAGACGTCTCGCTCGAGCGTCTCCTGGGCCAGTGCGAAGTACTCGCTCGGATCCAGGGGAGGAACGCCGGGGAGATCGGGCAGGTGCTCGAATACCGTCACCACTCGCAGCTCCGCGCCGACCAGTCTCGCGAAGCGCTCCGCCAGCGCGACGGTGGGGCCTGCCGCCACGGACAGATCCGCCGCCACGAGGACGCGGCGGAACTGCTGGGGAGTACCGGCCGTGATGAGGACGGGAATCTCCGCCGACCGCACCACATGCAGGCTCGTGCTCCCGCCCAGCCAACGTTCGAGGGTGGAGTGATGCTTTCCGCCGAGCACGATGAGTCCGGGTCGCTGCTCGCGGACGACCTGCTCCAACACGACCGCGGCGGGGCCAAAGCGAACGTCCAGTGTCTGCCGCGTCTGTTCCGATACCGCAGCGCCGAGGAGGTCGTTGATCTGATAGCGGGCGACCGCAAGCTGTAGCTGTTGGCGTTCCTCGACCTGCGGATCGACGCTCACGGCGACGAGCGGCGCCCAGGCGTCGCGCAGCGCGTGAACGAGCCGGCAGGGAACGTTGGCGGTTCTTGCGACGCGCTCGCCCACGATCGCTGCGCCCTTCGCCGCAGGCGAGGCATCGATACCGACGACGATTTGACCCCAGGCCATACCCGACTCCTCGTGAAGGTACGATCCGAAGTTGGGCAGGGATTTATGAAGGAATCTTGAGGGAGAGACGAAGGTTCACACCTTTTATGAAGGAGAACCTTGAGGATATGGCAAAGGAACGTCACCTTTGTCGGCCATGGTCGCCAAAGACACGATGGCGCTGGCCAAGGCGAGCTACGATCGCTGCTGCCAGGCTCCCGAGTTTCTCCAGACGTTCTACAAGAACTTCCTCGCCGCGTGTCCCGAAGCGGTGCCGCGCTTCGCCAACACCGACTTCAAGACCCAGACTAAGCTGCTGCGCCACGCCATCGGCTTGTTGCTAATCTTTCCCAATCAACCCAACAAAGAGCCCAACCTGCTCTCGCGGCTCGCCGAGCGGCACAGCCGGCGCGATCTGGACATTGAGCCGGGGTTCTACGGTCCGTTCGTGAGCTCGCTGCTGGCGACCGTCAAGCAGTTCGACGGCATGTACAGCCCGACTGTCGAAGCCGCCTGGCGCGAGACGATCGCGCCGGGCGTCGACTACATGACGTCAAAGCACTAATCCCCTCTCGCGTCGTCCTCGGTCGATCCGGGTAGGACAGGAATCACACCCGGAGGAGCTTCGATGAGCGCCGTAACCACCGCCACGCTGCCCGCTACAGTCCGAGACATCATGACTCGCAACGTCGTCAGCCTGAGTCCCGACGACACCTTGCGTGACGCGATCGGCGTGCTCGACGCCGAAGCGATCAGCGGCGCCCCCGTGGTCGCGCGCGGCGCGGTGGTGGGCGTGCTGTCGACCACCGACGTCCTCTCCTTCGAAGCCGTGACACCCGGCGTGCCGACTGAGGATGACACGCGCGTGCAGGAGCCGGCCATCGGCGCAGAAGAGCCTGCCAAAGATGAAACCGATCCGGTCAGCTCTTACTTCACGGACATCTGGGATAACGCGGGGTCCGATGTGCTGGAACGAGTGCGCACGACGACCAGCCCGGAGTGGGATGTGTTGAGCGAGCATGTAGTGTCGGAAGCGATGTCGCCCGGCGTGCGCTCCGTCCAGGCCCACGCAAGCCTGGCGGACGCAGCCAGCTACATGCTGCGTGAGCGGATTCACCGCGCATTCGTCATGGATGGCGATCGCCTGGTCGGCGTCGTCACGGCGAGCGACTTCCTGCGCGTGATCGCGGAGCTCAAATCCTAATAGGGCTTGAACCCCGGCGACCCGTAGCGAGTCATCTGCAGATGCATCCACAACGGGTACGCGTACGCGATCAACACCAGCACGACCGCAACGGCCGTCCAAACCCAGTACCGGTCGAACCAGCCGCGCCCCGGCGCAGCGGGCTGTAGCGGCTCCGCCCACTCGACCCGCTGAGGGGTAATCCGTTTCCCCGCGAGCCCCGTGCCGAGCATGACGAGCATGAAGAACGCGGCACTCGCGAACAGAAACACGCCGCCGATTGCCGAAAGACCGGTCAAGCCACGCCACGCGGCCGCGACCGTGCTGCCGCCGTAGCTCGCGTCGTAGATCCGGCGCGGCATTCCCATCAGTCCCGTGAGGTGATTCGAGAAGGAGAACAGCACCATCCCGACGAACCAGAGATACGGCTGCACGCGCGCGAGGAGTGGGAGCTCCAGCTCGCGGCCACTGAGCCGTGGCAGCAGCCAGTACGCCGCCCCCATGAACGTCAGCGCCACGGCGCTGCCCACCGTCAGATGGAAGTGCCCCTGAATGAAGGCGGTGTTATGGACCACGGCGTTCATGCCGAACGACGCGTTGATCGCTCCGCCGATCCCCCCGACCGCGAACAGGATCATCGAAAGCGCGACACTCGAAAACAGCGGATCGCGCCACGGCAGCTTACCGATCCAGTCGAGCAGTCCCGTCGCGCCCTTCGCGCGGCCGCCGACCTCCATCGAGGCCGTGACGGTAAACGCGGTGATGAAGCTCGGGAACAGGATCGCGAACGTCAGGAACGTGTGCAGCAGCTTCCAGCCCGCCGACACGCCCGGATCCATGAACTGATGGTGGAATCCGACGGGCGTCGAAAACAGGATGAACATCACGAACACGAGTCGCGCGAGCGGATCGCTGAACAGTTTTCCACCGACGACCTTGGGCAGAACGGTATACCACAGCACATAGGCCGGCAGCAGCCAGAAGTAGACCAGCGGATGACCGAAGTACCAGAACAGCATCCGGGCGAGCACCGGATCCACCGTCTTGCTCCAGCCGAGTGACCAGGGAATGAGCTGAAACAGTACTTCCGCGGCCACGCCGATCGTCGCGATGAGCCACACGATCACCGTCGCGATCATGCCATGCATCGGGAGCGGCGCCGGGCGGTCGGGGCGCGTGCCGCGCCAGGTGCGGTACGACAGCAGCATCACGACGCTCCAGCACCAGGAGCCGACGATCACGAGCGTCAATCCGATGTAGAACGCAGGATGCGCCTGGAGCGGCGGATAGAACGTGTACAGCACCGTCGCCCGGCCGCTCAGCACCGTCACAGCCGCCATCAGCGTCCCGACCAGCGCGATCCAGAAACCGGCCCAGGCGAGCTTCAAACCCGTGGGCTCCTGGTCGAGCGTGCGGCTCACCACGACATACCCGAACGCCATGATGAAAAAGGTCGTGAACACGAGCGCCATGAGGACGCCGTGCGCGGTCACCGACAGGTAGTACATCTTGGCCGAGCGCCACGGCAGGTCCAGGCTGGCCCGCGACAGCGCCTGCATCAACGCCATTGCCGACGCGACGCCGAACGCCGCGATGGCGACCCAGAGATGCGCGAGCGACAGCCGATCGGACCGCGTCATGGGCGCGCCCCCTCGGCATCGACGAACAGCTTTGCCGACATCAGGTGATGGGAGAGGCCGCAGTACTCGTTGCAGACGATGAGGTACTCGCCCGGCGTGCGGAACGTCGTGGTGAACTGGCTGACGTAGCCCGGCACGACCATGGTGTTGCCGTTCGTGCCGACGATCTCGAAGCCATGTATCACGTCCGCACTCGTCAGGCGAAATGTGACCGGCCGGTTCGCCGGGACGTGCAGCTCGGCGGGCTGAAACGCGAACATCATCGCGATCAGGACGACTGTGGCGCCATGGTCATCGACCGTCACGCCGCGCTTGGCGAAGCGTGGATCGTTCCAGACTTTGGTCGGATCGATCGTTTCGACGTGGCTGGGCGGCTGCAACGAGCTTCCGGCGACGCCGACGACGATCGTCGTGAGGAAAGCGATGATGAGAAGGCCCGACGCCCACATCCAGATCTTTTCGTAGAGGTCCACGTTCATGGCGTCACGCCTCCGCGGCGGAGGTACACGAAGAAGTAGACCGCGAACCACGCGGCCGCGAATACCACGCCGTACAAGCCGATCAGAAACAGCGTGCCCTTCGGATGCTGGCTCTGCTTGACTACTGGTGGTGCAACTTCGGTCTTGGGAGGTGCGACAAGCATGCGGTCCTCCTCAGTTGGCGGGTGGCGCGGGGATATCCACTTCGAAGCGGGTGTTTTGGCCTGGCAGACTCGACGCACGGGCCTGGCCGCCGTGCAGCTGGGCGATGGAGGCCACGAGCGCGAGTCCGAGAGTGGGGCCGCCGTCTCGCGTCCGCGCCGGGTCGGTGCGATAGAACGGCTCGAACAGGTGCGGCAAGTCCGCGGCGGCGATCCCGGGGCCCGTGTTTTCTATCGCCACGCGCACACCGGCGGGAGCGAGTGGCTGCAGCTCTACGCGAATCGTTTCGCCATCCGGCGTATAGCGCATTGCGTTCTGGAGCAGGTGGTCGATCAGGCGTCGGACAAGCCGCGGATCCACGGAGACCATTCTGGAATCGCCATCGTAAGCGTGCGTGACGGAAATGCCTCGCTCCTCGAGCCGGCGCCGCAGGCCGTCCAATGCGTCAGTCACGAGGGCGGTCATGTCCGTCGCCACTCGCTCAGGCTTGACCAGCCGAGCCTCAGCCCGCGTGACGAGCAACAGGTCCTCGCTCATTTCCGTGAGGCGTTCGATCTCCTCCAGCCCGCTGCGCAGCACCTGCTCGTATTCGCGCTGCGAGCGCGGCGTGCGCAGCGCTACTTCGATCTCGCCGCGCAGCGCGGTGAGCGGCGTTCGCAGCTCGTGACTCACGTCGGCCGTCAGACGCCGCTGCACGGCAAAGCCGCGCTCCAGCCGCTCCAACATGCGGTTCAGCACCGCGACAAGACCTTCGTACTCCTCCGTATCGGCATGCGCGAGGATGCGCTGATCCAGAGTCCCGGCTTCGATGCGCGTGGCTTGCGCCGTTATTTCCTCCACGGGACGCACCGCCGACGACGTGAAGTGCCACGCGCCCATGAGCGTCGCGGCGGTGCCCGTCACGACGATCGCGGCCAGCACGAGTAAGAGGTCACTCCGGAGAACGGACGTTGGCACGGCCTCTTGCAGCGCCCGCGACGCCGACCAATAGAACGCGCCGGTCGCGAGCAGCAACCCGGCGGCCATCGTCGCCGCAAACCGCAGCGCGAGCGTGCGGCGCAGCGATCCCGTCACGCCTCCGCTCGGTCGGACGTCTGCAGGCGGAAACCCACGCCTCGCACCGTCTCGATAAGCTCGTGGCCGGTCGCCTGACGCAGCTTGCGGCGCAGGTTGCCGACGTGCACGTCGACGACGTTGCTCTCGGGATCGAAATGCATGTCCCAGACTTTTTCCAACAGCTCGGTCCGGCGCACGACTTCTTCGGGATGCAGCAGGAAGTGCTGCAGGAGATGGAATTCCTTGGGAGTCAGGTCCAGCCCCTTGCCGTCCACGCGGGCTTTGTGCTTGAGACGGTCCAGCTCGACCGGCCCGTATCGCAGCAGCTCGGTGCGACCCGCGCCTCCGCGGCGGACGAGCGCGCGCACACGCGCGAGCAGCTCGTCGAACTTGAACGGCTTCGTGAGATAATCGTCTGCACCGGCGTCGAGACCTCGAACCACATCTTCCGTGGTATCGCGGGCTGTCAGCATCAGGATGGGCGTAGGCCGTCCCTCCCGGCGAATCTCGGCGGCCAGCTGCAACCCGGTCTTCTTGGGGAGCATGACGTCCAACACGAGCAGGTCGTAGTCGTAGACATGGGCCAGCATCGTCCCCTGGTCGCCGTCCCCGGCGACGTCCACGACGTATCCCTCTTCGCGCAGGCCCTGCTCG
>QHUB01000017.1:2500-75936 GCA_003221035.1 Gemmatimonadota bacterium
CAGACGCAGCCCATCTCGTCCGGTCAGCTCCAGCAGCTGCTGCTGCAAAACCCCGAGCTGATCCGTCAACGCATCCGCGAGTCGGGCCTCAGCGCGGATGAGATCCGCGCGCGTCTGCGCGCCGACGGGTACCCGGACAATCTCCTCGATAGCTATCTCGACGACGCGAGCGGGTCTGGGGCCGGCAGCGGCGTGTCGGGCACCGCCCCTCTTTCTACTATACTGGCGTTCGGACCGGGCACGCCGCTCGACACCGGCCTCATCCGTCGCCGCGACACGAGCACCAGCAACGTCTTCGGCGTCGACGTCTTCCAGCGCGCGTCCGCGCGGTTCCTTCCGGACCTCTCCGGCCCCGTGCCGCCCGACTACCGTCTTGGCGCCGGCGACCAGCTCGTTCTTATCCTCACCGGTGACGTGCAGAAAACCTACACGCTGCCCGTGACGCGCGACGGCTTCATCCTGATCCCGCAGGTGGGACAGGTTTTCGTCTCGAGCCTCACCCTCGCGCAGCTGCGGGAAGTGCTGTACGACCGGCTGGGCCGCGTCTACGCAAGCGTGCGTCGCGCGGACGGACCCGACGCGCGAACGCGCTTCGACCTCTCCGTCGCCAACGTGCATGCAAGCCAGATTTTCGTCGTCGGCGAGGTTACCCAACCGGGCGCGTATCGGATCTCGTCCCTCGCGACCGTGTTCACCGCGCTCTATGCCGCGGGAGGCCTCACCGACAAGGCAAACCTGCGCCGCGTCGATGTGCAGCGCCTCGGCAAAACTGTCGCCACCCTCGACCTGTACGACTACCTGCTGCGGGGCGACACGCGGACAGATATCCGCCTGCAGAGCGGCGACGTCATCCTCGTCCCGCTGTATCAGACGCGCGTGCAGCTCACCGGCGCCGTGGTCCGGCCCGCGATCTACGAAGCAAAGCCCGGCGAAACGCTGGGCGAGCTGATCGACATCGCGGGTGGGTTCCGGCACGACGCGGCCCTGCGTCGCATCACGATCCATCGCGTGCTGCCTTCGGGCCGCGCGGCCATCGACGTGGCGCTCACGCCCGCACCTGTCCCAATCGCGTCGCTGACGTCCCTGGCCCCGAGTCCCGAGCTCCGCGCTCCGATCATTCCAAACATCGGTCTCATCGACGGCGACTCCATCGTCATCGATTCCGTGCCGCCCCTCGACCGCTCGCTGTTCGTGACGATCGCCGGCATGGTCACGAAACCGGGCCGTTACCCCTGGCGCGAAGGCATGACCCTGCGCGATTTGTCGCTGCTCGCGCGCGGACCCACGATCGGTGCTTCGCTGCGCGAGGCCGAGATCGCACGGCTCCCGGCCGACCGCACCAGCGGTGAGCTGGCCATCACATTGCGGGTCCCGCTCGACTCCACCTATCTGCTCGAGCGCGATTCCCTCGGCCGCTACTTGGGTCCACCCGGTATGCCGTTCTCTGCGAGCGGCGCACCCGAGGTGACGCTCATGCCGTTCGACAACGTGCTGATCCTGAAGCAGCCCGAGTTCGACTTCCAGCGCACCATCGTGCTCACCGGGGAGGTGCATTATCCCGGTCCGTATACCCTGCGCGCCAAGGACGAGCGCCTCAGCGACGTGATCGCGCGCGCGGGCGGCCTCACGCAACAGGCCTATGCCGAGGGGATCCGGTTCGTGCGGCCTACGCGCGGGGCCGGGCGCATCAACATCGACCTGCCCCGAGCAATGCGCGACCCGCGCTCCCGCGACAACATCATGCTGCAGCCGGGCGATTCGATCGACATTCCGGTGTTTCAGGCGAGCGTCAAAGTGTCGGGCGCGGTCAATTCGCCGGGAAGTATCCTGTGGCATGAGGGAGAATCATTCGACTATTACCTGAACCAGGCCGGCGGTCTGAAGGCCAACGCCGATAAGAAGCGCGCGAGCGTCCAGTTCGCCAATGGCGAAACGCGCGCGGCCTCGGGGCACCTGCGGCCCGGTCCCGGCTCGGAAATCGTTGTACCGGATAAGGCGCCCAGCGGAAAGACCGACCGCATCGCGATGATCAGCGGTCTCGCGCAGATCACGGCGAGTCTCGTGGCGCTTGTGGTCGTCTTAAAACAGTAACCAGCGCGCCCCCACGATCACGTTCAGGTTGAACGCGTCGTGCGTGAAGTCGCGATTGAACTCGTACACGCCCGCGACACTCGCCAGCACCTCATAGCGCCCTCGATTTTCTACGCGCTCGATAGCGAGCGCATGCTGCACATCGACGCCTTTGGGGTCGGTGGGCGTACCCGATGGATCGCCACGCTGCTCCCGGAGGATCCGCGTCCACGACCAGGTCCAGCGGCCGGCCGGCGAGTAGGAGTCCACCGCGATCACCGAGCCGGCGCCGCCCGGTCCGGTCTCGGAGCCGAGCACCTGGCCGAGCTGCGTGTGACCCTGTCGCAAGTAGCCATGCGTGTAGAACGGCCCCCAGGGCAGCCCCCGCGCGATGCTGGAGAGCTGGAGGTTCTGGAATTCGGCGCGCAATGCAATGAAACGGACCGTGGGGCCGCTATCAAAAAATACCTTTCGCAACCCGACCGTGTACCCTCCCGCTCGGTCAGGCTCGCGCAACCACGAGCGCAGACTCGAGCTGTAATCGTCGCGGCCGTACTCCCCGTAAACCTCGAAACCGGAGTGCGGCAGAACCCAGCGGAAGAACACACTCGCGAGCTCGTTGGTCGTGCGCAGATCCGATATGCTGGCCTGAAACATCGCGAGCGCATCGTGCAGCGTTGGTCCGCCCCGGCGCCACGGCTCATGCGCGAACCGCGTCGCGCCGATCTCGAGCCCCGGCGCCCAGCGCGTCGTCAGATCCACCACGATTCCCGTTCCCAGCCTTATGCCTGCCGCGAGTGTCTCGGCGGAAAACGCTGACTGTGAGAGCCGGCCCCAAATAACCCGCGCATGCAACCCAATCGGGCCCAGCGTCACCGGACGTGAGGTCCCGGCGAACAGATGCGGAAAACCGGGCGCATTGTTGCCGAGGATGACCGGAAAGTCGCTGGCGGGTCCCCAGTACTCGTTCGCGGTGGACACGCCGAGCGCGACCCCATGCCAATCGATCCGCAGCGTGCTCTGTCCCGGATCGAGGCGCGCGTATGTTCCATTTCCGAACCGCTCCGGCCGGTCGATTATGGCCTGCAGCCTCCTGTCGGGACTCGGGGGGAACGGCGCGTTCTGCGCCACGAAGGCAAGTGGGTAGAGCGTAAGCGATAGCACGCCCCGCCGCCAAGTAAGCCCGCCCTCCATGGCCATCGTGAAGCCTTTGCCGGCCCAGATGGGTCCATCGTTGAATCCATAGGGGAACGTGCTGTTGTAGCGGGCAGAAAGCCCAATCGGAAGCCATTCCAGGTGTGCGTCGCCCCTGCGCCGCCCTTCGCCCCCCTTGGCCGCCAGTCCCGCCTCGAGACTATCCGTTTCCCGGCCCGAGAACGCCCGCGCCCCCCAGGGGTACAGTGGAACGAGCCGCACAGTCTGCAGGTACCGCAGGTAGTTCTCGCGCTCACCGCCTGCAAACGTCTGGCTGTGGGCGGTCGCGACCGTGCACGCCAGCAATACCAGAGCGCAGCGAGTCCTCATGAGTTGGGGTGTCTACCCCGTCGTGCGAATTTGTGCCGTACTGATCCAGGTTCAGACGGTGGGCAGCGATGCCGAAGATCGGCTGCGCCTCGCGCAGCTGCTTGGCACGAGCAGCAGTGAAGCGTTTCTGTTGCGATCAGACGTGGTTTCCATGCGACCGGGCGACCGTCCGACTGTGCGCCTTCTTCCTGTCGAACTCAGCACGGTCTACAACACCACGCTCCCCTTCTCACTCAATGATGGTGCCATGTGGGCGGGCCGAGGCTGGAATCAGATGCTGCGTTTGGGCGTGGGCCTGCGGTGGCGGCACGTCACGCTGGTGCTCGCGCCCGCGCTGGTGAGCGCCGAGAACCTCGCCTATCCGTTGCCGGCCGACAGCGTGCAGCTCCCGCGACCTCCGGGACGCAGCAGCTACTCCACGCCATGGCACGTCGGCGCATACTCCATCGATCTGCCGCTGCGCTTCGGCACACGCGGCTTCACGGGCCTCGATGCGGGCCAATCGACGCTCGCCGCGGATCTCGGTCCCGTGACGATGGGCGTCTCGAGCGCAAATGCGTGGTGGGGTCCGGGAATCCGAAACGCGATCGTGCTCAGCAACAACGCCCCCGGCATCTGGCGGGCCTTTGTGAACGTCACGGGCAAAAGAGTTTCCGCGCGCTGGTTCCTGGGTGGTCTGTTCGAGTCGCCGTACTTCGACTCGACGTCCACCGATGACGCCCGAGCCATGAGCGCCCTCGCCATCACGTGGGCACCGCGTTTCGCGCCGAATCTCACGCTCGGCGCAGCCCGCGCGGTTTATGCGCCGTTAAGCGCCTGGTCCGATATCGGCAAGCACGCCTTCGACGTTGCCCGCGGCAACGGCGCGCGCCAGCGCAATCAGATTTTCTCGTTATTCGGCCGCTGGGTATTCCCGGCCGACGGCTTCGCAGTGCACGCGGAATGGGCACGCAGTCAGTTGCCGCGCTCGGTGCGCGAGCTGCTGATCAGCCCCAATCACACGCTCGGCTATACGATGGGACTCGAATGGGCGCGCCCGCTCGGCGCCGCCGGAGCGGCTTTCCGGATGCAGGCTGAAGTCACCGATCTCGAGAAGTCGCCGGCGTACCGCAACCTGCCCGAAGAGACCTGGTACACGGGCGATGCGGCACCACAGGGGTATACGCAGCGCGGTCAGGTTATCGGCGCGGCCATCGGTCCTGCCGCCTCGACTCAGTGGCTGGCTTGGGACTACGTGGCGCCACGCTGGCGGGCCGGGCTGTTCGTCGGTCGCATTCGCTGGGACGATGACGCGCTGTTCTTGACTCCCGGCGCAGCCGATGAGAAGCGATTGCTGCACGATGTGTCGGTATTCGGCGGCGCGCGCGCAGCGACACAATCACCCCTGGGACTGATCGAGGCGACGCTGACGGCCGGCCGTCGCCTGAACTTGTTCTACGAGGAGTCCACGATCGGCACCACGACCCTCGCGCTGCGGTTCACACCATGACCGACATCGTCCACGTCATCACCTCCCTCGACGTCGGCGGGGCGGAGGTGCTGCTGGCCGATCTCGTGACCCGCTCGAATGGCACGTTCAGGCATCGCGTCATATCGCTGCTGCCCGGTGGCGACGTCCGGCCGCGCCTCGAGCGCGCCGGCATTCCTGTTACCGACCTCGGCATGCGCCACGGCCGGCCCTCGCTGCGCGCGCTGCTGGCGCTGCGCCGGGCGGTCGGCGCGGCGCGGCCTGATGTCGTGCACGCGTGGATGTATCACGCGTGCTTCGCCGCCGCGCTCGCCCGTCCGCGCGGTTCGAGACTCCTGTGGGGACTGCATTCCGCCAACATGGATCTCGCGCTGCATCCCATCACGACCAGCCTCGTCGTGACCACCGCCTGTCGCATGCTGTCGCGCATGCCCGACACCATCGTCGTGAACTCGAGCGAGACCCGCGACTATCACAGCGAGCTCGGCTACAAGCCGAAACAGTGGGCGCTGATTGCGAACGGGATCGATGCCGAGGAATTCCGTCCCGATCCCGCGCGCCGCGCGCAGACGCGAGCGGCGCTCGGCGTGCCGAACGACGTGCCGCTCATCGGGTTCATCGCCAGACGCGATCCACAGAAGGACCACGTCACATTCTTGCGCGCCGCCGAACGCCTCACGCAACAGATGCCCGCCGTTCAGTTCGTGCTGGCCGGTCTGTTCACGGACGATCGACTCATGGACGACCTCGTGCGTCGTCATGCGCCAACGACGCGCCTGCACCGGCTCGGCGTCCGGACCGACATCGCGGCGGTGACTGCGGCGCTCGATGTCGCCACCGTCTGTTCGTTTGGCGAAAGCTTCTCGAACTCGCTGGCGGAGGCGATGTCGTGCGGCGTGCCTTGCGTCGTCAGCGACGTGCCGCCGCTCCCGGAGATCCTCGCGGGCACGGGCAGCGTCGTGAAGGGCGCAGATCCAGACGCTCTGGCGGGCGCCTGGAGGTCGATCCTCAATGAGACTCCGGCGCGCCGTCAGGATCGAGGGAACCGAGCTCGGCAGCGCATCCTGACCGATTTCTCCGCCGCGAACATGGTGTCGCGCTTTGAGGCTCTCTATCATGCAATTCAGCGTAATCATCGCCACCCATAATCGCCGCGAGGTTTTGGGACGCGCGATTCGCTCCGCGCTGCGGCAGGAGCCTTGTCCCGAGATCATCGTGGTGGACGATGGATCCACCGACGGGACTGGAGAGCATGTGCGAACGACGTTTCCGATGGTCCTGCTGCATCGCGTTGCGCAGGGAGGCCCTGGGCCGGCGCGCAATTTTGGCCTCGAGCAGGCGCGCGGGCGCTGGGCGGTCATTCTCGATGATGACGATGAGCTCCGTCCCGATGCACTGGCGACGATCAGCCGCCGTCTCTCGGCCTTTGCGGAGCGCGATCAGTTTCCCGCGTTCCTGTTCCGGTACGCCAACGGCGCCGCGGCGCGGTCGTTTGAGCGCTTCGATGCCACCCACTTTTGCAACGGCGCCGTTGCCGGGGATTTCCTGACGGTGTGGAATCGGGACGTCGCGCGCGCGGCCGCGTGCCGGTACCCGAGCGTGCGGATCGGCGCTGAAGGACTGATGTGGCTCGAGATCGGAGACCGCTATGGCGTCCCGGCGTTTGGCGACTCGGTAGGGATCGTCCACCACGACGCCGGCGATCGGCTCACGGGAGTCGGCGCGCAGCTCCGCAACGCGGCTGAGCACGCATTGGTCCAGGATCGCTACGTGACATTCCTGAGCACTCGCGGCCGGACGCGTCAGAACCGGCGCTTGATCAGAACGCGCCTGCTGGCAGCCGGGGTGTATCACCTGTTGTCCGGAGACCGGCGCGCGGCGTTCGCCCGCGCGTTCGCGCTGGCGCGCCGGGGTGGCGTGGGCGGCCTGGCACTCGGCGTCGCGTGCTGCCTGCCGCGTCCGGTGCTCGTAGCGGCTTTCCGGACCTACCGAGGAGCGGTCACATGAACGCCAACCCGAGTCCGCGTCACGACCTTACACTCGTGGGAATGGCGGCCGTGGTCATGCGGCGCCGCCGCCTCGTCATCGCGCTGCCGCTGATCACCGCGGCGCTGGCGCTCGCGCTCGCGCTCGTCCTGCCGCCGGTGTTCACGGCGACCGCGGTTTTTGTCCCCGAATCCCCGAACCACTCGCGCATGCCGGCCGGCCTGGCGGGACTCGTCGGCCAGCTCGGCTTGCCGATCGACCTGGACGCTGCGCGCTCGCCGCGCTTCTACGCCGACGTCCTGAAGAGCCGCGCGCTCCTCGAGCACACCCTGCTGGCGCGCTACCCCGACCCGCGCAAGGCGCAGGCCGACTCTGCCTCGCTGCTCGACATTCTGGGCGTGCGCGGCAGCGACCAGGACACGCGCCTGGCGCGAGCCGTGAAACGGCTCGCGAGCCGGATCGGGACGCAGGTGAATACGCAGACCAGCATGGTCACGCTCAGCATCGAGCTGCGCTACCCGACCCTCGCCGCGGCCGTGGCCAATCGCATGCTGGCCGACCTCGACGCCTTCAATTCGCAGACGCGCCAATCGCAGGGCCGCGCGCAGCGGCAATTCGTGGAGCGGCGCATCACCGAGGCCGGGGACGACCTGCGCGCCGCCGAAACGCAGCTCCGCGCGTTCCGGGAGCGCAACCGCTCGTGGCAGGAGTCGCCGTTGCTCACCTCGCAGGAAGGCCAGCTGCGCCGCCAGGTCGATATTCGGCAGGAAGTCTACATGACGCTGAGCCGCGAGTTCGAGACCGCGAAAATCGAAGAGGTCAACGACACGCCGGTGATCACCGTGATCGATCCGCCAGTGGTGCCGCGCGAGCGCTCCAAGCCCAGGCCGCTCCAGCTCGCGGTCCTCGGCTTCGTGCTGGGCGGCGTGATTGCCTTGATCTGGGTGTTTGTCGCGGACTACGTGGCGGAGCTGCCGTCCACCGAAAAGATCCGGTTGTACGCGGCGCGCCGCACCTCGCGATAGCCGAGCGACTCGAGCAGCGCGATCTGATCCCCCGTCGTCTCGGCGCCGCCCAGCAGCCACGGATGAAATTCGGTGATCACGAATCGCGGCCGCAGCGGCGCCGGCGCCTGATCGAAGAAGGCCTTGAGGATCTTATGCTCGAACCCTTCCACGTCGATCTTCATCCCGGTCACCCGCTCCACCTCGTTCCGCCGGAGAATCTCGACGAGCGGATAGCACGGCACCTCGACCCCATACTCGCCCAGGCCCTGCCGCAGCAGGAATGAGTTGCCGCCCCGGTTGCCCGTTTCCTGCAAGTGGAGCTTGAGGGTCTCGACGCGATCACTCACGCCGCAGTGCACCGCCGTCACGTTGGCGTCGTTCATGCGGATGTTGCGTTGCAGCGTGGCGTAAGTCTCGGGCGCCGCTTCGATCGCCAGCACTCGCCCCGTACGAATGCGCGTGGTCGCCCTCAGCGCGTAGAACCCCACGTGCGCGCCGATGTCCACGAAGGTGTCGTCCGGCCCCAGATGGTCCAGCAGGTAGGCGATCTCGATGCGGTCGTAGAGCTGGGGGCAGAAGATCAGATTGCCGTCGACCGACTCGCGCGGATCGAGCTCCATGCGCAGCCCCAGCACGTCGCACACAACGCGCGCGCGGCGCTTGCGCAGATACCACGGCTTCAGAATGCGGTTCGCGATCCCGGAGGCATGCGGCATCCGCGGCAGTCGGTGACCGAGGAACTGGAGCAGCCGCAGCTCGCGGTCAGGCACGAGCGAGCACGACAAGGGCCACCGCGAGGACAACGGCCACCCGCAACCCGGTGTCACGCAGCGGCCGCACCGGCACCTCGAGCTGGCGCAGCGCGGTCAGGTCGATCGCGAACGCATAGACGAGCTGGCTCACCACCCAGGCCCAGGCGATCGCGAGCAGACCGGCGCCGGCGGCGCGCGCGACGAAGAACGTGACAAACAGCAGCGTCAATGACACCAGCCCGAGCGTCGCCGCGCGCAAAGGACGGCCGGCCGCCAGTTGAAACGCGTAGGCGGTGGTGCCGTGGGCGTTGAAGCTCAGCGCGCCGATCAGAATCACGAACAACGTCGTGTACTCGGCGGCGCCGAGGCCGATCGCGCCCAGCACCGTCGGTCCAAGCAGCGCGCCCGCGATCGCGAGCACGCCGTACGCGATCCAGCTGAGCGCCAGCAGACGCGGCAGCAATCCCTGGAGCGCGAGACGCTCGCGCGTACCCGCGAGCATGCGCACGAACTTGGGGAACAGCACGAGGCCGATCGTATTGGAGAAGAACCAGATCCGATTCACGAGATCGAAGGTGGCGCGATAGACGCCGAGTGATCGGATGCCGAAGTACGCGTTCACCAGCACCGCCGGCACGGCGATGATCGAGACCTGGACCAGCTGCGCGGCCGACATCGCCGACGATCCAGCGAGGAAGCGCAGGAAGGGTTCGCGCGCGAACCGGGGCCGCCAGGCGCCGGCGGGCAGGCCTCCCGTGACGCGGAGCGCGAGCGGGATATCCACGAGGCGGCGCGCGGTGATCGCGGCGGCCACAAGCTCCGGACGGGTCGTCAGGAGCACGCCCGCAAACATCAGCGAATAGCGGATGAGGCCCGACGCGAGGGTGAATCGCGAGTAGCGGCCGAAACGCTCGGCGGCGGCGCAGGTGTTCTGCATCAGCAGCACCGGCACGCCGAGCACGAAGTCGATCACGGCGAACAGGGTGAGCCACTGAACGGCCCGCCGGCTGCCGGCTCCAACGGGAAACAGATACATGGGCACGATGTGTATGAGAACAAGCAGGACGACGAGCAGCCCGACCGATAGCAGCAAGTACAAACCCCACGCGGTCTGTATCTGCTGCCGCCGCCAGGCTTCGGAATCCCCGAACACACTCTCCGGCCGTCCGGGGGTCGGGCCGTCCGGCCGTCCAGCCAGCAGCCGTTGCAGATTCGGCCCGATGCCCAGGTCCGTCAGTGCCACATACCCGGCCACAACGGTGTAAATGGAGAGGAGTCCGTAGCCCGCGGCGCCGAGCCGATGCACGGCGATCGGCACGAACGCGATTCCGAGCGCGCCGTTCACGAAGTTCACCGCCCACACGGCCGAGACGTTTTTCAGGAACACGCGCATGGAGAGTAGACTACCCCCGCCGGTCTGGGTGCGTGCCGTGATTTCGGCCTGGGCATTTCTCATCCTGGCCGCCGATCTGAAAATCACGGTGCATCCGGTCATTCACTGGCTGGTCACCGGGGCCGCGGTGACGGGCGCGCTGCCGTACCTGCTGAGACTGCGTGTGCACTGGCGTCGGGTCCTGCCCGGCCTCACGCCCGCCTGCCTGCTCGTGCTTGCCGTGCTGCTCGCCGGCCTCGGTAGCGACGCTCCGCTCTACGCGATCGCCGAGGCCGGCAAACTGGCGATGATCCTGATCGCGGCGCGCGCGCTGTTCATCGCGGAGCCTGCGCTCGCGCACGCCGCCATGCGCGGCTTCATCGGGGCGATCGCCGTCAACGTGCTGTTCCTCTTCCTGGGCCTCTGGGGGCTGGCGGCGACCGCCAGCGAAATGGGCCCGCGCCGCTTCGGCACGCTGCTCAACTTCCCCGGCTCGCTCGCGCGACTGGGATTCCTCGCGCTGTGCTACGCCGCGTATATGGTGCTTGCCTGGAGGCAGCCGCTGCGGCATCTCGCGCTGCTCGGGGCGTGCGCCGCGCTCATTTATTACGACGGCTCCCGGACCGCGTGGCTCCTGCTTGCCCTCCTCGTCCCGTTCGTGCTGTTCATTCGCTTCACGGAGCGTCGCGGTCGTCCTTCGCGGCTGGGTCGCCTCGCCGCCGTCGGCGTCTCGCTCGGCGCCGTACTCGTAGTGATCGCCGGCTGGCGCTGGGTGCAGCGGCAGACCGAAGTGCCTTCCGGGAGCGGCGCGATCGCGCGGATCGGGCAGCTCGCCGTGAACGTGCGTGTCTATGGCGCCGCCGGTCTCGCGATCGCCGATGAACGGCGCGCGCGCATGCTCGAGATCGGCATGGACGCGTTCCGGCGCGCTCCATTCATCGGAACCGGCGTCGGAACGACGCAGGCCGACACGGATATCGGCCTCATGGTCGTGCACATGACGTATCTGCAAATCATCGGCGACCTGGGACTGCTCGGATTGTTTGCGTACCTCTGGCTCGTCCTGGGCTGGCTTCCGTTCCTGCCGCGCGCCTGGCGCTCGATTTCCCGACTCCCGAACCCCGAATCCCGAGCCCCGTACTACAACGCCATCTTCCTGCTCGGGGCGTTCGCATTGTCGGGACTGTTCCATCCGCTCAGCACCGAATGGACCGAATGGATCATGTTCGTCGTGCCGTCGGCGCTGTTCTGGGAAATGAGCGCGTCATACAACGCCGAGACATCCGCGACCATCCTCTCGAGTCCGTAGCGCGCGATCAGGCTGCTGCGATCCGCGCGTTCGAAGCGCTCACGCTCCACCGGGTTCAGTACGCGACGCAATGCAGCCGCGAAGTGAGCCACGCTTTCCGGCGGCACCATCACGCCCAACCGTCCGTCCTCGAGCACATCGGCCACGCCGCCCACGTCGGTCGCGACAACCGCGCGCCCGCACGCGACCGCCTCGAGAAGGCAGACCGGCGTACCCTCGTTGCGCGAACTCAGCGCGATGATTTCCGAGCCATGGTAGACCGCCGGCAGGTTGTCGCCGGTCCACCATCCGGCGAACCGCACGCGGTCGGCAATGCCCAGCGCCCGCGCCAGCGCGCGCAGCGACGACTCGTCTTCGCCGCCGCCGACGAGGACGAGCAACGGACTGTGGAGTCCGTCGCGCGCGAGTGTGGCGAACGCGCGCAGGGCGAGCGCCTGGTTTTTGATCGCCGTCAGCCGGCCCACCATCGTGATGACGGTGTCCTGCTCTGCGGCTTCGACGGCGGCACGGAACCGTTGCCGTCCCGCAGTGGCTTGCTCCTCACGGCCGGTCGCGCTGAACGCGCGCAGATCGTACCCGAGCGGAATCGTCGCGAGACGCTCGTCGGGGACCCGGAGAATGCGGCGCAAATCCTCAGACTGCCGAGGACTGATCGCAATGATTCGTGATGTGATGCGGGCCAGCAAGCGTTCGATCGCGATGTAGATCGCGGTCCGCCAGCCCGGGAAATTCTTGCGAAAGACGTGGCCGTGAAACGTGTGTACACGCACGGGCACGCCGGCGAGCCAGGCCGCGAGACGGCCGAGGGTGCCGGCCTTGGCGGTGTGCGTGTGCACGACGTCGGGTTTGAGCCGCCGGCACAACCGCCACAGAAACCAGAACGCGCGGAGGTCGCCGATCAGACCAATGGTCCGGGTCAGCCCGGGCACACGCGTCAGCGTCACGCCGTGCTCGTGCGCGAACGGGGTCATGTCGCCCTCGTGCGGGCTCTTCTTTCCCGTCGCGAGGACGCAAGGGTAGCGCGCGCGCATGCCGGCGCTGAGCAGCACGACGTGCGACGCCGCGCCGCCGATGTTCAGGCGCGCGATCGCCTGGACGACGCGTACGCTTTCCACCCGATCCTCCTCTCCACGGCGTTGCGCTTCACACCTCGGAGCGCGACGTCGAGCTCCAGCAGCTCGAATCCATGCGCCGTGCGCGCGGCATGCAGCAGCGCGAGCACGTCCGGGCGCAGCTTCTTCGTCGCGATCAGCACGCGCCGCACGTTGTGGCGCTCGGCGAGCGCCGCGAGCTGTTCGCGACCGCCCAGCACGGGCACGCCGTGGATCCGCTCGCCGCGCTTGTGCGGGTCGTCGTCCAGGAAGCAGAACGGCGTGACCCCAAGCGCCGCATTGTTGAGCAGCTCACGGACCGCGAGCTCGCCCGCGTCGCCCGCACCGTAGATCGCCACCGGCTCGCCGCGCCGCGTGAGTCGCCGGCGCATCTCCTCGAGCGAGCGGAACGACACGCGGGTCGCCAGCACGAGCGCGGCCGCGAGCAGCGCGTAGATCCAGAGCACGCTGGTGGCGGCGAGCGCCGGCACGCGCCACACCGCATAGCCGAACAACACCAGCGCGCCGGCTCCGATCGCGGCAAGCATGCGGTACAAATCGACGATGCTGATGTAGCGCCACGCGCCGCGATAAATCCCAAACGCCTGGAACGCGATCACCTGCACCGCGATCGCGAGCCACAGCGTCATGCGATAGGCGTCCATGACTCCCGCCGGTGGCGCGCCCTCGAACCGCAGCCGGAACGCGCCGTAGTACGCGGCGGCGACGAGCGCAACGTCGAGCAGCATGATCGCGAGCCGTCGCTTGTACAGCAGCACGGTCGCCACGACCGTCGCCGGCTTCCATCCCAACGGCTTGTCCGGATAGACCATCTGCAGCCGCCCGAGGTAGGCGGCGAGCAGCGTGAGCGCGACGAGGAAGATCGTCCCGAGCATGAGGCCCAACGCCTGGTCCAGCCGGGACAGCAGCAGACCGACCGAACCACCCACGGCGGCGAACCCATACAGCAGGAGCGCGACGTCTCGCTCGCGCAGTCCCATGGCGACGAGACGGTGCGCGCTGTGATCGCGGCCGCCCTGGGAGATGGCGCGCGCGGCGAGCGTGCGCGTCACGGTGACGAGCGCGGTATCGACGATCGGCACCGCCATGATGGCGAGCGGCACGAACAGCACCGCGACGAGACTGCCGGACACCGACGCCGGCGAGGTCATCACGAGTCCGGCGAGCAGCGAGCCGATGAACAGGCTCCCGGTATCGCCCATGAAAATGCTCGCGGGTGAAAAGTTGAAGCGCAGAAACCCTACGCAGGCGCCCGCCAGGGCCCAGGCTGCCGCCGCGTGCAGCCAGGCATCTTGCAGGGCGAACGTGATGCCCAGGAAGGTGGCGGCGATCGCGCCGACGCCCGCGGCCACCCCGTCCATGTTGTCCAGCAGATTGAACGCGTTCGTCAGCGCGACGAACCAGAACAGCGACGCGAGCACGTTCACGAGGTGCCACGGCGTGAGCACGAGGATTCCACCCGCCGCCACGACGCCTATTCCCGCGAGGAGCTGGAGACTGAACTTGAGCTGCGGGCGCAGCCGAATGACGTCGTCGACCAGCCCTACGACGCACAGGAATGCCGCGCTCACTCCCACGGCCGCCGACGGCAGCGGCAACGGCCGCGCGCCAAGCGGAAGAAAGGCCAGCATCCCGCCGAGCGTGGCCGCCGCGATCGCGATCCCGCCGAGCAGGGCCGTGGGCCGTTTGTGCCAGCGGTCGGCGCTCGGCCGCGCGATCAGCTCGTGACGCCGCGCCAGGGTACGCACGAAGGGTGTGAGCAGCAGCGCCAGCGCGCCCGAGAGCACCGCGACGACCGTTGCCGCCGCGGCTGCCGTCATGCGGCCTGCGGGGTCAGCGAGCGCTCGTACTCGATGACCGAGATCAGGATCTCATCGAGGCCGATGACCGGCTCCCAGCCGATCGCCGACCGAATCTTCTCGAGCGAGGGCACGCGGCGCGGCATGTCCTCGAAGTTGTCGCCGTACGCTTCCCGGTACGGCACGAACGTGACCGGCGACTCCGACCCGGTGAGCTGCTTCACGCGCTCGGCGAGCGCCAGGATCGGGGTCTCGATCTCACTCCCGAGGTTGTAGACTTCGCCGACCGTGTCATCGGCGTCCATGAGACCGATCATCGCTCGCACCCCGTCGGCGACGTGGGTGAAGCAGCGCGTCTGCCGCCCGTCGCCGTAGACGGTGAGCGGCTCCTCGCGCAGGGCCTGCTGCACGAAGCGCGGCACGACCATGCCGTAGTGCCCAGTCTGGCGCGGTCCAACGGTATTGAAGCAGCGGCCGATCACGGTGGGACAGCGGCGCTCACGCCAGTAGGCGATCGCCAGAAACTCGTCGATCGCCTTCGAGCTGGCATAGCTCCAGCGGCCGCGACTCGTCGCGCCGAGGACGAGGTCGCCGTCTTCGCGAAACGGGACAGCCACGCTCTTGCCGTAGACTTCCGAAGTCGAGGCGACGAACACTTTCTTTCTTTTCTTGCAAGCCGCGGCGAGCACCATTTCGGTCGTCTTGACGTTGGTTTCGATGGTGCGGACGGGACTTTCAACGATGAGCCGCACGCCGACGGCAGCGGCGAGGTGAAAGATCTGATCGGCACCGTCTACCAACTCCGCAAGCAGCGGCGCATTCAAGACCGTATCGATCACGTAAGTGAATCCGGACCGGTTCTTGAGGTGGCGGATGTTCCGCATCGCTCCGGTGGAGAGGTCGTCGAGAACGGTGACCTCGTCGCCCCGCTGTAACAGAGCATCGGCCAGATGCGAGCCGACAAACCCCGCGCCACCGGTGATCAGGTAATGCACTCAAGCCTCCACTCGCAGCGTCCCAGCATTCGTGTTGTTATACCCAGGTCGTGAGCATTGACGCGAACTCTCGCCGACCAAAGGATCTAGCCCGTTTTGGCTAGCGCGCGGCGCGCTCCTTTGGCCTCCAGTGCGGCAAACGCGCACTTACCCGGGCGCCCGCCTCAACGGGGCGGAACGAATTCTTGATGCTGGAGGGGGCTGCTCGCGATTGCTACGAGACGTACCTGAAAGCGCAGATCGGCGGGTGAATCGGGGCGGCGGGATTCGAACCCGCGACCTCCTGGTCCCAAACCAGGCGCGCTACCGGACTGCGCCACACCCCGTCTATGAACTACGTCGAAAGATACGTCGAAAGACTACGTGGAACGGCGTAGGAGCACTTCGATCAAGGCGCGAAACGCCCTTCCCCGATGGGACACGCGGTGCTTCGACGCCGCCGGCGCTTCGCCGAAGGTCATGTTCAGCTCGGGAGAAAAGAACAGAGGGTCATAGCCGAAGCCCCCAGTCCCGCGCGGCTCGGTCAGGATGAATCCATCGCACGTGGCCTCGACGATTTCGGGTACACTGCTGGCCGTGGCCAGAAACGCCACGACACAGCGGTAGCGCGCCGTGCGCTTGTCCTGGGGGACACCCGACAACTGCTTGAGCAGCAGCGTGTTGTTCTCAACATCCCCACCACTGGCCGACCAGCGGGCCGAGCGAGGACCCGGCGCGCCGCCGAGCGCGTCGACTTCGATCCCCGAATCATCCGAAACGGCGGGCAGGCCGCCCCGCATCGCGTAGTAGCGGGCCTTGGCGACCGCGTTCTCCACATAGCTCATGCTGCGCTCCAGGTCGGCTTCTTCAGGAAGCGGCTGGAGCAGACGGTCGGCGGGAAAGGACACCTCGAACGGCAAGCCGGCGAACAGCTCGCGGATCTCACGCGTCTTGCCGGGGCTGCGCGTGCCAACGAGGAGCTTCATCCGCCGCGCAAACGCTCGAGCAGTCCCGTGGTGGACTGGTCCTTGACGAGCGGCACGCGCACGACGCGTCCTCCCCAGCCTTCGACGTCCGTGGCGCCGACGATTGCCTCGCGGGCGTAATCCGCGCCCTTCACCAGCACGTCCGGCCGCAGGGCGCGAATCAACGCGAGCGGCGTGTCCTCGGCGAACAGGACCACACAGTCCACCGCCGCGAGCGCCGCGACCAGGCGCGCGCGTTCACGCTCCGGCACGACCGGGCGGTCGCTCCCCTTCCCCAGCCGCCGCACCGAGGCATCGCTGTTGATTCCGACGACGAGCGCCTCGCCTTCCGCCCGCGCCGCCTCGAGCAGCGTCACGTGACCGACATGCAGGAGGTCGAACACACCATTGGTGAACACCACCTGGTCAAGCCTTGAGCGCCACAGCGCGGCGGCCTCGGCGGTGCGGATCTTCGCGGCGGTGTTCAGAGCGGCTGCGTCGCCCTGGGATGGAATGAGAAGCTGTGATTGAAGAAGGGCAGCGACACCCATTCGCTGTACCGCGTCTCGATGACGATCTGGCGCGGCGCGTCGGTGCGGCGCACCTGCAGCGCCTGGCCGCCCGCGGAATCGGGTATTCCGATCTCATCGACGGCCGCTTGAATGCGCCGGCGGATCGTGCCGTCGTCGAGCCCCGCGGCGAGGCGCGTCTCGGTCTGCATCTCGTCGAGGAGCCGGTAGTAGCGGAAGTACACCTCGCCGATATTCACGGCGTAATACAGTGCCGCGACGAAGAGGAGCAGCGACAGCAGGCAGCCGCTCGAGCTCGCGCCGCGCCGCGACCGCATCACCACTGCGATTGCGCCCCGTCGACGATCTGCTGCACGAGCTTGGCCAGCGCCGCCCGGCGGCCGTCGCGCTCGTTCGGGGGATCGTAGTCGCCGTCCACCAACAGACCCTGCCGCTTCCACACCGTCGTTCCTTCGCGCTGGTTGACGATCTCGACGTCGATGATCAGCTGAACTTTGCGCTTCGTCACCGTCACTTGTCCCTGCCCCGGCAACACGCCCTGCGGTACGTCGGGTTCGTAGCGCACGACGCGGCCGCGCACGATGGCATCGGCATTGTCTTCTTTCGCGATCCGCAGTCCCAGCCGGCCCTCGAGCGCCAGGCGCACGGACTCCGTGACCTCCTGCGTCAGCGCCGGCTCCGGTGTGTCGTTGTCGAAGGGAAGGATGGCGACGGTCCTGACGTTCGGCAGCGTCCCGCCGTGGAATCCGTACGGGCACGCGCTGAGCGACAGGACGCCCGAGCTAATGGCGACTGCGCCAAGCATCGGGCGGAATGACCGCCGCAGTGTCCACCACATCCACCGTGAGTTCAAATCTTGCCGGCCCTTCCGGAAAGTCGATGCGCGCGCTCGCGGGGTGCTGGAGTGAATCGCGTCTGGCGCGGCTGCGTGCGACCAGTGTGCCGCGCCGGCGCCACTCCGCCTCCAACAGGGACTCGCGTCCCGCACTGTCGGTCACCACATAGTCGAGCGTATCCTCGACCTGGGCGAAGCGCCATACCACCCGGCGCTTGTGCGACAGCGAATCCAGGACCTCGGCGCCGAATACGGCGGCGGCCTCCGCGGGCGGCCGCACCAGCGTGAACGCCGCCCACAGCATCGGAACCGCGGGAACCAAAGCGCGGAAGTTCTTCTCCGGGTCCGCCCACGCGACTGAATCGCCGATGATGACCGCCGCGCCACTGCCCAGATTGAGCGGGCCCGCGAAATCGAAGCGCAGAGAGTCGGGCGGGGCGATGCGAATGGTGCCGCGTCCCGCGTACTTCACGCGCTCGTCCTGATAGTGCCACCGAAAGCGAATCAGCATCGGTGCGCGCGGCAGCGTGGAGCGCGTCCATGCGACCGCGGCGTCGCGACTCCCGGGCGCCAACGGCATCGGCACGAGCGGCGCCGGCGGATGCGGGCAGGCCGTCAACAGCGTACACGCGCCAATGTAGGAAAGCGCGCGGCGCCGGGTCAATAGTTGAAGCCGAAGAAGAAGTCGACAAAGCGCTGCTTACTCGTGCTCGCCGGCAGATGATACCCGGGCACATCCACCGTGCCGAGGCGATATCCGGCGTCGAGGCGCAACACCAGCGGCGGGCCGATCGGCATACGCAAGCCCAGTCCGCTCGCGCCCAACACGTGACGCATCTCGGTGCTCGTGGTCCACGCGCGGCCATAATCGACGAACAACGCGGCCTGGATCCCCGGAAAACGCGCGGAGCCGAACGGGAACCCGACAGTGAGAAAGTCGAGAACCGGAAACCGGTACTCCGCATTCACCAGCCAGGCACGCGTGCCCGCGACGTACCCGTACTGGGGGTAGCCCCGGAGTCCCCACGACCCCCCGATGCTGATGTGCTGCGGCCGCTCGCCGCCGGACGTGTATCCTTCTACGCGCAACGCGACGGCGCTGCGCTGCGATGTTCTGATGTACCGCCGCCAGTCCGCCGACGCGACCCACGAGTCGAATCGGCCGTGACTGAGATCCGACACGATGCCGGCCGTGATGTTGTAGCGCGTGCCATCGATCGGCCCCGTGGCGAGCCACAGCGTGTTGTCCTTGACGTACGACAGATTATTCGAGGCGAGCCAGCCAACGCGGTGGGGATTCGCGAGATCATCGGCGGTCAGGTCAAGCCGATCCGAGCGCTCGAACCGGTACTCGCCCACGAGCCGGCGGAAGCGATCGAGCGGATAACGCACCTGCGCCGTGACGCCGTACGACTCTTCCTGGTACAACGAATTGTGATCGCCTTCATAAAACAGACCGCGCTCCCTGAACGCCCCCACACCCCAATTGATGCGACGCGATTGGTTCAAGTAGAACGCGGATCCGCTGACGTTGTCCAACAGGCTTCCCACGTCGGAGCTCTGGAACGAGGACACGGAAAGATAGAGCTGATGATCGGACAACAGGTCGCTGAACACGACCATCGCGCCCTGCGCCGAGCCGACACCGGGCGCCACCGCGGCATCTCCGGCAGCGAAATCCACGCTGAGCCGTTTTTGGTAGGGCGCCGCAGCAGTGCTGGCATACCGTGAATGCGCGAGCTCGTCCCACGTCCAGGACGGTGCGGGTACGCTGTCCGTCGCGAGACTGACGAGCGTCTCGTTTCCCGTGTCGCGCAGCGGCGGCGCGAGATAGATGCTGAAGCTGAGATCCGCAAAGCCGCCGAACAACAGGCCACCGTGCGGACCGGAGACCCATTGAGGATCGAACGCCCCATTCATCGTCCGGGTCTCACGGCGTCCCGTGCCGGTCGAGTCGATCGAGTAAATCTGGAACGTGCCGTCGCGGTCGGAGGCAAAGTAGATTCGGTCCCCGGCTTCGCCCCCTCCGCTCCACCCGCTCCCCCCGCCCCCTCCGCTTCCTCCGAATCGCGGCGATTCGTCGTGCCAGTCGCCGTAGGTCAGATACCGAATCGCCCCGCTGGGCAGGTCGAGCGCAAAGAGGTTCCTGGCGCCGTTCTTTCCAAAAGGCGTGCGATCCGATGAAAAGACGACCGTGTGCCCGTCCGGGCTGACGCTCGGATCGAGGTCTTCGTAGCGATCGGAGGTCAACCGCTCGAGACGCCCCGCACCCAACGAATCACCGGGATCTGCGATCCAGAGACGATAGAGGTCCGAATACCCGGACTCCGAGAGTCCGCTGAAGACGACGCTCTTGCCATCGGGCGCCCAGGCCGGCGAGAGCATCGAGACCAGCTCACTGAACTGGTAGCGCGCGATCACCTTGGCCTTTCGCAGATCCCACAAGAACAGCGCATCGCGCTGCGCGTTCTTGCTGCTGAACACGGCGATGCCGTGCGCGTTCACGTCCATCCGTGACTCGAAGAAGTGAAAGGATTCGAACTGCTCGCTGCGCTCTCCCTGCACCACCGAACGGCGACTCCGGTTCGCCAGACTCTGCGCGTAGATCGTGGCATAGCCGTTCGCCGGCGAGAAGAAGAGGAAGGAGAGCGCCGAATCGCCCGGCAGCAGGTATGCGGTGGGCTTCACCGCCAGGTCGCTCAACTTGCGTGCCGTGAGCGCGAGCGGCGACTGGGCGACGACGGCCGGATAATAGTGCTGACGCATCCAGTACAGCCACTCCTCGGACAATTCCCCAATGGAGCGGCCGTATACGCCCGCCAGCGCCGCGTCGAAAGATTTGTACTTCCAGATCTCAGCGTACAGGTCGAGAATCCGCCATTCTCCGTAGCGCTCGGCCAGGAAGCGATGGATGCTGCCCCCGACGGGATATACCAGTCCGCCCGACGCGTAATACAGATCCGGGAGCGACGGCAGGTGTCCGTCGATCGTCATGTCGCGCAAGACCATTTCGTCACGGCTGTCTTCGCCGGCGGAAAAGAATTCGGCCATTCCCTCGGTCCACCACAGCGGCATCCCCACCTGCCGGAAACGTGGATGGCGGCCGAACGTCTGCGAAACCATGCTCAGCTGGAAGACGTGCACCAGCTCGTGGCGAATCGTGTGCCGGAATTCGGCGTAGTTGCCGCGGAACGGCAGCGCGACGCGGCGCCGCAGGAACTCGGTCACGCCGAGCAGCCCTTCGGGCGGAATGAACGGCAGCACGTTCGTCTGCTCGAAAGCGTTGTGTGACGCATACACGATCATCGGAAAGCGTTTCGTGACCGCGTGATTGAAGCGGCGGGAGAGCGAGTCGTAACTCTCTTCGGCATAGGTCAGCGCGACGCGCCCGAGATCCTCTTCCTCTGGATAGTAGTAGAGATCGACGTGCTCACCATGGAGAACGCGCCAGTTGAAGCGGCGGTACTGAATCTTGTTCTGCCCGAAGTTGCCGTATTGCGCGCGTAACGCCGGAACCAGGCCAACGCTCAAAACCACGGCACAGGCCAAGGCCTGTGCACAGCGCCTGGGAGTCATCGGTGGATGCTCCTGATGCGATCGCCCTGCCCGATCGCGTTCAATACAACGGTACCGCCCCCGCTTCCCCCGCCCCCGCCCACGACGCGGCCGAAGACCGTGTAGATGCCGTCCAGGTGGGGTTGCGCGGAATGCGCGATGAAATACTGGCTTCCGCCGGTATTGGGACCCGACAGCGCCATCCCTACGGTCCCCGCCTCGTAACGCACGGGGTTGATCTCGTCCCGAATGGAGAATCCCGGTCCGCCCCAGCCGTCGCCGCGCGGATCGCCGTCCTGCACGACGAAGTTCGGAACGACCCGATGCCAGCGCGTCCCGTCGAAATAGCGCCGCGACACGAGGTCCAAAAACGCCGCGACCGTGAGCGGCGCCTCTGCGGGCAGCAGCTCGATGTCGAGCGCCCCGCGATCAGTTTCGAGTGTGACGTGCGGATTCGTTCCCACGAATGCCGGCGCGAGCCAGCGGCGCGCGACGTCGCGGTAATCGACAATGGTCTTGCCGGTCGCGATCGGCAGCGCCGGGCCCCAGGCGTCGCGCGTGTCGGGGAGTGTGTCGGCGGCGAGACGGCGCACGAGATAATCGTCCGGCCGCTTGGTCGCCGCGATGAACTTCGATGCCACCTGCACGCGCCCATTCGCCGACGCCGCGGCGATGGCGCCGAGCGCGGACACGGCAGACAGACGGGCATCGGTGAACGGATCGCCCTCGGCCCTGGTGTACGCGACGACCAGCCGATCGATGTCTTCGGGATTGGGCCGCCGCGCGAGCAGGTCAGCCGCGAGGCTGCGGACGGCCGGGTCCGCGTGGGTCAGCAGCGTGCGCGCGCGGGCCGGCAGTGCAGAGTCGGTCGGGGGGACAATGCGCTGCAACATTTGCAGCGCCTGCGCCACCACGCGACCATCGGGATCCGCGAGCTGCGCCTCCAACCGGTCGCGGGCGCGGGCGGCCCCGTAGGCTTCGGCGGCGACGCTGCGCCAGCGCCAATCGGCATCGCCCGCCGGCGCCGCGGCCGCCGCGACTCCGGCGCCGCTGTCAGCCTGGGCCACGGCGATCAGCGCCTGGCGCCGCAACGCGAAGACGCTGCTGGTGAGACGCGCGCGCAGCGCTTCGAGCGCGCGCGAGCCGCCGATCACGCCGAGTGTCGTCTCTGCCTGAACCGAGACGCCGATGTCGCGATCGGCGACGAGCGGGACGACCGCGACGGTCAATCCGGAATCGCGGAAGGAGGCGACCGCCCGCAGCGCGTTGATGCGAATGTGCGCATCGCCGTCGGCGAGCAGACGGCGGAGACCGGTAATCGCGTTCTGCGGATCGAGCTTCGCGCTGTCCAGCAACGCCTTGTTGATGCCACGCGCGCCGACGATGCGCGTTTGTGGATCGGCATCGCTGAGCGCGCGGACGAGCGGCGTCGCGCCATCTTTGGCCCGCAGGCGCGCCAGGGAGTACAACGCGCGCCACCGTGTGTCGGCGACCGCCGCGTCGGTAAATCGGACCAGTTGCGCGAGCGGCGCACGAGCGCCCAGGCGCCACGCCTCGATCAGAGCGGCATTCACCACCTCGTTCGCGTTGCCGGGCGACGCCGCAGCCAGGACGTCGCCGAGCGCGCGCGCGCCATCGTCACCACCGATTTTCGCGATCGCGGTCACCGCTTCGACTTGTGGCGCGCGCGCTTGCGGTGCCGATGCCAGGATCACGTCGACCAGCGGCGGGATCGCGCGCGCGTCTTTGAGCAGGCCCAGCGCGAATGCCGCGGCCGCTTGTACCGCGGGGACGGTGTCATGCAGGACGGGAAGCAGCAGGTCGACGGCGGCGCCATCGCCGATCCGTCCCGCGGCGAGCGCGCCCTGACGGCGCACGTCGGGATCGGGATGACTCAGCGCTTCGCCCAGGGGTACCGGGTCGAAGCGACGGGCATCGGCAGCGCCGAGGACCGCCGCGAGCACACCCACGGTTGTCTCGTCGATTGGCGCGCGCTGCTGTGCGACGGCAGCGGCGGGCGCCGCTGCGATCAGAACAAGGAGACTATAGACGAACCGGGTCCGACGTGGGTTCGAGCAGCTCACACACGTGCTCCGGGATGCGCGCAAGAGTTTGTTCTGTGTTCAACGCGATCAACGACGTTTCAGCCGTGGCGAGGAGCTCGCCGGTCTCGGCGCGCTCGATTGCATATCCGAAAATCACGCGGCGCGACGCCAGGTCCCGCACCCAACAACGGGTGCGAATCATATCATCATAGCGCGCGGGCTGCCGATACCGCACCTGCACGTTGGTGACGGTGAGATACGTCCCCTGTTGTTCCATGTCGCGATACGACATGCCGCGCTCGCGCAGATGCTCGGTGCGCGCCATATCCATCCAGATGAGATAGTTCGCGTGATAGACGAACCCCATCTGATCGGTTTCGGAGTAGTTGACGCGGTGCAGGACCGCGCTGATCGACGGCGGGGAGTTGCGGTTACTCGCCGTACGGAATCCAGATGTTCTTCACTTCCGACGCATGGCGCAGGAACTCGCGGCCTTCACTCTGACCGGCGTCGAACCAGTCGCGATCACGACTGAAGGTCCACGTGCGCTTCATGTTCGCGGCCGACGCGAGCTCGACGGCTTTCACGCCGGCGGCCGTTCCGAAGTACCAGATCCCGTCCACGTCATCGTGCTCGGCGAGCACTTTGGCCAGTGCATCCCTGGCCCCGGTGATCACGTTGATGACGCCGTCGGGGACGTCGGAGGTCTCGAGCACCGTATAGAACTCGGCGGCGGGGATCGGATTGGTCTCGGACGGGATGACGATGACGGCGTTCCCAACCGCGATCGCCGGCGCGACCAGCGATACGAAGCCGAGGAGGGGCGCAGCGTCAGGAGCGGCGATGCCCAGTACGCCGACGGGTTCGTTCATGGCGAGCGTGACGCCGCGAATCGGCGTGTGATGGACCGCGCCATCCCACTTGTCGGCCCATCCGGCGTAGGTGAAGAGCCGCGCGATACTCGCGTCGACTTCCTCGCGTCCTACCCGGGCCGCGAATTCGGCCGCGCGCGTCGCGAGATTCTCGGCGATGAAGTAGAGGATCTGGGCGCGCATGTGACCGCTGCCCCGACCCCACGCGGCGGCGGCATGCGCCGCTTCGACGGCGTTGCGCACGTCCTTGCGGTTCCCCTCGGCGACTTCGCCGAGCACTCGGCCGTCGGCAGCAACGATTCTGCGAGTATAGCCTTGGTCGGGCCTGGCCTGCTTCCCTCCGACGAACAGTTTGTACGTGCGATCGATGGGAGGGATCTCTGATGTCGGAATGCGGATTGCGGAATGCGGAATCGACCCATCGAGCTTCTCGCCGCCCACCTTGTCATTCCGCATTCCGAATTCCGCATTCCGAGTTTCGTACTCCGGCTTGAGATACTCCCACATCCCCTCGCGCCCACCCTCTCTCCCGAACCCGGACTCGCGGTATCCGCCGAATCCTGACGCCGCGTCGAACAGGTTGGTGGAGTTTATCCAGACCACGCCGGCCTTCAGTTTCGGCGCGACGTCGAGCGCGAGGTTGATGTTCTCCGACCACACGCTCGCCGCCAGCCCGTACGGTGTGTTGTTGGCCAGCTCGACGGCTTCCGTGGGCGTCCGGAACGTCATACTGACGAGCACCGGCCCGAAGATCTCGACCTGCGCGATCGTCGCGGCGGGAGAGACCTCGGTGAACAGCGTGGGCGGGTAGAAATAGCCTTCGGTCGGGCACGCCCACGATGGCTGCCACATTTTCGCGCCCTCGACGACGCCCTGCTCGACGAGGCCGCGAATCCGCTCGAGCTGCACCGGCGCCACGATCGCGCCCATGTCCACGGCTTTGTCGAGCGGCGACCCGACGCGCAACTTCTCCATCCGCGCGCGGAGCTTGTGCGTCAGGCGATCCGCGACCCCCTCCTGCACCAACAGTCGCGAGCCGGCGCAGCAGACCTGCCCCTGGTTGAACCAGATCGCGTCCACCACGCCCTCGACGACGCTGTCGAGATCGGCGTCCTCGAACACGATGAAGGGACTCTTGCCGCCCAGCTCGAGCGTCAGCTTCTTGCCGCTGCCCGCCGTCGCCTTGCGAATGATGCGACCCACCTCGGTCGAGCCGGTGAACGCGATCTTGTGCACGTCGGGGTGCTCGACCAGCACTTTGCCGGTCGCGCCGTCGCCGGTCACCACGTTGAACACGCCGGCGGGCAATCCGGCGGCCTGCGCGATCTCCGCAAAGCACAGGGCGGTCAGGGGCGTGAATTCGGCAGGCTTCAGGATCACGGTGTTTCCCGCGGCCAGCGCCGGTGCCACCTTCCAGGCCACCATGAGCAGCGGGAAATTCCAGGGAATGATTTGGCCGATGACGCCGACGGGCACATAGCCGGGGAATTCGCTGTCGCGCAGCTGCGCCCACCCGGCGTGATGATAGAAGTGCCGGGCGACCAGCGGGATATCGAGGTCGCGCGTCTCGCGAATCGGCTTGCCGTTATCGAGGCTCTCGAGCACGGCCAGGAGCCGCGAGTGCCGCTGCACCTCCCGAGCGAGCGCGTACAGGTAGCGCGCGCGCGCATGCGCCGGCAGTCCGGCCCAGCCCGGCGCGGCGGCGCTGGCGGCCGCGACCGCGGCGTCGACATCAGCCTTGCTTCCCTGCGCGACGCGCGCGAGCACGACCTTGGTGGCTGGGTTGATCGTCTCGAAGAACTGCCCTTCACTCGGCTGGGCCCAGCGGCCGTTGCTGAAGTGGCCGAAGCGTCCGTTGTCGTGCTGGCGGATCCACTCCAGCGCCGGTGCCTCGCTCTCTGGCGCCGGTCCATACTCCATCGTTTCGAACAGCTTGGCGACGGTGGCCATCTACACCATGGGGTGACGGTGGGCGGCCGCGTAGCGCCCCGTCACGAAATGCTCGAGCTGGCGCTCGATGTCGGTCAAGAGTGCGCTCGCGCCCAGCCGGAACAGGGCCGGCCTTAGCCAGCGATCCCCCAGCTCTTCCTTCATGAGGATCAGCCAGTCGAGCGACTGCTTGGCGGTGCGAATGCCGCCCGCCGGTTTGAAGCCGACGGCGTGACCGGTGCGCAGCTCGTACTCTCGGATCATGCGCGTCATCACCACGCCGACGGGCAGGACCGCGTTGACCGCCTCTTTGCCGGTGGACGTCTTGATGAAATCCGCCCCCGCCATCATGGCCACCATGCTCGCGCGCGCGACGTTCGTGAGCGTCGCCAGATCGCCCGTGCCGAGGATCGCTTTCATGTGCGCGCGGCCGCACGCGTCGCGGAACGCGCGGACTTCGGCGTAGAGCGCGGGCCAGTCGCCCGTGAGGACGTGCGCGCGCGTGATCACGATGTCGATCTCCTGCGCGCCGGCGGCGACTGAGGCCTGCACCTCCTCGAGGCGTTGCGCGAATGGACTCAGCCCGGCGGGAAAGCCGGTCGAGACCGCGGCGACGGGAATGCCGGATCCCTCGAGTGCCGCGACTGCTGTGGGCACGAGCGCGTGGTACACGCACACCGCGCCGACCTTGATGTCGAGATGGGCGACGCCGAGGGCGTCGATCAGGTCAGGGCGAAGTGGGCGCCGTGCCTTGGCGCACAGCCGCAAGACGTTGCCGGGCGTGTCGTCGCCCTGGAGCGTCGTCAGATCCATGCAGGTGATCGCCCGGAGCAGCCAGGCCGCCTGCCATTCCTTCTTTACTGTGCGGCGCGTGGGGATCGTGGCGGCGCGGCGCTCCACCGCGCTGCGATTCACCCGCAGGCTGCGGATGACGTCGAGATCGAGCGGCAGCCCCGCATTACGATCGTCCTCGATGGCGGGAGGAGGACGCACCGCCGGGGAGCGGAGCCGATCGTGGAGAGCCTTCATGATGGCGGGAGAATGCGAACCGCCGCTGCAAAAGTCAACGCGGGACCGGCACTCCCGCGCCGAGGCGGCAGGAATTTACCGCGGCGAGCTCCTGCGCCTGCAGGCATTGCTGCTCGCGCTCCGGCAGCCCCGCGAGCAGCGTCGCGATTTCCTCGCCGAGGGCCTGATAGCACGTCGGACCGCCCGCCTCGTGCCCGACGATGCGGCAGAACGCGAACGCCGATTCGGTCGTCGCGGTCCAGTCGACGAGCGCCTTCACCGCGCCGAAATAGCAGGAGGAACGGTATGGCTCGGCGGCTTTGTGGCAGAGGTCCGATGTCTTCTGGGGATCGCGCGATGTATACGATGTGATGTCACGCCCCAGGCTCTGAAAGCAGATTGGCCGGACGGTCGCGGGGGCGCGCTCGCACGACTTCGCGGCATCGCCGATGTCGCCGTGATTCAGGTTCAACATCACCGATGTCTGCATTTGATAGCAGGCGTGCAGATACTTGTCGGCCATGATCGAGCACGGGTACAGCGGATCGGCGGGATCGAGCGCCTTGAACGGCGTGCCGCTCATGTGGTGATGACTGTGCATCGCGAGCATGGTTGCCGGATGATGCGGGGCGGTCGCGTTGATGACGCTTTCCATGAAGGCACCGCCGTAACACGATTCGCGGTCCCATCCATCCGACAGCATATCGCAGTCGGTGAGCGCGCGCGGCAGGTCATGCCCATACAGCATGGTCAAGCCGTGGCCCATGCCATGGACGCACTGAAACAGCACCCAGCGACTGGCGCCCGGCATCTTGAATGGCTGGCACAGCGCCTCGACCTCGGGCTGGGTCACCTGGTCGCGCGACTCAAAGTAGGCCTGGATCACCCCATGTCGGCAGCCGGACGAGAAGCCGTCCCCGCACTCGGTGAACGTGGCCGGTATATCGGATGAAAGGGCATACGCCTCGATGCCGATGCCGTGCGCGAACTCATGCGCATGCTCCGCGGCATCGCCGTCGGACGCGGCGAGCGCGTCGAGCGTCTTGACCGCGTCGGCAACCCCGTGCTGCCTGAGACGCTCCGACAGGACCTGCGAGTAGCACGTGCGGCGCTGCTCGCCCGCAAAGCGGCGGCAGGCCTCACCCGGACCACCCTTCCCCGCCGGGGTGAACCGGTTCGCCGCAATCCCGACCAGCGCGACGACGCCCATGGCGAGCAGCAGCTTGTGTGTCTGAGTCATGGCTCAACAGTAATGTGCTTGCGTGCGTGATTCCAGCTTCCTAAGCTTGGGCCGTGCGAGTCATCGTCGTTGCCGATGCGCACCTCGGCCAGGTGCCTGCGGCGGTCGGCCGGGCGTTCCATGCATTTCTGGAAGAGATCCCGCAGCCGGGGGATCACCTGGTGCTCACCGGCGATCTGTTCGACTTCTGGTTCGAGTATCGCAGCGTAATCCCCCGCAAACATTTTGCGACCGTCACCAGGCTGCAGGAGGTTCGCGCGCGCGGCATCCCCATCACCTTCGTCGGGGGAAACCACGACCGCTGGGGCGGCACCTTCTTCACCGAAGATCTCGGCATTCAGTTTTTCGCCGGCGAGGTGGAGCTCGAGCTGGCCGGCCGGACCGTCTTCATCGCGCACGGCGACGGCCTCACCGAGCAGCACTGGAGCGGCGCGCTCATGCACCGCTTTACGCGCAACCGTCTCGCGATCGCCGTATTTCGGACGCTTCATCCGACGATCGGGTTCTGGATCGCCGATCTCTTCTCGCGCCATCTGGCCGACAATACAAAGGATCGCGCGGTGCTCGATCGCGCCGCGGCGGCGCAACGCAAATGGGCGGCCGATTTTCTCGGCGCGCACCCCGCCGTGCAGCTCGTCATCATGGCACACACACACCGGCCGATGCTGGACCGGCGTCCCGACGGTCGGACGTTTCTCAATCCGGGGGCGTTTTTGGACGGCGGGCGGTATGCCGTGATTACGGCTGATGCGGTGGAGCTGAAGCAGTTCACAACGGAGCGACTTCCACCTGCTTGAGCTTCCCGCCCAGGAACAGGGCGCCCACTTTCCGAAAGTGCGGCTCGTCATCGGACACCACGAAGCGATGCTCGTGCGCGCCGCCGTTCGCGAGCAGACCCTGCCGCTCCAGCTCATCCGAGACCACCTTCGCGGTTTCTTCCGCTGAATCGACGAGCTTCACGTCCGGTCCCATCACGCGCGACAGCAGCTTCTTGAGCAGCGGATAGTGCGTGCAACCGAGGACGAGCACGTCCACCTGGGCGCGTTTGAGCGGCTCGAGGTATTCACGCGCGATCAACTCGGCGGCGGGATGGTCGAACCATCCTTCCTCGACGAGTGGCACGAACAGGGGACAGGGCCGGCTGTAGACGCGCACATCGGGACGCAACGCCGTGATCGCGCGCTCGTATGCGCCGCTGGCGATCGTGCCGGCGGTGCCGATCACCCCGATCGTTCCGGTTTTGGTGGCGGCGACCGCGGCGCGCGCGCCCGGTTCGATCACCCCGACGACCGGGACCGAGGATCGCTCTTTCAGATATCCGAGCGCATGGGCGGTGCTCGTGTTGCATGCTATCACGACGGCTTTGACGCCGCGTTTCAGCAGGTAGGCGAGGATCTCCGCGCTGTAGCGACGCACGGTGTCGGGAGACTTTGGGCCATAGGGGACGCGTGCCGTGTCGCCGAAATAGATGATGGACTCATTCGGCAAGCGCTCGAACAACGCGCGCGCGACGGTCAACCCGCCGATCCCCGAATCGAATACGCCGAGCGGCGCCTTATTCATGGATCGGGCTGGGGAGCGTGATGCCGATGCCGCCGGGATACGCCTGCACCTTGAGATCCGGCGGGAAGTCGCGCAAATGCGCGGAGACGTACGCCTCGGCGCCCGAAAAGAAGTGGTTGAAGATCCACAGCACGAGCCAGTCCTGCACTTCCTGCCGCTTCTGCACCTGATTGGGCGAATTGATCGCCTTCATGTAGTTCGCTTCCTGACGCGCCTTCAATGTCATCATCGCGGTCACGCCTTCCCACGCGACGAACACCGAGCCGGTCATCGGCCGCCCCGTCGCCGCCTGCCCCCAACCCGGCAGCACGAGTGAGCGCAGGAACGCGCCCATGGGCTTCACGCCGGGACGCAGCGTATCTGCCGGCAGGGCCAGATGCGTCGTGTCCGGTCGCGTCGTAACCGCTCGCGTCGTGTCCTGACCTGCAAGTCTGCACGTCGGGACGACGGCGAGAGCGAGCGCGAACGCGACTGCGTGCCGGCGTGCCGGCGTGCCGACGTGCATGGTCAGCGAGCTACCAAGACGTTGAGTCGCCCGCGCTCCAGCTCCACCGTGCATTCATTCACTCCTGGTTCTCGCAATTCGCCGTCGACGTGGACGAGCAACGGCTCTTCCGGCGCGCGAATCGTCAGCTTCGCCGTTTTGATCAGCGCCACCTCGCGCATGCGCACGTGGGTGCCGAGCATCACGCGCGGAATCGCGAGCAGGAAGCGCGGCAGCGATACGCGGCGAATCAGACAGACGTCCAGCTTGCCGTCCGCCGGATCGGCGTCGGGCGCGAACCTGTAGTTGCCGCCCGCCGTGGTCCCGTTGCACACCTCGACCATCATCATGTACCCCCGCTCGCGAAACCCGGGAGCCGCGACGTCGAGCACCGGTGGCTGAAACCGGAAGAACGTCTGCACGATCGGCACGAGATAAGATAGAAAGCCGCGCAGGCGATTCGCGTTCCGCGCCTTCACGACGGCCGGCCCGAAGCCGAATCCGACGCTGTTCACGAACCATTCGTCGAACACGCGGCCCGCATCGAAGCGCCGGGAACGTGCCGTGACCAGGCGGGCCACGGCGCTGGCGACGTCGTGACCATGCACGCCGGTGAGCTTGGCAAAATCGTTTCCCGACCCCATCGGAACCACACCGAGCGCGGCGTCACTGTAGGAGCGCAGCAGGCCGTTCGCGACTTCGTGGACCGTGCCGTCGCCGCCGACCGCCACGATATGCTTCGCACCCTGGCGCGCGGCCTGGGCCGCGAGCTCCTGGCCGTGCCCCGGTCCCTCGGTACGCACGATGTCCACTGCCCATCCCTGGGCCCGGAACGCGCGCGCCACGCCGGACTCGGCGCGCCGGGCGGCGCCCCGTCCCGCGGCGGGATTCAGGATTACCTGTGCATGTAGCACGCGGAAAACAAGATACGAAGTAGGGGCGCAGCATGCTGCGCCCCTACAGGATCTTCTCGTAGCACCTGACGTCTTACCGAGCGGGGTTACTTCGCGAGATAGTGCTCGTCCCAGTCGATCGCGAATTCAACCCTGCAGCGCAGGCACGCCATCCGGCTGGGGCGGCCGCGGAAGGCCACGCGATCGCGACACGAGGGACACACCAGGTAGTGCTCACCAACATCGATCGAGTGCGGCACGTTCTGCGGCCGCGGCACGACGGTCCATTTACGCGGTGGTGTCTTCGACACTTGCAGGAAGGCACTGACCACCGCGACGGGCATCCCCTTCACATCCACTACCGCTGCGAGGCCCTGGGCTTTGATCAGCCGGTACCACGCACCCCGCCGCAGATTACAGTTCACATCGGCCTGCAGACGAGCCCACACCATCGGTCACACTCGGGCGTCGAAGGGACGACAACAGTAACAACCACCAACCGCCTCCGAAGTGACCATGGTCACCCGGAAATCTTGATGCCGGCCTCAACCCAATCGATTTCGAACTCGTTCCCGCATTTTTTGCACTGATGCGTGCGTGCCTTCTTGGGCAACGGTGTGCGGGCACGACAGTTGGGGCACACGCCGTAGGTACCTCGAAGTGGCGGAGGCGCTTTCCGGTTGTCCTTCCCCTCCACCACGGCCCAGCGCTGCGGCGGGCGGTCACGGATCTCGAGCCAGGCCCGCAGCACGCCGACTTTGCGACGATTGACTTCGATAACTGCCTGAAGGTCATTGAGTTCGACGACGCGGTACCAGGCGCCCTTGCGGAGCTTGAGGGGAACGTCGTCCTGGATACGAGCGAACAGAATAGGCATCGCCGCTCCTTGCGGAGAGAGGGAAAAAAGGAGGGCGCGGGGCACAATATACGAATTGTGGAACTACGCAACAGTCAGGAGTTGTCCCAGCCGATCTCGAAGTAGCCGTTGCACTTGGGACACCGCATGCTCGTAGCGTGCTCTTCGAGGCGCGCTCGCTCGCGGCAATTGGGACACACGCCGTAGCGCTCGCCCCAGGTCGTGGGCAAGCGCGGCGAGCGCGGGGGCCTCGGCACGACGGCCCACTGCTTCGGACGTTCCGGCAGGATTTCCAGCGACTGGCGGGGGAATGATGTCTGTTTGCCGTGGACGTCGAGCACGACCTCGACCGCCGTCAATTTGACGACGCGATACCACGCGCCGCGCCGCAGGTGGGTCGCTTCTGTGGGCCGGACCCGCGCCCATTGCGTTGCCGTCATCAGTCCGCCGAGCCGTGAGACAGTGCTACAATTGCGCCGAGAACCGGCGAAAGTTAACCGCGATAACGATGGCGGGAGCGTGTAGGAATCGAACCTACCGAGGCCCGTTAGAGCCCCAAACAGTTTTGAAGACTGGTCAGGCCACCAGACCCAATCCGCTCCCCCATGTGCCCGCCCCGCATCACTGGAGGGCGATGACGTCGATCTCCACGCGCGCATTCTTCGGCAACCCGGCCGCCTGCACGGTCGAGCGTGCGGGCTTGTGCGTGCCGAAGTGCCTGGCGTAGACCTCGTTCATCTGCGCGAAGTCGGCCATGTCGGCCAGATACACGGTCGTCTTGACGACATTTTGTAACGACGTCCCGGCGGCGGCGAGCACGGCCTTCAGGTTCGCGAACACCTGCTCGGTTTGCTCGGCCGTGGTGCGACCGACGAGCTCGCCCGATTTGGCATCGAGCGCCACCTGCCCCGCTGTGAAGACCATGTTGCCGGTCGCAATGGCCTGGCTGTACGGCCCAATTGCTTTGGGCGCCGCATCGGTCGCGATGACATGCATTAGAAGAGACCCTCGATCGTTCCATCGGGAAGCAGCCGGATGCGCTCCGCCGCCGGGTTCTTGCCGAGGCCCGGCATGGTCATGATGTCGCCCGAAAGCGCGACCACAAAACCCGCGCCCGCAGACGGCAAGAGATCGCGCACGTGCAACGTGAACCCGCTCGGCGCGCCGATCTGTGTGGCATCGTCGGAGAAGGAGTACTGCGTCTTGGCCATGCAGACGGGCGTCTCGCCGAGGCCGAGCTTGGGCAGCAGCTCGAGGGCGCGCTCGGCCGCGGGCGCGAACGAGACGTTGCCCGCTCCATAGATCTCGCGCGCGATCGTCTCGATCTTCTCGCGAATGGGCCGGCGCTCATCGTACAGCGGTTTGAACGATGACTTGCCGGTCTTGAGCAGACCGAGCAGCGCTTCGGCGACCGCGACGCCACCCTCGCCCCCCTTTTCCCAGACATCGCACCGCAGGACGTCGATTCCTTCGGCCGCACCGACCGCGCGCACCGCGTCGACCTCTTCGTCGGTATCGGTGATGAACCGATTCAGCGCCACGATCGCGGGGACGCCGAACTTCTTCACGTTGCGGATGTGGCGCCGCAGGTTTTCGGCGCCCCGCTGCACCGCCGCGGGGTCAGCCGTGCCAAGCTGCTCCTTCTTTTTGCCGCCGTGCATCTTCAGGGCCCGGACGGTGGCGACGATGATGGCGGCCTCGGGTTTCAGGCCCGCAAACCGGCACTTGATGTCGAAGAACTTCTCAGCGCCCAAATCCGCGCCGAATCCCGCCTCGGTCAGCACGATGTCGCCGAGCGCGAGGCCCAGCTTGGTCGCGACCACGGAATTGCAGCCGTGGGCGATGTTCCCGAAGGGACCGCAGTGGACGAGCGCCGGACCGCCCTCGAGCGTCTGCACCAGATTCGGATTGATGGCGTCCTTCAGCAGCAGCGTCATCGCGCCCTGCGCCTTGAGATCGCCCGCGCGGGCCGGCGTCCTGTCCGGACGGATTCCCACGATGATGCGCGCGATGCGCTCTTCCAGGTCCTCGATGCCGGTCGCGAGCGCCAAGATCGCCATGATCTCCGAGCCCGGGATGATCACGAAGCGCTCTTCACGCATCGGCCCCCCCTGCAGCCCGCCGAGGCCCACGATGATGTTGCGGAGCGCGCGGTCGTTCATGTCGATCGTGCGCGGCCAGGTGACGCGCCGCACGTCGATGCCCAGCGCGTTGCCGTGATGCAGGTGCGCGTCGAGCATCGCGGACAGCAGGTTGTGCGCGCTCGCGATCGCGTGGAAGTCGCCGGTGAAATGGAGGTTGATGTCTTCCATCGGCACGACCTGCGCGTAGCCGCCGCCCGCGGCGCCGCCCTTCACGCCAAAGACGGGTCCGAGCGAGGGCTCGCGCATCGCGAGGATCGCGTTCTGGCCGAGCTTCCGGAGCGCCTGCGTCACACCCACGGTGACGGTCGACTTCCCTTCCCCCGCCGGTGTCGGATTGATGCCGGTCACGAGGACCAACCGCCCCTTGGCGGGACGCTTCTGCAGCGCGCGCAGCGAAATCTTCGCCTTGTATTTCCCATACAGCTCGAGCTCATCGTCTGTCAGGCCCAGCTCGGCCGCGACGTCGCGGATGGGCCGGAGTATGGCGGCCTGCGCGATCGCGATGTCGGATGGCACCTTCACGGCGGTGGCGGTCACAGGGAGCCGTCGATGCGGGCGCCGAAACACCGGCGCGCATTTACGGTCGTGCGCTGCGCCAGGCTCTCGAGCGTCTCGCCCCGTACTGCAGCGGCGCGCTCGGCGACGTCGCGCACGAACGCCGGTTGATTGCGCTGGCCACGATGCGGCACCGGGGCGAGATACGGCGCGTCGGTCTCGACCAACAGCCGGTCCGCCGGGCAGTCGGTCAGTCGGTCGGTCAACTTCCAGTTCTTGAACGTGATCATGCCGCTGAACGAGAAATATGCGCCGATAGCGGTCCCGGCGTCCCATACGGCATCGCCGGAGGAAAAGCTGTGCAGGATCACCACGGGCGGGCGCGAGCCGAGATTGCGCAGCATCGCCGCCATGTCGTCGTCGGCGGCGCGCGCGTGCACGACGACCGGCTTGCCGAGCTCCGCGCCGAGCGCGAGTTGCGCCTCGAAGGCCGCCCGCTGGACCTCGCGCGGCGAGTGCATGTAGTGATAGTCGAGTCCTGTTTCGCCGACGGCGACGACTTCGGGCGCGGCGAGCAGCTCACGCACCTGGTCCCGGGTATCCGGCCAGCCGGACGATTCGTGCGGGTGCACCCCCGCCGTCGCGGACAACCCGCGCGACTCGCGCGCGAGGGACAGCGCGCGCTCGCTTCCTGCCAGCGACTCGCCGATCACCATGACGTGGCTGATGCCCGCCTGCTTCGCGCGGACAAGGACCGCGTCCCGGTCGGCATCGAACGCGGCATCGCCCAGGTGGCAGTGCGTGTCGACTAGCGTGTGGGCTGCGGGGTACGCGGCGACGGCGACGACGTCGGTGTCGCGGGCGCAAATTGCGGCGCCGGTGCCCGCGACCCGAACGTCCGCGCTCCGCGCGCGTCCTCACCGGGCCAGCGCTTCTCGATCCAGAGCAGCACCGGCGCGGCGATATAGATCGACGAGAAGGTGCCGGTAAAAATGCCGAACGACATCACCCACGCGAACGGCCGGATCACTTCGCCGGCGAGCAGGAGCAGCGACAGCGTCGTGGCGATCGTCGTGCCGTGCGTCAGCACCGAGCGCGGCAGCGTCTCGTTGATCGAGAGATTGAGAATCTCGTAGAGATTCTGGCGCCGGTATTTGCGCAGGTTTTCGCGCACGCGGTCGAAGATGATGATGGTGTCGTTCAGCGAGTATCCCACCACCGTCAGCACCGCGCCCACGACCACGAGGCTCACTTCGAGATGCATGACGCTGATGAACGCGATCGTCGCCACGACGTCGTGCGCCGTCGCGATGGTCGCCGCGAGGCCGAAGCGCCACTCGAACCGGAACGCCAGGTAAATCAAGGTCACCACAAAGCTGAACAGGATCGCCATGAGCGCTTTGCCCTGCAGCTCGCGGCCCACTTTCGGTCCTACCGACTGGCGCTGCGCCAGCTTGTACTGTCCCGGGCCCATGCTCCGGTCGAGCGCGCGGGCGACGGAATCGGCGACCGCCTGCGTGCCCGCGTCACCTTCGGACGCCTGCGAGCCAAGCCGGGCGCGCACCATATAGGAGGTGTCGGAGCCGAAGTTGTAGACGTCGGCGCCCTTGAGGCCTACCTGGTCCAGCGCCGCCCGGATTTGCCCGGTCTCCACCTTGTGCGCGGCTTCGAACTGCACCGACGTACCGCCGGTGAATTCGATGCTGTAGTTGATCCCGCGGATCAATAAGAAGACGAGCCCGACGAGCATGATGGCACCCGTCAGCGAGAACGCGAACCGGCGCCACTTGATGAAGTCGTAATTGGCGTTCGAAAAGAGTCGGATCATCAGATGCTCAAGGTGACCATGTCGGGCCGCCGGTGCAACCAGATCAGGAACATCGTTTTCACGACGAAGATCGCGGAGATCATCGAGGCGGCGATACCGATGATCAGGGTGATCGCAAAGCCCTGGACCGGGCCCGTGCCGACCGCGTAGAGAATCAAGGCCGTGAGCACCGTGCTGACGTTGGAGTCGACAATGGCGTTCATGGCATGCAGGAAGCCGTCGTCCACGGCAATCCGGAGCGACTTGCCGTGCACCAGCTCCTCACGGATCCGCTCGAAAATCAGCACGTTCGCATCCACGGCGATTCCGATGGACAGGACGAATCCAGCCAGACCTGGCAAAGTCAGCGTGAAGCCGAACATCGCGAGCCCCGCGATCGTGAACAGGCAGTAGAGCGTCAGCGCGGCCACCGCGAGCGCGCCCGACATGCGGTAGTATCCGATCATGATCAGGATCACGAGCACGATCCCGACGACCCCCGCCCGTATGCCATCGTGGACTGAATCCGCGCCCAATGTGGCGCTGATCTGGCGCTCGTCCACAATCGTGAGCGGCGCGGGCAACGCACCGGCGCGCAAGACCAGCGCCAGGTCGCTCGCTTCCTGCAGCGGCTTGCTGCCGAGCTCGATCTGACCGTTCGCGCCGATCTGTCCGCGAATGACGGGCGGCTGTCCCTGCACCCGCCCGTCCAGGATGATCGCCATGAAGTCGTTGATGTGCCGGGCGGTTTCGTCCGAGAACTTCCGGGCGCCGCGGTGGCTCAGCTGGAACGCCACGATCGACTGGTTCGTCACCTGATCGCGCCGCGCGACGGCCTTCACCAGCTCCTCGCCCGTGATGATCGGCCGAGACTCGACTGCGTAAAGCGCGCGATAGGGCTGGGCGCTGCGGGACTCCGACTGCGCGCCCCAGCGCAGCTCGATCCCGCGCGGAATCGCCGCGGTGACCTCGGGCCGAGTGATCAAGCTATCGACCAGCGGCCACTGCTCTTCGTGCACCAGGTACTCACCCGGCAGCTGGCCCTGAAACAGCAGCGCCGACAGCACGCCAGGCGCGTTGGCCTCGGCCGCCGAATCGCGCGCCGCCTTCGTCGTATCGCCGCCGAAGAGCTGGGACACCGCCGACGGCGCGGCATTGCTGCGCGACTTCACGCCGGCCTTGCGGAGCGCCGCATCGATGCCGGGCAGCGCATCCTTGAACGCGCCCTTCATGTCGGTAATGCGGAACTCGAGAAAGGCCGTCCGCTGAATGACACCCCGGGCGCGCGCGGGATCCTTCTCGCCCGCGAGCTCGACGATCAGCCGGCACCGGCCCTGGATCTGGACCACGGGCTCCGTCGTGCCGAACTCGTCCACCCGGGTCCGCACGATCCGCTCGGCGCGCTGAATCGCGTCGGCGCAGTCGGGCACGGGGCCTTTCGATTGATCGACCTCGAGCGCCAGGTGGATGCCGCCTTGCAGGTCGAGGCCGAGGTTGATCGGCACGACCCGGACCGTCGTGTCGCGCATGCGACCGGTGGCGCGATCCTCGACGCGCCGGGTCACATTCCGGGGCACGAGCGCAATGATGCTCCCGACGATCAGAACACCGATGAAAATCAATCGCTGGCGAATCTTACCCATCGTTCTCTCTACCGGTTGAGGCTCGCCCGCGCCGCCTGGCGGTCGCGCTCGAGCTGCGCCACCAGCGCCTCGCGGGACGCGAACGCCTGCACGTCGCGCAGGCGCCGGACCCATTCCACGTTTACCGTTTCACCGTACAGCTCGCCGTCGAAATCGAACAGATGAATCTCCAGCGTGCGGGCGTGCTCCCCAAACGTCGGGCGCGGGCCCTGGTTCATCATCCCGCCCAGGATCTGGGAGTCAGAAATCGGGATCCGGGATTCCGACTTCAAGATCCTGACTTCAACAGCATACACACCATCCGGAGGCAACAACTTCCGCGGATCCGGCGATTCCAAATTGATCGTCGGAATCCCGATCGTCCGCCCCCGCCCCGCCCCCCGCACGACCCGGCCGCGAATGCCGTAGCGCCGGCCGAGCCACCGCGCCGCCGAGTCCAGATCGCCGTGGGCGAGCGCGGTGCGAATCATGGTCGACGAGATCGGCTGCCCGTCTTCCCGCACCGGATCCACCACCGCGACGCCGAAATTCCGGTTGCGCGCGAGACGCTGCACCAGCTCGACGTCGCCGCCCCGCCCCCGGCCGAAGCCGTGATCGAATCCCATCACGAGCTCGCGCAGCGCGTATTGCTCGCACAACCGCTGCACGAACGCCTCGGCGTCGAGCTGCGCGATCGCGGGCGTGAACGGCATTACGACGAACTCCGCAATACCGGCCGCTCGCACGAGGTCTTCCTTCTCGTCCGGCAGCGTCAGCAACTTCGGCGCCCCAGCCGGATTCACGACCGCCAGCGGATGCGGGTCGAACGTCACCACCACGCTCTCGAGCTGCCCGGCCCGCGCGCGACGCGTCACCTCGGCCAGCACCGCCTGATGCCCGCGGTGCACGCCATCGAAGGTACCCAGAGTGACGACCGCGCCGCTCATGAGTCCCCGGCCACCACCACGCGCGGCTTCAGAAGCTCACCCGACTGCTCAGCGATCGCCAGCAATTCGTCGCCGGCAAAGAGAGCGACACGCTCCCCGCTCCCGGCTCCCGGCTCCTCGGCAGAAATCGGTCGGCCGTGCAGCACGGCCTCCCGTTCCTTCTCATCTATCTGGCGGCGCGGCAGGTGGGCGACCAGTACCGCCGCATTCTGCAACGTCGCTTGCGTTACGGCTTCGGGTGCGACGGCGTCCTCGAGACGGAGCGGCCCCACGGCCGTGCGCCGCAGCGCCGTCACATGCGCGCCGCAACCCAACTTCGCCCCGATGTCCCGCGCCAGCGATCGCAGATACGTCCCCGCACTCACCGTCGCGCGAAACTGCAGATCAGGGACCGCCGCTTCGAGAATCTCCAGCTCCCTGACCTCGACCTGCCGCGCGGCGGGAGCGACGACTTCCCCGCGCCGCGCGCGCCGATACGCACGCTCTCCGTCGATCTTGACCGCGGAGTACGCCGGCGGCCGCTGGGCGTAGGTGCCGCGAAAGCTGCTGATCACCTCCGCCAGCTGTCCCGGCGTGATGCCCGTCCAGGGCGCGGTCGCCAGCACCGTTCCGGTCAGGTCGTCGGTGTCCGTCGTGACGCCGAGGCGAATGACGCCCTCGTAGGTCTTGGGCCAGTCCGCGGCGAACGGCGCGAGCCGCGTCGCGCGCCCGACAACCAATACGAGCAACCCCTTGGCGAACGGGTCCAGCGTGCCCAGATGTCCAACGCGCTGTTCGCCGAGCGCACGGCGGACGATGTCCACGACATCATGTGAGGTAGGGCCGGCCGGTTTCGCGACCAGCGCCACGCCGTCCTGCCCCTGGCTCAGTCGTCCGACTCCTTCAGCTCCTTCAGGACGCGGTCGATACGCTGCGCGTGCTCCAGCCCCCGATCCAGATGGAAATGCAGCTCCGGGCTGGTGCGCAGGTGCAGCTCCTTCGAGAGTTGGGCCCGCAGAAAGCGCGCGGCGCTCGCGAGTCCTTCGAGCGACGTCGCTTTCTCTTCGTCCGATCCCATGACGCTCACCCGCACGTTCGCGTGCGAGAGATCGGGTGAGACGTCGACGCCCGTGACCGTGACGAAGCCGATCCGGGGATCACGCACGTCGCCGGTGAGAAACGCACCGACGGCTTGCCGGATCAGCTCGCTCACGCGCTCGGGACGGTGACTGCGCCGCTTCATCAGAGATAGCTCGTGGTCGTATCGACGATCCGGGCCCCATCGGCGCCCGCGACCAGCTTGTCCGCTTCCCGCAGCACACTCTCGGCGTGCCGCCGGTCGGTGCTCGCCACCGCGGCCGTCAGCTCGGCGCGCTGCCACAGGTCCTGATGCGCCGTCTCGGCGACCGAAACGTTGAAACGGTTGTGCATCCGGTCCTTCAAACTCTTCACGATGGTGCGTTTGTCCTTGAGCGACTGGCACCCGGGCAGATGCAGCTCCCACACCATCACCCCCACAATCACGACTCAGCGGCGCTGAGCGAGCGCGCGACCTCCTCGATGCGATACGACTCGATCAGATCGCCGACCTTCACGTCGTTGAAGTTCTCGATGCCGATGCCGCACTCGAAGCCTTCGCGCACTTCGCGCACGTCGTCCTTGAAGCGCTTCAGCGACGACAGCGTGCCGTCGTAGACCTCGACGCCGTCGCGGATCACACGGACCCGGCCGGTGCGCGGGATGACGCCGGAGCGCACGAAGCACCCCGCGATCGTGCCGATCTTCGCGATCTTGAAGATCTGGCGGACTTCGGCCTCGCCCAGCACCACTTCCTTCTTTTCGGGCGCGAGCAGGCCTTCCATCGCCAGCTTCACCTCTTCGACCGCCTCGTAAATGATCCGGTAGGTGCGGATCTCCACGCGCTCGCGATCGGCGGCCGCGCGCGCGTTGGAGTCGGGACGCACGTGGAAGCCGACGATGATCGCCCCCGACGCCCGCGCGAGCAGGACGTCGGACTCCGTGATCGCGCCGACGCCGCGATGGACGATCTCGACCTTGACCTCGGCCGTCGAGAGCTGCGACAGCGCATCGGCCAGGGCTTCGGCGGGGCCCCCTTGATCGGCCTTGATGATGATCCGCAGCGTCGCCACACCGCCGGCGGCCGCGTCGGCCATGAAGTCTTCGAGCGTCTTGACCCGGCCCGAACGCCGGTGCTGCGCTTCGCGCTCGAGGCGCTGGCGCTTCTGCGCGATGTCGCGCGCTTCCGCCGCGTCGGCCATCGCGAGGAAGGTGTCCCCCGCTTCCGGCACGCCTTCGAACCCGAGGATCTGGACCGGCGTCGACGGTCCGGCGTCCGGCTCGGTCCCGCCGCGCTCGTCGTACATCGCGCGGACGCGGCCCGAATACTGGCCGCAGATGAAATCGTCGCCCACGCGCAGCGTGCCGGTCTGTACGATGATCGTGGCGAGCGCGCCCTTCCCCGGATCGAGCTGCGCCTCCAGCACCGTGCCCTGCGCCTTGCGATCGGGATTGGCCTTGAGATCGAGCAGCTCGGCCTGCAGCAGCACCTGCTCCAGCAACTCGTCGATGCCCGTGCCCTTCTTGGCGGAGATCGGCGTCGCCAGCGTCGTGCCGCCAAATTCTTCGAGCACGACGCCGTGGGCCAGCAGGTCCTGCTTCACCTTCTGCACGTTGGCGGTCGGCAGGTCGATCTTGTTGATCGCGACGACGAGCGGCACGCCGGCGTTCTTGGCGTGGGAGATCGCCTCGATCGTCTGCGGCATGATCGCGTCATCGGCGGCGACGACGAGCACCACGATATCCGTGACCTGCGCGCCGCGCGCGCGCATCGCCGTAAAGGCCTCGTGACCCGGCGTGTCGAGGAACGTGATCCTCCGGCTGTCCTTCAGCGTGACCTGATAGGCGCCGATGTGCTGCGTGATGCCGCCGGCCTCGCCCGCAACGACGTTCGTCTTGCGGACATAGTCGAGCAGCGACGTCTTCCCGTGATCGACGTGGCCCATGATCGTCACGATCGGCGGCCGGGGCTTCAGGGTCTCGACGGCGTCCTGGGTCTGCTCCGTCTGGGTGGTCGCGTATTCCTCTTCGCGGACCGCCTGGAACCCGAAGGCCGACGCGATCAACTCGATCATGTCGAAATCGAGCCGCTGGTTGATCGTGACCATCTGGCCGAGCTCTTTGAAGGCGAAGGTGACGATCTGCGTCGGCGGCACCTTCAGCGTATTGGCGAGCTCGGAGACGGTGATGAACTCCGTGACGCGCACGAGCGTCTTCTCGCGCTCGCGCTCTTCGCGGCGCCGCTCCTCCTGCACCTCGCGGAACGACGGTCCCTCCTCGCGACGGTGGACGCCCTTCTTGCCGACCGGCGCCTTCAGCGTCGCGAGCGTGCGCGAGATGTTCTGCGCCACCGCTTCCTGATCGACCAGCGACTTCTTGCCCTTCTTGCGCTTCTTGCCCTTCTCTCTGCGCCGCTCATCGAGCGGCGGCGCGCCCGGCGCGGCGGACGCCACGGGCCGCGGCGGCGGAGCGCTGGGAGCGCCAGGGCCGCCGCCCGACGGTGTGCCACGGGCGACGGGCCGGGGACGCACCGGCGTCGGGATGAAAGGCCGGGGCGGCGGTGACGACGACGGCGCCGAGAAAACCGGCGGCGACGGGGCGGCGGAGGGCGGCGGCGGCGCAAAGGTCAGACTGGCCGTGGCGGTCGACGTCTCCGCCGACTCAGCCGGGGCGAGATCCTTGAAGAGCGCCGCGGCGCGCTGTTCGAGCGACGGCGCGGCCTTCTCTTCTTCCTGCTCGCGGACCGCGGTCTCGAGCACCAGGCGCGCGCGCTCGGCATCCGCCGCTTCGGCGGCCGCGACTTCAGCCGCGGCGGCGTCGGCGGCGGCGACTTCGGCGGCGGTGCGACGGCGGCGCTTGGGGCGGTTGTCGCCTGCCGCGACCGGCTCGGGCTCGGGCTCGACAGCCTTGGCCGCGGCGCGGCGCCGTTTCGGCGGCGTCGCCGGCTGCTTCTGCTTGCGCTTGTCGCGCTCCCAGCGCGCGCGCATCAGCGACACCTGCTCGTCCTTGAGCGGCGTGAGATGACTGCGCACGAAAATGTCCATCTCCTTGAGCATGCCCATCAGCTGCTCGCTGGAGATGCCGAACTCTGCCGCTAAATCGTGGATCCGCGTTGTTGCCACTCACCCCTCGCTATCGGCTATCTGCTATCGGCGATCAGGCCGCGGGCCAACGCGGCGTCCATCACTCCAACCGCCTGCACCGGCGGCTTTCCGAGTCCCTCCCCCAGCTCCTGCGCGTCGGGCCCGCGGAGTACGGGGACCTTCTTGCCGTCCGCCAGCCGCCCGACTTTCTCCAGTGTTCGCGCCCCGGCGTCCGACGCCAACACCACACAGACCACCTTGCCGCGTTGCAACCCTGCTCGCACGCCCGCCACACCGATCACGACGTTGCCTGCCCGCAATCCCAGACCGAGCAGCCGCGTGATTTTCGCACTCACGCCGTCGTCTTACCCGCTTCTTCCTCTTCGCCGCCTTCCTCGGTCATCTCGTTCAAGAAGGCCATCATCTTGTCCGCGAGATCGGGCGTCATCCCGGGCAACAGATCGACTTCTTCGCGCTCCAGGTCGAGAATGTCCTGCAGCGTCTTCTTGCCCGCCTGCTCGAGCACCGCGACGAGCTCCGGCGAGAGTCCCTTCATCTCGCTCAGCGCCACCTGCGTGACCGATTCATCGGTCGGCGGCAGCGGCGCGAACAGCGGGCCTTCGCCGCCACGCTCGAGCCATTCGCGACTCGAATAGAGATCGACTTTCCAGCCCGTGAGCTCGGAGGCGAGCCGGACGTTCTGCCCGTTCCGCCCGATCGCGAGCGACAGCTGGTCCTCGTCCACGATCGCCTGAATCGTTTTCGATTCGGGATCCGAGAAGACGCGCGCCACCCTCGCCGGCGCGAGCGACAGCTTGGCAAAGCGCTCGGGGTCGGACGACCAGGGGACGATGTCGATCCGCTCCCCATTCAGCTCGTTGACCACCGCCTGCACGCGCGACCCCTTGAGCCCGACGCACGCCCCGACCGGATCGATGCCGTCGTCACGCGACCAGACCGCGATCTTGGTGCGGCTGCCGGCTTCGCGCGCCGTCGCCCGGATTTCGACGATCTGCTGCTGGATCTCCGGGACTTCGAGCTTGAACAGCGCCTTCACGAACAGCGGATCGGCGCGCGACAGGATCAGCCGCGGCCCCTTGGGCGTCTCTTCGATCCGCTTCAGGACCGCGCGGATCGTGTCGCCCTGATGGAAATGTTCGCGGTGATTCTGGTCGCGGTACGGGATGATCGCTTCGGCTTCGCGGAACTTGTTCAGCATGACGACGATCTTGCCGCGCTCGATCTGCTGCACCTCGCCCGACAACAGCTCGCCCACTTTGCTGGAAAACTCTTCGCGGATGCGGCTGCGCTCGCCCTCGCGGACGCGCTGGATGATGCGCTGCTTGGCGGCCTGCACGGCCGTGCGCCCGAATTGCTCGAACGGCACTTCTTCCTCGAGCACGTCGCCCGGCTCGAAGTCCGGGTCCTCGTACCGCGCTTCTTCGAGCGAGACTTGCGTCCCGGCGTCCTCGACGGCTTCCACCACCGTCTTGAGCACGACGATCCGGATCGACCCCTTCAGCTCGTCGATCCCGATCTCGGCGCGCACGTTCGGGCCAAAGCGCTTCACCAGAGCCGCGTGCAGACCGTCCTTGAGCAGATCGATCAGCTCGCTCCGTTCGAGCTGCTTGGTGCTGGTCAGCTCTTTGATCGCGGAGACAACGTCAGTCGTGTTGGCCATCAAGAGTCCTTGTCGGCATCGCTTGCCAGTCGAGCATCCTTTACATCCGAGAGCCTGAATTCCCGCTCCGCGCCGCCTTCGGGCTGGAGCACCACCGAGTCTTCCGAGAGCACGGCGACGATGCGCGCACGCACGCGGCCCAGCCCCGCCAATTTCACGCTCACATCGCGGCCCACGAATTGGACCCAGTGCCGGTGCCAGCGCACGGGCCTGTCGATCCCCGGGCTCGACACTTCCAGGACGTAGCGATTCCCGAGGGGGCCGCCAGCGGCGTCCAGCCACTGTTCCAACGCCCGGCTGACCCGGCTGCAGTCTTCGACCGTGACGTTGCGTGGCGAACAGTCGATGCGGACTTGAACGAGTGGCCGGTTCGGCGTCCCGCCGATCCGCAGGTCGGCCAGATCGAACCCCAACCCCTCCAACCGGGTCCGAAAGGCCTCGACAAGACTCTCAGTGAGCATGAAAAAAAAGCGCGGGCCGAACTTCGCCCGCATCAGGATGGGAATGTATCCTGGGTCCCTTCGATGTCAACCGAGCGGGCGTCCCAGGTAGGCCACCATGCGCCCGTCGCGCCCCTGCGACGCGCGATGCGAGTAGAAGCGATCCCGCCCCTCGGCGCTGCACCATGGCGAGATCGTGATGTCATTAATCCCGAGCGCGCGCGCCTGTCGCGCGAGCATGGCACGGAGATCGAGCTGCACAGTCCCAGACATTCCAAAGCGGACGGCAACCTCAGAACCTACTTCATAACACGATCCGCAAATGCCAATGCCACAATGCATTACGATATCGCTCGCCTTGGCGAGGCCGCGCCACTTCAAGAGCTCGACGCACTGCTCGAGAATGCCGTCCGCCGCGCCGCGCCACCCGGCATGCACCAACGCGATCGCGCCTTTTTGCGGGACCGCGAGATAGATCGGGATACAGTCGGCGACGGTCACCGTGAGGAGCACGCCGCGCTCGGCGGTCGCGTGACCATCGCTCCCGTCGAGGATCAGCCAACCCTCGGGCAGCGGGTCGTGCCAGTGCACGTCGGTGCCGTGCACCTGGTGCGCGAGCACCAGCGAAGGAAATCGATCGCCAAACGCGGAGCGAAACGCGCGCCAGCGGCCGATGACCTGCCCCACCGGTTCGTCGCTCCATAGGCCGAGGCTCAATGGTCGCGTCGTGATGCCGGCGACCAGGCCGTAGCGATTGGCCCATTCCAGGAGCTCGAGGCGTGGCACGGCGGCATCCCCGGAAGGAATTTCGGCCAGGGAAAGGGGCGCAGGTAGGGACGCAGCATGCTGCGCCCCTACGCTATCCGCCTTCGCCCCAAGATTACGATCGGCGCTCAATCTGCGCTCCCAGTGCCTTCAGTCGCGTGTCGATGTGCTCATACCCGCGCTCGATCTGACCGATGTTCTGAATCACCGAGTCACCTTGCGCGGCGAGCGCGGCCAGCAGCATCGCCATCCCTGCGCGAATGTCGGGACTCTCGACCTGCTGGCCACGCAGCGCGGATGGTCCCGCGATCACCGCGCGATGCGGATCGCACAGCACGATTCGCGCACCCATGCCGATCAGCTTATCCACGAAGAACAGCCGCGACTCGAACAGCTTCTCGAAAACGAGGAGCAGACCTTCACACTGGGTCGCCACGACGATGGCAATCGACATGAGATCGGCGGGGAACGCGGGCCACGGGCCGTCCTCGAGCTTCGGGACATGGCCGCCGAGATCGGGACGAATCCGGCGCTCCTGATCGGCGTCGACGATCAACTTGGTGCCGTCAAGCCGGGGTCGCACGCCGAGCCGCTCGAACGCGAGCAGTGTGGACCGAAGGTCGTCGCCGCGGACGCCGTCGATCGTGATCGCACCGCCGGTGACCGCGGCGAGACCGATGAATGATCCGATCTCGATGTGATCGGGACCGACCACGTGCGCGGCAGCGTTCAGCGGCCGACCACCCTCGATGGTCAGGGTGTTGCTGCCGATGCCGTCGATCGCGGCCCCCAGCGTGACCAGGAACCGCGCGAGATCCTGGACATGCGGCTCGGAGGCGGCGTTGCGGAGCACGGTGGTGCCCGCCGCGCGCACGGCCGCCATCAGCGCGTTCTCGGTCCCGGTGACGCTCGGCTCATCGAGAAAAATGTCCGCCGCCTTGAGCTTGCCTTCGAGCTTGTACACGTCACCGACCGAGACCTCGGCGCCGAGGCGCTCCAACGCGAGGAAATGCGTATCGACACGGCGCCGACCGATCACATCTCCGCCGGGGGGCGGCAGCGTCACGCGGCCGAAGCGCGCCAGCATAGGGCCGGCGAGCAGGATCGACGCGCGGATCTCCTTGCACAGCGCCGGCTCGAGCGCCTTCGGCTCGGCGCGCGTCGTATCGATCTCGACGGTGTTCGTGCCCTGCCACTGTACCGTGGCCCCCACGTGCTGCAGCAGCGCGAGCAGCGTTTCGACGTCGCGAATGCGCGGGACGTTGTCGATGCGGCAAGGACCCTCCGCGAGGAGAGTGGCCGCGAGAATGGGTAGGGCCGCGTTTTTGTTGCCGGCGGGGCGGATCGTGCCAGAGAGAGGGCGGCCTCCCGTGACACGGAACGACGGTGGCATAGATCCGCCCAAGCTACGGGGACGCTTGCGCCTGCGTCAAGCGTTTGCGAACGTTGGCCCTCGTGCATCCCGTGCTTGCGCTGGCGCTCGTCCTCGTGGCCGGCATCGGCGTGACGCGTCTCTCGCGACCCGCGCTCCGTCGTCTTCCACTCCTCGCCGATTTCGCTGCGAGCGGCGCGCCATTTCTGCTGCTCGGCCTGCTGCTCGGACCGGCACTCGGCGTGATCGATGGCGCGGGACTGCGCCTCCTGCAACCCGTCGTGGCGCTCGCCCTCGGCTGGATCGGGGCGCTCTTCGGCGCGCGACTCGAGTGGCGGATGGTCCGTCGCATTTCGGTCCGCACGTGGCTCGTCGGCGCCACGCTCGCGCTGCCCGTGCTGGCGACGACGACCATCATCGCCTGGGTGCTCGCACGCCGGCTCCCGGCCCTGACCGAATCGTGGGGTCCCCCGTCGTTTCCCGCCGCGCTCGCCCTCGGCGGCGCGCTGACAACGGCGGCCAGCCAGCGCGGACCGCGACTCGGTCGCCGCAATGCCGTGATCGATACGCTGTTTGGCACACTTGCCGTGGTGGTCGCCGTGGCCTTGTACCATCCGCATCTGGCGCCACGCAGCGTCGCCTTGACGGTGATCGCGGGGGTGGGACTCGGCGGCCTGTTTGTTGCGCTGGCGCGGAGCGACATGATGCCCGATCCGAGCGAAGCCGGAGTCGCCGCGCTGGCCGTGCTCCTGTGCGGCGCAGGCCTCAGCTACGCCGCGGGACTCTCGCCCTTCGTCGTCTGCGCCCTCACGGCAGCGATCGCGATGAGTTTTTCGCCCGTACCGATCCGGCGCGCGATGGCCGGCGTGCTGACGCGATGGGAGAGCGCCCTGTACGCCGCTTTCCTTATAGTAGCGGGCGCCCTGCTCCGGCCGATGACTCCATGGATCCTGTTGGCCGCGCCGGTCCTGGCGGTCGTGCGGGTCCTGGCGCGATGGGTCACCGTGCGGTTCGGGCTCGATCAGGTGGACCCGGTGTGGCGTTCGCTCCCGTTCGCGCCGCCGCCCGAGTTCGCGCATTCCGCCATCCGCCAGGGCGCGACCGCGATCGCGCTGGCGGCGGGATTCGATCTGGTGCGCGGCGCCCCGGGCGCCGTGCTGGTCACGGTGCTCCTCAGCGTGATGACGGCCGAAGCACTGGCGTTGCGTACCCCGTTGACAGCACGCCCAAAGCACGCAGAGGTTACGTGATGCTTCCCACCTGGGTGGGCGTCGTCACCGCCATCAGCCTCGCCATCATCGCGCTCGCCACACTCGTCACCGCTGCCGCGGTGATCGCTGCCGCGCTCGGTATCCGCACGGCGGTGAAGGCATTGAAGGCGTTCGCGGGGCCCGCAATCGGGGACGTGCGCCAGCTCATCGCCGGGATCAAGACCGAAGCCGATGCGCTGGTGGGCAGCTCGCGCGACGTGCGGCAACGCATCGTCCGCGCGGTTGATGCCGCGGAGGACCGCCTCACCGATCTGGACACGCTGGCCGAGGTGATGCAACAGGAGCTGGAGGAGACGGCGCTGGATGCCGCCGCGACGATGCGCGACGTCCGGCGCGGACTGTCGGTGTGGCGCTGGAGCCGGAAGCTGCTCAAGCGGGGAGGCAAGAAGCGGCGGTGAAACGTCTCGGAGCCACCGTCCTGATCGCCGCCGTCGGGCTGGTGCTCTTCCCCGGCGTCGCTCATGCCTGGACGCCCGGCACGCACATCTTCCTCGGCGAATCGGTGCTCGCCAATCTGCATCAGCTTCCCACGCTCGTCGCCGACCTGCTGCGCGCGTTTCCCTACGACTACCTCTACGGCAACATCGCCGCCGACACGTCGATGGCCAAGAAGTACGCGCCCGTGGGGCGGCATTGTCATGCCTGGCACGTCGGACAGGAGATCTTCGATCTCGCGCCCAGCGATCCGTTGCGCGCGTTCGGGCTCGGGTATCTCTCCCATCTCGCCGCCGACACCATCGCGCACAACTTCTTCGTCCCGCGCCAGCTCGTGCTCACATCGAGCACGGCGTCGCTGGGTCATTCCTACTGGGAGAGTCGCTTCGAGACGCATTTGGGTGACGCGTATGCCCGCGAAGCGCGGGACGTGATCCTGAAGGATCATACCGCGAGCGATACGCATCTCGACGAGATTCTGTCGCCCACGCTGTTCAGCACACGCACCAATCGCCGGCTGTTTCGGGGGATGGTGCATCTCACCGAGAGCCAGAGCTGGCAGTGGGTATTTCAAGTGATCGCGGGCGCCAGCAGGTGGGATCTCGCCGATTCGGATATCGAACAGCACATGGCGGTGGCATTCGAATACGTCATGGAGACACTCGGCGCCGACGCCGCCGATGCGGCGGCGCGCCGGCTCGATCCGGCGGGTGAGAAAGCGCTGGGCCTGGCGAAACGGATGCGGCGCCAGGCGCTCCGCGAAGGCGGACGCCATGAGCCTGAGCGCGTCGAAGAAACGGCCGCACAGCATTTCGGATTGCCGAAGCCGGCGCTGGACTACTGGACGCAATCGACGTCGCAGCGTCCCTGGCGGGAAGGTTAGGCCGAGAGCTTCTCCTCGAGCACGCGCTGGGCGAGTTTCGGATCGGCTTTCCCTTTGGACGCCCGCATGACCTGCCCGACAAAAAACGCCATCAGCTTGGTCTCGCCGTTCTTGTAGCGGCCGACCTCGGGTGCGTGGGCGCCCAGCACGTCGCTCACCCAGGCGGCCAGGACGTTCGTATCCGCCACCAGCACCAGTCCCAGGGACTCCGCGATCGTGCGCGGATCCCCGCCCTTGCTCGCCACCTCGGCGAACACGCGTTTCGCCGCCTGATTGCTCAGGGTTCCACCTTTGACGAGGGCGATGATCTGCGCGAGCGCCGCCGGCGATACGCGCAGCTGCTCCTGATGGTCCTTCGCATCCGCGAGTGCTTCGGTCATCACCCAGTTCGCGGCGGACTGCGGCTCGGCGGGCGCGCGCACGACGTGCTCGTAATACTCCGCGACCGCCCGGCTCGCGGTGAGCACGGTCGCGTGCTCGCGCGACAGCGCATACTGCGCCATGAAACGCTCGCGCTTCTGTCCCGGCAGCTCCGGCAACTCGCTCTGCTGTTCCGCCACGAATTCCGGCGTGAGCACGAGCGGCGGCAGATCCGGCTCCGGGAAGTAGCGATAGTCGTGACTTTCTTCCTTTGAGCGCTGCGGGCGGACGGTGCTCTCCTTCGCATCGTACAGCATCGTCTGTTGGCTCACGCTGCCGCCCGATTCGACGAGAGCGATTTGCCGGTCGCGCTCGACGCCGAGCGCTTTCTCGACGAAGGAGAATGCATTGATGTTCTTCACCTCGGTGCGCGTGTTGAGCGCCGTCTCGCCGGCACGCCGGATCGAGACGTTCGCATCGACGCGCAGGCTGCCCTTCTCCATGTCGCAGTCGGAGATGCCGATGTACTCGAGCAGCTGCTTCAACGTCTGCAGATAGGCGCGTGCCTCCGCCGGCGAGCGCAGGTCGGGCCCGCCGACGATTTCGATCAGCGGGACACCCGAACGGTTGAGATCGACCGCCGTCGCCTTGGGGAACCGGTCGTGAATGGATTTGCCCGCGTCCTCCTCGAGATGCAGCCGCACGATCGTGGCAGTCACTGCGCCACGCTCGGGCGAGAGGAATGACAAGCTCCCTTGCGTCGCAAGCGGCTGATCGAACTGCGAGATCTGATATCCCTTCGGCAGATCCGGATAGAAATAGTTTTTGCGCGCAAAGATGCTCTTGGGATGCACGGTGCATCCCAGCGCGAGCGCGCCGCGGACGGCAAGACCGATCGCCGCGCCATTCGCCACGGGGAGCGCGCCGGGCAATCCCAGGCACACGGGACAGACTTGCGTATTGGGCGGCGCGCCGAAGGACGTCGAGCAGCCGCAGAACATCTTGGAGCGCGTGCGGAGCTGCACGTGTGTCTCGAGCCCGATCACCGTTTCCCACGCCTGGCTCATGCTTCGTCCGTCGCGGGCACGACCCGTTCCAGCGCGTAGGCCGCTTCGATCATCTCGTCTTCGAGAAACGCTTGACCGATCAGCTGGCCCCCGATCGGCAGTCCTTTGACCCGCCCGATCGGCAGCGACATCGCGGGAAGTCCGGCGAGATTCGCGGTCACGGTGAAAATGTCGGACATGTACATCGCGATCGGATCCGAGAGCTTCTCCCCCGCCTTGAACGCCGGTGCGGGCACCGTCGGGGTGAACAGCAGGTCCACGCCGCGATCGAATGCGTTCCGGAAATCCTGCGCAATCAACGCGCGCATCTGCTGCGCCCGGCGGTAGTAGGCGTCGTAGTAGCCGGCCGAGAGGACGTACGTCCCAACCAGAATCCGCCGCCGCACTTCGGGTCCGAACCCCTGACCGCGCGTCGTCCGGTAGAGCGCATGCAGATCCTGATGCCCATCGAAGCGCGGTCCGTACCGCACCCCGTCGTAGCGCGCCAGGTTGGACGACGCCTCGGCCGGGGCGATCACGTAGTAGGTCGGCACGGCGTAGGGCGTGTGCGGCAACGACACCTCGCGTACCGCCGCGCCCAGCTCCTTCATCATCCGAATGGCGCGATCGCACGCCCGCTTTACGGCCGGATCGAGCTCGGCCGGGAAGTATTCCTTGGGAAGGCCGATCACGAAGCCCTGCAAGGACTCCGGGACCGTGGGCAGGCGCAGCGGATCGCGATCCTCGCACGTCGAATCCCTGGCATCGCGCCCGCTGATGACCGACAGCACGCGCGCCGCGTCATGGACGCTGCGGCCGAGCACACCGATCTGGTCGAGCGACGAACCGAACGCGACGAGCCCGTAGCGACTGACGCGGCCGTACGTTGGCTTCATGCCCACGACGCCGCAGAACGCCGCGGGCTGGCGCACCGAGCCCCCGGTATCCGAACCGAGCGCCGCGGGCACCGCCCCGGCGGCGACCAGCGCCGCCGAGCCACCCGACGAGCCGCCGGGCACGCGCGCCTTGTCGAGCGGATGGATCACGCGGCCGTACGCGGAATGCTCGGTCGACGACCCCATGGCGAATTCATCGCAATTGGTCTTGCCCGCGATGAGCGCTCCCGCGGCCTTCAACTTCGTGATCGCGGTCGCCTCATAGGGCGATTGATATCCTTCGAGGATTTTCGAACCGCACGTCGTCGTGAATTCGAGCGTGCAGATGTTGTCCTTCACGGCGACCGGCATGCCGTACAAGACACCGGTCGTCCGCGCGGCCTCAGCCTGCGCGAGCAGCGATTTGCGGAGATCCTTGGCGGGCGTGAGCAGCGCATTGAGGCGCTTCGCTTTGATCAGGCGGTCGGCGACCGCGCGCGCGTCACTCACTCGAACTGACCGAGCTTCGGTACGACGAAGAAGCCCTCCTTGAAGGCCGGCGCAAACTGCGCCGGCCCGAACATGAGCGGAGACGGCGCGACTTCGTCGGGCCGGAATCGCATCGCATCCGGACCCGGGACGAACGTCTTCACCGTGCCGTTGGTGGGAATGGCGCTGAGCTGGGCGACGTAGTCGAGAATGCGCGACATCTGCTCCGCGATCTCCGGCAGCGCATCGTCATCCACGTCGAGCTCGGCGAGCTGCGCAATTCGCAGCACCTCGTCGCGTGAGACACTCATGCCCCTTCTCCTTCCCAATCCCGCTCGAGCCCCGCGTAGGCGGCGAGCAGCTGCTTGGTCCCGATGTCGGGATCATCGAAGTCCACGCTGACGCGCAGGTCTCGGCCTTCGCCGGAGACCCCGCGCACGATGCCGCCCCCGAATTTGCGGTGGCGCACGCGTTCCCCTTTGACGTAGCGCGGCGCGTCCTGCGACACCTCTTCCGGAAATGCGACGTCCGGAAGCCGTCGCGCGGCAGCGCCGCGGGGCCGAGGCGGTCGCGGCGGCATCGCACCCGACATGCCGCGCTGCGGCCGCCATGTTGGCGTCGTACTGCGCTCTTCAACGACCTGCGACGGCAGAGCGTCGAGAAACCGCGACGGCTCTGCGAGCTCCAGGCGGCCGTTACGGTAGCGCGTTCGCGCCCATGAGAGATACAACCTTTCTCGCGCGCGCGTGAGGCCCACGTAGCACAGGCGTCGCTCTTCTTCGACGCCGCCCGGCTGCTCGGTCGAACGGCCGAGCGGAAAGAGTCCATCTTCGAGACCTGCGAGCGCCACGATCGGCCACTCGAGCCCCTTCGCCATATGCGTGGTCGTCAACGTGACGCCGCCCGCGTCCCGCGCCTCGTCCGCCGGCGTCACCAGCGCCGCCTGGGTGAGATAGCGCTCCACGGGACTGCCCGTCCCTTCGGCGGCATCGGGGTCCTGCACCTCGGCCCACGCGGCGGCTCCCGCCACCAGCTCGCGGACGTTCTCGATCCGCTCGAGGCCCTCGGAGCCTTCGTCGGCCAGGTACTGCTCATAGCCGGTGGTCGCCAGAATCGTTTCCAGGGCGGTGGCGGGATCCGCCTGCCCCACCGCGTCGCGCAGCCGGTCGAGGAGCGAGGCGACGCCCGCCAGCGCCTCCCGGACGTTGGGGCGGAGCTCGGTGATCGCGCTCGCGCGGCGCGCCGCCTCCAGCAACGGTTTCTGCCAGGCGCCGGCTGACCTCCCCAGCACGGTCAGGGAGGCGTCGCCGATGCCGCGGCGCGGCACGTTCACCACGCGCAGGAACGCTTCATCGTCGGCGGGATTGGCAATCAGCCGCAGGTACGCCAGCAAATCCTTCACTTCGCGCCGCTCATAGAAGCTGATCGCGCCGATCAGCCGGTATGGAATGCCCCGAAACCGGAGCGCCTCTTCCAGCGGCCGCGATTGCGAATTGGTCCGGTACAGGATCGCCATCCCCTCGTAGCCGGCGTCCCCGTCCGCTGCACGTCGCGCGAACTCATTCGCCAACCACTCCGCTTCGTCGCGTTCGTCGGCGGTGCTCAGCAGCACGACGCGCTCGCCGCCCTTCTTCTCGGTAAAGAGCGTCTTGCCGAGGCGCGCCGCGTTTTCCGCGATGATGCCGTTGGCGGCATCGAGGATGATCTGGGTGGACCGATAGTTCTGCTCCAGGCGCACGAGCTTCGTGCCGGGGAAATCGTTCTGGAACGTCAGCATGTGTCGCACGTCGGCGCCGCGCCAGCCATAGATCGCCTGATCGTCGTCCCCCACCACGCACAGATTTCCGTGTCGCTTCGCGAGATGCTTCACGAGCAGATACTGCGCGGCATTCGTGTCCTGGAATTCGTCCACCAAAACGTGCTGGAACCGGTCCTGCCAGTACGCGAGCCGCTCGGGATGCTCGCGGAACAGCGTGAGCGGGTGCAGCAGCAGATCGTCGAAATCCATGGCGTTGGCCTGCTTCAACGCCGGGCCCAGCGCCGCGTAGATCTCCCCGGCGACCTTGATCAACGGCGCGTCCGCCTGCGCGCCGAGCTCCTCGGGCGTGAGCATCCGGTTCTTGGCACTCGAGATGACGGCGTGAACCGTTCGCGGTGGATACACCTTGGTGGACAGCTGGCGCGTTTCGAGCAGGCGTTTGACGAGTGCTTCGGAGTCGTCCGAATCGTAGATGGTGAAGTTGGGACCGAACCCGAGGAGCGGCGCCTCGCGGCGCAGGATGCGGGCCGAAACCGAGTGGAACGTGCCGATCCAGAGCCCGCGCGGATCGGCGCCGAGGAGCTGCGCAACCCGCGAGCGCATCTCGCCCGCGGCCTTGTTGGTAAACGTCACCGCGAAGATGCGCTGCGGCGCGACATGCTGGGTCGTGATCAGGTGGGCGATCCGCATGGTGAGCACGCGCGTCTTTCCCGATCCCGCTCCCGCCAGCACCAGTACGGGTCCGCCGGGATGCTCGACTGCTTCGCGTTGGGCCGGATTGAGTGGTAAGGACTGCTGCTCAGTCATTTCAGCGGGAACTCCAAGACAAAAACCGACCCCCGACCATCCGAACCCGGCCGAAACGAGACGCGCCCATCGTGCTGTTGCTCCACGATGCGGCGCGCGAGCGCGAGACCGATCCCCCATCCACCGGTCTTGCTGCTGACGCCCGGCTCGAACAGCTGGCGTTGCATGTCCGGCGCGACGCCGGGGCCGTCGTCACGGACGTTGAGCAGCCCTGTCGATTCCGTGGCTTCCACCTCGACGTCGATCCGACCGCCCCGGCCGCTCAACGCATCGACGGCATTTTTGACGATCACCTCCAGCGCCCATTCGATCAGCACTGGATCACCCATTACCGTCGGACCGGCAGCCGGTGATCGAATCGCGATCGTCACCGAATGCGCCAGCGTAGGAAGGCGTGGCCGGAAGTAGCCAACGACGCGCTCGGCCACGGTGCCCAATCCCACAGCTTCGCGCCGTGCGGGCCGCCCGATCCGCTCGAACCGCCGGGCGACGCGCCCCAGACGCTCCGCGTCCGCTTCAAGATGTGGTACCAGCTCGCTGCCGGGTGTACCCGGATTCTCCCGGAGATAATCAATCCAGCCCGTGAGACTCATCAGCGGCGTTCCGAGCTGATGAGCCGACTCTCGCGCCATCGCGACCCACAGGCGGTCGCGCGCCGCGCTCACGCGCTCGCGCATCGCCGAGAGGGCCAGGAGCACCAAACTCAGGAACATCGCTCCCTGCAGCACGGCGAGGCCTGTGAACGCGCGCGCCGTCGGCAGCGCGCCGTAATGAATCGTGCCGACCCCCGGCTGGCTCAGCGGCGCGTGGATGCGGTCCAGCTCGGCGATCCAATTGCGCCGCGTGCCCTCGCCGGCGTCCGGACCGAAGGGCGCGTTGTCGAGGGCCGTGATGCGGCCCGCCGTGTCGGTGACCGCCAGCGGAATGCCGAGGTGCCGGACTTCATCGGCGAGCCCGAGGAGCGCATCGGCGGCGGCGCCCTCACGCGGATCGTTCAATCCGGCAAAGACGTGCCCCAGCAAGCGGCTGGTCTCGCGCGCGTCGTTGCGGAGATGGCGCGCCACGATCCAGGCGTACCCGACCGAGAGCACGCCGAACAGCAGCGCGGCGAACACGAGGACGGGTGGACCGGCGCGCCGCAGCGCGCCTGTCCTCTCAGGCGATTCGATCGGTGCCGACATAGGGCACCAATGCCGGCGGAAGGGTCACGGAGCCGTCCGGCTGCTGATGAGTCTCGAGCAATGCCGCGATCGTGCGCGGCAGCGCCACGCCCGAGGCGTTCAACGTGTGCACAAACTCCGGCTTCTCGCCGGGGCGCGGCCGACACCGGATGTTGGCGCGGCGAGCCTGGTAGTCGGTGAACGTGCTGGAGCTCGACACCTCGAGCCATTGCCCGACGCCCGGCGCCCACACCTCGAGGTCATAGGTCTTGGCGGCGGCAAATCCGAAGTCGTTTGCGGGCAGCAGCGCCACACGGTAGGGCAGCTCGAGCCGGCGCAGCACCTCTTCGGCATGTCCCGTGAGCTGCTCGTGCTCGGCGGCCGACTCGGCGGCGCGACTGAAGCGCACCAGCTCGACCTTGTCGAACTGGTGGACGCGCAACAACCCGCGCGTGTCCTTGCCTGCGGCCCCCGCCTCGCGGCGGAAGCACGGCGTATACGCGACGTAGCCGAACGGCAACGCGCGATCGATGATTTCGTCGCGGTGCAGATTCGTCACCGGCACTTCCGCGGTCGGAATCAAGAACAGGTCATCGGTACCGAGCCGGTACATGTCGTCTTCGAACTTGGGCAGCTGGCCCGTGCCCGTCATCACGTCGCGCCGCACGAGCAGCGGCGGCTCGACCTCGACGTAGCCGTGCTCGCGCGTGTGCAGATCGAGCATGAAGTTGATCAGCCCGCGTGCGAGACGCGCGCCCATCCCCACCAGCACCGGAAATCCCGAGCCGGACAGCTTCGCGCCGCGCGGCAGATCCACAATCCCCAACGTCTCCGCAATCTCCCAGTGCGGCTTGCCGCCCTTCGGCGCCGGCGTACCCCAGCTCCGCAGGTTCGTCTGCTCATCCGGAACGTCGGGCAGCGGAAGGTTCGGCACGAACAGCGCCTTGGCCTCGAGTGTCGTCTCGATCTGGCGCAGCTCGGATTCGAATCCGGTGATCCGCTCGCCGAGCTTCCGGCGCTCGGCGACGATGGTCGCCGCCAAGCCGCCCTGCGATTTCGCGGCAATCGCGTCAGCCTTCGCGGCATCGTTGCGCTCGGCCTTCAACGTGTCGAGCTGCGCGGTCAACGTGCGCCGCTTCATGTCGAGCGCTTCGATTTCATCGAGCAGGCGCGTCAACGACGCGTCGCCGCGGCGGGCGAGCGCCGAGCGCACCTGACCGGGGGAGGCGCGCAGCAACTTCAGATCGATCACGGCTTAGTGCTTCGGCAGGCCTGGGTCGAGCCCGCGATAGCCGCAGTTGACGTTGGCGAGGATTTCGAAATCGATCCGACGGCCGTAGAGACCGGTCGTCGTGTCGATGGCGGCGGTCGTGTCGATCTTGAGGATGTGCATCTTGGCGTAGTACGCGGCAGGCAGCGAGAAGCTGCAGGTCGTCGGGATCGACTGCCCCATCACGACGTCGTTCTCATGCACCACCGTGGCGCTGTCCTTGTTGTAATTCGCGAGCAGCGCCGTGTGGATCGAATCGAACGGCACGGGGACGATCTGCAATCCCGAGTTCCGGCCCATCTTCACTGCGCCCGTCGGGAGAAATATGGCTCGTCCGGCGGTGTCGATATCGAATACGAAATCGAACAACGGATACACGTCCGTACGCACCACCAACCGTCCCGAGATCACGTACCCGGACGGCAGGGTGACCGGGGTGCCGCTCAGCGCGTACAGGTGCACCGTGTCGACCGTGTTTGCAATGAACGCGGGAGGCAGCCCAAGTGGGCTCCCGCAGGATGCCAGGATGGCACAGACGAACATGAGCAGAAAGAAGTAACGCATTGAGTGTTGGAGAACTTACAGGGCGCCCGCCAAGTGGGTCAACCCATAGTCGCTGCTTGACTTCGACTTCCCGGAAACCTACGTTGGCCCGCGCGTATGGCGACCATCCGCAATGTCGTGGAGGCGCTCAGCCGTTCGAACGGCGTGGACGCCGTGGTAGTGGTGGGCCGCGATGGGCTGCCCATCGACTCGCGCGTTGCCAATGGCGTCGACGCCGACACCGTCGCGGCAGTTCTGCCGACCGTGATCAGACACATGTCGCAACTCGGAGATGCCGGTGGCCGCGGCGACTTTACGACCGCCGTCCTGGAATTCGGCAAGGGGCTCGCCATCGTGGCGGTGCTCCACGCCGATGCGCTCCTCATCGTGCTGGTGCAGCCGGCGACGAACGTAGGCGCCCTCCTGTTCGATCTGCGCCGTCACCGCGCAGCCATCGCCGGTCTGTTGTAAAGCGGGACGGCGGCCGGTGGCCAACTCCGCACGACACCTTCTGGTGGTGGACGACGAGCCCCATATCGGACTCGTCTTGCGTCCGTTTCTCGAGCAGCTCGGCTACAGCGTGAGCATCGCCAAGACGCTCGACGAGGCCCGCAGCGCGCTCAAGGCCAAGCCCCCGGATGGCTTGCTGCTCGATCTTCACCTGCCCGACGGCTCGGGTCTCGACTTTCTGCGCGATTTGCGAAACCAGGGCCGCACGTCCCGCCTTCCGGTCCTCGTCCTGACCGCGGAAGGCGAGGACCGGATCCTCCGTGAAGCCCGCCGGCTCGGCGCCGCGCTCGTCACGAAGCCGTTCAGTCCGACGAAGCTCACGCAACGTATCGCGTTGATGTTCGGCGATGCGCACCCGGACGCGGGTCCCGGGAGCGCCGGGAGCGCCTCGTGAGCACGTGGGCCGCGATCCTCGCGGGCGGATCGGGCACCCGGTTTTGGCCGCTGTCCACGCCGGAACGGCCCAAACAGTTCCTGCCGCTCACGGGCGACCAACCGCTGCTCGCGCAGGCCGTCGCGCGGCTGCACGGCCTTGTGCCGCCCGAGCGCATCCTCATTCTCACCGGGCCGACGCTGGTCGAGCGCGTGGCGGGCACCGTGCCCGCAGTTCCCCTTGCCAACATCTTCGCCGAGCCACGCGCGGCATCTACGGCCCCCGCGCTGGCGTGGGCCGCCCACTGGATCGCCAAGCACGACCCCGGCGGACAGATGCTCTCATTGCACGCCGACTGGTCGGTGGGCGACGACCGCGCGTTCCGCGCCGCCGCGACCCACGCGCTGAGCGTCGCCGCCGAACAGGATGTCCTGGTCACCGTCGGCGTGAAACCGACACGGAATGAGACGGCCTATGGTTACATCGTGCCCGGCAAACCCCTCGGCAGCGCGCGCCGCGTGAAAACGTTCGTCGAAAAGCCGAGTGCGGCGCGGGCCGCCCTGTTGCGGCGGCGCGGCGCGCTCTGGAACAGCGGGCTGTTTGCATGGAGCGCGGCTCGGTTTCTTGGCGAGGCGGGCGCCTATGCCGAGGAGCTCGCGCCGGGCTGGAGCGCGCTCACGAACGGCGATGCGGAGCGGTTTTTCGCGGCGGTGAAGCCGGTGGCCGTCGATGTCGCCGTGCTCGAGCGCACGACGCGCCTGGGGGTCGTGACCGGAACGTTCGCCTGGGACGACATCGGCTCCTGGGATGCCCTGCTGAGGATCCGCCGCCGCGATGCGCGCGGAAACGTCACCGTGGGGAACGTGACGCTGGGCAAGGATGTAAAGGACTCCGTGATCTGGGCGGAGAACGAAGATCTCGCGGTCGCCGGTGTGCAGGGCATGGTCGTCGTGCGCGCCAATGGGCACACGCTGGTGATGCCCACCGGGCAGCCCGAAAAGCTGAAGGCCCTGGTGCAGAACCGATGACGCACGCGCTCTATCTGCTCGATCCGGATCCGACGCCCGCTTGGGCGCCGTTCGCGGGCATCCGGCCCCTGTGCGAGCTCCGCGCCGGCGCGCACCTGGTCCGCGAGCGGTGGGAAACATTCGTGGGCACGGAGGCGACGGGGATCTTTGCGCTCCCCCATCTCGCCGGCTTTCCAGAGGCCGGGGTGCCGGCGGTGGAGGCCCGCCGCGCGGTGCAAGGACCGGCCGTGATCGGCTCGTCCACGTTCGCACCCCGCGGACTCGCCAGCCAGCTCCCGGACGCGCCCGCGCGCCTGATCCATGATGGCATCACCGTTGGATGGGCGGTGCCCGCGGGACAAACCTGGACCGGTCCCGTGGGCAATGCGCAGGCCGTGAACGTGGAAGGGGTTCTGCTGCGCGGCGTGCACGACCTCGTAAGCGCGCTCGATCAGTTGCTCCGCGAAGACGCGATCCGGTTACTCGGCGATTCCGACGCGGTGCCGAAAGGATCGATCGTGGTCGGCGATTCTGCATGGGTTTCCGTGCGTGAGGCGATGATCGAGCCCGGAGTGATCTTCGATACGCGCAACGGTCCCGTCGTTCTGGAAAGCGGGGTCGAGGTCCGCTCGGGTACCCGGCTCGAGGGGCCGCTCTGGGTGGGCGCCAACACCCGCCTGGTTGGAGGTCCGATCCGGAACTCGGCGGTCGGGCCCTGGTGCGTAGTGCGGGGCGAGCTGTCCACGACGACGATGCTGGGCTACGCCAACAAGAGCCACGACGGCTTCGTCGGCCATTCCGTGCTGGGACGCTGGGTCAATCTCGGGGCGGGCACCATCACATCCAATCTCAAGAGCACGTATGGACCCGTGCGTCTGCACGTCAACGGTGCGGACTTGGAAACCGGACACCAGTTCCTGGGTAGTCTAATCGGCGACCACGCGAAGACGGCCATCGGAACCCTGCTCGATACCGGGTCGGTCGTCGGAGCCGGCGCCAATGTGTTCGACGGGTTGCGTCCACCGAAATACGTCCCACCCTTCGCCTGGGGAGGTGCCGGATCCGAGCGGATGACGCAGCAGAAGTTCTTGGAGATCGTCGAGCGCGTACTTCCCCGGCGCAACGTCGAGGTTACCGACCCGATGCGATCGTATCTGCGGCGATCGTTCGAGTGGTTGACCCGTCCGCCCCGTCCGTGACTGAAGCCCAGCACCGCTACCGGCGGCTCGGCAAATACGAGCTGCACCAGCTCCTCGGCGAAGGCGCGATGGGCATCGTGTGGAAAGCCTACGACACGGTGCTGCGCCGCTTCGTCGCGCTGAAGCTCCTGAGCGCGAGCTTCCGCAAGACCAAAGACATGCAGGAGCGGTTCCTGCGCGAGGCGCGCGCCGCCGGCGCCATTCAGCACGCCAACATCGTCACCGTGTATGACCTGGGCGAGTCCGACGGCCAGCTCTATATCGCCATGGAGCTGGTCGAGGGCCGCGACCTTTCCGACATGATCGCGCTGCGCGATCCGCTCGCGCTCGAGCGCAAGCTCGACATCACGATCGAAGTGCTCACAGGCCTCCACTTCGCCCACCAGCGCGGCGTGATCCATCGGGACGTCAAACCGTCCAACGTCCGTGTGATGCCCGACGGCCGAATCAAGATCATGGACTTTGGCATCGCGCGCCTGCAGAAGGCCGACGCGACGGGCTCCGGCGCGATCGTCGGGACGCCGACATATATGGCGCCCGAGCAGATCACCAACGGCGCGATCACGCCCGCGACCGACGTGTTCTCGGTGGGTTGCATGCTGTACGAGTTGCTGTGCTACCAGCGCCCATTCGAGGCCGAGTCGGTGCACGGTGTGCTGTATCAGGTGCTCACGACGGAGCCGCGGCCGCTCAGGACGGTGGCGCCTTCCATTCCGGCCGCGCTCGAGCGCGTGGTGGCCAAGGCGATGAACAAAGTGCCGCACGAGCGCTACGAGTCCGCGGGCCAGATGATGTCGACGTTGCAGCAGATTCGCGCCGCGCTCTCGGGTGCGGACGAGGAAGCGACGCAGCCGCTGGGCCGCTGGACGCCGCTGCCCCGGCCAATGCTGAAACTGATCACCCACGCGTCGATGAAAGCGCGGCTTGCGGTGCTGGGGGCGCTCGCGGCGGTCGTGTTGCTCCTCCTGTATGCCCCGAGCCAGCCGGGACAGGACAACCCGGGAGTCGCGTTCGCGCCCGTGCTCCCCAATCCGCCGGCGGTGCGGCCAAGCCCATCGGGGCTGGCGCCCACTGGTCCGCCCACCGCTCCAGGTCGCGTGTCCCACGGCCTTGTCGCAAATCCCGATGCCCCTCCGGTCTCCCTGGCCGTCAGCACGCGCCGCGATTCCGCGCTCGCCGCGCGCGATCGGGCGATCGGCGCGGGCGCGCAGAAGAACAGCGTGCCGTCGCTGCTGCTCGCGCAGACGATCCTGGAAGCGTCCGACCGTGCGCTGCAACGCGGCGATCAGTCGCTCGCACTCCGCGGGTATGTCGAATCGGCCGAACGGTATGGCCAGGCGCGAGAAGAAGCGCGCACCATGGAGCGCGAGGCGCGCCGGATAGTCGAGCGCGTGACGCCACTCGTGCAGGCGATCCCCACCGGACGCGCGGCCGCCAACTCCGGCGTGTATCTGGCGCGCGCCGAATCGCTGCTCACCCAGCAGGATTTCACACTCGCCAAAATGGCCGCGCAAAGTGCCGAGCAGATCGGGATCGACGCCGGTATTGCGCCGCCGAGCACGCAGCCACCGGATCCGCGGGCCGCCATCGAGGTGCTCCTCAGCGACCTGGCGCGCGCCCTCGCCAGCGAGCGCATCTCCAACATTCGCGTGCTCTATCCGGGCTTGACCGACGCGGACCAGCACGCCTGGGAATCGTTCTTCCGCGACTGGAATCAGATCACCGCGAAATTCACCATCGAGGACTTCGACGCGCGCGGCGCGACCGCCACGGGCAACGTGCGCGGGCAGTTTCAGTATGTGCCGGCGGCTGGCGGCGCGCCGCGTATCAACCGGCGGCGGTTCGCGATGCGATTTGAGAAGCGGGACGTCGGCTGGCGGTTGGCGGGGGTATCCGAGCTAAAATGAGCGAGGTAGGGGCGCTAGCATGCTGCGCCCCTACCTGCGTTCACCAGGCGCGCTGAGTCGGCGCGGGTGGATCGGGGATCGTCACCGTATCAGGACGGGCCGTCGCGGCGCCCACGCGACGCAGCGTCACCGGCTTCTCCAGGTCGCCGCCGCTGATCGTGAGCTTGTCGCCGGCCAGCTTCATTCCGTAGATCTGCCACACACCATCACCCAGCGTAATCCACAGGCTGTCGCCCACGACGCGCCAGCGCGCGACGTCTTTGCCGAACTGCGCCGAGCTGTCGCTGCGCACCATGATGTGCCGGACTTCGTCGCCGGCCTTGGCCTGCCAGTTCCCGCTCAGGTGCGCCGGGGCCTGGAGCGCGACGAGAAGCGCGAAGGCGGTCAACATCGTGGGTCGGATCATGGGACCAATCATACCCGGGGCTGGTTCGTTTGTGCAGCGGGTGACGCCGCTATCGGCGTCGCGGTGTCCGAGAGCACAGTCACCTGTCCCTCCCACTGCTTCATCATCCGCACGAACACGGTGCACATCTCGGGATCGAACTCGAGGCCATTGCGCTCGTCGAGATACGCGATCGTCTTCTCGAACGACCAGGCGTCGCGGTACGGCCGCTTGGTGCGCAACGCGTCGTAGACATCGCACACGTGGACGAGTTTGCTCGCCTGATGGCAGTCGCGCGCGTAATGCAGCGCGGGATAGCCGCCGCCGTTGATCATGATGTGATGCTCGTAGGCGACGACGACGGCGAGATCGAGATCCTGCTCGACGTCGAGCAGGATGCGCGCGCCGGCCGCGGGGTGCTCGTTCATGAGGGCTCGCTCCTCGTCGGTCAGCCGACCGGGCTTGGTGAGCACCTCCAGCGGGATCTTGATCTTGCCGATGTCGTGGAGCAGGCCGGCAATCCCGAAGCCGCGCACGTCGGCGGCGGCGAGGCCCAGGAATTCTGCCAGCGCCATCGACAGCACAGCGACGTTCATCGAGTGGGTCGTCGTGTACTGATCGAAGTCCTTGAGCTGCAGGAGTGGAAGGATTACCTGGCGCCCGCTGTGCATCGCGACCGCGAGCGAGCGCACGACCGCCTCCGCTTCGGCCAGCGGCACCGCGCCGCCGGTCTGCACTTCCTTCTGCAGCCAGCGCAACGTGTCGACTTCTTCACCCAGCGAAAAGCTGATCGTCGCTGTGGGCAGCGGCTCGGCCGCGAGCTCCGTCTCACCCTTCAAGCCCACCGCGCCAAAGCGAATGCTGGAGCGCCGCATCTGCCGCGCCTCGGTGCTGATGACCGACAGCGTGAGCCGGGCGAGGACTTCTTCCAAGAAGCCTTCGAACTCCTCGCGGCTGACCTTGTCCTCGAATTCGAGGCGTTGAATCCCCGCCTGGGCCAGCCGCTTGCCCCAGTCCCATGCTTTCAGCTCGCGCAGCGGCAACCGCCCGAACACGACCTCGTCGCCGAGGAAGGTGAACAACGGTCGCGCCGTGTCGGCCTGCAGATCCTGGATCTGCTGGTAGGCGGCGTCGAGCGCGCGCTCGCGGGCCGGGTGGCCGACCTTGTACAGCGCCATCGCCGCGAGCGCCTGCGCGAACGAATTGAGGAAGCGTGCCGGGTCGCCGCTCATCGCTTTACCGCCGCGGTGGATCGCGGCGTCGGGCTCGCGGCGGTCCGGATCTCGGGATCCCCGGATGCCGTCGCGAGCGCGAGGAGCGCCGACGCCTTCACGTCGCTGCGCCAGCCCGCCGCCAGCGCCAGCAAGGCCGCCAGCAGCTCGAGCGAGCGCGCGGCCAGCCTGGGCCTCCCCAGCCAGTTCGTCCCGCCGTCGGCGATCTGCAGCAACGCGCTCAGCGCCGCGGTGTTTCGCACGCGACCCAATACCTTGATGGCGAGGACGCGCAGCTCCGAGCTCACGGTCCGGTCGAGCGCTACGTGGGTGATGAGCGGCAGGACCGTCTGCGGGCAGTCGTCGAGCGCCGCCGAGAGCGCCAGCCGCACTGTGCGCGGATCGTCGTCGCGCAGGGCGCTGATCAAGGCGCGCTCGCGCTCGGCCGGAATCTTGAGAGACACCCGCAACGCCTCGCGGCGCACGCGCGCGTCTTGGTGTCCGATGAACGCGGCCGGCGAAAACTCGTCAGGCAGCGCCGGCAGGCCTTCCAGCACGAGCAGCAGGTTGCGCGTGACGTACCAGGGAATGTCGCGGCCCAAGCGCCTCGCGATGATCGGGCCGAGCTCGCGCGGCGCGCGCGTCAACCGATCGAGCAGCCCCCGACGCGTGGTGCGCGACTCGGAGTCGCCCAGCACGTCGAGCAGCGGCTCGAACCCATCCACGTGCAGCCGCGGCAGCACGCGATCCAGCGTGACAAAGTCGGGCGGCTCGGCCGCCGCGAGATCGCGCACGATGTCCGGCAAGGTGAGCCGGGTCCAGAGCGGCGCGATGTCCGCGCGGAGGGGCGCGCGCGCGTCGCCGACCAGCGGGGTGACGGCGAGCAAGTCGACCAGCTCGGCGACGTGACGGTCGGCGATGAGACGCTCCACCGCGCGCCAGGCGCCGAACCCCAGGGCTCCGGCTTCGAGGGCCGTCTGCACGATGCGCAACGGCTCGGCTGCCTGTTTCTCTTCGCGCCGCGCGGCGCCTCCGGATGGTGCGGGCGCGGTGGCGACCATCTCGTGGAGCGCCCGTCCGTATGCGTCGGCATTCGGATCCTGGAGCGTCCAGCCCTGCAGGAGATCGCGCACCTGCTCGCGCAGGGCTTCATCGGCCTGCGGCCGCGCTTCGACGGCACCCTGCTCGGCATGCTGCGCCAGCTTCGACAACATTCGCACGAGCGGATCGGACACCGTCTTGTGCGACGCATCCGCCATCGCGTGCACGATCTCCAGCACGGCGTCCACCGCGAGCCCGTGCGTCGCGTCGATCGCGAACTTGGTGCGCTGGGCGCTATCGCCGCCCATTTCGATGAGGCGGCGCAACGTGGCGGGCTGGAGCGCGCCGACCAGTTTCGAGGTCCGGCGCCGGAGCGATGCCGCTTCAGCCCCGCCGGCGTGCTTCAGCTCGTCGGCGATCTGCAGCAGATAGCCGACGATGACCTGATCGTAGGCCGCGTTCTTCTGATTCTCGTCGATCGCCTTGGCGATCACGGTCGGCTCGGCCGGCGGCGCGTCGTCTCCCCTGCTGGCATCCGCCGCGAGGGCGGCACGCGCCAGACCGAGCCACAGCTGTGCGCCGCGCAGACCCCGCTCCCTGGCGCCTTTGTCCTCGGCCGACGGCGCAGCGCCATCTTCCTCCAGCAGCTCGAGGCGCTCGTAGGTGACGGGATGCAGTCGCACGTGGTCCCATGCGCGCAGCTGCTCCGGAGCGCCGAGCCCGAGCGGCTCCCCGGTGCGTTCCGCGTCGATCGCGAGCGTCTTGAGCACATCCACGACTTCGCTCACCCGCAGCCCGCGGTGGAACGTGACGGCGCCAAGGTGGTGGCGATGCAGCCGTCCCGCGAGCTCCGACAACAGCGGGTTCTTCGGATCGGTCGCGACGCCCTCGATGACGAGCTGCTGGCGAGCCACACCCAGCGCCAGCGTCGTGCGCTCTTCGAACAGATGTTCGGCTCGGCGGGTGGTGGCCGCGGCGGCGGGGGCGAGCGACGGGTGGCCCTCCGGGTACATCGCGTGCTTGTGGAGGGCAATCGAGAACTCGATCAGAAAATCGGCCAACTCTCGCGAGAGAGCGGCCTTTTCGGACGGCGGCGCCCCGGTCATGGCTCCCCAAGATAGTGATGCTCGCCATGTGCAGGGTCACGGGGATAACGCAAGACGCCCCAGGTATTTACCCTGGGGCGTCTGTGCGACTGTGCGTCTCTGCGTCTGTTGCTTAGTACATCCCACCCATGCCGCCGCCACCGGGCATCGGCGGAGCCTTCTCCTTCTCCTTCTTCTCTACCACGACGCATTCCGTCGTGAGGAGCAGGCCCGCGATGGACGCGGCGTTCTGCAGGGCTGTCCGGGTGACCTTGGTCGGGTCGATGACGCCAGCCGCAACCAAGTCCTCGAACTTATCGGTCGCCGCGTTGTAGCCGAAGTTCTTGTCCTTCGACTCCTTCACGCGGCCGACCACGATCGAGCCTTCGGCGCCCGCGTTCTGGGCGATCCACCGGATCGGCTCTTCCAGCGCCCGGCGCAGGATGTCCACGCCCGTGCGCTCGTCATCATCGGTGCCCTTCATCTTGTCGAGCGCGCGCTGACCCCACAGCAGGGCGACGCCGCCGCCCGGCACGATACCTTCCTCGACCGCCGCGCGCGTCGCATGCAGCGCATCCTCGACGCGAGCCTTCTTCTCCTTCATCTCGGTCTCGGTCGCGGCACCGACGTTCAGCACCGCCACGCCGCCGGCGAGCTTCGCCAGCCGTTCCTGCAGCTTCTCTTTGTCGTAATCCGACGTGGACTTCTCGATCTGGGCCTTGATCTCTGACTTGCGGCCTTCGATCTGATCGTCCTTGCCTTTGCCGTCGACGAGCGTGGTGTTGTCCTTGTCCACGATGACGCGCTTGGCGCGGCCGAGATCGTTGAGCGTCGTGTTCTCGAGCTTGAGGCCGAGCTCTTCCGAAATGACCTGGCCACCGGTGAGAATGGCGATGTCGCGCAGCATCTCCTTGCGGCGATCACCAAAGCCCGGCGCCTTGACGGCGGCGACCTTCAGCGTGCCACGGAGCTTGTTGACGACGAGGGTCGCCAGCGCCTCACCCTCGACATCCTCCGCGACAATGAGCATCGGCCGGCCCGACTGCGCCACCTTCTCCAGGACGGGCAGCAGGTCCTTCATCGTGGAGATTTTCTTGTCGTAGATGAGGATGTACGCGTCTTCGAGCGTTGCTTCCATCTTCTCAGGATCGGTAATGAAGTAGGGCGAGAGATAGCCGCGGTCGAACTGCATCCCGTCCACCGTCTCGAGCGTGGTCTCGAGGCTCTTGGCTTCCTCGACCGTGATCACGCCGTCCTTACCGACTTTGTCCATTGCGTCGGCGATCTTATCGCCGATTTCAGCGTCGCCGTTGGCGGAGATCGTGGCGACCTGCTTGATGTCTTTCCGGCCCGAGGTCGGCACCGAGATCTTCTTCAACTCGGCGACGACAGTCTCGACGGCGTTCTCGATGCCGCGCTTCAGCGCCATCGGATTCGCACCGGCGGTGACGGACTTGAGACCCTCACGGTAGATCGCCTGCGCCAGCACGGTCGCCGTGGTGGTGCCGTCGCCCGCGAGATCCGAGGTCTTGGTCGCCACTTCCTTCACCATCTGAGCGCCCATATTCTCGATCTCGTCCTCGAGCTCCACTTCCTTCGCGACCGTCACGCCGTCCTTGGTGATAGTCGGGCTGCCGAACTTCTTGTCGATGACGACATTCCGGCCCTTGGGGCCGAGGGTCACTTTCACCGCGTCGGCCAGCTGGTCCACGCCGCGCTTCAGGCGCGCCCGGGCCTCGGTGCTGAACTCCAGATACTTGGCTGCCATGTCTGTGCTTCCTCCCTAGAGGCTGCTTACGCGAGCTTCGCGATGACGTCGGCTTCTTTGATCAGGATGATCTCTTCGTTGTCCAACTCGATCTGCGTGCCGCTGTACTTCCCGTACACGACGCGATCCCCCACCTTCAGCTCCATCGGGATCGTCTCACCCTTCTCCCGCCGGCCCGGTCCCACGGCGATCACTTCGCCCTGGATCGGCTTCTCTTTGGCGGTATCGGGGATGTACAGCCCACCTTTCATCGTCTCGGTCTCCTCCATCGGCCGGATCGCCACGCGATCGGCCAGCGGGTGGACCTTGTACTTCGGGGTCGTCTTGGTTGCTGGCATGTTACCCTGAACCTCCATAACTCTTTGATTTGTTTAGCTGTTAGCACTCGCGGTTGATGAGTGCTAATGGACGACGGGGAGCAATCTGACGGAGATGGGGCGCTGGGTCAAGGGGCCAGTAATGCCCGAACGGCGGCCTCCGCGCGGGTGCGCGGCGTCGCCGTGGCGGAATCGAGCGGAATCGCAGTCGCCCGCACGATCACCCCCGACCGCGTATCCGCCAAACGCAGATGCAGCCAGGTCGTCTCGGGTGGGGACGCGTCGGGATCGCTGAAGGTGAAGTAGATCAGCTCGGCCGTATGGCCGCTCCCGCCCTTCACGCGCGACTTGATCTTCACGCCGTGCTCGCGCAGCGCCCGCGCGAGCTCGACACTCTGCGGGTCTTTCTCCTCGACAACGATGCTGTAGCCGTGGAGACCGGGCAGGCCATGCGATGCACAAGCGAGCGTGAGCACGCTATACGACGCTACGACGATACGTTGTACGAGCCTTCGTATGCCGTAGCGTCGGAGCGTCCTCTGACGCGTCATTGCACGATCCTCCGTGCCCCAACCCACCGCGCTACCCACCAGGCCCCGTCTGTGTCCGTCGATTGCAAGCGCGACAGCTTCACGCCGGCGCCCGCGCTGTGGATAAATGTCTGGTCGCCCACATACAAGCCAACGTGCGTCACGCCACCCCCGGGCTGGGCCGCGAACAGCAGGATGTCGCCCGGCCGCAACGCATCGATCACCGGCGTGACCTCGGCGCCGGAGCGCGCCTGATCCCGGCTGATGCGTGGCAGCCGGATCCCGTGCTGGCCGTACGCCCACTGCACGAGTCCCGAGCAATCGAAGCCGTTCTCCGCCGTCCCGCCCCAGACGTAAGGCGTGCCGAGCGCATCGAGCGCGGTGCGGACGATGTCGGCCGCATTGCCGGTGATCGACGTTGGCGGCGGGATCATGAGCGCCGGCTGCGAACCAGGCGATTCCTGTTTCGGCTGGCTCCAGCGGCGATCGACGCCCTTCCCGATCGTGAATGAGATGCCGATCGCCGCGCTGACACCGTCGCGCGAGTTCTCGCTCGCGCGCCAGAAGCCGCGCGGACCGATGTCCTGCAGCCGGTACGCCGTTTCAAAGCCCATCGCCGCCCACGAGATCGGCCGCCACTCGACGCCGGCGCCCAACATCCAGAGTGCCGCGAGCCCCTGCGAGGCCGTATCCGTCGAGACGCCGAGCGAAACGCCGCCGAGAAAATAGGGCCCGAACGTGGAGTGGCGGCGCAGCGCGTGCAGCTGCCATCCCGCGCCGTAGAATGCGTGATGGCGCCCGAGGCTGTCGTGGACCATCACCTGCGCGGTGAACCCGTGGGAAAAGATTCCGCCCAGCGGGGCGTCGGTCCGCAGCTCGTAGATTCTCGATTCGTTGCCTTGATACCAGCGACCGTAACGCAGGTCGACGTCGCGCCCCTGCGCGGCGAGGTGAGAAGCTCCGGCTATGAGAAGGACAAACTCAATCCGCGGCCGCAATCGCGGCGTGCTCCTCGGAGGCGCGGGGCGCCATATGATGCGAGAGCAAGTGTGGCAGCCGCCGCATGAAGCGCACCCAGACCCACAGCACCATGAACCCGAACAGCAGTGCGCTGAATCCCGCGATCGAAAGCATGACGATCGGACTGTCGAACCGCACGGCGATCAATGCGCCGAGCCACAGGCCGACGTGAGATGCCGCCCACGCCCAGGCCGGGGTGAGGAGCCACCCCGTGACCACGAGCAGATGCGCGAGCCATCTCGGCACGTTCGGTTATCCTCGACGCAAGAGCCCGATGAGGGCGAAGCTGAACACCGTCACCGCGAACCCGAGGCCCGCGGCGACCGGCATCGCGATCACGTGCCGGAGTCCCAATCCCAGCGCCACGATCAAGCCAACGGCCAACGGAGCGATCGCCACAGACCGAATAGCGGTGTTCCCGCCCCTCCCCGCTCGTCCCGCCGTCACGAGGGCGCCCGTCCAGGAGAGGAAAGTCCCGAGCATCCACCAGATCGGCAGATACCACCACGTGCTGCCGCCGCCGACCGCGTCCCACGTCCAGGGATAGGCCTTGAACGGCCGGAGCAGGATGATGTCGATCGCCATGAACACGACGGTGCCCCACAACCCGATCGCAGCCGCGCTCGCGATACCCTGCACCGCCCGCGCGCTTGCGAAGGACGCCGGGAGAAACGCCGCGACCACTCCACCGGCGAGCACAATAACCGCCAGGAGGAGCGACGTCAGCATGCCGGTTGGGAGATTGCGTGACACGAGGAGAAACACGATCACCAAAAATGCCGTGGCGGCCCCGACGATCGTGCCACTGATGAGGATGTGAGTGAAATCGGAGCGAGCGGCGGTGGCTGGGGCGGTCATGTCACCTCTGTCAACGTTGGTGGAAGACCAACCTGCATATCACTCAATTTAATACCAAGCAAACACAGAGAGGACTGTGAGATCCGTTACGGCCCACGCGGCCAACGCCCGGTACATCCCTCGCTGGTGTTCCGCCGGCGTCCAGCGCGCATGCGTGAACAGCCAAGGCAAAAGCACAGCCAGCCATACGGTCAACGGGAAAGCCAGTATGCCGCCTTTCGCGCCGATCGCCAGCAGCCGCGCCGCCCAGCCAAACAGCACGAAGGCGAGCAGCGTGCTGACGACCGCCACACCGAGACTCGCGCGCATGCCGAGGATCAAGGCGAGCGTGCGGTCGCCCCGCCGCCGGTCTTCATCGAACTGATACAGCTGGGTGAGCGGATAGAGCCCGGCAAAGAGCGGGCAGAACGCGAGCAGGAGCAGCCCGTGACCGGCATCGAGCGGACGGCCTGTGGCCGCCCAGGCCGCGTACGGTGTGAGTGAGCCGAAGCCCCACATGTTGATGACCCAGTCCACCCCGGCCACGGCTTTAAATCGAAAGGGTGGCACGGAATACAGGATGGAAAGGACAAAACAGATCGCATAGGCGATCCGGAAGCCGGCCGGCAGGAGGAAGGCGAGGAGCTGACCCGCGACGAGCAGCGCGACACTGAAAGGCAACAGATAGCGCGGCAGCGGCGGCGGCGCGTTCAAGTACCCGATGTCGCCTTCATCCTTATCGAAGACGCTATTGATCGCGAGCGTGCCGCCGTTGAGGAAGACGACCCAGATGACGAGCGCGAGGAGCGCCGGCCCCAACTGCTCCCCGCTCCCGGCTCCCCGCAATCCCACCGCGAGGATGTATCCCAATACCGTGTGTCCCGCCATGATCGCCCACTCGGCGGGTCGCATGTGGAGGACATAGGAGTAGAGATCACCGGGAAGGATGCGATAGCCCCATCGCCGCCACGCATTCAGCGTGCGTGCGCCGGTTACCACTTCAGCCCGAGCGCCGCCGCCGCGATCCGTAAGCCGACCAGGGTGAGATCGGGATGCACGGACTCGATCTCCTTGCACAGGGGCGCGACGAGGCCCGCGAGTCCCCCCGTGGCAACCACCAGCGGTTTGTTCTTCGAGGGCCACTCGGCTTTGATGCGCTTCACCAAGCCGTCCACCGCATCGGCGGCGCCCCACAGCACGCCGGCACGGATGCAATCCTCGGTGCGGCGGCCGATTGCGCGCGCGGGCGGCACGAGCTCGGTGGCCGGAAGCTTCGCGGTCTTGCGCACCAGCTCGTCGGACGCGGTCCGCAGTCCCGGCATGATCACGCCGCCGATGAACCGGGCCTCACGGCCGACGGTAATGCAGTCGAACGTCGTCGCGGTGCCGAAATCCACGACGATCGTGTCCTGTTTGAAGAGCTCCGCGGCCGCGAGGGTGTTGACGATTCGATCGGCGCCCACGGTCAGCGGCTCGTCCACGTCGAGCACCATGGGAAGGTGAGCGCGCGCGTCGATCTTCGCGGGCTGACGCGTCGTTGCGAGCGCGACTCCCTCGCACAGGCTTTCGGTGATCTGCGGTGAAACAGAGGCGACGATCGCCGCGCGGATCTCTTGCGTCGAATGTCCCGCCTGCGTCAGATGCGCCGTGAAGATTGCGGCCCACTCGTCCGGCGTGCGCTGCGTCGTCGAATGCAATCGCCAATGCGCCTCGAGGCGATCTTCCGCAAACAGCCCGACCGTCGTCTCGGTGTTGCCGATGTCGCAGGCGAGGAGCATGGGGCGGCTA